>CADAYP010000010.1:0-54688 GCA_902792235.1 Ruminococcus flavefaciens
AGCACCGAGGTAATCCTTAGCGAGGTCAGCTCTGTAAGCGAATCCGCCTGCTGCAGCCTGCCATGAAACGCCCTTACGAACGCCGTTGGAATCCTTACCGATCTCATCTGTGTACTTGTAGATGTTTGCGAAATCGTCATCGCCGAGACCGAGCTTGCTGAGTGCAAGAGTCTTGGAATCGTCGTTGATGTACTTGAGAGCCCAGTCAGCTTCGCAGAAGTAAACGTCGAGGTCTGTACCGTCGTTGAAGAGCTGATCATAACGCTCAGAAGCGTCACCGCCGCCTACACCGAATACGATGCAGTTGATGCCGTCAACCTTGTTATCAGAAAGATCGTCAACGATTGTCTTGTAGTCAAGACCCTTCCACTGTGCGATGAGGTAAGGAACATCGTCTGCGTTCCAAGCTGCAACTGTGAATGTGTCGCCGCCTGTCTTAACAGAAGCGTCGATCTCACCAGTAGAAGCCTCAGATGTGTCAGTCTTTGTTGTGTCAGCAGCAGAATCGTCAGAAGCCTTTGTTGTGTCAGCCTTTGACTCAGATGTGGATGAGCTTGAATCGTCGCCGCAGCTTGCGAGAGCTGTTGCAGCCATTGCAAGAGTAGCAACTAATGCTAAAGTTTTCTTAAGTGTGTTCATTAGAATTTTCCTCCTTAAAGTTTATATTATATTTTTTCAATATAATATGTATGAGAGATTGATTTTTCCGGCCGTTTTTTCTATCTGCTCAAACATGGTGAATGTCCTCGCCGATGCTGAGTTTCTTTACTCCGCAGCCGGTTGTGTCCTTGTGGACTATTACTTAAGGCTCATGGCCTTTGTAATCATTGAGGCAATACAGGAGAGTATCTCCGTTCCCGTTTATGTTTATTACAGGAGTACTGCTTTCGTATATAAAATATACCGTATTTTCGTGTCAAAGTCAATGTTTTGTATCGTTCTTTAATATTTTTTGCACATCTTGTACACTTTCAACACCGATACATTGTTAACTTTAACATAATAAAAACTGTAAATCTCCAAAAGTTACAAATTGGTAACCGACTTTTTAGCTCTTATTTCCTATAAACGAGAAGAATCTTTTATACTATTTGCCCAAATATCCCAAGATTATACTATTTGTTACATTTGGTTTTTGTCTATATTATCCCAACTATTCAGCTTGTTGAGAGTTCAGAATAATGCATTAGTATACAGCTTGCATCTTTTGCGTCTATGATACTGTTGCCGTCATAGTCGGAATATTTCTCCATTTCATGAGGTATTTCACCTTTTCCGCCTACAGAAAGTGACGAATAATGTGCGAGCACCATACTCGCATCTCTTGCATCAACTACTCCGTTTCCGTCAGCATCACCCATACTGCACTTTATAATTGTTACAGTCACCTCTCCGTCAGGAACACCGTTCCTGCTGAGGATCATGATTTCATCGTGCCTGCCGGGTTTGATTTCCGCATTTACGGAACTATCAGGCAGATAGGTCTTGCCTCCGAAATTGACTGAAGCTGTTGATTTCGGACAAAAGCATATGCTGTCAGCATCTTCGTCTGCTTCTATAATAATATGTGGATTTGCGTCATCAAATGTGCAATTCTGAGTTTTTCCTTTTTTTCCATTTGAATATGTGTGGTATGACATTGCACTCAATGCCGCTTTTTCTGGATAATACCGCCTGCTTACAGCATTTGAACCGTCAGGTTCAGTCGATGTATAAATTTCTGTAACATTTTTTATTTCTATAGGTGAATCATATTTCACAAACTTTGTGTCCTCGGAAGTTCTGAAATAGACCTCTTTTCCCTCTTTTGAAATAAGTGTTACCTTTTCTCCGGCAGGTACTCCCCCTGAAATATGTGAAAATGTGACGTTGCCGAGGTCATTAGCGTATGCTTTCAGCGATATGTTACCGATTATCGCTGATACACTCCCCTCTGCAAACATTTTTCTGAACTTTTCAAGTGTCTTAGCCGCTTTATTGAGTTCTTCAGTTTCATCATCTTCAATGCCGTCATACAGGTCCTCTTCAAGAGTCACAAGCAATTCCTGTTCATCTTCCTCAGTGTATTCAATGGCTGTCTGAGAAGTATCCTCCCAATTTTTTCCGTCCGCACTGAGAAAACTTTCATTTTTACCTGTATGCGACTTTATCCCGTCTGTTGTTGTGTAGCTTCCGAGGTCAGTCACTTTTCCTGTTGTATCATCTGTTACCCTCAGACACGACTCAACCGGTATCAGGAATGAAGAATCGTCGTTTTTCAGCTTCACAACAACTGAAAAGTCCTCTTTTCCTTCATCACCTGCAACTACAGCTTCATCAAGGTCAAGAGTTACATATCCAGTGAGTTTCTCATTTCCTGTAGTAACTGACGAGGCAATTCCCGAAGTCGGGTCAGATTTATCTGAAAGTCCGGTGTATACTGTTATTTCGTACTCCGTATCAGGCTTGCATATATATGTTCCTATAGAGTCGATACGTACAGGCTTTTCCACTGTAAAAACGTTAGCCATATACACTTCTCCTGTTTCATCGGAATCGTCATACGGAGAAAGTGTCTGAAGCGGCACATATGTATCATGCTGAAAATTGTACTTGTAGTCATAGCCGCTTCTGAGTTCATACACAGCAAAGTCTGAAAGTGACCTGTCCTCATAGGATATCCATATGTATCCATCATCACCATACTGTTCCCCCCAGCTGTTTTTTACAAGCCATGCACCGTCTTTTTCAGCTGGTATCTTGAAATTCTCTGCCGGAAAACTGTCGTCCCAGCCGATTATCGCGACCGAGTGATTCGCAAATCGCGGCTTCTTCCGGCTGTTTGTCGAGCAGAGAGTGTAATCATAACATTTACTTGAATCAGAATAATATGCAACGTCTACAGCAAGTCCACTGCTGACAAACTGCTTTACGAGGTCGTTTACCTCCGACTCATCTGTCCGCTCCTTGTTATAGTCAAACATATACGCATTTTTCAGCATATACGGATGCTCATTCTTTAACGCGGCAACAGCATTTTCATCATCGAAAAAACCGGTATCACCGTATTTCAGCATCTGCTCGTACTCAGGACCTATCCACTGCGCCCACAAAGATGTTACAGTTGCCGAAGTACCGCCAAGTTTCATAAGCGACTCAATATCAGATGCCGTGTGTTTTATCTGGTCGTCGCCGTAATATGTATAATAAGCAGTGTGAAACTCAGAAAGGTCGACCGATGGTATCGCTCTGACCAGACTGCTCTCAGCGCTTGCTATAGCCGAATGTGCCCAACAGGTACCGTATATCCCCTGATTTTTGACCGGTGTAACAGGGAAAACTTCCCTCATATCAAACCGCTCCGGAAACTGCTTCTGCTCCGTTTCACCGGCATATGCCGCAAGAGGAACAGTGTTCATCAGAACTGCCGCAACCGAACCTGATACAATTTTTTTAAGCAATCTGACCATATCAGCCAAGTTTCTCGTTTTTTCTGTATGCGGCTATTATCTTCTCTCTGTCAACAGTAAACATTCCATCCGGTTCAATTGTACAGATATTTACCTGTTTACTTTTCAGTCCGCATCTGTACATATAATTCTTAGCTTGTCTCTCAGTTTTGAACCAGCGTGCAAACGCTTTACACGTTACACTGAGCTTTGATGAAGAGACATATAAACCGTCGCTTTTTTTCTGTATAATATATTTCATAATATCCTACCTTATTATATAGTATATAATTCCGAACCACTCACGTACCCAGTATGTCGGTACAAGCCACCACGGAGTGTGTGCTGATATATTATATGCTCTCATTCCCAGTTTTTCAGCCTTCATATCAGAACGCAGCTGATGAAAACCGTCGGTGACTATCGTAATATGTTCGGGAAGTCCCTCACGTCTGATGATATCCTGTGAAAAGCGGAGATTCTCGTCCGTATCCGTGGACTTGTCCTCCATATAGATACGTTCCGGAGCTATACCTCTGTCGACAAGATAGTCCCTCATGCACTGAGCTTCACTTATTATCTCGTCGTCGCCCTTTCCGCCGGAAACTATTACTTTTACATCAGGCTCCACTGTCAGATACTCATACGCGGCATTTAGTCTGCGTCCGAGCATTAAGCTCGGAGCTCCGTTTTTGACCTTGCACCCAAGCACAACTACAGTTGTATCAGTATTCTTCGGTCTGTCGGTCATCTCCCTGACCATGAAACCGCTTATCACAGCCGCAAGTATCACGCATAGTGCCGCAAAAGACGCTGTAACACATATTAAAACACGTCCGGCTCTGCTCTCCCACATACGTGAGACTATTCCGGTAAACTTGTCCCAATAAACGAAAAGCGCGGTCAGCGCGGCTGTTATCACCGCTCCTGCACAGTTTCCGAGGTTGATTATGCCTGTTCCCATAGGAAGCAGGAAAAGTATCATCATGATAAAAGAAATGAGAGCAGGTACAGCTCTCATTCCTGTCTTTAATAAGTCCATTTCAGTCTTTCTTTGCTGCAAGCTTGATTATCCTTTCAAGGTCATGCTGTGATGTTGTTTCGCTTCCGAGATGAGTAGGAACACTGTTATAAAGTCCATGGAAGTCCGAACCGCCTGTTCTGATAATGTCATACTTGTCAGCGATATCGCTTAGCTGTTTGCGGTAATCCTCGTCAGCGGAATAGTGACCTATCTCAACTCCGTCTATCTTCCCCTTCTTTGCAAGTTCTTCAAGGAGTTCGATATTGTCATACTGTGCAGGGTGAGCCATTACGGCTACTCCGCGTGCAGTATGGATAAGGTCGATAACAAAGTTTACATCAGGATACTCACGTTCAACGTAGCAGCTTCCTTTCTTCGGATTAAAAAGTTCACTGTCAAGCTGACCGTAGAATTCAAGTGCATATCCGTAATCAATAAGTGCACGCATTATATGCTGCTTGAAAATGCTCTTTGAAGCAGTGGTATGCTTTAGAATACTCTCGATGGTTATCGGGTATTTCTGCATGACCTTTTCAATCATTTCCTTTGAACACGCTTTTCTTATCTCGCATGATTTAAGGCAGAGTCCCTCAAGACGGTCGGGTTTCTGCGGAGCATAGCAAAGAATGTGGACCTTGCTGTTTCTCTCCTTATCCCACGCAGAAAGCTCAACTCCGTGAAGTATCTTAACGCCCTCACGCTGACCGATAACATCAGCTCTTGAAAATGAAGCCATCGTGTCGTGGTCAGTAATTGAAAGCCAGTCTATGCCTGTACGTTTTGCCTGAGCTATTATGTCCTCAATACCGAGTGAACCGTCAGAAAGTTTGGTGTGACAATGCAGATCGCAGATCATAAGATACAACCTCTTTTCCAAGCCGCAGCAAAGCTGCTTGCGCGGCAGACAGAATATATATATACATAATATGTTAAAATGCAACAAACAAGAAGTCAATGCAGCGATAATATTATATCATATATCACGACAAATTTCAAGTGTTTTTGTTCATATTTTCATAACATTTTTATGGAAGTATCAAAATCATGCGAATTATAGCCAAATTCTTTTATAAAAATGTATGAAGTTTTTGCAGCTGTGACCTGATTATTGCAGTGCAGAATAGAGTTCGCCTTTTTTGTAGCCTGTCTCCTTCGCGACTGCCTTGCAGGCATCAGTAGGCTTTTCGCCCATTTCTATCAGCTTTTTCACCTGTTCAAGTGCCTGTTCAAGAGTCAGCTTTTCCGCTTCACCGCTCATTCCCTCAACTACAAGTACATACTCGCCGCGCGGCTCATTTTCTGAATAATATGCCTTTGCCTCTTCGAGTGTGAAACGCAGTGTCTCTTCATGAAGCTTTGTTATCTCGCGGCAGAGTGATATTTTTCTGTCGCCGCCAAAAGTTTCTGCGAGGTCGGACAGCGTAGCGCGCAGCTTATGCGGAGCTTCATAGAATATCATTACTCCAGTCTCGCTGCGGATAAGTTCTAAACGTTCAGCTCGTTCCTTTTTAGGAACAGGAAGGAATCCCTCGAATGTGAAACGTCCCACATGAAGTCCCGAAAGTGCAGCAGCAGTTGTGACAGCAGCTGGTCCGGGAACAGCCTTTACGTCGATTCCATTCTCGTACGCAAGCTTTACAAGCACCTCTCCGGGGTCGGAGATACACGGCATTCCCGCATCGGTCACAACTCCGCAGCTCTGCCCGGAAATCAGTCTGTCGATGATGTGCTGAGCTTCCGCGCGTGAGCTGTGTTCATGAAAGCTGACAAGCTCATTCTTTATCTCGTAACGATTTAGCAGCTTCAGTGTTACTCTTGTATCTTCGGCACATATGAAGTCTGCCTCCTCAAGCATTCTCAGCTGACGGAGAGTAATGTCCTCCATGTTGCCTATCGGTGTACCTATAATATAAAGTGTACCGCTCATTCCTGCTCCTTTCCTGTAGCGTATATTCTTTTCAGCTCGTCTGTGAAATCGTCGCCGCTGCGGATATACAGCTGAGGCTCTACCTTCATGAACGGCTTCGAGCCCTTCTTGCCTTCAATAAGAAACAGCCACGGAGCTTCCTCCGGACCTTTTGATACCATTCGCAGCCGCTTCGGTTCTATGTCGTGCGACTTCATTGCAAATATGACATCGCTCAAGCGTTCCGGACGATTGCACACACAAAGTCTGCCGCCATATTTAAGAAGTTTTGAAGCTGCCGCACAAACATCATCAATAGTACAAAGTATCTCGTGACGCGCTATACGCTGAGCAGTTATCGCACTCTGAAATCCGGCATTATCAGCCTTATACGGCGGATTGCACGTTACAAGGTCGAGTCTGCCGAGAGGAGCATCGTCCCACAATTCCTTAAGGTCTGCACATACCGGAATAATGCCCGAAACTTCACTCCGCTCAATTCCGAGCCGCAGCTGCTCTATCGCACCCTCCTGTATATCGACAGCATACGTAACCTGCGGCGGCTTATACTTCTGCATTATAAGCGGTATTATACCGCAGCCTGTTCCGAGGTCGCATACCTTGTCCTTCTGCCTATATCCGGAAAAATCCGTCAGCAGAAAAGCGTCCGTACCGAAACGGTGGTCACTGCTCGCACAGACATATATTTTTTCAGTTAGCTTTTCAAATTTGTATTCCATGATACTTCCTATCTATATAAATCAGAATCAAGAGTTACCGGTCATATGTATTCTATGCCTGCTTTACGGAGTTTTTCGCGTCCCTTTGCCTGTTTGCCCTCCGGAAATACTGAAACTGTTCCGCTGCGGACTATCTTCGCGGTTATTCCGCGCTTTGCAGCTCCGAGAGCTGTGGAAGTCACACAGCCAAACTCGTCAAGTCCGCAGATATGCAGTTCGTCGTATCCTTTTTCATTTACCATTTCCAGCAGCTTCTTATTTGTAAGAGCGTCGCCAAAAAGCTTGTCGAAACAGTAGTCCGATACTATATCAAGTCCGCCATAAAGCTCCGCACCCTCAGTGCCGGCAATCGAATAGCCGAACAAAAGCCGGTTTGTCGGAAGATTCTGAATAATATGCCTGATATATATCACATCGCTCCCATCATCGTCATATCGGTGTATCAGCGAGTTTACATCAGCCGTCAGCTTCTTTGTATCGTAGGCAAATCTACTTTTGCGTTTTTCATATAGGTAATCATTCTGCATATCTATTACAAGAAGTGCTGTTTTCATACGTTCCTCCGCTTATTTTATAGTTCCTCCGCCGACTACGACGTCTCCGTCATACAAAACTACTGCCTGTCCGCTTGTTACAGCCCTCTGCGGTTCGTCAAATTCTACCTTGTACTCACCATTTCCGATGTATGAGACAACTGCCGGCTGTTCCTTCTGACTGTAGCGGGTCTTGGCTGTAACCCGCATAGGCTCGGTAATTTCAGCAACTGAGATGAGGTTGAAGTCGTCAGCAATGAGTGAATCTGTGTAAAGGTCTGCCTCGTCACCGAGAGTAACCGTGTTCGACTCAACGTCCTTGCAGACCACATATGCAGGCTTTCCGAGGGAAATGCCGAGGTGCTTGCGCTGTCCGACCGTATAGTTTATGATGCCCTTATGCTCACCGAGAACTTTTCCGCTTGTGTCAACAAAGTTTCCGTGCGGAGTCTCTATATTTTTGTACCGGTGTATGAATCCTGCGTAATCGCCGTCCGGCACGAAACAAATGTCCTGACTGTCAGGCTTATTTGAATTAACGAGCCCTGCCTTTTCTGCAAGCTCCCTGACCTGCGATTTTTCAAGCTCTCCAAGCGGGAAAATGGTATGCGAAAGCTGTTCCTGCGTCATTGAATAAAGTACATATGTCTGGTCTTTACTGCGGTCAGCAGGTCTGCGTAGTTCCCATCTTCCTGTGTTTTCATTGTATGCGATAACTGCATAATGACCGGTAGCTATACAGTCATAGCCTAATTCCTGAGCTCTGAGAAGCATTTTACCGAATTTGACGTGTCTGTTGCATTCTATGCACGGATTAGGCGTTCTGCCGCAAAGATAGCTCTGTGCAAACTGCTCCATAACGCACTCGCGGAAGCAGTCCCTGAAATTGAACACCAGATGCTCAAATCCAAGCTTTCTTGCAACTTCACGCGCATCAAGCACATCTGAAAGTGCACAGCAGGTCTTTCCCTCTTTCTGTGCCTGAGCAATGTCCTCGTCGCCGAACATTTTCAGTGTCACTCCCATAACATCGTATCCACGCTCACGAAGGAGCATTGCCGCAACAGAGCTGTCAACTCCGCCGCTCATTCCAACCATTACCTTTTTCATATCAGTATCCTTCTTATTTAAACAGAGCGGTAAGTCCGCTCATATCTTCAAAACAATAATCAGCGACCGCTTTTATCTCATTCCATTCAGCTGATGCAGCTTCATCGTATACCGCCGCTGTCACAAATCCGGCATCATGTGCAGTTTCGATACAATGAAGCGAATCTTCAACTACGAGCGTTTCTGCGGGAGATATCCCCATTTTGTCAGCTCCGCCGATGAATATATCCGGAAAACGTTTGCCATTCGGGTATTCCCTGTCAGTAAACAGAAACTTCATGCGGTCATATATTCCGCATCGTTTAAGTGCCGCTTCAGCGAGACGTTTATACGTAGCAGTCGCAACTCCATACGGAATATTCTTACTTTCAAGCAGGTCGAGTACATCTTCAACTCCGGGTTTTAATGGTATGCTCTCCTCGTACTCTATACGTACCATTTCCTCAATACGGCTGATGACGTCTTTAACAGTGCAGTCAAGTCCGAACTCTGTAATGAAGTACTGCGACGAATCTTCAATAGTCATCTTTTTCATTCTGTCAGAGATATCATCCGGCGGGTCTGTAACACCGTTCTCGCGCAGAAATCTGCGGTCAATGTCGTACCATATTCTCATTGAATCTATAAGTGTACCGTCAAGGTCAAATATTACCCCTTTTATCACTTTATCCCTCCTGTGATTCATCAGCAGGCTCCGGCGGACGATTAACAGCGAGCCATTCAGCTTTTTCACCGTCGTCCCTGAACTCCTTACCGGCAGTTTCAGCGTTTCCGCAGAGAACTACCGCCTGCCTGCCCATTGAATCGTATATACGCTCAAAACGCTCCATGTCGTATTTGACATTTCCTACGAGCGGGTCGGCTACGTGCACCTTCTTCTCCTCCATGTCATAGCCGAATATAGTTACACAGTGCTGGCACGGATTAAAGTAGAAGTCCTCACCGCAGCCAAGTGTGAACTCGTACTCAGCATGGGTCTCATACTGATACATGGTAGTCCATATAACAGTTGGTCTGCCCTGCTCTATCTGATAGAATACACCTTCAAGCGGGGTACCTGTGAGGTCGACCGCATACCAGTCTGAACCTATGTAATCAAAGAAATCATTTGCCGCATTCACTATGACAGGTGCATTGCAGCCGAATCCATCTGTATGAGGATTGCCGATATAGACCTCATTCATCGTGTAATAACCGATAGTATCGGTTTTGAGAAAAACGTCTGCCATAGTGACCTTATCTGCACTGAATCCGTAGTAGTTGAGAGTCTGTGTAAGAGCAGTTATCTCACAGCCTGTAGGCAGTTCGGGATTCTGCATGACTGTTTCCATTTCAAGCGCACAGGCAGCCGGAAGTTCATATCCCTCAGGCATGGCAATGTCTGTCACTTCCGGCTCGGGAACAGTCGTTTCAGCTTCAGTAGTGGGTTCCGGCTCTGTGGAAACAGGTCTGGACGTTTCTGTTTTTTCAGCAAAAACCTCCTCAGCCATATCTGACGATTCCGGTCGGACAAATGTGTCACCTCTGAACAGAATAAACAATACAGCGGTAACAAGTGTGAGCGCTGTAATAATAATTATCCTAACCATAATTCACTCCAGGTCTATCATTATCTTCGCCTTTAAATCGTCAACAGACGAAGTGACTGTGTCAAGTGAAAGTCCATATATGTCAGAGGCTCTGCCTTCAAGTTCGGCAAAACGCTTTGTAACACGGTTAACGCGTGAAAGAGATGCGAGCGATGTCGCATATGGCATTGATGCTCTGCCTTTTGCCTTTGCGAGTATCTCTCTGCCTTTTTCGTTTAATGCGAGTATTCTTCCGTATGGCGGCATATGAGTCATGTCTTCACGGGTTATGCCTATGAGCAGTGAAAGCAGTATTCGCTTGATACGCGCCATTGTATATCGCTTGGTTTTTACAGACAAAAGCAGTTCGTCGAGCGTACCCGCCATTCTTGCGCCGAATATCCGGTGTTCAAGACCCTGTCCTATATCACTGAGTGAAGCTATTTCTTCAGGTGATGACATTCTCAGACGGTAAAGTATAACTCTTTCAAGACGTTCGAGTTTGGCAATGCTTCCCGACTCAATACACTCATGAACCGCATTTGCCCATATATCAGGCATTAGGTCGTAAAGCTCAGATGTATCGGCTCCGGAAAGCACCTTTTCACGTATATACGATGCACTCGCTGTTTCACCCGATGTTTCACTGCTGTCATGCTGTGCTCCCGAACGTTTCACCGTGAACGGCTGAATATCTGACCTGAAAGCCCGCAGTGCGCGGATATACTCTATTGCAAGTGTATTGTTAGGCTCTGAAATAAGTGCTCCGGAGCGTGGGTCAATTCCGTTGACTACCGAGCATAGCGCCCTCGGATAGGTATACCCCTTTTCCATAATTTCAAGTATATCTGCCCTTTTTTCGGCAGCTATGCTGTCTACTTTTTCAAGTGCAGAAGTGAGTTTGCCAACGTCTCCGCATTCACTGCCGAATGACAGTTCATCAACTACTCCAAGTCCATTCAGCAGCCACACTGCCCCCGCAGCAAAACTCTCCGCAGGCGCAAGACTGAACTGTACAGGCAGCTCTATCACAAGGTCGACCCCAGATTTTACGGCAAGACGCGCTCTCCTGTGCTTATCCATTACAGCTACGTCTCCACGCTGCACAAAGCTTCCGCTCATTACGGAAACTATGTGTGTCGCACCGTTTCTGCGGGTCTCGTCGATATGATAGAGATGTCCGTTGTGAAACGGATTGTATTCACATATAACACCGCTTATCTTCATTCTGATTTCCTCTTTTTCTTTCTCCCGTATATTATCCCATACATATTATATTATCGCTGAAAACAAGTGATTTGTCAATGATTTCACCGATTTTTTTACAGGTAATATAATTAAATAAGAAATATTGCTCTGTGGGTGTTGCAATTTCAGGAAGAATATGTTATAATATTACGTGCAAAAAATTTATTCAGATGAAAGGATATTATTACTATGATAATCTTAGTTGTTAATGCAGGCAGCTCATCGCTCAAGTATCAGCTCATCAATATGGACGATGAGAGCGTTCTCGCAAAGGGTAACTGCGACCGTATCGGTATCGACGGTCACATCGCTCACAAGGCTGCTGACGGCAGAACTCTCGATGAGGACTGCGCTTTCCCCACACATACAGAAGCTTTCATGAAGCTCGTTGAAGCTCTCACAAAGAGCGACGCTAAGGTAATCGACAGCATGGACGAGATCTCTGCTGTAGGTCACCGTATAGTACAGGGTGCTGACGTATTCGACAAGTCTGTTCTCGTTACTGACGAAGTTATCGACAAGATCGACGAACTCCGCGAACTCGCTCCTGTACATAATCACGCTCACGCACTCGCACTCCGTGCATGTAAGAGCGTTATCCCCGCAAATGTTCCTCAGGTAGTTGTATTCGATACTGCTTTCCATCAGACAATGCCCGCAAAGGCATTCATGTTCGGTCTCCCCTATGAGGACTACGAGAACTACCACGTAAGAAAGTACGGCTTCCACGGTACATCTCACAGATTCGTTTCCAAGGCTCTCGCTGAGGCTATGGGTAAGAATGTTGAAGACCTCAAGATCGTTTCCTGCCACCTCGGTAACGGTTCTTCCATCACTGCTGTTGACGGCGGCAAGTCTGTTGATACTTCAATGGGATTCACTCCCCTCGACGGTGTTGTAATGGGTACACGTACAGGTGCTGTTGACCCCTCTGCTGTTACATTTGTTGCTGACAAGCATGGCTTCACTCCTTCTGAGATGAGCGAATACATGAACAAGAAGTCCGGTTTCCTCGGAGTTTCCGGTGTTGGTTCTGATAACCGTGACGTTCAGTCTGCTGCTAATGAAGGAAATAAGAGAGCTCAGCTCGTTTCTGATATGCTCGTTTACGAGATCAAGAAGTACATCGGTTCTTACGCTGCTGCTATGAACGGTGTTGACGCTATTCTCTTCACCGGCGGTATCGGTGAGAACTCATGGGAAGTACGTGAGGGTGTCTGCACAGATATGGAATACTTCGGTATCAAGATCGATAAGGAACTCAACAAGTCTGTAAGAGGCAAGCTCACAAAGCTTTCTACTCCCGATTCAAAGATCGAGGTTTGGATCGTTCCTACAAACGAAGAGCTCCTCATTGCAAGAGATACTCTTGAGCTTATCTCAAAGTAATTTACTTTATAAAAGCTTTAAGCCTGTCCATTCGGACAGGCTTTTTTTGTGCATTAACTGTTGCTTTATACGGCTACATATGCTATAATAAAAGGTAACGATATCAAAAAGGAGGCGTGAAAATGTCGGACGTTAAAGACATTCTTAATTCTATTCTGACCGATGAAAAACTGCTCAACAGCCGCGCATTCAGGGACAAGGTCTACTCTGATGAGCCGATACTAAAACGCGCCTCACAGATAAAAACTCCTGAAACTCCGCAGAAAATCAAAGACATGAAAGCTATCGCCTTTACCCCCGAAGCATACTGGAAAACCTCAGCATGGCTGTTCTACAATCAGGGTGTTTTCATGCAGGACTTCTCTGATGTTTACGAGTACACGACCGATTTCACAAAGTTCTTTCCCACTTACCGTGACCTCGATAATGAACAGCTCCGCGGTTATTTCTCATGGCGCTCATACGTCCGTAAAGGCGAATATAAACCCGCTCCTGTTCCGTTTATTTTTATGTACACCTATGAAATTATCAACAATATCGGTGTTAAATCTCCGGAATCCGGACTCATGATCCTGAAAGAACTCGGTAAGAATTACACTGACGATTCATTCTCTAAACTCCTGACGCGTTGGATAGTCGACTACTGCGTGTATTATCAGCTCGACCCGCAGCTCATCAGTGACAGTCCGGATATGATATTTGACAATGCGCTGATAAAGCTGATACACGCAGAGAATTCCACTGATGAAGAGCTGTTCCATGCGATTATGGAGCTTTCATCTTATCCGGTGGAACACTCTCGGTTTTATATTCAGTATCCGGAAGAATTC
This sequence comes from Ruminococcus flavefaciens, assembly GCA_902792235.1. Taxonomy (GTDB): domain Bacteria; phylum Bacillota; class Clostridia; order Oscillospirales; family Ruminococcaceae; genus Ruminococcus; species Ruminococcus flavefaciens_AE. Next base: position 13,777 of record CADAYP010000010.1, read on the forward strand.
AGAAACGCTGCTGTCAGAGTATTCCGTGCATCATCGGTATTTTTCAGTGAACATAGAAAAAATTCCCTTTGTGATAAGCTCTTTGGTCACATGACGGAAATGAACTGCCGACTGTTTGAATCAACTGTTTTCTACGATAGAAACACCACCAGAAATACCGATTATTCGCTGAATGAAATACACTCATACACCTGCCGTAACGGAATCTGGCGATGCCGTAAATTCTATGGAAACCGCTCACGGAGCAGTCAGCTGGGCGAACTGATGAAAATGCTCGACCATCTCATGCGTGAAAGGTACGACTTTCGATATAAACTGCGACCTGCCGAAGTCTCGAAAAGCTTTTCAGCTATCATTAAAAAGGAACTCGACCTTATTGACGAGGAAAAAATGCGGCACAAGGCTATGAATATCGAAATCGACCTTTCAAAACTCGAAAGTATCCGGTCCGCAGCCGATATCACGCGAGATAAACTCATTGTCGAGGAAGAGGAAGACGTTGCTCCCGAAATCGAAAGTGCCGAACCTGAACTGCCGGAAAATAACACAGATTCGCCACTTTCTGTCGGTGAAACTCTTTTCCTGAAAGCTCTCTTAAACGGCGGAAACTGGGCGTCAGCCGCAAAAAATTCCGGTGAAATGCCCTCTATCCTCGCTGACAGCATCAACGAAAAACTCTTCGATCTGATCGGTGATACCGTTATCGACATGAGCAATGATACACCCGAACTAATTGAAGACTACATCGACGAACTGCAAGGCTTCGTCACATGAGGTGAAATATATGACTAATAATCCAACTGTTCCGAAGCGAATCGCATCGGCAATCATAAACTCTCTTAAAGGCGGAGTCGTTCCTCGTATCGGACTCCCGTATATCACGGTTGGACGTGAACTCGAAATAGACGCGCTTCTTCACGATGTCGACATTATTGAGGACGGCGGTGCGTCATTCCGTTTTATTGTCGGCAAATACGGAAGCGGTAAAAGCTTTCTCCTGCAAACTATCCGCAGTCACGTTATGGACAGAGGCTTTGTAGTCGTTGACGCTGACCTATCCCCTGAACGAAGACTTCAGGGTACAAAGGGTCAGGGACTTGCTACATACAAGGAGCTGATCCGCAATATGTCCACAAAAACACGTCCTGACGGCGGTGCCCTCACTCTTATCCTCGACCGTTGGATAAGCAGTGTGCAGTCAGAAACAGCGGCTGAGACCGGTCTCACAGCAGACTCTCCGGAGTTCGGTGATGCCGTCGAAAAGAAGATATACGAAGTAATATCCGCTCTGAACGAAATGGTACACGGTTTCGACTTCGCCCGACTGCTGACCATATACTACCGCTCTTACGCATCAGGAAATGACGAAAGCAAGGCTAAGGTTGTAAAGTGGTTCCGCGGAGAATACTCAACAAAGACGGAAGCAAAGTCCGAACTCGGAGTAAACATCATTATCACTGACGATGACTGGTATGAATATATCAAGCTTTTTGCGGCATTTCTGAAACGTGCAGGCTACGGCGGACTGCTTGTCCTCATTGACGAACTTGTCAATATCTATAAGATTCCGAACGCGATAACAAGACAGTACAACTATGAAAAAATCCTCACAATGTACAACGATACTCTTCAGGGCAAGGCTAAACACCTCGGTATCATAATGGGCGGAACTCCGCAATGTATCGAGGATACGCGCCGCGGTGTATACAGCTATGAAGCACTAAGGTCAAGACTTGCAGATGGACGCTTCGGCAGAGAAGGAGTGAAAGATATGCTCGCACCTGTCATTCACCTCGTCCCCCTCACTTATGAGGAAATGCTCGTCCTGACCGAAAAACTCGCAGATATCCATGCAGGTCTTTTCGGCTATCAGCGCAAAGTTACTCAGGACGACCTCGTTAACTTCATAAAGCTCGAATTCGGACGCATTGGCTCAGGAAGTCATATTACTCCGCGTGAAGTGATTCGCGACCTTATCGAGCTTCTCGATATCATTTACCAGAATCCGGATATAAACGTCAGCGAATTCATAATGTCAGATTCTATGCCGTCAGCAACTCCGGAAGGAGAGTCTGCGGAGGAAGAATTCGCAGAATTTACTATATGAGGTGCACGGCATGAACGTTTTCGACCGCTATGCACCTTTCATTCAGGACTTCATCTACCGCAATAACTGGGAGTCACTGCGTGCCATACAGACTGCCGCCGCTGACGCTATATTCAACACAGACGACCACCTGCTCCTCTCAGCTTCAACTGCTTCCGGCAAAACAGAAGCCGCTTTTTTCCCTATTCTCACACTCTTTTCCGAGGATATGCCGCGCTCAGTCGGGGCAATTTATATTGGTCCGCTGAAAGCTCTCATAAATGACCAGTTTGCACGTCTTACAGAGCTTTGTGAAGAAGCAGACATTCCGGTTTGGCACTGGCACGGCGATGCGGCACAGTCTCACAAGGCAAAAATGCTGAAACACCCGTCAGGTATTTTGCAGATCACTCCTGAGTCGCTCGAAGCAATGCTTCTGCGCAAACACGCTCTTATCCCTAAACTTTTCGGCGATCTCCGATTCGTCGTGATTGACGAGGTACACTCCCTCATGCGCGGCGACCGTGGTGGGCAGACTATCTGTCTGATTGAAAGGCTTTCCAGACTTGCCGGAGTTCAACCGCGAAGAATAGGTCTTTCTGCTACTATCGGCGACCTTGATACTGCCGGTGAATTTCTCGCTTCCGGTACTAACCGCCGTACCCTCATTCCGCGTATAAATGCTCCCGGAGTGAAATGGCGGCTGTCTATGGAACATTTTTACGTGTCTCAGCAAAATCAGCCTGACAGTTCAGAAAATATTGACGCTTTACCGGTGCTTGATGAAAAAACTGATACCGCTCCCGAAAATGCTGATGAGGGCATGGGTTACGTTTTCGAGCATACACGCGGAAAAAAGTGCCTTGTGTTTGTGAATTCGCGCGAGGAGTGCGAAGCAGTAACGACAACTCTGCGCTCTTACTGCGAAGCTAATCATGAACCCGACCGCTTCATGATCCACCACGGCAATCTCTCCGCCGCACTCCGTGAAACCGCAGAAGCAGCTATGAAAGACGATGACATTTTCATGACGACCTGTACTACCGCCACACTCGAACTCGGTATAGACATCGGCAGACTTGAACGTGCTTTTCAAATAGATGCACCTTTCACAGTTTCATCGTTTCTACAGCGTATGGGACGTACAGGCAGACGCGGTCTGCCGCCGGAAATGTGGTTCGTTATACGCGAGGAACTCCCCGAACCGCGTTCAATGCTTCCGGAGACTATCCCGTGGAAGCTTCTGCAAGGTATCGCACTTGTACAGGTATACGTCGAGGAAAGGTGGGTAGAACCGCCTAAACTCGACCGTCTCCCCTTCTCACTGCTCTACCATCAGACGATGAGTACCCTCGCTTCATGCGGTGAACTTACTCCCGCACAGCTTGCGTCAAGTGTCCTCACTCTGAAATACTTCCACCGCATTTCACAGGACGATTTCCGTGTACTTCTGCGTCATCTCCTCGAAACTGACCATATACAGCGCACAGATGAGGGTGGGCTGATAGTCGGTCTTACAGGAGAACGGGTAATAAACAGCTTCAAGTTCTACGCTGTATTTCAGGAAAATGAGGAATACACGGTACGCTATGATTCACAGGAACTCGGTACTATCGTCAGTCCGCCGCCAATAGGTGAAAAAATAGCTATAGCCGGTCATGTCTGGATAGTCGAGGATATCGACCACAAGCGCAGGATCGTCTACTGCTCAATGATAAAGGGAAAAGTTCCCGCGTATTTCGGCGATTGTCCCGGAGATATCAATACTAAAATATTACTGCGTATGAAGCAGGTACTGAGTGAGGACAAAAGCTACCCGTATCTCATGAAAAATGCAGTAATCAGGCTTGCTCAGGCGAGAACTTCTGCACGCAATTCCGGTGTAACTTCTGAGCCTCTTATCTGTCTCGGCGGAAATATGTGGGCACTCTTTCCGTGGCTCGGCACATACGCTTTTTTCGCAATGGAACGCTTTCTTAAACTCCGCTGTTCTGAACGTCTCGGACTGCGCGGTATGGACTCCGCACGTCCATATTATATCCAGTTTACGATGAAGGTTCAGCCTAAGGAATTCTTTCAAGTCCTTGCCGAAGAAGCGAGAATCGAATTTGACCCACTTGAACTCGTCTATCCGAACGAAGTTCCGATGTTTGAGAAGTACGACCAGTATGTTCCGCCTGAACTTGTGAAAAAGGGATTCGCTTACGGTATCCTCGATATCGCAGGCATGAAGGAACGCATTTCGGAATGGAGCGAGCTATATCTATGAAACAGACTTGACATTTTCTCAATTTCGTATTAAAATATTATCATAAACTAACAGGAGGTATTTCACATGATTAAAACTACACTCAAAGTTGAAGGCATGATGTGCGGAATGTGCGAATCACACGTAAATGATGAGGTACGTAAGAATTTTGCAGTCAGCAAGGTATCATCATCGCACAAAAACGGTACTACGGAGATAATCTCTGATGAACAGCTTGACGAGACAAAGCTCAGAGAAGTTATCGAAGCAACCGGTTACAAGGTTCTTTCGTCAACCTCTGAACCATACGAGAAAAAGGGATTCTCTCTTTTCGGAAAGAAATAATTTGTGCAAAAATACCATTTGAAATTTTGATTCTGTTATGATATAATAATACTATTGAACGTGTAGCAAATTTCTGCGTAAATCCAGTTATTTGCTGCACGTTTTATTTTTTTGTTTGGAGGAATAATATGGAACCAATCACAAACCAGTTTCTTGGACAAGAACCTGTTGGCAAACTTATGAAAAAATACGCTGTGCCTTGTATAATATCACTGCTTGTGGGTGCTTTGTACAATATCGTTGACCAGATTTTTATCGCCAATGCAAGCTATCTTGGTTCGTACGGAAACGCTGCAAATACCGTCGTTTTTCCGCTTACTGTCATTGCTCTTGCTATTGCTGTAATGATAGGAGACGGATGCTGTGCATTTGTTAGTATCAGTCTCGGAAAGGGAGAAAATGAAAACGCAAAGAAAAGTGTCGGAAATTCCGTTGTTCTGACAATTGTTTCAAGTATTATTCTTTGTGCTGTCTACCTTATTTTCAGCGACAGCATTATCGCTATGTTCGGAGGCACAGTCAATCCTGAGACCTTCCGCAACTCGAAAGAATACTTCTTCTACATCTCGCTCGGTATCCCTTTTTATATGTTCGGTCAGGCTATGAACCCAATTATACGTGCCGACGGCGCTCCTAAATTTGCTATGCTTTCTACTCTTGCAGGCGCTGTCATCAATATGATACTTGACCCCATTTTTATTTTCACTTTCAAATGGGGAATGATGGGAGCAGCTGTGGCTACGGTTATCGGTCAGATCGTCACTTCTGCACTCGCTGTATGGTATCTTTGTAATATGAAACTCGTTAAGCCTGCAAACTCTGACTTCAAACCAGTTGCCGGAATTATCCGTCATACTCTCATACTCGGTCTGACCAGCTTTCTTTCGCAAATATCACTCGTTGCAGCTATGGCGGCTATCAATAACATGATACGCAAATACGGTGCACTTGATACGGTTTTCGGACAAGAACAATATTCACAGATACCAATGGCAGTGGTCGGGATAGTAATGATGTTTTTTCAAATAGTTATTTCTGTAGTTGTCGGAATGGCGGCAGGTTGTATACCAATAGTCGGTTTCAACATGGGTGCCGGACTCCTCGGCAGAGTTAGGGAATTGTTTACTAAACTTCTTACATATGAGGCAGGTGTAGGAGCTTTCGCCCTCATTTTCGTGGAATTTTTCCCTAAACAGCTTATAAGTATTTTCGGAGCCGCAAATGAAAGCTCTTACTATACTGTTTTCGCAATGCACGCTTTCCGCATCTACCTCTGTATGATAGTTCTTGCATGTGTAAACAAGGCTTGTTTTATTTTTCTTCAGGCTATGGGCAAAGCATTTGAGTCTACGGCACTTTCTATGGTAAGGGAAATTGTTTTCGGAGTCGGATTCGCTATGATTCTTCCCCTATTCTACGGACTCGACGGAGTTCTTTACTCCATGCCGGTATCTGATCTCCTTACATTTGCCGTTGCACTCATACTTATCATCAGAACATATAAACAACTTGATGACGGTAAACATCACTCAAAAAAACTCGCCGCAGCTATTCGATAGATGCATACAAAATCTATCAACATAGACCTAACCCTCTGCGCTTAAAAGAGATTTTAAACTTCCGCCCTTGAAACGAATCGTAATATGATGTATAATTATTACATCAATTTAATACTATGCAATGACACACGTAGTACGCTCGTACGTAAATCTGATCACGGAATGCTTTATTTGATCGGTAGGAGTATACTGCGTGTTTTTGCGTATTCAGGAGGATTTTTTTATGCCAAGAACACAATTACAGAGAATGATGTACGCTCTTATGACCGTTATCGTTACGGTGCACGCTTATGTATTCTACAGCTTGTACGTAGTAAACGGTTCAACACTTATGAGTGTGACCGGAGAAAACAGTGTACTCGGCGCGGTAAACGCTATGGGCGGAGTTTATATACTCGGACACAATATGCCAATATGGGCAGTTGTAATTATAGAATTTATACTCGCCTATACACTTGAACTTACTATAGGAAGTCCGATGTCATTCAGACTTGCCTGTAAGGTATTTGACCCCGGTAAAACTCACCCTGTTCTTTTTGAAACCGCTATCATATGCGCAACAGTAAGTATCATGTGCCCGTCAATGAGTTTCCTCGCCGCTATCCTCTACTATCCCTACTATGAAGGATTCAATGTATTTACTCTCCTTGCAAACTGGCTTAAACTCATATGCTTCAACTTTCCTTTTGCATTCTTCTCACAGCTTTTCTTCATTCAGCCGCTTATCAGAACAGTTTTCAAATTCGTTATGGGCAGAATCGGCAACAGCGAAGAAAGCAAAGTTTCTGCATAAGATATAGGCAACACCGCACAAAGACCGCTTGACGTCTTTGTGCGGTATTGCCTATAATAAATCAGCTGCGTAGTGATAATACGCAGCTTTACTTTTGCAATTCATGTCACCTATAATTAAAAATGTAGTTGACATAATTGTTTCATTGTGCTATAATATTTCTTGAAAGGAAGTGACTGTCATTAATAATACTGTCAAAACAAAAGACCTCGTCCTGACTGCAATGTTTACCGCCCTCATTACAGCAGGCGCTTACATACGTATACCTGTTCCTGTTTGTCCGTTTACACTGCAATTTCTGTTCACTACTCTTGCAGGTATTGTCCTCGGAAAAAACAAAGGTGCAGCTGCTACTGCACTCTATGTCGTTCTCGGACTTGCAGGCTTGCCTGTCTTTACAGGCGGCGGTGGTATAGGATATGTATTACAGCCGACTTTTGGCTATCTCATCGGATTTATCGCAGGTTCATATCTCACCGGTCACATAGTTCACGGCGGTGCACCTACTACTAAGAGACTGCTTGCAGGCTGCTTTTCAGGACTTTTGGTAGTATATGCTTTCGGCATGATTTATTATCGAATGATAAGTGTGCTATGGCTGAATGACCCCATAAGCATAGGAAAATTATTTCTCTACTGCTTTGTACTTGCAGTCCCCGGGGACATTCTGCTATGTATTCTTTCGGCAGCAATAGCTAAACGTATTGCACCTATTATTGAATTGAGAGGTACCCATAATGAATATAGCAACGTTAACTGAACAGATAATATCGGGAAAAAGACTGACCCGCGATGACGACCTCAGCTTTCTGCTGAATGCTGACCTTGATGAACTTTGCAGCTGTGCTGACAAACTGAGAAAGCATTTCAGCGGTGACCGCGCTAATCTTTGCAGTATTATAAACGGAAGAAGCGGTCGCTGTCCGGAAGACTGCAAATTCTGTGCACAGTCCGCACATCACTGCACTGGAATTGAAGAGTACTCATTTCTTGACAAAAACATGATTCTCGCTGAGTGTACTCACAATGACGAACAGGGAGTTGACAGATTCGCTATCGTTACCGCAGGCAGAAAACTTAGCGGCGAAGAATTTGAAAAAGCACTTGACACGTACCGCACGCTATCAGAAAAAACAGCAGTTGACTTTTGTGCGTCGTTCGGTCTGCTTGAAGAATCACAGTTTGCAGAACTCCGCAAAGCAGGAGTAAAAAGATATCACGCAAACATCGAAACATCGCGTGCAAATTTCAAAAACATCTGCACTACACATACTTTCGACGACAAGCTTGAGTGCATACACAGGGCAAAAAACGCAGGACTCGAGGTGTGTTCCGGTGGAATTATAGGCATGGGCGAAAGCTGGCAGGACCGCATTGATATGGCTCTCACGCTCGCTGAACAGGGAGTAAACTCTATCCCCATAAACGCACTTATCCCCATTCATGGTACTCCCCTTGAAGGTATTGAACGTATCACAGAACCCGATATCCTGCGCACTGTTGCAATATTCCGTTTCATTGTACCCGAAGCTGACATAAGACTCGCCGCCGGACGTAATCTCATGGAAAACTGCGGAGAAAAGGCATTTGTAAGCGGTGCAAATTCAGCGATAATCGGCGATATGCTTACTACCTCAGGTAATCGCATAGCTGAGGACATAACCATGCTTCACAATATAGGCTACACAACACGGAGGGACTATAATGCATAACGGAATCTTTATTACCGGAACAGGAACCGACATCGGAAAAACTTACGTAACTGCACTTATAGTAAAAAAACTGCATGAGGCAGGCTGCAAAACTGCCTATTTCAAGGCTGCTGTAAGCGGAAATGAACGCGATGAAAACGGCAGTCTTATTCCCGGAGACGCTCTTTGCGTGAAAAACGTTTCCGGCATTTCTCAACCGCTTGAAACGATGTGTCCGTATGTTTATGAGAATGCACTCTCCCCTCACCTTGCTGCTAAAGTTGAGGGAAATCCTGTCGAACTTGAAAGGGTAACTGCGCAGTTTCATGAACTCTGCCGCGAATACGATACCATTATTTGCGAGGGAAGCGGTGGTATACTTTGCCCTATCCGCTTTGACGAAACTGTTATCATGCTCGAAGACGTGATAAAATCACTTGACCTGCCATGCCTTATAATCGCAGATGCAGGTCTTGGTACTATCAACAATACTGTCCTGACTGTCGAATACATGAGGGCGCACGGACTCACTGTAAACGGCTTGATACTCAACAACTTCCACAAGGGTGACCTTATGGAAGAAGACAATAAATTTATGTGTGAAAAGCTCACGGGACTGCCTGTTATTGCCTGCGTTGGCGAAAATGAATCTGACATTGATATCGACCCACAACTGCTTCTGAGTATCTGCCGAAAAGGAGGAAAAATATGATTTGGTATCCGTATGCACAAATGAAAACTCTCGATGCTCCCATTAAAATAGAACGTGCACAGGGAGTGCATCTCTACACCGAGGACGGTCACGACCTTATTGACTCTGTTTCATCGTGGTGGAGCGTCATACACGGCTACAATCACCCGGAAATAAACGCCGCAATCAGCGGTCAGCTCGAAAAGTTTGCACACGTTATGCTCGGCGGTCTTACACATGAACCGGTACAAAAGCTTTCTGACAAGCTTGCAGAATGGCTTCCCGGTGACCTCGACTACTGCTTTTTCTCTGATTCGGGAAGTGTTGCAGTTGAAGTCGCACTGAAAATGGCTTTGCAGTTCAACACTAACCGCGGCTCTGAACGTGACACTATCCTCGCGCTTGAACACGCATATCACGGTGATACTTTCAAGGCAATGGAAGTAGGCGACGATGAGGACTACCATTTCGCATTCGGAAAAAACAGTGAGAAAAAACGTGGTGTAATTCACATTCCTACTGAGATATCCGCACTTGAAGACGCTTTCACTCAGTACGGTGAGCGTCTAACCTGTTTCATCGTTGAACCGCTTTTGCAGGGTGCAGGCGGTATGAGAATGTACGATGTAAGCTTCCTCAGAAAAGCAAGACAGCTTTGTGATAAGTATGATGTACTACTGATATTCGACGAAGTCGCTACCGGATTCGGTCGTACCGGCAACCGCTTCGTTGCAGACCTTGTTCTCCCCGATATATTGGTACTCGGCAAGGCACTGACCGGTGGTTATATAGGTCATGCTGTTACAGTGGCAAATCAAAAAGTGTGGGAAGGCTTCATGAGCGATGACCCCACTCACGCTTTCATGCATGGTCCGACTTTTATGGGAAATGCACTCGCCTGCTGTGCGGCTTTAAAGTCGATAGAGCTGTTTGAACGTGACGACTACATCGCTAAAATCCGCAGAATAGAAGAAATAACCCGACGTGAAATGGCAGGTTTTTCTGACCCACGTATCAAAGAAGTCAGAATCATGGGTGGCTGTGTATGCATAGAAGTCTTCGACGGTACAGTACTCGACGGATTCAGGAAATTTGCTTACGAGCATGGAGTTTTCAGCAGAACATTCCTCAGATATATGTACGCTATGGTACCATATGTTATCAACGAGGACGAACTTATAAAAATACTTGCTACCATGAAATCATGGTTCAGATAAAACAAATGCTGTGCATTTTTGGAAGTCCCATAATGCACAGCATTTTCTTATGTGAAATTGTGACTCTGTCTGAGTACCATGTCCTTGACCTTCATAAGCGAAGTTGTTGTACTGCGCTCGTTTTCAGATAGTTTCATCGTGATATACTTGATAGTCTCCTGATAGTCGGGAATCATGATATGCTCAAGTGCATTTACACGGCGGCGGGTCTTTTCAATCTCGTCCGCCATAAGCTGACACGCTTTTTCTACTTCTGCAAGACGTATCATCTTCGGGAATACCTCACTCAGTGCACTTACTGCACCGTCAAGGTCAGAAGAGGTAAAAGCAGTGCCGTAAGAATAAATGTCACTTGTATCGCTTGTACGGTATTTCGGGCTGAATATCGGGATATACACACTCATTACGTTCTTCTCCCCTACTTCAAGCTCGACTTCCTGTTTCGGAAGCATTAGTGCTGTTTCAAGAGCTTCCCTCTGCATTACAGAACCTGCAACTGCCATATACCTGTCTGCCTCGGCAATTGCCGCCTCGACCTCACTTCTCAGCTGTCTGTTCTCCTTGATGAGTATCATAAACTGTCTCATCAGTTCATCGCGCTTATCCTTGAGAAGCTTATGTCCGCGCTGAGCTGAAACAAGCTTCTTTTTGAGTTTGCTCAGCTCCATTCGCGTAGGATTTACGTTAAGTCTTGCCAATGCAGCTCACCTCAATCCTGTTTATCATAGTATTCAGCGAGATACTCCTCCCTGATACGTCTCAGCTCACTTCTCGGAAGCAGTCGGAGAAGCTCCCAGCCAATCGAGAGCGTTTCCTCAATACTGCGGTTATTCTCGAATCCCTGCGAAACGTAGCGCTTCTCAAACTCATCAGCAAATTTTGCATAGAGCAGGTCTGTCGGAGTAAGAGCTGCCTCACCGAGTACGACCATGAGTTCCTTTGCGTCCTTTCCGCGGGCATATGCCGAGAAAAGCTGATTCATTGTGTCGGAATGGTCAGCACGGGTCTTGCCCTTGCCTATACCCTTATCTTTAAGACGTGAAAGCGACGGCAGAACGTCTATCGGCGGAGTAATTCCTTTGCGGTATAGTTCACGCGAAAGAATTATCTGTCCCTCTGTGATGTAACCTGTAAGGTCAGGGATAGGATGGGTCTTGTCGTCCTCGGGCATGGTGAGGATAGGTATCATTGTGATACTTCCGTCCTTGCCGTCCTGACGTCCTGCACGCTCATAAATAGACGCGAGGTCTGTGTACATATAACCCGGATAGCCGCGTCGTCCGGGAACTTCCTTACGTGCTGCCGATACCTCACGCAGAGCGTCGGCATAGTTTGTGATATCGGTAAGGATAACGAGTACGTGCATACCCTTTTCAAATGCAAGATACTCAGCAGCTGTGAGTGCCATTTTAGGAGTTGCAAGGCGCTCGATAGCCGAGTCGTTTGCAAGATTTACAAACAGGACTGTTCTGTCGAGAGCACCTGTCTCACGGAAGCTGCGTACAAAGTATTCCGACTCTTCAAATGTAATACCCATTGCGGCAAATACAACGGCAAACTGCTCATTATCACCGAGTACACGAGCCTGTCGCGCTATCTGCGCCGCAAGCTGAGCGTGTGGAAGTCCGCTTGCTGAGAAGATAGGAAGCTTCTGACCGCGAACAAGTGTGTTAAGTCCGTCAATTGCGGAAACTCCGGTCTGAATGAACTCCTGCGGGTACTTTCTCGCAACCGGATTCATCGGGAGACCGTTAACGTCCATGCGCATCTCAGGTATTATCTCCGGACCGTCGTCTATAGGTCTGCCGAGACCGTCAAATACACGGCCGAGCATATCCTCGGAAACACCGAGTTCCATCTGGTGACCTGAAAAAACAACCGCACTGTCCTTGAGGTTGATACCTGCGGCATTCTCAAAAAGCTGAACGAGAGCATTGTTTCCGTCTATCTCAAGTACACGGCAGCGGCGCTTTTCGCCGTTTGAAAGCCTTATCTCGGCAAGCTCGCCGTATGTTACGTTTTCTACATCCTTTACGAGGAGAAGAGGACCTGCCGCCTCTTCAATAGTTCTGTATTCTCTTGGCATCAGTCTTCCTCCTTATTGAGAAGCTCGTCAAGTTCAGATGATATTTCAACTGTGAGCTTTTCAAATTCATGGTCAGTCTCGTTTTCGGGAACGTACTTGAATCGTCCAATACGCTCACGTACTGCGAGTCCGGCAACTTCTTCAACGTCTGCACCCTTCTTTATTGCAGCCTCTGCTTCATCGTTGAAACCGAGTATAAGCTTCATCATATAGAGCTGCTTTTTGAGACTTGTATACGTATCAACTTCGTGGAATGCAAGCTGATGCAGAAAGTCCTCACGGATAGAACGCGCAGTCTCCATTTTGAGACGGTCTCCTGCGGAAAGTGCGTCCATACCGATGAGTTTAACGATTTCTTTCAGCTCTGCCTCGTCATGAAGTATAGACATAAACCTTGCACGCGATATCATCCATTCCTTAGATACATTGCTGTCGTACCACGGAGCAAGTGAATCAGCATAAAGCGAATAGCTCGTCAGCCAGTTTATAGCCGGAAAGTGACGCTGATATGCGAGGTTAGAGTCGAGTCCCCAGAACACTTTTACGATACGAAGAGTTGCCTGTGATACCGGCTCTGAGATATCACCGCCCGGAGGCGATACAGCACCGATTACAGAAAGCGCACCCTCTCTTCCGTCAGCACCGGTCGAGATAACTCTTCCCGCACGCTCATAAAACTGTGCGAGACGACTTCCGAGGTATGCAGGATAGCCCTCATCACCCGGCATTTCTTCAAGTCGTCCGGACATCTCACGAAGAGCTTCTGCCCAACGTGAAGTCGAGTCTGCCATAAGAGCTACGGAATAACCCATATCACGGTAGTATTCAGCAATTGTGATACCTGTGTATACGGAAGCTTCACGTGCCGCAACAGGCATATCAGATGTATTTGCGATAAGAACTGTTCGCTCCATAAGAGACTTGCCGGTCTTAGGGTCGATAAGCTCAGGAAATTCGTTAAGAACGTCTGTCATTTCGTTTCCGCGCTCACCACAGCCGATGTATACTATGATATCAGCTTCTGCCCATTTTGCAAGCTGATGCTGAGTTACAGTCTTTCCGCTTCCGAAAGGTCCGGGAATAGCCGCAACTCCGCCCTTTGCGATCGGGAAAAGGCAGTCTATAACACGCTGACCTGTTACAAGCGGCATATCGGGTGAAAGCTTCTTAGCGTAGGGTCTTCCGCGGCGGACCGGCCACTTCTGAAACATGGAAAGCTCCTTGTCACCCTTGTCAGTCTCGACTACGCATACAGTCTCGTCAACTGAAAACTCGCCCTCTTTTACTGACTTTACCCTGCCGCTTATACCGTTGGGTACCATTATTTTATGAAGAACGATATCAGTCTCGGGAACAGTACCGATAATGTCACCGCCTGTTACAGTGTCACCGGCTTTTACAGAAGGTGTGAATTTCCACTTCCTGTCACGTTTCAATGATGGAACTTCAACTCCGCGGGCGAGATTGTTTCCGCAGATCCTGCGTATATCATCAAGCGGACGCTGTATACCATCATAGATACTGCCTATGAGTCCGGGACCAAGCTCAGCACTCATAGGTTCACCGGTTGACTCAACTGCCTGACCTGTTCCGAGTCCGGCAGTCTCCTCGTAAACCTGAATGGACGCACGGTCGCCGTGCATTTCTATTATCTCGCCGATAAGGCGCTTGTCGCTTACGCGGACAACGTCGAACATATTGGCATCTCTCATACCTTCAGCGACTACGAGAGGTCCTGATATTTTTACTATATTTCCTATACTTGCCAAAGTCGTAACTCCTTCCTCAATTAAGGATATCCGAGCCGACAGCCTTCTCGACTGCCTCATGCAGAGCACGCATTCCATCGCCGGTATTTCCCTCGATTGCAGGGATAAGAACAATGGAAGGCAGTCTGCTGCTGCGGTATTTTTTTATTGTATCAGCTGCAAGTGCGGCTGCGGGTTCAGTAATATATATCACCGCGAAATCATTTGCGGCAAGCCTGTTTATAAGCTTCGATATTCTTGCACCGTCCGTCTCACAGAAAACTGAAAGTCCGAGCGCCGCAAATCCGGAAACGCTCGCTGTATCGCCGATAACGGCGACCTTATGCATTTCAGACATAAAGCTTTCTCATCCTTTCGGTCATAGTTTCCTTGTCCGTGCCCGACTCCTTGCATACAGAGAGTATGCGGAGATTTTTAAGCTCGGCTTCTGCGGCGATATAATATGCCGCAAGGGGTTCAGCTCCGAAAGCCTGCATACGAGCAGTCTCGGCGAGCTCCATTATGACATCGTCGCACCATTTCTCAAACTGCGCAGGCGACTCAGCAAGCAGCTTTGCAGCGTCAGCGTAGACACTGTTCTCTACACAGCTCAGTACACTTTCAACTCCACCGAGAGCAGCACTTATAAGAGTGTCCTTACCAAGCTCATCGGTACCGCATATTGCCATTTCAAGGAAGCTGCGCTGCTTCTTCATCTTTGCACATCTGAAAGCTGTTTTGATGTCTGCACAGACTACAGTTAGTTCTACGTATTTTTTCATGAAATCACTGCCGCTCTTTTCAGCAGCCTTTCTCATTTCATTCATTGCCGCAGTATCTATCAGCGAATCTGCAAGCTGTCCGTCGAGAGTACGTGTGAGCAGCTCATATGCCTCCTCAGCAACGTTTCTGATATATGCCGGAAGTGCTTCATAATCCTTCGCTGAAACTGCCGGATACAGCATTTCAAGGTCGAGATTAGTCGGGCGGATGTAGTAGCCGTCAGGCTCTTTGCCCGCAATTTTAGACTTGAGTGCCGCCTTGAGATTATGAAAATCATTCTTATAAAGAAGTATTTTCAGCTCCTTGCAGTCGGGGGCATATCCGCGGAGCATTTCCCATACACCTTCAAGTGTCAGGTCTTCGCCGCTTCTTTTTGAAGCGATAACCGCTTCAAATTCATTTTTTGTAGCAGAATTGATAAGCTGCTCTATCTCTCCGCGGCTCATCAATGTATTTTCCATTGCCCTTATTGCAGCAACGGCATTTGCATATTTGATAGTGCTCATCAGCTCACCTGCCCGAACAATTCTCTTGCAGCCGTATCTCTCACACCTTCGCGCTCAGCTTCGATAATAGCACGGAAACTGCAATTTTCAGCGATAAGACCGTATGTCAGAACGAATCCGTTTTCAATATCAGCCGGCTCTTTTCCCAGTGTGACGCTTCCGCCTTTTTTCTGAGCTGCCGCCGAAAGCTTCTGCATAAAATCTGCGGGTACTCTTTTAAGGTCGCGGCTACTGAGTGAGAGTACTCCCTCACCGTCGGAAAGACGCTTTACTGCAAGCTTTTCAATTACCGAAAAGTACTCGTTATCGGGAAGAGAATCAAGCTTTTTTACAGCTGCCTCAACTGTTTCATCAATAAGCTTTATCTTGCTGTTGAGGATACGTCTCTTCATAGCCGCATCTACCGATGAACAGGAGTTTTCATAATCGCGTGAAAGCTGTTCCATTCCTTTTTTGATATAGTCGGAATATGCTTTTTCAGCTTTTTCTTTTCCGTCCGCATCAATCAATGCAGCTTTTTTATTTGCTGCTGATATGATATTTTCCTCGGTCTGTTTCTGCTGAGTGTCTATCATGTTCAGGATATCTTCAATTCCTGCCATTTCAGCACCTCCTTAAACTGCGATGTTGTAAATAATAAGGATAGAGATAAGGAGTGCAAGGATAGCGTATGTCTCTACCATAGCTGCCATGATGATACCCTTACCATTGTGCTCAGGCTTCTTAGCTGTGATGCCTACACCGGCAGCAGCTGTTTTGCCCTGGAAAATAGCTGAAATAAGTCCTACTATTGCAATAGGAAGTGATGCAGCAAGGAAAGCGAGTCCCTGTGCAGTTGTGAGTTCAACAGGTGAACCGCCGATGATTCCTACACGGCTGAGGAGAATGATAGCTGTGAGAAGTCCGTAAAGTCCCTGTGTACCCGGGAGAAGCTGAAGAATAAGCACCTTGCTGAACTTTGAAGGGTCAACTGATACTACACCGGCAGCTGCCTCACCTACGAGTCCTACACCCTTTGCCGAACCTATACCTGCCATAAGTGCTGCGAGTGCAGCTCCGATTATTGTTAATACCATACCGTTAGTCATTGATATTTTCCTCCTTGAATTTAATGTATTTAGTGTTTACCGTTAAAGGCTGAAATTCTCTTCCGCCGCCTGTATAGAACTTGCTGAACAGTTCAACGAATTGAAGTCTGTCAGTATGAACATAGGCACCAAGAAGATTTATCGCAAGGTTTGCAGTGTGTCCAACCGCAAATACCACGATGAGAAGCACAAGCTTGATTATTTTATTTTCAGGCATCGTGCCGATGAGATTTATAACACTCGCGATAGAACCTGTTGCAAGTCCGAGTGCGAGAAGTCGCGAATATGAAAGTATGTCACTGAGATATCCGGTAGCTGTGTTATACAGAGCATAGAGTCCGCCGAAAAATTTTCCGAATACTGACTTCGAGCTTCTGCCGGCTGTCAGTACGAGCAATACAACTCCGGCTATCATCATATAACTGCCTATAGTTTTAAGTGTTGCCGGAACATCTGTCAGTATGCCTGCACCGAGCGGTGCAACACCGAGAACTGTGAGATATACCGGAATACTGTCACAGAGAGCATCGAGCTTTCTTCCGTCCTTCCATGACATATAGAAGGATACCGCAACACCGAGGAAGAGGTGAAGAATGCCGAGTCCGAACGAGAACAGAAGCAGCTTTATCGGGTCATCAAGCGGTTGGAACCACAGTGCAATACTGCCGATTTCCTTACCGAAAAACTCACGTCCCACGACCTGTACGATGTCACCGAACCAGCTTCCGAAGAGTGCTCCCCATATCACAGTCGATATGCCGCAGTTCCGGAACATGGTAAGTGTTTTTTTCATACTTTCTTCAAGCCTGAACTTTTTCAGTGCAAATATCGTACCTATCACCATGAGAAGTCCGTAACCGGCATCTGAAAGCATCATTCCGAAGAATAAATAGTAGAAGAACGACATTACCGGAGTCGGGTCAACGTCTCCCTTTGCCGGCATCGCGTACATTTTTGTAATGCCTTCGACCGGTGACGAGAATCTGCCGTTTTCAAGCAGAACAGGTACATCGTCGTCTTCTGACGGGTCGGTGAAATCGATGTAGGCTGTATATTTGCCATCAATTTCTTTTCTGAGACTTTCGCAGTACTTTTCCGGTATAAAGCCGGTGAGAACGAATGTATTCTCAGTAAATCCGAGTGAACTCAGTGCATCGTATTTATCCTTGCGCATTGCAAGATAATCGACGGCAAACTTTAGCTTACGCCGGTTTTCCGCAAGTTTTCTTATTTTTTCAACAGCTTCTCCGCGCTGTTTTTCCAGCTCGGTACATCGCTTTTTCATCTGCTCTGTTAGCTCCGCCGGAGTATGTCTGTCGTTCTCACTGACGCTCGCGAACGAGTTCTTACGCAGGATATCCTCAGTTTCCTGAGCTATATCCTTGTAACAGAGTACAAACACATTTGTCTGCTCCTTTGAAGCTGATACTATCTCAACACTTGTTCCTTCCGGAAGCTTAGCTTCAAGTTCATCGGCAGAAGTCGGATACGGCAAAGTTCCGATAAATGCCGACGTTGTATCAGTTCCCTTAAAATTGAGCGGAACATCAAGCGGCAGCCATTGCCGCAGTGTATCACACCTTGTAATGAGCTGCTGCGTTTCGTTGTCAGCATCAGTAACTGCCATGCTGCACCGCAGTATCTCATTCGCAGTGTTCATTATTGTCTCAAGCTGCATCGCGCTTTTTCCGAATGCGTGCTTTTCAACTTCGGTACGTCCTCCGAACATATCAGTCAGAGCCGCCTTTTCGGGCTCGTACCTTTCAAGCACATCGAGTGCCTGCACAGCCGTTGTACGGAACTTTTCAAACGAACCTGTGACTGCCGTCACATTTGTCTGTTCAAGACCCTCATCGTCGTTCCTGCAAAGTTCAACAACACCTCTGCGCTGCAATAACTCGATAATTTTTTTGCTGTCGGTAAGGGGCGCGATAAGCTCGATTTTTTTCATTCTGAGCTTAGCCATTTGCTATATCACCCTCCCTGCTGCTTAGCTGAAATAGCCGTTAATAATAGCTTCCACAGCCTTATCAGTATTAGCCTTTGCTGAAGAAGCTATGCCACTGAGTTTTTCTGAACATTTTGCTTCAGCTTTGCGTTTGTAGTCCTCAAGCTTTGCTGCGTTTTGATTTTTCAGCTTGCTGAGTTCAGTTTTCGCATCAGTAAGGCGTTTCTGAATAGCGATAGATGAATTTTTCTCAGCATCACTGACTATCTCCTCAGCTTTGACACGCGCTTCTGATGAGCGTTTATCAGCCTCCGCCTCGGCATTGAGAATCTGTTTTACTGCTTCGGACGCCATAATGTACCTCCTTTACAAAATGACCATTGGTCATTTATACTGAGTATTATATCACTTACTGCTTTGTTTGTCAATAGTTTTCGAGAAAATTATTGACCGTCGTTCATTTTTGCTTCTGAAATACAGAAAAGGAGCTATCCCTACAGACAGCTCCCCTTTGCGCAAGTTCATCACGACTTTATTATTATACCACATTATATGCTCGTTGTCAAGGATAATGTTACTATTTTTATCTGTATTAGAATAAAATTATTGGTATTTATGAATCAATTGTAAACTTTTAGGAAATGCTATTGACAAGTCCGAAATTATGTGATATATTATAATCGCAAAATTAAATTGAACACAATCTAATTTAGATAAATTAAAGGAGGTTTATTAATGAGTTTTCCCGCTGAATCTCAAAAAAGATTCGATATTGCTATAGTCGGCACAGGTCCGGCAGGTGTATCAGCTGCGATAACGGCTAAAATTCGCAGAAAATCAGTGATACTGCTCGGAAATCGTGAACTTAGCCCCAAAATCTCAAAGGCTCACCTTATCGAAAATTACCCCGGACTTCCAACAATTTCCGGTGCTGACCTCTCTGCAAAACTGAAAGAACACCTTGCCGCTCTTGACATTTCCATTACAGAAAAACAAGTCGGCGCTATCTACTCAATGGGCAGCTACTTCGCTTTGCAGGCAGGCGAAGATATGATTGAAGCCTCAGCCGTAATAATCGCATCAGGTATCGTTCAGGGAAAACTTCTCCCCGGCGAGGAAAAATACCTCGGCAAAGGCGTCAGCTATTGTGCAACCTGCGATGCAAGGCTGTATAAAGGAAAAACTGTCGCTGTACTCGGCTACAGTGCTGATTCTCCGGAAGAGGCTGAGTACCTCGCAGAAATCGTTGATAAGGTGATATATCTCCCACTCGGCGGCGGACTCCCCTCTCCGAAAAATAATATACTCGTTGCAGAAGAAAAGCCTGTAGAGATAAACGGTGAAAGCAGTGTTACTTCTCTCGTGACCGACAAAACTTCACATGATGTCTCATGCATGTTCATTCTCAGAGACGCCGTTATGCCGGACAAGCTTGTACCCGGTGTTGCTACGGACGGTCCCCACATTATCGTTGACCTTAATATGAAAACTAATATACAAGGACTCTTCGCCTGCGGAGATATTGCAGGCAAACCCTATCAGTACGTTAAGGCAGCCGGACAGGGAAATGTCGCAGCGCTGTCGGCAGTAAACTATCTAAATAGTATTAAAGGAGAATAATTATGGTAAACGAAATCAGAAACAACAATATCGAAGATGTTAAAAATGCAAATCTCGCTGTTATCGACTTCAACGCTACATGGTGCGGTCCATGCAGAATGCTCGCCCCCATTATTGATGAACTCTCGGAAGAAATGGGCGATTACAAGTTTTTTGCCTGCGATGTTGACGAAAACGGTGACCTTGCTCAGATGTTCGGCATTCAGAGTATTCCGGCTGTCGGAGTTTTCAAGGACGGCAAACTCGTTGACATGGTTGTAGGTTTCCGTCCCAAGGACGCTATGAAGAGCTTCATCTCCTCTGTTAAGTGAAATGGCTGACAAATACGATAAACTGAAACTTGAGAACCAGCTATGCTTTCCGCTCTACGCGGCTTCAAGAGAGATAATCCGCAAGTATAAGCCTGTCCTTGACGAGATAGACCTCACCTATACACAGTATATCGTCATGATGGTAGTATGGGAGCACAGGTCTGTCAGTGTCAAGGAGATGGGCAGACTGCTTTATCTCGACTCCGGTACACTTACTCCGGTACTCAAAAAGCTGGAACAAAAAGGTCTCATCATCCGTAAGCGTGACAGTGCAGACGAGCGTATACTCAATGTTACTGTTACTGACGAAGGAATGGCTCTAAGGGAAAATGCCTTATCCATACCGGACAAGATGTGCTGTTCAATAAAGCTTACTCCCGATGAGCTGTCATTCATGCAGAATATACTTCAAAAATTACTGTGCGAGGCTTAATAATGCAGAATCATTTCAACAACGAACTCACCAGACTTCTATCAATCGAATTCAACTGCGCTCCGGAAGATTTCTCACGTTCAGAAGACATACTGACAGTTTCCGCACTGAATGAAGGCAGACGTATATACTCACCGGAAAAGCCAATGTTCAAAATGGCTACACTCGGTCGTAATACCGTAATTAGTGCCGACGAGCATCTACACGGCTTTCTTCACGAATTTATCAGCGATGTACACGGTCATAGACTTTTCGAGTTACCTGCGCTCATGAAAATAAACGAAGAACTCCGCAGATACGGTCACACTCTTTCTCCGACATACCATATGTTCATGCCGAAAAAACTTGCTCCGGCTGTCGGAAACTATGACGTGAAGTGGTTCTTCGGCCGCGATATTGACCAATTCTACGGCGACGAAAGATTCCCGAATGCGATATGCTCAGAATTCGACCATAATCGTCCGGACAGGATCGTAGTATGTGCATTCGACAGCAATGAAATTATGGGCATGGCTGGCTGTTCTGAGGACGCTCCTCACTGGCAGCAGATAGGTATCGACGTTATGCCGGAGTACCGCTCAAAGGGACTTGGTACTTTCCTTGTTTCACTCTTAGCTCAAAGAATTGCCGAAAGCGGAGATATTCCGTTCTACGGTGCCGCAATAGCTAATTACCACTCGTGGAATATTGCGATAAACTGTGGATTCAGACCTGCATGGGTCGAAATAAACTCAAAAAAAATGCATTAGAATAAGCGCACAAGCGAAATTACGTTTGTGCGCTTATTGTTATATTTTCGGGAAAATGGTATTCTCAGGTGTTCCAATACCGGACTTCTCAAATCCTTCGGCTCCCAGTAAGAAACGCTGCATTCTTACAAGGTCAGCTGCACCTATTTCACCGTCAGCATTAACATCTGCGGCTTCATCGTCATCACCATTTATAACGCATTTTCTCAACAGTACAAGGTCGAAAACGTCAACACGTCCGTCACGGTCAAGGTCGCCGTAGTAAACGTATTCATCGACCGGTTCAAGTTTCCACAAAAGATTCTTTTCATCATTGCGAAGTGAACGGTGCATATTTCCGTCGCTGTCAGCGATTGCTTCATCAACCTCTATAGCCCTTCCGTTGCCGTCAGATGCCGGAACTATGCGTAAATAGTCGCCGTCCTTTACAAACATGAACTTCTGCGAATATGTCTCATTTCGTGTATATATACCTGTATCTCTGCCGTCATCATGCTTACTGCGGTCAAAGTCAAGGAGGTAGGTTCTGCCGTTGCCCATTGATGAGTATACCTCGTAGAGATTGTCTCCGCTCGGACTGATGTACCACGTATTATAATCAGCCGCTCCGTCCGCTTCGTACTGTATTACACCTGAACCCGCTTTTACATCTGCATTCGGAATCGTCAGGTACTTTCCGCTCGCGGCATTTTTTATACGGTACCGTCCCTCACTGACTTCAATTCCTGTCACGGGAGTATAATTCTCGATTTGCGGATACACTTTCGTAAATGCTTTCAGTGATTCGAGCGGTTTGCCGTTTTTATCGAAAAGTCCCTGATTATCGTAACTTGAACCGCCTGCTTCAGTGGCATCCTTGTCATACTCTTTAGCTGTAGAAGTTGCCCAGCCTGAACCGTACTTCTCCCACTGTGCAAGTCGTTCATTATGTGAATAATCACCCTGTGTACCTATCCATGCAGGTTCCCAGTAGAAAACTCCAAGTCCCCATTTGCCGGTGTCAGCAACTGCCTGAAAAACGTCCATGAGACATTTTTCCTGTCCCCCGACTGATATGTCGTAGCGCAGGTCAACATTCGCAGACTGCGATGTTACGGCATTTCCGAACGTGTCACCGTCCTCGTTGGTGTAGGGGTAAGCTGTTTCAGCGACCATTACATATTTGTGGTAAGTGTCGCCTATGTACTTTAGTACACTCGTGAGATTGTCGAGAGTACCGTGCCAGTAAGGGTAGTATGAAGTCGCAAACACATCATAATCAAGCTTGCACTCATTCATTACCTTCGCGTACCATTTGTAGTAGTCGGCCTTGTTCGGATTTGCGAAATGATGCGCAATCAGGATATTGCGGTCGAAATCGCGGACCGCTTTGTTTCCGCTTGCAAATAGGTCGCATATCTTGTACATATCCTTCTCGCCGCAGAAAAAGCAGTTAGTTTCATTTCCTACCTGCACCATGCCGATTTTACCGCCGTCGCTTGTAATAGACTCAAGTACCCACGAAGTCCACTTGTAAATCTCGCCTTTGAGAGTGTTATGGTCATGCTTCTGCCAGTATTTCGGACGAGTCTGCTTTGCGGGGTCAGCCCAGAAATCTGAATACTGAATATCCACGAGGAGTTTCATGTTGTATTTCGCCGCACGTTTTCCTATTTCGCCGGCGATTTTCACGTCGTTATTTCCGCCGCCGTAAGAATGTCCATTGCCGTCATTAGGTTCATTCCAAACACGGACACGGATATAATTTACCCCATTCTGCGCGAGAGTCATGAAAATATCCTGCTCCTGACCGTATTCGTTATAGAATTTCACCCCCCCGCATTTTCGAGTGAGATTATTGACGAAACGTCCACACCGCGGATAGTCTCACCGCCATTGATATCAGTATCGAAGTAGTTGAATGTAACTGTCCTGTCAGCCGCTGAAACAGTCGGCGGAATCTTCTGAAATGCCGGCATAATGGCGATAGCCGCCGTAATAGCCGCCGCTAATATTTTTTTCAAGTGCATATCTGCACTTCCTTTCGTAGCCTGATTATTTAAGGTAACACTATCAAAATCCGTCGGTCTTTGTCATGGTTAACCTTAATGACATTATACATTGAATGATATGTTTTGTCAACAAAAAAGCAGGAAAGGACTGCCTTTCCTGCTTTTTAAATCAAAGAAGTGTTATGCCGTTTTCAGCACATTTTGCAACAACGTCATCATTCCATATCGAGGACTGTACCTCACCGATGTGAGCCTTGTTGAGGAGGAGCATACAAAGTCTCGACTGACCGATACCGCCGCCGATAGTCAGCGGAAGAGTACCGTTTGCTATCATCTTGTGGTAGTCGTACTGCATTCTGTCCTCTGCATTGCACTCTGCAAGCTGTGACCTGAGTGAATCTGCATCAACACGGATACCCATTGATGAAACCTCAAGCGAATCGTTGAGGACATCGTCCCATATGAGGATATCACCGTTGAGAGTCCAGTCATCATAGTCGGGAGCGCGTCCGTCGTGCTTCTGACCACTTGCAAGCTTGCCGCCTATCTGCATAAGGAAAACTGTCTTGTGCTCCTTTGTGATAAGACGCTCACGCTCGTGACCTGTCTTGTCGGGGTACATATCTTCAAGCTCCTGAGTTGTTATAAAGAAAGGCTTTTCGCAGATATGTCCGGAAATCTGAGGATAACGCAGACTTACCTTTCGCTTTGTATATGCTATAGCCTTGACTACTGACCTTACAGCGTCCTTAAGAAATTCTGTGTTTCTGTCCTCGCGGCTGATAACCTTTTCCCAGTCCCACTGGTCAACGAAAATAGAATGGGTATTATCAGTATCATCGTCGCGGCGGATAGCGTTCATATCAGTGTAAATACCCTCACCTGCTTCGTAGCCGTAGCGGTAGAGAGCCATTCTCTTCCACTTTGCAAGCGACTGTACAACTTCACCTTCGCCATCTATCTCCTTTATTGTGAAGTCGACCTTTCGCTCAACACCGTTGAGGTCATCGTTGATACCGCTTCCCTTGCGGACGATGAGCGGTGCAGATACACGGTCGAGAGTGAGTGCGAATGAGAGTGCCTGCTGGAAGATATCCTTGATGTACTTGATTGCGTGCTGAGTTTCACGCAGTGTGAGAGCTGATTTATAGCCCTCCGGGATATACAGCGATCTAGACATTTTAATCACTTTCCTTTTCTTGAAAATTTATAAAAAGAACAGCGCCATTGATGTTCTTTTTCAGTGACGATCAGCCGATTTCTTAGCGGCTATATAAAAACGATGTATCCTGCCGTCGATATGACCATTCTTACTTATTATCCTTTCGGCGGCAAGAAGTTTTTCAAAGCATTTTTCAACTGAGAATCCTGCAAATTCCCATGGTATTACCTTTGCAAACCATACGAGTGCACCGGTATCATAGAAGCGTATCGGGCGAAACACTTCGTCCTGCTCAATGATTTGGAATCCGGCATTCCTGAGTACCTCCGACTGCTGAGCGAGGTCATTTTCCGGAAACGGTATCTCTGCGTCCGGAAGTAAAAATTCAACAAGCTCACGGTCGTTCATATTTCCAACCTGCTGAGTGAGGAATAGTCCGTCATTTTTCAGAATTCGGAACGTCTCACTTGCATCGTAAGAGCCGTGCCTGTTTATGACAAGGTCGAACGACTCATCTTCAAAAGGCATATTTCCGTAATCAGTGACCTCGTGGAAGTCTATGCCCAGCGGCACAAGTTTATTCCTGCAAAGCTCCGCATTCGGCGGGTATCCCTCAGTTGCACTTGTAAGTTCATGACTGTGACCAAGCGAGAGCAGAAATTCTCCGCCGCCTGTGTCGATATCGAGGATACGGTAACTATCCTTTTTGTAGTGGGCGATACGTTCAGTAAACGACCACGGAAGGTCGTCATCTCCGGTAAACATACGTCCGTCAAGCCGGCTGAAATCCCAGCCGTGTATTTTAGCCGAAAGCTCCTCTTTCAGCCAGTATTCCTTTAATTCTGATATATTCATGATAACTGCTCCTTAATTTTTTATTCAGATAAGGTGCAGTCAGCTGATAACTCTGTTTTACTCGATGCTGTCTGTTACCAGCTTCTTGACTGCACCGAGTAATTATCTCGAAATATCACCATTGCTTTTTCCTATAATCCGTACAGGCTATCTATCAGCGGATAGAGCCGACTGTTCTCGGGAACATTATTACGTCGCGGATATTTGCCATACCTGTTGTGTACATGATGAGTCTCTCAAAGCCGAGACCGAATCCGCCATGTGGTACTGTACCGTACTTGCGGAGGTCGAGGTAATCAGAGTAAAGGTCGAGATTCATATTTCTCTTCTGCATCTCAGCAATGAGCTTGTCGTAATCAGCTTCACGCTCGCTTCCTCCGATAATCTCACCTACACCGGGAACAAGAAGGTCAACTGCGGCAACAGTCTTGCCGTCGGGATTCTGCTTCATGTAGAATGACTTTATCTCCTTGGGGTAGTCCGTTACGAATACAGCCTTCTTGAATACCTTCTCAGAGATGTATCTCTCATGCTCTGTCTGGAGGTCACAGCCCCATTCTACGGGATAAACAAAGTTCTCGCCTGACTCCTGAAGGAGTTTGATAGCTTCCGTATAGGTAACTCTGCCGAAGTCGTGAGAAATGAGTTCTTCAAGACGTGCACGAAGTCCCTTTTCAAAGTGAGCATCGAAAAATGCGATCTCATCAGGGCACTTTCTGAGAAGCTCACCGATAACGAATTTCAGCATTTCCTCAGCTATTTCGATAACATCGTCGAGTTCCGCAAAAGCTACCTCGGGTTCGATGTGCCAGAATTCAGCGAGGTGCTTGGGAGTGTTTGAATTTTCAGCACGGAATGAAGGTCCGAAAGTGTATATCTTTCCGAATGCTGTTGCCGCCATTTCGCCTTCAAGCTGTCCGGAAACAGAAAGACCCGCACGCTTGCCGAAGAAGTCGTTAGCATAGTAGTCCTCCTCGGACTTGTACTCATTTGAGTAGCCGATAGTTGTTACGTTAAACATTTCACCTGCACCCTCACAGTCGCTTCCTGTGATAAGGGGAGTGTTAACGTATACATAGTTATGGCTCTGGAAGTACTCGTGAAGCGCCGAAGCAAGTACTGAACGAACACGCATTACAGCGTTGAATGTATTCGTTCTGCCGCGGAGATGCGGGATAGTACGAAGGAATTCAAGAGTGTGACCCTTCTTCTGGAGCGGATAATCTGTAGGAGCATCGCCGAGGACTTCGATTCCGTCGGGAGCTGTATTTATTTCAAATGTATTATTTCTGCCTTCTACTACCTTACCGGTAACCTTTACTGACATACCAACACGCGGCTCTTTAAAATCGGTCTCGCCTTTTTCAACAACCACCTGAATATTCTTGAGTGAAGTACCGTCGTTAACCTCGACGAATGCAACGCTCTTGGAGTTGCGTGATGTACGTACCCAACCGCAAACTGTTACTTCCTTGCCGACAAATTCGCCGGAAGTGATGATGTCCTTGATGTCTGTGTGTTTCATAGAAAATCTTTCCTTTCAAGTATTATTCAGACGAGAATATATACAAAAAGCTCCCGTCCCTGAACAGGACGGGAGCATATTACCCGTGGTGCCACCTGAAATTACCGCTTTCGGTCATGGAAGCATATCCTTAGCTCTTAGCGAGCATGAACAAAAGCAGTCACTCTTGTCCGCAGTAACGCGCGGAAAACGGCTCCCCTACTCGGTAAACCTTTGGGTTTGCTGCTCGGAAGTGTTATTCGCTGAGGCTCTGATACGCGGCTCACACCTACTCCGCGCTCTCTGAAAACGAACTCCGCAGTTACTTCTCTTCGTCTTTGCATTTTTACTATGTTGCTATTGTAGCACCTTTTTTTTATTTTGTCAAGCCTTTTTTGAAAAATTATTCTGCAAGCCAGTCAGTACCGTATCTGAGTGCAAGCTGGTCACAGAGAACAAGTGCAGTTATACTGTCAGCAACTACTCTTGCACGGTGAACTATTGCAGGGTCGTGACGTCCCTGAATCTGTAGGGTCGTATTTTCGGAAGTATTCATGTTCACGGTCTGCTGTTCCTTATATATCGACGGTGTAGGCTTTACTCCGCAGCGGAAAACTATGGGCATTCCGTTTGATATTCCTCCGAGTATTCCTCCGCAGTTATTGGTAGCTGTAACTACACTGCCGTTTTCAGTGCGGAATGGGTCATTCGACTGGCTTCCTCTCAGGTCAGCAACACCAAATCCCTCGCCGAATTCAACTCCCTTTACCGCAGGAATACTGAAAAGTGCGTGCGAGAGTACTCCCTCAAGTGTATCGAACCACGGTTCGCCAACCCCTGCCGGAAAGCCGTATACAGCCGTTTCGAGAACTCCGCCCACACTGTCGCCGTCCTGTTTTGCCGCAAGTATAGCCGCAGTCATTTTATCTTTGCATTCATCGTCAAGCACTGCAAAAGGAAGTCCGTCAAGCTTATCAATATCAGCGGAGATATCTCCAAAATGACGGTCTTTTATTCCGCCGCACGAGAGTATATGAGTGCCGATTTTTATACCCTTTGTACTAAGAGCCGATATTGCAACGGCACCTGCGGCTACTATTCCCGCGGTTATGCGTCCGGAAAAATGTCCGCCGCCGCGAAAGTCCTGATAGCCGTGATACTTCATCTGTGCCGTAAAATCAGCGTGTCCGGGACGTGCCTTGTAAGCAAGTTCACCGTAATCGCGGCTTCTTGTGTCCTGATTCTCGATGATAAAAGTAATGGGTGTACCGGTTGTCCTGCCCTCAAACACACCGCTTACTATCCTTACAATATCAGCTTCCTTGCGAGGAGTAGATATATCCCCGACTGACTTTCTGAGCGACATCTGACGTGCAATAAATTCTTCATTAACCGGTATTCCGGCAGCAAGTCCGTCAAGAATACCGCCTATCGCCGCACCGTGACTCTCGCCGAAAAGAGTAAGTGCAACACTTGAACCAAATGTATTTTTCATGATTTCAACTCCATTTATGCAATTGATATACAGGTATACTAAACACGTCCCTGCATTACCGACTAAACACATTGCTTTAATAATATCCACCTAATTTTAACACAAATCTATAGTGATGTCAACGAAAAATTTCATCAAGGCACTTGAAAACATATTAAACCTATGTTATAATAGGGTTAACGCATTGCTAAAACCTATGACATAAGGAGAATTAATCATGAAAATATCAACCAAGGGCAGATACGCTCTGCGAATGCTTATCGACCTCGCTTCAAACAGTGAAGATGGCTTTATCTCACTCAAGGACATTGCCGAACGTCAGGGCATTTCCAAGAAGTACCTTGAGCAGATAGTTCCTATGCTCAACAAAAGCGGTATACTCCGCACAAACCGCGGAAACAAGGGCGGATATATGCTTGCAAAAGCTCCAAATGAACTCACAGTCGGCGATGTACTGCGTTTGACTGAGGGAAACCTTGCCCCTGTAGCCTGTCTTGAATATGAACCCAACAACTGTCCGCGAAAAGACGAATGTGCTACTCTTTATATATGGGAAGGTCTCTACAAAGTTGTGAACGACTATCTCAACAATATCACCATTCAGGATATAATCGACCGTGCTATCAATCTCAACGGAGACTACTGCATATAACTTTCAAAGTATCAAAAAGCCTGATTGTTGTTACGAATTAATCGGACGACCAATGGGCATCCGCACTCTTTTTTATGTTTGAACGTATTTTTCTATAAGCTTAAAGCCACTCTCACGAGTGGCTTTTTTCATCATATTATCTGTTGTTGACCTCTTCAGGAAACATATCATGCTTTGAAAGACGCTCCCATGCGACCTCTTCCCACTTAGTACCCAGTCTGCCGTAGTTGCAGTACGGGTCGATAGAGATTCCTCCGCGCGGCAGAAATTTTCCCCATACTTCGATATATTTCGGGTCCATGAGCTTTATCAGGTCATTCATGATAATATTCACGCAGTCCTCATGGAAGTCTCCATGGTTGCGGAAACTGAAAAGGTAAAGTTTCAGTGACTTGCTTTCGACCATACGCTCATCCGGAATATATGATATGTAGATAGTCGCAAAATCAGGCTGTCCGGTGATAGGGCACAAACTCGTGAACTCGGGACAGTTGAACTTTACAAAATAGTCTCTGTCAGGGTGTTTATTCGGAAAAGTCTCAAGAACTTCAGGTGCATAATCAGATGAATACTTTGTATTCTGATTACCAAGGAGGGTAATGCTGCCCTTTTCGTTTTCAGTTCTGCCTGCCATATTATTCTCCTTTCATAAGCGGGTCGATGACTCCGTTTGCCTCAAAAGCTGCTAATCTGTCGCGGCACGTTCCGCACACTCCGCATGGGCGGTCTCCGCCTTCGTAGCAACTCCAAGTAAGTTCATACGGTACACTAAGTTCAAGTCCTTTTTTCACAACGTCAGCCTTGGTAAGGTTCACAAACGGCGCCTCTATACGCAGCTGCTGACCGCTTCCAAGGAAGATAGCACGGTTCATAGCTTCGTTGAATTCGTCGGAACAGTCAGGGTAAGCGTTGCCCGCAGCATCATCACTGTGTGCACCGTAATATATTATACCGCAGTCGTTAGATAACGCTATACTTGCCGCAGACGAAAGGAATAGTCCATTTCTGAACGGCACATATGTTGAGACCGGCTTGCCGTCTGTCACAGCAAGCTGATCAGCATAGCTTTCATGCGGTATATCGCCGTTTCCGGAAAGAAGGGTGCAGTCAGAATCAGCAAATATAAGTGCGAGGTCGAGAGTTTTCAGTTTAACACCGTAATACGCGGCAGTACGCTCAGCTGCCTGCATTTCCTTATCGTGCTTTTGTCCGTAGTAAATAGACAGCGCGAGAACATTTTCGGCTCCGTACTTTTCAACAGCCATTCCGAGGCAGGTGGAGCTGTCCACACCTCCGCTGAATAATACCAATGCTTTCATTTTATACTCCTTATCACACATACAAATAATTACTATCGCCTTAAATCAGTCAAGAAGTTCCTGCAAGTCACGTCTTGACTTGAAATCTCCGGTGTAGGTACGAGTCTCAGTACGTGCAGATGCATTTCTGATACCGCGTGCAGTCATACAGCTATGTGAACCAAGTATCTTCACTCCTACATCAGGAGTTCCTGCGGCTTCGGAGATTATCTCTGCGATGTCCCTTCCGAGGCGTTCCTGCAATTGCAGACGCTTTGCCGCCATATCGCATATACGTGCGATCTTGCTGAGTCCGAGTACTCTTCCGTGCGGGATATACGCAACACTTACAGTCATATCATACATAAGTGCAAGATGATGTTCGCAATAGCTGAAAACTGTGATGTCCTTCATCACAACCGCTTCCTGTGCACCTGTATCCTCGGCAGAAAAGGTCTTGCCAAACATCTGAGCTATTTCGTGGTTAGAATAAGCAGTTCCCTCAAGCATTTCCTCAAGCAGATCAGCAACGCGCGAAGGTGTTTCGACAAGTCCCTCTCTGTCGGGATTTTCGCCGATAGCTTCAAGAAGTCCGCGAACGTGGTATTCGATTTTTTCCTTATCCATTTTCAAACTCCTCTTTTCTCAGGGTCCCATATGAACTTGTGAAGCTGTAGTTGAAGTCTCACACCGTTCATTTTTCTTCTCAACATGAAATCTACTATCTCTTCCGGCTCAATACTGCCGAAAACAGGACTTATGTACACTTTGCACTTCTCTGTCAGCGCGAAGTTTTGGATTATCTCAGCCGCTTTTTCAAGGTCACTGAGCGAACCTGCAACAAATTTAACTGCGTCTTTCTGCTGTAGATAATCATAATTTTCCGTCAGCATACTGCTTTCCATACCACTCGACGGAAGCTTGTAGTCAAGTGTAAAACACGGTCTGCACGGCATATTTGAAAGTGTTTCTATAGAGATACTGCCATTAGTCTCAATTTCTACACTGTGTCCCTCATCCGAAAGCATTTCTATAAGCGTGCATATATCCTTTTGCAGAAGCGGTTCGCCGCCTGTGAGAGTGACATTTACTATTCCTGTAGAATTTATGTATGTGGTTATCTCCTCAGCCGTAAGCATTTCTGCCGGACACTCAGCTGTATTCGCCCATTTTGTATCGCAGTAGCCACAGCTGAGATTACAGCCGCGAAAACGCACGAATACAGCCGGTTCACCGGCTTTTGTACTTTCACCGTTTATACTCACGAATTTCTCAGCAACGGGGTATACGCTCATTCTTCCACCTCATATACAGCACAGTTTTCAGGAGTTTCGTATACCGTAACCGTGTGCACAGGGAGTCCCTCGTCGCGAAGCTTACCGCAGAAAAAATGTGCGAAATTCTCAGCAGTCGGACGGAATCCCACCGGAATAAGCCGGAATTCTTCCTCATTAAGTGCAGAAACAGTCGTCGGACGGAGAGTTCCGTCCTCATAAATCAGGGCATGGTCGTACTCGTCAGCAAGTGAGCGGACTGCCTTTTTCAAGTCGCCGAAGTCGATTATCATACCGCGCTTTTCGCCCGACTCTATCAGTGCGCCGTTTTTTACAGTTACCTCAATCGTCCATCTGTGACCGTGGATATTAGCGCATTTACCGTTATATCCTGCGAGAAAGTGTGCACTGTCGAAAGCGGCTTTGGTTTTGAGATAGTACATTTTATCACTCCATAAAAAATGCCCGCAGTGGTTACACTACAGGCTGATAGACACACAAATAACGCGGTCACCCGCGTAATATTCATGATTAGCCCGTGGTTTTGTTTAACGACAGGATGGCGCAAACGAACTGTCGGAATACATTATATCACGTAATCCCCCATTTGTCAAGCCTTTCCTCACACTCTCACACGCATAAACTGACACAGGCGCATCTAACTGCAAAGCACGCAAGAATCAGGATAATTCCTATTCGGACTGCTTTCAGAACTGACTGTATCAGTCGTTCGTGTGGACTTCCCTCCGCAAGCATATCAAGAAGTGCACCGCCGTCGAGTGAACTGAACGGCAGCAGATTGAAAAGTCCCGCGGCAAGACTGAGTTCAGCAAGTCTGCCGGAGTTTCCGCTGAAGGTTAGTAACGCATACATCAGCAAATTAACAGCGGGTCCGCTCAGCAGGACTGCCGCTCCCCTTTTAATGTCAGCCGCCGGAGAAGCCGTTATCCTTATACCTATGCCGCTAAGTTCGACCATTCGCAGTTCGCCGCCGGTCAGCTTTAATGCGGCAAGGTGTCCGAGTTCATGAAGAAGACATACTGCATAAAATGCAAAGATAAGTCCTGCATCGCGGAAAATGAAAAGTACCGCGTTAAACAGCAGAAAAGTAAAACGTATCCTGATTCTTTTCACTTGCCTATATACTCCATGATCAGGTATATCGGATTGCGGAAAAGCTCATGCGTATCGGCAGAAAGTCCGCTCAGTTTTTCAAAAAGTTCCCCTGCGATATCACTCCTGAAAATGTTCAGCACTGCCAGTACTATAGCGGTAAGCAGGCATACAGCTGTCTGCATTGCAATTATATCGTCTGCTCTGCCCTCTTTTTTCTGCCGTGAACGCTCCTCAGCAAGTGCGGCAGTATCATCTTCATCGGGCAGTTTTTCAATATCGTCGTAAACCTCGGGTATAATATATGTATCGTTCATATTATCTCCTTTCACTTTATACCGCTTATTAATCATGCCTTGATTTGACACTTCACTAATAATATGATAGAATATAAGTTGGCTATGCAGCCATACAGAACAAAACTGGAGGTCTTGATTTGAAAATCAACAAAGCGTTATGCCTTATTTCACTATTAACATCAGCTGCTCTTGCAGGCTGTTCGACTACTAAAAATGTATCATCTTCCTCTCAGGAAGAACCCGAAAAAATATCACCGGAGAGTATTTCTTTCGAGTGGCAGGCTCCATATGAATCTCAGCTTAACGAGTTCAAAAACTCTGACCGCTATAACTCCAATCCCACAGACGGCTCTGCCTTTGAAATAACCGATATCACCGGCGATGATACCCCCGAGCTTATCATTTCTCCATCGAACGACAAATCGTCTGTGTGCGAGATATACACCTGCTCCGGAGGCACTATACTCGAACTCGGAACAGCCGGATTTTTCGGCGAATTCGAGTACCTTCCCGAACAGGGCTATATCCACGAGGAGTACAGCGGCGACGGCTTCGTCATCGGTAAATTCAAGCAGTATGACGGCAGTGAACTTGTCGATAAGCTCAACTACAGCGACAACTCAGGTGAAGCTTCCTCAGGTGCTACCATCGTGCACAGTATAAACGGAAGCGAAGTTCTGCTCAATCAGTACGAAGAAACACTTGCAGAGTACAACGTTGGTCCATCGTTCAGAATAGGAAGAAAATTCACATTCGGCGACGCGGCTGTAAATTATGGTATCCACCGCGCTGAAAGCTGGGGCGCAGTTCTCAACAAAGAGCAGAAAGAGCTGTGCAAAAACAAACTCACCGAACTTCTCACTTCGTATACCGACACCGGAAGCGATGCAGCTTTTGAGTTCTGTGACCTCAATGGTGACGATGTACCGGAACTTGTAGTTTCAGAAGGTTCATTCTCAGAGTCGCAGTGCAGTATATACTATTTCAGCGGCAGCGAGATATCTGAACTCGACGGCAGATACGGCAGTCTCGGCTGTATTAAATTCGACATGGAAAAGCTTGTATTCTATGCAGAAACTCCCACGGAAACGACCTACTGGAGCCTTGCTGACAGCAATTTCTCAGCGGCAGACTACGAAAGCTCCGGAAGCATTATGCAGGTCGGCAGAAAATTCATACTCACCGAGGAAAACATCACCTCGGCACTTCTCTGAACTATGGCTAAATCTAAATATATCTACACTTGTAACCAGTGCGGCTACGAAAGTTCAAAATGGAACGGAAAATGTCCATCTTGCGGCGCATGGAACAGCTTTGAAGAGGAACTTGCCGACTCTTCTCCCATAAGCGGCAGTTCCGGTTCAGGAAATGTTCCCGACCTCTCTGAACAGATTCTCGAACTTGAAAATATCGGCACCGATAACGATGTACGCTATGACACGGGAATAGGCGAGCTAAACCGCGTTCTCGGCGGCGGACTCGTAAAAGGTTCTCTCGTACTTCTCGGCGGCGAACCAGGTATCGGCAAAAGTACACTCCTTCTGCAAATATGCCAGTTTCTCGGTGAGGAACACTCTGTCCTGTACGTATCAGGCGAGGAGTCGGCAAGGCAGATAAAGCTCCGTGCACAAAGGCTCGGAGTCGATACCGAAAACCTCTATATTCTCACCGCCAATGACGCAGAGGCAGTCGCTGAAACCATTGCCGGAAGTGCTCCTGATATCGCGATTATCGACTCAATTCAGACCATGAGCATAAACCGCATAACGTCAAGTCCGGGAAGTCTGACACAGGTCAGGGAGTGTACAAATCTCTTCATGAGGACCGCTAAAAGTCAGGAGATCCCTGTCATCATAGTAGGTCACGTCAACAAGGACGGCGCTATCGCAGGTCCTAAAGTAATGGAACATATCGTTGATGCAGTCCTGTACTTCGAGGGCGAACGTCATCAGAGCTATCGCTTGCTCCGTGCTGTAAAAAACCGCTTCGGCTCGACCAACGAAATAGGCGTTTTTGAAATGCTCGACAAGGGTCTCGCAGAGGTAGCTAATCCTTCACAGATGCTCCTTTCAGGCAGACCGCATAACGTTTCAGGTACCTGTGTTGCCTGCGTAATGGAGGGCAGTCGCCCCATTCTTGCGGAAGTTCAGGCTCTCGCCGCTAAGACGAGCTATTCTGCACCTCGAAGAATGGTCACAGGCTTCGACTTCAACAGACTGAATATTATTATAGCAGTCCTTGAAAAACGTCTCGGTATTTTCATGGGAAGTCTCGACGTTTACCTCAATATAGTTGGCGGATTCCGTCTCGATGAACCTGCGGCTGACCTGCCTGTTGCAATGGCGCTGTACTCGGGTATAATGGACAAGCTCATCGACGAGGAACTTATCGCATTCGGCGAAATAGGTCTCGGCGGCGAAATACGGTCAGTCCCGCACGCTTCTCAGCGCATCAGGGAAGCTGAACGAATGGGATTCAAAAAAGTCGTAATTCCCAAGCAGTGTCTTTCAGGTATCGACACCAAAAGCTACGACATCGAAATAATCCCTGCTTCAAGTCTGAAACAGGCTTTTGCAGTTATAAAATAATCCTTGCGGACGAGTTTGGGTCACTGCCCTTATTCGTCCGTTTTTTGTAAACCTGCTAATCTGATAATCCCATGATCTCAGACATATATTCTTCAGTGGAATAAAGTCCGCTCCGGTTGAATCTGCCGATCCCGTACAGACAGTCAGGGTCGCGCGTGATACGATTCGGCAGTTCACGGCACGTAAGTGTCATAAGGTAACCATTCTCACGCAGTACCGGTACACTCTCACGGCTGACGTTCCCGAACGGATACGCAAACACCGTCGGTACATACCCTAAATGCTCCTTGAAGCCTTCCTGCTGAAGCCGTATGTCCTCACTCAGTGCGTCACGGTATTCCTGTTCATACTCGCCGGCAAGTTTTCCACAGCCTTTTCTGCCGCTGTACAAAGAATGCATAGCGTAAGTGTGCGCACCTATCTCAACCCTGCCCGAGTCGGAAAGTTCACCTATATCCTCCCAAGTAAGATATGAATATGACGGAACATGAGGGTCTGCCGCGGCATCTTTATCAGTGTACTCCCCCACCACCGATACCACCGCCGTCATATCGTATTTCTCAAGAAGCGGCAGTGCATACGCAAGATTATTATAATAGCCGTCGTCAAAAGTTATCATGACCGGCTTTTCAGGAAGGTCTCCGCGGCTGTTCGCATACGCTGTCACTTCTGCCGCAGTAACACTTTTATAGCCGTTTTCACTCAGCCATTCAAGGTCACTTTCAAGCTGTTCCGGAGTTACCCTGTACTCTGTCGGTTCACCATTGCATACGCTGTGATACATCAGTACCGGCAATGTTACTGCCGCCTCCTCACGGCTGTCCGCAGACGATACGAATACAAGGAAGAATATGCCGCATACTGAAAATATAAATGCGTCAAGCAGAAGCAGTCCAAGAAAGCGTGAAACGCTGTATGTCCTGTACATCTTATCACCTCAGTATCATCTTATTCCGCTTTTTTCAACATTATCCCTCTCGGTCCCATGAATATTCAGCCGACTGCGTGAATATGCTCTAATAAACGGATATAATAATGAGGTGAGGAAATGACACGTTATAAACGCAGAAAAATCACACGCACTTTAAAAGCTCTGATACTTTTGTCAGCACCGTTTGCGGCGGCTGTTTCAGCAAGGTGTATACCGGATATAAAATCTGCCGTGAACCGCATAGGCAGTACAAGTATACAGTCAGAAGAACCTTCAGGCGGCACTATGACTGTTCACAGCTTTTCTCAGGGAAACTCTAAAAAAAGCCGCTCTGTAATGCTGTCTGAGGGGTACGGATATACCGCAGACGGCGAACTGCCTGACGAACAGGTAAAACTTGTGAGTCCACTTAAAATGAAAGCGGCAGATGCCGGTCCAAAGCCTTATCCAACTGATGACCAGTGGACCGAAGGCGGTGATATATATCGTACCACCTACGGACTTTACAGCGGTACCTCATTCTTTGACCTTGAAAAAGCCGGTCAGGTCAACAATAAGACCGATATTCCCAACGATGACCTTCTCCGTGAAAGCCACTGTCTGCCCAATTTCACAATTTCTGACACTACCCTGCCACAGGTTCTTATCTACCACACCCACACGACCGAAAGCTTCGAGCCGTTTGTACGCGAACACTACGATGCAGGTTTCAACTACCGCACCACTGACCCTACAAAAAATATGGTCATGGTCGGTGACGCTATTCAGGCTGAACTTGAAGCCGCCGGTATAGGAGTTATACACGTTACCGATATTCACGATTATCCGTCGTATAACGGTTCATATGACCGGAGCCGCGAAACTATTCTCCCTATTCTTGAACAGTACCCGACTATCAAAGTCGCTCTCGATATCCACCGCGATGCTATATCCGGCGACGGTACTGCCGCCCAGCCATATGTCAATATCAACGGCAGGGAAGCCGCTCAGGTCATGATTATTTCAGGCTGTGACGACGGTACACTCGATATGCCCGACTATATCAAGAATTTCCACTTTGCCTGCACTCTTCAGCAGCAAATGGAAACTGACTATGCAGGACTGACCCGCCCTATCCTGTTCGATTACCGGCACTATAATCAGGACCTGACTACCGGCAGTCTGCTCATCGAAGTCGGTTCACACTGCAATACCCTCGAACAGGTACAATACTCCGGACAACTTATCGGCCGCTCACTCAGCCGTACTCTCAACTCGGTAAAGGAGAAAAAATGATACCAAAAAAGAATACCGCCGTCAGGTTAATGCTTACTTACATTACCCTGACCGGCGGTCTGTGGATGTTCATATTCAGTTATGCCAATTCGTATAACAGGCTCAGCGAAGAGAAAATCCCTCCGGCACGTCTGACAGTCAGCGATTCCTCAGCACGGCTCGATATTCTCGGACAAGCTTTAACATTCGACACAAGTGTTTTTTCTGAAGGAAGCAGGTCAACATTTGCCGCCTACCTCCTCTCACCTGACGAAGTAAGACTCCTCGTACCTGTTATATACTCTCTCTTTATGCCTTAGTAGCGCTTCTGCGTGGAAAACGTCCTCCGGGACGCGATGTCATTTCATCATAGAATGTATTCAGTTCGCCTGCATAGTAGAGCGTTGCTCCGGGGAATTTGCGGAAATCGTCCGGTGTGTAAAGACAGAACGACTTTTCCAGCGGTATGCCTATCTTATCCATTGTGTATGCGACGAACTGTGAACAGACAAAACTCTTCTTGCGTTTCCACTCTATGTTAAGGTATACAGCAAGCAGTCCGAGTACATTGTATGAGTAAATATTCCGGTTATCCGCAAAATGTCTGATAACCCTGTTATACTCCGCCTTCTGTTCCTTTGTTACTGCTATACGGTATATTTCACACGGTATATAGCCATACTGCCCGAGAGTTCCCTTTCCGACTATCTCCTGATTGAATGTTGCCGGAAGCGGTACCGGTTTATATGTGCGGCAGAAGCTATACATCTCAGAAAGGTTAACGTCACCTGAAAGCGATACATGGTTATATGGCTTCTTGGTAAAAAACCTGAAAAATTTTGCAGGTCGTGTGCCGGTCTGCGCAACAATTATGTAGATATAATCTTCCGTTTTTCTCACCTCCGTCAGTGGAGTTCTGCCTAAGAACTCCGCTTTGTTAAATCCCAGAATCAGCTTCTGAAATCATTTCTTATTAATTATACCATAAATACGCGCAAAATACAATAGTTTTTGATATAATAATATTTGTAAGCGGTTCATACTTCTGCAGTTGATTCTTCCACACTACATTTGCCTCTATTTTGCATCAATTACAGTCTTTTCCGACAGATAGTTATCATTTTCTGATCAACAAAAGGTTGACAATGCAATGTATAAATGATATAATAAGAAACGTAGCAGAAATGCTTTTCATTAATGCGGATTTATCCGTAATATGCGCCTGTAGCTCAGTGGATAGAGCAGTGGCCTCCGACGCCATGTGCGGTGGTTCGATTCCACTCAGGCGTACCAGCGGGGAGCCCCCGCGGGCAGTTTCGCGTCTCAGTTTTTCAGGGACGCGAATTGTTTTCCGCGCATGAAAGTCATCTATTTCGTACAGATAACACATATCGTCATGACTAAATTGATGACATGTCCAAAAAACCCGAAATATCGGGCTTTTTTGCTACCCAAATCTCGAAAAATTTACTTCGATTTTCATAGATGACATTGGGCTATTTTAGCCATGTGTACGGATTCGAACTCTCAAAAGTGCGAATTCAGTCCCCTCCAAAGGTCGAAATACAGGCAAATCTCGATTTTGTCAGCAAAAAATAGTATACAAAGTTTCGGACTCGGTTTTAGTGGTTTTCACGAAATGTGAAAACACTGGGATCGAGTCCTTTTTTGTTTTCCCGAAAACCATCTGTTAGTAAACCTATCAGCGATTTGTGAGCCGTTTCTGACGGCATCGGTGGCAGTTCGAGAAGCTGCACCACCGAAAGCAGCTAAAGCCACTGTGAACGATTTGTGAGCCTGTGAATGAAGCATTTCACTCGGATGTACGATTTTGTTTTTTTCTGAGGCACTCCAATATTATCATGAATGCTTTTTGATGCTCTTCCGATACAGAAATACATCACAATTCTCAAGGATAACTGCTATGCTTCTATTATATAAAACATAAGAAGTGTGCAAATTCGCCCTCAAATATGGACGTAATGTTAAAACATAAGAAGTGTGCAAATTCGCCCTCAAATATGGACGTAATGTTAAAATTTTGTGCATTTTTTGGTTTTCTCTTGATGTTTATGATAAAGTATGCTATAATCTGTTTATCATAATTGTTGATTTCAAACTATAATCAACTAAAAAGGGAGGCCACCAATAATGACAATTAACCAAAATAAGAATGGCTCAAAACTTGTATTAGCAGTTGAAGGAAGACTCGATACAACTACGGCTCCTCAGCTTGAATCTGAAATTAAATCCTCTATCAGCGGTATCACTGAACTCGAATTTGATTTCAGCAAGCTCGATTACATTTCATCAGCAGGACTTCGTGTACTTCTTTCTGCACAGAAGATCATGAATAAGCAGGGAAGCATGGTTATCCATGGTGCAAGTGAAAATCTGATGGAGATCTTTGACGTTACAGGATTTATTGATATTCTTACTATTGAATAATTAAGGATGAAGGAGAAAAACTATGATTAATGACATAACACGCCAAACATATGAACATAACTCAGAACAGGGACTTGCTGCATGGGAAGACTTTATCAATAATGAAACAAATAAGCCGATGGAGCTTACTACCGAGCTTTTGATGA
>CADAYP010000011.1:0-14415 GCA_902792235.1 Ruminococcus flavefaciens
ACCTCCCGCTTGCGGACGAAGGGAGCGTGAAGCTTCAGGGCGTTTACCCACCTGCTTCGTGCGGGTTTTATTCGCTATATGACGGCAAGGCGGATACGCCAAATCACTCGGCACCGAGGGAATACTCCCGGTGCCGTTTTTTTATTTTGTACAGCATTGCCTGACTTTTTTGTAAATTAAAAAGCCGCCGGATAAGGGGAGCCCCCCTTTGGCGGTTTCGCAGGATACCGAAAAGGGAAGCACTCTAATGCCAACGGCTTTATTACTTATTCAGGGCTCACATTCAACTGCCCTGCCCTCTTTCAGGCTTGCCTGACAGTCGATATATCGCTGATTACTACTGCCACGAAACTTGATTTCCCAGTCCTTTTGTTCAAGGATAAAGGGTCCGTCAATGAGATAATCCGTGACTTCAAGCAGTTTGTCCCAATTATTCTTATCGCGCTCATTGTAAAGCTGCTCAAACGTGTAGCCGGTGTACGTTATCACGTTCATGCCGAGCTTTTTAACCTCTCTGCCGAGCTTTGCAAGCGGCTCAGCCTGACAGAATGGCTCACCTCCGCTGAATGTTACTCCGTCGAGCAGAGGGTTGCTTTTTACTTTTTCAAGCAGCGTGTCTGTGTCTGCAAGCTCACCGCCTTCAAAGTCGTGAGTCTGCGGATTGTGGCAGCCCTTACAGTTATGGGGGCAGCCCTGAGTGAATATTGTAAATCTGATACCCGGTCCGTCAACGATAGAATCATTGACGGTCCCGGCGATTCTGAGTTCCATTATATCACCTTAAACGTTATGTTTTACGCGGTCACGCTCCTCAGCACGCTTGCCGTCGTTGAAGCGGTCAAGTGTACCTACGAGGTAACCTGTTATACGGCGGATACGGTCAAATGCGATGTTGTCGGAGTGCTCCTTACGTCCGCAGCAGGGACATACATCACCGATGATACCTGTATATCCACAGCAGGGGTCACGGTCTACAGGGTGATTGATAGCACCGTAGCCGATTCCCGATTCCTTCATGCAGCGAACAATTTTCTCGAATGCATTGAGGTTTTCAAGTGGGTCACCGTCAAGCTCGATATAGCTGATGTGACCTGCATTTGTAAGCTCGTGGTACGGAGCTTCTATCTTTATCTTCTCAAAAGCGCTGATAGGATAGTATACCGGCACATGGAACGAGTTTGTGTAATAATCGCGGTCTGTAACTCCTTCGATTATGCCGTACTTTTTAGCGTCCATGCGGACAAAACGTCCGGAAAGACCCTCGGCAGGTGTTGCGAGAAGTGAGAAGTTGAGACCTGTACGCTTTGCCTCTTCGTCAAGACGCTTACGCATTGCTCCAACTATTTCGAGTCCGAGTTCACGCGCTTCTTCGCTTTCACCGTGATGAGCACCAATGAGTGCTTTAAGAGTTTCAGCAAGACCGATGAATCCGACAGAAAGTGTACCATGCT
Source organism: Ruminococcus flavefaciens (assembly GCA_902792235.1). Taxonomy (GTDB): domain Bacteria; phylum Bacillota; class Clostridia; order Oscillospirales; family Ruminococcaceae; genus Ruminococcus; species Ruminococcus flavefaciens_AE. Next base: position 1,452 of record CADAYP010000011.1, read on the forward strand.
TGAGTACTTCTCCAATAGTGTCGTCAGGGCCAAGTTTGTCGGAGTCTATCCATATACCCTGTCCCATGAGGAACGGGAAATTTCTTACGTGCTTCTGGCACTGTATACGGAAACGGTGCATGAGCTGGTCGATAGCGAGGTCCATCATTTCGTCGAGCTTATCGAAGAAGAGACCAACATTGTGGTCGGACTTTATCGCAAGTCTCGGGAGGTTGATAGATGTGAAGCTGAGGTTGCCTCTGCCTGTAACAATCTCGCGTGAGGGGTCATAATTGTTGCCGATAACACGTGTACGGCATCCCATGTAAGCGATTTCTGTATCAGGGTTGCCCTCTTTATAGTACTTGAGATTGAAGGGAGCATCAATGAACGAGAAATTCGGGAAGAGTCTCTTCGCAGATACTCTGCACGCAAGCTTGAAGAGGTCGTAGTTGGGGTCGGTAGGATTGTAGTTGATACCGTCCTTTATCTTGAAGATATGTATCGGGAAAATAGGAGTCTCGCCGTTTCCGAGACCTGCTTCCTGAGCGAGAAGAACGTTCTTGATGACCATTCTGCCCTCGGGAGTTGTATCAGTACCGTAGTTGATCGAGCTGAACGGAGTCTGAGCACCGGCACGGCTGTTCATAGTATTGAGGTTATGGATAAGAGCTTCCATAGCCTGATATGTAGCTCTGTCGGTCTCCTTCTCAGCGTTCTTGCGTGAGAACTCCTGAATCCTTTCAGCAGTTTCAGCATCGGTATAGTTTCTGAGAAGTTCAGATTCTTTCTCAGCATAGCCGTTATCATTTGCAAGGACAGGACGAAGCCCGTACTTTTCGAGCATTTCCTTTTTTATCTCCTTAGCCGCAGTATCACCATCTTCGACACCGCCGATAAGTGTGAGTGCTCTTGCAACGTTCTGAATGTAACGGCTTGCATAGGTCTTCTTTACACCGTCAGCCATTGCGTAATCGAATGTCGGCACACTCTGACCACCGTGCTGGTCGTTCTGATTTGACTGGATAGCTATGCAGGCAAGTGCCGAATAGCTTGAAATATCGTTAGGCTCTCTGAGGAAGCCGTGACCTGTTGAAAAGCCGTTTGTAAAGAGCTTTTTGAGGTCTATCTGAGTACACGTAGTTGTGAGAGTGTAGAAATCAAGGTCGTGGATATGTATATCGCCTTCACGGTGAGCCTTAGCGTGCTTAGGCTCAAGCACGTACATACCATAATACTCCTTAGCGGATACGGAACCGTATTTGAGCATTGTGCCCATTGCGGTATCACCGTCGATGTTAGCGTTCTCGCGCTTTATATCGCTGTCTTTAGCGGCACTGAACGTAAGCTCGTTGAGTACGCACATCAGGTTAGTCTTCATCTCGCGTGAGCGTGTGCGCTCGTAACGGTAGAGAATGTAAGCCTTAGCTGTTTTCGCGTGACCCTTCTCGATAAGAGTCTTTTCAACGAGGTCCTGTATTTCCTCAACGCTGGGGACTTTTGAAGGATTCTCACTTTCGTATCTCTTGCAAACCTCCGCAGCGGTTTCCATAGCAACATTGAAATCAGTTCCGCCGCACGACTGGGCAGCTCTGAAAATCGCATTAGCGATTTTTTCAATATTAAAAGGGACTTTTCTTCCGTCTCTTTTAATAATATGGATTATCATCAGCATGACCTCCTGTATCACAATATATAGTGTCTCGTCTTTTGTCCTTTCTATATTAGTATAAAGCAAAGCGAGCCGCTTGTCAAGCACACATAGCAACAATTGATGTGGTGGAAATGCCGCTGTTTTTAGGCATTTTCTATAATAAAATCAGCACATTTCCGGTTTTTGGCTATATTGCGTTGTCTGTATCATATGTAGTTATACTAAGAGAAAAGACCACTATATATAGTGGTCTGAAAATTATACAGTATGTGTAAGAATGTAACCGCATACAGTTTTATATCCCTCTTCTGTGAGCGAATGGGTCTCGTCGGACCAGTACTCTTCCTTGATAGTTCCCGACTCATTTTTCAGTGCGGTATTGGTGTCGATACAATAAACCCCCAGCGTATTCGCCATTGCGAGCAGACGGTTATTGTACTCGTTCACCTTATCATTTATCTCCGCCGCCATAGGTGGTATCTGCATTATATATATATTGGTATCAGGCAGAGCTCCGTGAAGATTGTTCACAAGCGTTGTATAGCTTGCTATCATCTCGTCGGAAGAAGATGTTCCGATGTCATTTCCGAGCATTATATAGAGATTTGCAGGCTTTTTAAGCTTTACAATATCATATACAGCTACGGTGCCGAATGAGCTTTCAACCTTCGTATTCATGCAGTTTACCGCACTCAGCTGTGAATTGCCGAATACATTCTGTGACGGTATACTGCCAAGTTCACCCATCTGAAGAAGAAGCGGGTCGGTAACAAGGCAGCAGTTCTCAAAGTATGAAGCATCTGCCGCTGCCGACTGCGGAACCGGATTTGTCACAGAAGGTGCCGGAACCCCGGAAGCTTCCTCTGTATCCTCGTCCGATACAGACGCTGACTGTGAAGAAGGCTCTGCAATTTCTTCGGCAGTGTCTTCAATAGCGTCGCCAAAGAAATCGTCGTTTATGTTTGCTGCGGTCATATAAAGCGCAAAACAAGCGAGAAATGACACCGTAAAAATACTGAGCAGGATACCAAAGTTAAATCTGACTTTCGGATGCCCTGTATTTTTTCTGCCGCCTCGCTGAACAGTTCTTTTTTTATCCATTTTATCTCCAAAGTTTTCGTGGCTGCCTCACAGCAGACCGTACTCAAAATTTACGTACCCTATTATTATAACCTCTTCGAGTTGATTTTGCAAGTCTATTTTAATAAAAATTATTTTTTACATATTAACCATTCAATAAAATCCTTCCCGCATATTGCCTTTTCCGAATTCTTGTGCTATAATAAATTAAAGTACCTGAACGGAGGATGCCTTATGATATGCGGAAACTGCGGAAAACGTATGAAAATCGGCAAATTCAAAGTCTCAGTGCACGGTGTGGGTGCTATGAGTTCTTACGCTTACCCGAATATCGAATGGTATGAAGGCGACAAGCTCGTTGCCGAGACCGATAAGACAGAAACTCCAGGTTTCTTTTGTCAGGACTGCGGCATTGTCGCAGGTGTGTTTTTCCGCGTGAAACAGGTAGGATTCACCAATGACTACGATTTCGACATCGACGATGACATAGACAAGCTCCCGAAAAAACGCTGTCCCGAGTGTAACGCAGAGCTTGATATCGACTACCCGAGATGTCCGGAATGCGGATATATTTTTTATTTTTAACATGACAACAACCGCGTCTGCGGTTAAATAAATGGAGGTAAACTCAATGACTTACAAAGAAAGCTTTATCAAATTCATGGTTGAATGCGGGGTTCTCACATTCGGCGAATTCACGCTGAAAAGCGGCAGAAAAGCACCATATTTCATCAACTGCGGCAACTACAAGACAGGTGCTCAGCTCGCTAAACTCGGCGAATACTACGCTGAATGCATACACGCTAATAACATTCCCGTCGAAACTCTCTTCGGACCCGCTTATAAGGGTATCCCCCTTGCTGTTTCAGCTGTTGTCGCACTCAGCAACAAGTTCGGAATCGACGTAAACTACTGCTTCGACCGCAAGGAAGCCAAGGACCACGGTGAAGGCGGAATGTTCGTTGGCAAGACCCTTATCGACAACGAAAAGGTCGTTATCATCGACGACGTTATGACTTCAGGTAAGGCACTTCGCGAGTCTATGCCCAAATTAAAGAGTGCCGCTGACGTTGACGTTACAGGAATGGTCATAACCGTTGACCGCATGGAAAAGGGTACCGGAGACCTTTCGGCTGTTCAGGAGGTAAAGCGCGATTTTGGTGTTACCGTTTACCCCATCGTTACTATGGAAGACATCATCGACGCTATCCGCAATGACATCGTTCCCGGTAAGGAGTACCTCGACAAAATGCTCGAGTACAGAGCAACATACGGAGTTTAATTACGTAGTCGTCCGATTGATTCATAGCAACAGTCAGTTTTTGACACACTCAGCCGCAGGGAAACCTGCGGCTTTTCTTATATAAAAAGTATGGCTAAACGATAAAAGAATATGGTATACTGCGGAAAAGCTTCTGTGTACTTGGGCAGGCGATGAGAGAAACTTCGTCAAATAATACAAAATTGTATTTTCAAGATAATTTTTCTTGCATTTAGTTAACCTTTATGGTATAATATAACTATACATAATTTATATAGGGGCATAAGTACCGCTCAGGAGAAAGGGACTCTCCTTTGCTAAGTTGTGGGCAGGTGGTATATTATACCAAGTCTTTATTATTGTTTCCCAGTACACCCCGCAAGGACCCTCTGTGTCTGTCAGGCAGTGTTAAATTGTGGAACGATAAAAATATAAAGGAGGAAATTTTATGAAGAAAATCCGACGAATAAGTGCCTTTGTTACAGCTATTGCACTTTCCGCAGGCACAATGGGTGTATTCCCATTTGCCGAAGCAGCGATGGAAGCAGAAGCTTCCTACACACGAAATGACATAGTCTCAGCGATTCACAAGAACGACTATGAACTGCACAAAAACGATGCAGCCACCACTTACGACGATTACTATCCGGAATACGATCAGTCTTGGCTGGAGAAGGATAATCCGCATATTGATACCTCTGATTTTCCGGAAAAGTTCGATCTGCGTAATGTTGACGGAAAAAACTACGTCCCTCCCATCAGGAATCAGGGATATTGGAGCACCTGCTGGAGCTTTGGCGCTATAGCTGCCGCAGAAACGAGCATGGCAAGTGCAAAGGACTTTGATTACAACAACGCCGATCTCTCGTGGCTCGCATCCCTGTATGACCTTTCGGAAAAACATCTGGCATGGTTTTCGGCTAAGCCGCTGTCTGAAGAAAGCGGCAAGTACCTGTCACAGGCGGGCGAAGGATATTACTCCACTGATGAAGTCTCTGACAACCCAGCGGCAATAAGTTCCGCAGTATATGACAGAGGCGGCTTCCAGATGTATGCTACTACTATGTTCTCCGCCGGAGTAGGTCCTGTGTTTGAGTCCGCGTTCCCGTATGAACCTACTGACAAGGAAACACTGTATGACCAATGCTATCTTATGCACATATATATCGATGAAGATACTCAAAAAATCTCATACAACGATTTTGATACTCTTTATACCGAATATATCCGTGCAGAGGATTTCTCTGATTTCAGAGATAGAATGATGGAGAAGTACCCTGATTATGAGTATATGACTTATGATAAATTCGAGCAGCTTCTTGAAGGAGTTACTGAAGAAGACATAGGCAAACATTATATCCGCATCTTCTACTGGGAAGACTACTCTGACTGGAGTCTCGATGAATCCGACAGATTTAAGAATAATTATGAGCTTAAAGACGGCAGTCTGCTCCCCCAGCCCGCCGGAATCAACAGAGACCATAGCTATAGATATAATCAGATAGGAACTGATGCTATAAAGAGCGAGCTTTTAAACGGAAGAGGCGTGTCTGTCGGCTTCTGTTCTGACTCATCATTTCCTGATGATGTTCAGGAGATAGGCTCATATATGAACTTCCTTGACGAAAACGGCACACCAACCAACGAAATGGAAAAAGCAGCTATCTGGGCTCACTATACCTATGATAAGAACTATGACCCTGATGACCCTGATTCTATTAACCATTATGTCTATTCAGACCACGCTGTTTGTATAGTCGGATACGATGATAACTTCCCGAAGGAGTATTTCTATGACCCTAAAGGAACTATCGGCGGCGACGGTGCATGGATAGTAAGAAACAGCTGGGGCTCAAAGGACACCAACACTGACCCCGACAGTGTGGGCTGGGGCAATAACGGCGATGGCTATTTCTATATCTCGTACTATGACCAAAGCCTCGATACTGTTGAATCTTTTAATATCAACAATGACAGCGACACCAGTTTCCTTATGAAGAATATCAATATGTATGATTTCCTTCCGGTGTATTTAAGAGAGAGAGTCACATTTGATGATGAGGTGTCTACAGCAAATGTATTCACCGCCGACAACAACTGTGTTGTAAGATTCATAGGCGTTGAGGTTTGCGGTGCTGACAGCGATGTTGAATACAGCATATATAAGCTGAACGACGGTGCTGAATCGCCGGTAGACGGCGAGCTGTTTATGAAGAGCAGTGAGCATTTCACATTCTCAGGCTACCATATGATCGACCTCGGCAGAGCGCTCCGTCTGAGAAAGGGCGAAAAATATTCGGTAGTCGTAAAGATAAAAGACGCTGAAGGCTATCAGCTCAACTATGCAAGAGATCAAAACAGACAAGGTCTTGATTTTTATAACGACTGCAAATACCAGAGACAAATCAATGCCGGCTATGACCCGGAAAACTTTTCTCCTTACACCGAATACGCAAAGGCTGTAGTCAACAAGGGCGAGAGCTACGTTGGCTCAGGCGATAACTGGAGCGACTGGGCAGATGTTATCGACGATCTGCGTGAGATCAACAAGGATATGAACAACGACGGCTACGACTATGATAACTTCGCTATAAGAAGCTACCCCGAAACTGAATACTTCGCAATAACAAACAAGCCTGTAAATGAGCAGGAAAGCTATAAAGCCGGCGATATCCTTGAGGGCGTTATGGAAATAGCCTATAATACTGATGACTGGTTTACCATAGATGAACTAGGTATGGACATCGAGCTTGAGCTGTCGATAAGCGGCAAGCTCTTCCCGGTAGGCGAGGATAATAATGACGCTAAATTCACAAGTCTTGCACACGGTGAGACTCTCTCCGTTCCCTACAAGTATACTGTCACAGAAGAGGACGTTGCCGCAGGCAGTATTGAAAGTTCTGTCAGATTAAAGACGATCGGCGTGTATTATGATATTGAACGTAAGCATATATTCCCCGAAGATATGACTTTCACTGTCCTGACAAGTGCCGATTCCGCGGACAACAAGAAACCCGAAACCACCACGGTAAATTCTTCCTCAAAGAAGAGTGAGAGTTCAACAACAACTGCAAAGGCAGCGACAACTTCCAGTCCTAAGACCGGTGTAGCCGCTCCAAAAGGTATTATCGCCATATTGACAACAGCTCTTGTCGTTTCGGCAGTTTGCGTAGCAGGCAAAAAGCGCAGAGAGGACGAGTAAGTATTGTTGCCGTCTGTACACCGTTTGCTTATGCAGATAATAAATTAACTGATTTTTATTTGCCGGTTTAAGTTTCGTAAATTCAATTTCTTTTGTCATATAATATGCTTGATTCTGTACCTTTAGTGATATATAATAATTATAGAGCAATAAATTTTATAGATATATGCTGAAAAGTTAAAACTTATGTAAAGGACGCGATATCATGACAAAAAGAATGAATAAACTGCATGGATTTACACTTATCGAGTTGATTGTTGTAATAGCTATCATCGCCATTCTTGCTGCAATGCTTGTCCCGACACTCTCGGGTTACGTTCAAAGAGCAAAGGTAGCTGCGGCAATAAGCTCTGCAAAAACTATCAAATCATCTGTTGAGTCTTCACTTTCAGCCCGATACTCTGATTACGCTGAGGCTGGTGAGTTAGGCGACGCTTTAAATAAGATACTTTATCTCGATCAGAAAAAGGACGTAAGTCAAAGAGAGGTCGAGATAGTCGGCGCATTTACAAACAGAAGCTGGTGGACTTATATGAATGGTAACAGGTCCGGCAGCAAGTCACAGCAGGTCGATACAGTCATCGCCAAAGGTCTTGCCGAAACGTTTAACGAAAAATGGGAAAAGGGCAAGGGCAATAACCCGATGGCTTACGGAAAAAAAGGTACCTGTCGTGATTTTCTGAAAAGTAACAACTGCAACGTCGGACTTGTTGTCGTTTATGACGCTGATTGTTCGGTTCGTATGTTACAGCTTTACCGCAGGGGTATACTCGTCACATATGTCAACGGCGAATACATCGCTAATACAAGCAAGGACGCACGATTTGTCGGTACTAATGTGTGGAGCAGTATCTATTCAGGTTCCGGGTCTACAGCTTCTGAGGAACTGTACAGAATATCACTGGCTGATAAGCAGATAGGTGATAACGGAAAAGAGGGCGGCTGGTACTAAGTCAAACAATGATAACATCTATTCCTTCTATATCTTGCAATGCGGTAAAGACCTCTTTACCGCATTGTTTTTTGTAAAAGCGCCGAAAAACGCTTGACATTTCACTGATTTTGCGGTAAAATCAACTATAGGTAAACTCGTGAGGGATTTTTTCCTAATTTTTGAGAGGAGAGTTGCACAATGATAAAAAAATTCATTTCCGGAGTCGTTTCCGCCGCTTTGATGACTGCAAGCCTTGCGGTCTCTGCTCCGTCTGCTGCTGTGAACGTTTCCGCAGCTTCTGAGCAGAACTATGCTGACGCGCTCGATAAGTCGCTGTATTTCTATGAGGTACAGCAGGCTGGTCCGCTTCCTGAGTGGAACCGTGTTGAGTGGAAAAAAGACTCGACTATGAGCGATGAGGTCCTCGGCGGTTGGTACGATGCCGGCGACCACGTCAAGTTCAATCTGCCTATGGCTTACTCGGCTTCAATGCTCGCATGGGGCATTTATCAGTACCCCGACGGTGTCGAAAAAGTCGGTCTCATGGACTCCTACGTTCAAAACCTCGAATTCGCTCTCGACTATTTCGTCAACTGCGATAAGGGCGACGAGATAATCTATCAGGTCGGAAGCGGTAAGCTTGACCATACATGGTGGGGTCCTGTAAGTCTCATTGAAGAGGCTATGGAAGAAAACGGTGCTGACTATGATAAAGAGGTAAGAGCCGTTCTCAAGTCCGACAGCGGCTGTTCGGCAGTATTCGGTGAAATGGCTGCTGCACTCGCTTCCGGCTATGCCGCTACAGAGGGTCGTATCGACGATTCCAAGCGCGAAAGCTACTTAAAGCACGCTGAAAACATCTACAAAATCGCTAAGACTGACCCCAGTGATAAGGTTTACAACTTAAGCGACGCTCAGGGATTCTACCAGTCGCACCACTTCTACGACCAGCTCTTCTATGCCGCAAACTGGCTCTACATCGCTACCGGCGACAAGGCTTATCTCGACGACGCAAAGAGCTATATCCCTAAGCTTGACAAAATGCTCGGCGAAGGCGATACTATCGCTTACGGCTGGTGCCACTGCTGGGACGATAACCTTCAGGGCGCTATGCTCCTCTATGCTATAAACACAGGCGATACTTCTTCTATCAACCACGTCAAGAAGCACCTCGACAGATGGGTAAGCGGTGACGAGGCAAAGACTCTCCCGGGCGGTCTCCGCTGGCTCACTGAGTGGGGTTGCCTCAGATATGCTAATACTGCCGCATTCCTTGCAGAAGTCGCAAGCGATACTATCTTAAAGGGCGGCTCAAATGATAAGTACCTCGAATTCGCTGAAACTCAGATGAACTACTCTCTCGGCGATAACCCCGACAAGTTCAGCTACCTCATCGGCTACGGCGACAATTACCCCAAGAACCCCCACCACAGAACCGCTCACGGCTCATGGAAAAATGATGAAAAGGTTCCGTCTAAAACACGTCATATCCTCTACGGCGGTCTCGTAGGCGGTCCTGACAGCAAGGGCACTTACGTTGACGACAGAGGCTCATACGTTTACACTGAGGTAGCTACCGACTATAACGCCGGATTTACTGCTATGCTCTGCAAAATGGTCGATAAGTACGGCGGTACTGTTGACCCCAGCTTCCCGCCTAAGGAAGTTCACGACGCTCCCGAATTCTACGTTGAAGCAATGGGCAAGGAGTCGTCGGGAAGCGGTATAACTATCAGCTTCAAGATAACTAACCACTCCGCTTGGCCTGCAAGAGTTCAGGACAATCTCTCTTTCCGTTACTATATGGACCTCAGCGAAGTCTTAAAGGCTGGCAAAAACCCAGAAGACCTCGTTATCCGCTGTGACCGCGACCAGTCCGCTATGTACTCGGGAAGCGGCGTTAAGCCTGCTGAGATTTCCAAGCCTAAGAAGTATGACGGTGATATCTACTATATCGAAGTTAACCTCCCCGACGGAAGAGCCGTTCTCCCGATTTCTGAGGGCAGACAGCAGTGCGAGATACTCCTCGCTATCGTAATGCCTGACTACGGCACCGGCTGGGACGCTTCCAACGATTTCTCAAACAAGGACATTCTCGGTGCAAAGGCTTCAACTTCTGAGGACGGTACTGCAAAGGGTGTTATGACTCCTTATGTTCCTGTCTATGTTGACGGTAAGCTTTATTACGGATACGAACCGGACGGCACATTCGCTGACGGTCTCGGCGGCACTGACAAAATAAACGACGGTCCTAATACTACTGCTTCTACTACCAAGACTACCACTAATACAACTACTACCACTACTAAAACAACAGAGTCAACACAAGAAGGTTCTGACGCGAAAAAACTCGGCGACGTAAATCTCGACGATAACGTAAGTGTTGCTGACGCTGTTACTATTCTCCAGTTCCTCGGAAATAAGGATAAGTACAACCTCTCCAAGGACGCTAAATCAAACGCTGATGTATACAACAGAGGTGACGGTATCACCGGTAAAGACGCACTGACCATTCAGTACATCGACTCCGGCAAGTACAAGGTGTCTGACCTCCCGATAATGCCTGACGCAGAATAAAAACAAATAGCCATAGAGTTCATCTCTATGGCTATTCTTGAATCAGCAGTAAAGTGCGTATCCGTCCGCTGTGGACTCCTTCACACGCTGTATCTGCTTCTCAATTATGTCGGGGTCGTCTATCCACTCGTCTATGCCGGTCTCCCCTGCCCACTGGTCCGATTTGTCAACTTTGTACACGGCAAGTCCGATTATAAGTGACACTTTACTTCCGGCGGTCAGCTTTTCCCATTCTTTCAGTGTACCCTCAAACGGACAGTTCTCGTTTCTGAATCCGTAGTAAATCTGCGGCACGATATAGTCACAGTACCCTCCTCTGCACCACAACTCTGCGTCTGCATACTGCTTCTCACGGTCAGATGTGACGTTTCCCTGCGGACTTATGCCGAATTTGACGTGACTGCCATGCGACCTGACCGTCTCATAAAGTGCCTTGACGTATTCGCTTACGACATCTCGCCGCCACTGTGCAAGGTCAGTACTGCCGCTCGCCTCAAATTCTTCCCTGTCAAATTCGGGGTCTGTAGTCGGGTAGAAGTAGTCGTCAATGTGTATACCGTCAAGCTCGTACTTGCTCAGAAGCTCGTCAGCACAATCAGTTATGAGCCTCCTTACCTCCTCATGCGACGGAACAAGATACCAGCGGTCCCCTACAAGCTTTATACAGCCTGTTTCCGGACTATCCGCCCACTGCTTTGTTATGAATGAATCGGGTACACTATCCATCTCAGACTTTGTCTGACAACGTAACGGATTCAGCCACGCGTGAACAGATATACCGCGTGAATGTGCTTCTTCAATAAATATACCCAGCGGGTCAAAACTGCCGTCATAGCAAGTACCGCGCGGAAACTTTTCAGATACATAATATGAGTCGCCATTCGGGTGAGCGTGATAGTACACTGTATTCACTCCCTGTGCCTGCGATTCCTCAAGAAAGGTCACAACACCTCGTCTGTACTCGTCCTCGCTTCTGCCGCTCAGCAGTTCCTCAAAACGCATATACGGAAGCCATATCCCTGTCTGCTTCGTGTAATTGAGCGGAATATAACTGCGCCCACCGCCTTTAACTCCCTCACTTTCAGCAACGTATGGAATGTCCTCCGCTACTTCGGTGTCAGTCTGTGAGCAACCGGTAAAAAGTCCTAATATCAATAATGCAAATACTATTCTTTTCATCTTGTCCCTCCCTGTATATTTTATGCGGAAGAAATTAAGATTATTTCAAGTTTTATGAATACTATTATTATAAAGGAGTGATGTTATGCTAAAAAAACTATTTGCCGCCGCCATGTCTTTCATCGTACTCACAGCTTTTACATCGTGCAGTAAGAACGATTCTCATGACGTTTCTGCCGAAAATGAGCTGACTGTCACCTTTTTCGATGTCGGTAAAGCGGACTCTATTGTTCTCACGTCCGCCGCAAGCACAGTTGTTATCGACTGCGGCGAAAAGGGTGACGGCAAGGATATCGTCAATTACCTCAGCGACAGAGACATAACAACTGTCGATTACCTGATTATTACCCACTACGATAAAGACCACGTAGGCGGTGCGGCAAAGGTCATAAACAATCTTGACGTAAAGAACGTCCTCGCTCCCGATTACGACGAACAAAGCGAAGAAATGGACAAGTACCGGAAAGCTCTGAACGATAATAACATAGTGCCTACCCTCCTTACTGACGACATCTCTTTCACTCTCGACGGCATGGATTATACGGTCGACGCTCCCGACAAAACCTTCTACGGTGAGGATAACGACAACGATTTCTCACTTGTGACCAAAGTCGTACACGGCGGTAATACCCTCCTTTTCACCGGCGACGCAATGGAACAGCGTCTCAGCGAAATTATGGATATAGGTCACTGCACTCTTCTGAAAGTCCCGTATCACGGCAGAAAACTCAATAACATCGAAGATTTTATAAGTGCCGTTTCACCCGAATGTGCCATTGTCTGCACTTCGCAGGAGGAGTTTTCGGGTTCGGTTCAGAAGCTTCTCAAAAAGAATAACATAGTCTGCTACGCTACCTGCTTTAACGGTACTGTTACCGCTGTTAGTGACGGTAATCATATATCAGTTACGTCCGAGAAGTCGTGATAAATCAAAACTCCCTGCTATTGCAGGGAGTTTATTTTTTAAATAAAAATACCCCGCAGAATACTCTGCAGGGATTGGCGCGGATTGAGAGATTTGAACTCTCGCGCCGGTTTCCCGACCTACTCCCTTAGCAGGGGAGCCCCTTCACCACTTGGGTAAATCCGCAAACCAGC
>CADAYP010000011.1:14446-58872 GCA_902792235.1 Ruminococcus flavefaciens
AAATATGGCGGAGAGGGTGGGATTCGAACCCACGTGACCGTTAAGTCAAACGGTTTTCAAGACCGCCTCGTTATGACCGCTTCGATACCTCTCCATTTTCTTTTAAATCACTTTCGTGATTCAGCTTTATTATTATATCATAGCAAGCACAGATTGTCAAGCAAATTGGAATAATTTTATGATAAAAAATCTTTCAACTTTTTTGTGCATTGTGCTAATAAACTTTTTTCTTCATAGGTATTTACAAATTAAAGCGAATATGATAAAATAATAACAGTCTTTTTATCGTATTCTGAAAAGGAGAATTAGATGATTCATTTTTTGCTTGGCGCACTCATCGGTTACGGTTTCGGAAACATTAACCCTGCTTATATTATTTCCCGTATCAAAGGATTTGATATACGACAGCGCGGTTCAGGAAATGCCGGCGCTTCAAACGTTGCCCTGACTATCGGAAAGAAAGCGGCTGTTTTAACTGCACTGTTTGACATTTTCAAGTCTGCTGCCGCTAACGTTATCGTTTATAAGCTTTTTCCGGAACTCCCCTGCTCGCATATTCTCGGTGGTGCATTTTGTATACTCGGTCATATTTTCCCTGTAATTATGGGATTCCGCGGTGGAAAAGGACTTGCCTGCCTCGGTGGACTTCTTCTCACGTATGACCCTATGACTTTTGTTCTGCTACTTGTGCTTGAGGTCGGTATTGCACTCGCTCTCGACTATATCTGTATTATCCCCACGACAGGTTCACTGCTTATGACGACCATTTACGCACTTTCGACCGGTGACCCTATCGGCACGCTTCTGCTTGCTGTTATTGCGGTAGTGATAATGCTCAAGCATCAGGAAAACTTCAGACGTATAATGGCTCACACTGAGGCACACATCAGTTTCCTTTGGAACAAGGATAGAGAAGCGATTCGCTTACGTCGTAATTCATAAAACAAACTCCGGACAGATGTCCGGAGTTTTTCTTAATCATGACGAAGATAACGTGAAGTTTTCTTCTTTTTCTTCTTTTCGTACATTATTTCATCAGCCTGAGTAATCAGTGAAAACAGCATCAGGTCAGATGTAACGTCCGAAACTATGGTACCAATACTTGCCGAAAGCTCATACGGCTTGTTTATGACCTGATTCGCCCTTTCGATCTCATGCTTGAAAGTGATATCAAGAAGCTGTATATCGTTCTCATTGTTGCTTGGACCAAGAATTATAAACTCGTCTCCGCCGAACCGCGCACATATACGATTAGGGCCGCAGCAAGTCTTTATAACGTTTGCTAACCGCTGGAGCGCAAAGTCGCCTTCTTTATGTCCGTAGTTATCATTTATAAGCTTCAGTCCGTCCATGTCGATAAACGAAATAAGGACCTTTCTTTCCGATGTCTTACAGCTGTTAAAGATGTTATCTGCCGCACGTATAAAACCGTTTCTGTTGTAGATATTACAAAGCGGGTCGTTAACATACAGCTTATCGAGTTCAGTTATCATGCTGTTGAGATTAAGAAGCTTTCTGATATTCTCGATTGAGTGGCTGATGTTTATCATCATAGTGTGACACACCATACTCCTTAACGGGAAATCGCTGTTGGTTATGATATAGTAACCGAGTGTAGCTTCGCGGAAATGGAGCGGAAGAAAATAGCTGACATTGCCGCCGCTTTCTTTCTTAATTGGATACATATCCTTGCTCTTGAAGCTGTCTACAGAACTGATTTGTCCGTTATCAATAACGAGCGGCGCACTCATATACTCTGTATAGCCATCAATCTGAATGCTGTATATCTCGTTCTGCTTCCAGCCGTCACGGAACGCTTCGTCCCAGTTGGAACACAGGCATATAGCAAACTGTTCACATTTTATATGCTTGATATACTTCGCAATAGCTTCTATATTATCATCGAAATTATCAGTTTCGGCAAGGTCGGTAGTCATACTGTTCAGCATACTTATATCAGTATGGCAGTTATTCAGTAACTTGAAGACGTTCCGCTTATAATCGACGTTGCTTTCAGCGTTTGGCTGTTTACAGCCACAGCTTTCCGAAAAGACCGGCACAGCTTCAAGGGTATAAGTCCTCTCTGCATTATTGCCGTTAATTATGTTTACCAGCACATCGCAAGCCTTATAACCGGCAGAATCGAGCGGTCGGTCAACTGATGTAAGCGCTGGATAGTGGTGACGTGCATTGAAAGTATTATCAAATCCGGTCACTATCACATCGTCGGGAACTTTATATCCCCTGTTTTCGAGTTCACCTATTGCCGCAAGAGCCATAGTGTCATTCGCGCAAATAATAGCGTCAGGGAGTTCGAGTCCGAAATCCATGAACGAATCGACCGCACGCTTTCCGTCAACTGAACGGAATTCGCCGAAATAGACACGTCTTATATCGACCGGCAGACGGTGTTCAGCCATGACATTGATAAAGGCATTGTACCTGTCCTCCGCTTCGGGATTTGCAAGCGGTCCGGAAATATAGTTTATCTTCTTGGCATGGTGAACTTCTATAACGTGTCGGACTATCTCCTTCATCGCCGACGAATTGTCGATTTTAATGTTGTGCATTTCGGGGTAGCCGTCATCATCAAGCACAACGATAGGAAGCTTTGAAAGCTTTGCATTTTTGATGATATTTTCCTTTTCAGCAGGGTCACTGATGGTATTGGTCAGGAGT
Organism: Ruminococcus flavefaciens; assembly: GCA_902792235.1. GTDB lineage: Bacteria > Bacillota > Clostridia > Oscillospirales > Ruminococcaceae > Ruminococcus > Ruminococcus flavefaciens_AE. Next base: position 17,126 of record CADAYP010000011.1, read on the forward strand.
ATCACACCATCAAATTTATTATAATTAACAAGTTTATAAATATTATACTCGCCTATATCAAATTTACTGTTTGAAATAACTCCGCCAAATGCGGCAAAGCACGATATATTAGTGTTATTCTCTTTCGCACAGGAGATGACACCTTCAATTATACTGTTCTGGTACTCTTCATCTATACCTGCAACTACTACGGCAATTTCAATGGGTCTGTTCAATAATGCTCACCTTCTGTCAAAATGGTCTGAGGGTTAGAAATGCCGTAACATTTACGACACATTTTTTTATATTATACTACAGATACGCGATATTGTCAATACTTATACCCTATATTATTTAGATATGGTCGATACTGTTTGTCTAAAATGCTGATTGATATAATATTAAAACGTTATATTAATGTCTGCCCGACAATTAATTATCAAGCTTGATTTTTTTATGATAATAATGTATAATATTAGGAAGTAAGATATGTCATTTTAAACGGAAGGATAGTCCGCTATGAATAAGATATTCTGCATTATGGGAAAGAGTTCATCAGGAAAGGACAGCGTTTATAAGTCAGTCCTTAAAATGCTCCCCCTTGAACCGCTTGTTATATATACGACCCGCCCGATGCGTGAACACGAAACCGACGGCAAAGAGTACCACTTCACTGACAACGAGGGATTCCTGCGTATGAAGTCGGAGGGAAAGGTCATTGAAAGCCGTACCTACCACACGGTACACGGCGACTGGACCTATTTCACGTCAGGTGAATCAATCGACCTCGATTCCCACAGCTACGCTATAATCGGTACTCCGCAGTCGTTTGTGCCTATACGCGAACATTACGGAATCGACAGAGTGATACCTGTTTACATCGAGGTCGAGGACGGTGAACGCCTCTCCCGCGCTCTCGCAAGGGAAAAGCAGGAGGAGTCGCCGAAATACGCTGAAATGTGCAGACGCTTTTTAGCCGACTGCGAGGACTTCTCCGACGATAAACTCGATAAAGCCGGTATAACTAAGCGATTCAGCAACAACGGCTCATTCGATGAGTGTGTAAACGCTGTAGCCGGATACATAAAAAGTCTTCTCTGACACATCAATCACACGGAAAGGAGCTTTGCTGTGACACCGCGATTGCTCGATAAACTGGCAATTATTCTTCTATGTTCCGTCGGATTCGCACTCTCCGACAACCTCGCTGTACCTGTTATCGGACTGCTCTGCCTGCTCTCAGTTTCGTCGCTCAATCAGCTCCTCGCCGGCAGAAAGTTCTCATTTATCCCACTGCTTGCCTATTCCTGCTCCTGTGTCTTTGTTCCTCAGCTTTTCTGCGGTTTGCCGCTTATCCTTTACGATTCTCTCCGCGAGAAAAAGTGGTGGTCAGCTCTTCCGCTTGCCGGTGTTTTGCTGAACCTCAGTGACCTGAAACCGATTCAGCTCATATGCACCTTTTCTTTCGCGTTCACCGCATATGTGATTTATCAGCGCATCAGTACACTCGAAAACAATGTCGAACACCTCCGCTCTATGCGTGACGATGTTACCGAAGCAAACCTTCAGCTCGGCGACCGCAACAGACAACTCGCCGAAGCACAGGATAACGAGGTTCGCCTTGCAACTCTCCGTGAACGTAACCGTATCGCCCGGGAGATACACGACAATGTCGGTCATATGCTCACACGTTCACTTTTGCAGTCCGGTGCGCTGATAGTTATCAATAAGGACGAACAGCTCCGCGAGCCGCTTGAAAGTCTGCGTTCGACCCTTGATTCAGCTATGACAAGTATACGGCAGAGTGTACACGACCTGCATGACGATTCGGTAGACCTCAGAAAAATCATCGAGGACAGTATAAAACCGGTACAGGAAAGGTTCACTGTCAGATTCGATTACGATATGCAGGACGATGTCCCCGCTAAAATCAAGCTTTGCATCGCCGGTATCGTCAAGGAAGCACTGTCAAATGCCGTCAGGCACTCAAACGGCGACAGGATAATGATTTCAGTCCGCGAGCACCCTGCGTTCTATCAGCTTTGCATCGAGGACAACGGAAGTTCCGAAAGCATCAGCGAGACCGGTATAGGTCTTGAAAATATGCGTGAACGTGCGGAAAATGCAGGCGGAACTATCTCGTTCACTCCGTCAGCAGACGGATTCCGCATATTCTCTTCAATTCCCAAAAACAAGGAGAACAGACAATGAACATCGTAGTTATCGACGACGATAAGCTCGTCGCCCTTTCTCTTAAAACCATACTCGAAAGCTCCGGCAAGATAACCGTTACCGCAATGGGTTCAAGCGGTGATGAGGCTATCAGTCTCTACCGTGAACACCGCCCCGACGTAATGCTGATGGATATACGTATGGAAGGCATGACCGGTATCGAGGCAGGCGAGATTATCCTCGCCGGTGAACCAACTGCAAAAATCCTCTACCTTACAACGTTTGCGGACGATGAGTACATTATCAAAGCGCTGAACATGGGTGCTAAGGGGTATATACTCAAACAGGACTTCGAGGGTATTGCTCCGGCACTTGAAGCTGTCGCAGGCGGGCAGAGTGTATTCGGTGAAAAAATCATAACCAAGCTCCCCGAACTCATGAAGCCGCGTGACAAATTCGACTTTGCCGCCCACGGTATCAACGATAAGGAGCGCGAAATCATGGAACTCGTTGCAGAGGGTCTAAGCAATAAAGAAATTGCCGCAAAGCTTTTTCTCGGTGACGGAACTGTGCGCAATTATATCAGTACGCTCCTCGAAAAGCTGTCACTGCGCGACCGTACACAGCTCGCCGTTTACTATTACACGGAAGTCAAAGCATAACAATAATGCCGGCACTATTACAGAATATCTACTCATCAAAGGACTGAGTTTCTGTAATAGTACCGGCATTTTTTGCGCGGTGTTGCCTTAGTGTTCGGTCTTTAATTTAGGTGAGGCGAGCTTTATAGATGCTGAGCTGTATTTTACACGGTGAACGACAAGTGCCGCAAGAAGCAGAGTTACTGCAAATCCGGCTTCGATTATCAGACACTGTGCCAACTCTCCGCCCTCGTATGCTTCTGCTCCCGATAACATATTATTCGCCTTGACGTACCAGTATGCCGGAAGAAAACGTGAAACAGCAAGTACCTTTTCAGAGAGCAGGTCCTGTGGGATAAATACTCCGCACATGAAGCACATACCAAGTCCCAGCACCTGATTGAGTATCTTCACTATCATATCTGTAGGTCCGAACTCACAGATAAGAAGTGCGAGTGCACCGGTAACGGCTGTGAATATAAATGAGTTGAGTACCGCATACCATATCTTACCGGTAAATACCCCCCCATTGAGTACAGCCGCTACTGCCATGAATAGTACCCATACCCCAAAAACAAATATCAGACTTCCTGCAATTACCTGCATCGAATATGACGATGAACTAAGGCATGAGCAGTTTGTTCTGTAGCGGAGTTCCTTTTTGCCCATTGTGAGTATTACCGGACAAAGCGCAGATATAACAACCGATATCACTATATAGACAAAGTAATCGAAATATGACGATATACCTGTAGGGAAGTCCTCACTTCCGCCAAACTTCACTATATCCGTTTCAACCTTCTGCGACACAGCTTCTTCCGCAAGCTGAACAGCTTCCGAAATGTCGCTTCCTGCGGCAATATACGCTCTTACCGAGCTTACATAGCTGTCGAGAGTCTGTTCCATAAGCACTGCCGAATACGACGTGTGCATATGGTACGTCGAAAACATTCCCTCTGTTTTGCCGGAAGAAAGCATATCAGAATAGCCGTCGTTTATTATCAGCACGTATTCGACTGTATCAAAGTAAAGCTGCTGCATTATCTCGTCGCGGTCATCTGACATCTCAACCAGTTTATGCTTTCTGCCGATGAATTCCTTCAATGCTTCACTTTCAGGGGTATTGTCCTCGTCGAAAACAGTGACGTTCATCTTCGTGTCCCTGAAAGTTTTATCAGTTTCAGCATTCTTCGTCATCGCTATCGAAACCGCCACGAATACTACAAAGTAAATTATCGCAGTAGGGATATTCTTCTTCAGCACCTTCATAAAAAGCTTAAAGACTTGCATATTTCTTCCTCCTTGTGAGAATAAATCCGCCAAGACTGAATACTGCCGTTATTATAAGCATTGTCACCATCTTGCCTGTAAACACACTGTAATCACTGTAAAGATTGAGTGCGGATATCGCGTCTGTAACTACTGCCGCAGGGTTGATATTATTTAACCACGGCAGTTTTGCCGCAAGCAGCGGCTTCATATTAGCAGCCATAAGTCCGCTCATGAAGCAGAGTACCATACTCACAGCCATGAGTATACCCGATTTTACCTTCACACTCATTGAACCCGCTGAACCTATGCAGAAGCCTATGGAAACTCCCATGATACCGCCAAGAATTGATGCTGCATACACAAGCGGGAGTCTGCTTCCGAAGTCAACTTTAAGTACGAATGCCACAAATGTGACACATATAAGCATACAAACAGACTGAACTATGAAACTGCCGAGAAGTGTCGCAAGCATACTTATAGACTTAGGTGTGGGAGAACAGTTTCTTCTCGCACCAAGCGACGACAGATTTGCCGCATTGCCGATAGAGATATGCAGTCCGGTCTGTGAACCGTACAGCGCAACCATTGCAATAAGATTGAAATAGTACTGGATATAGGGGTCGGTATTTCCGTTTGTAAGGGGGATTTCGGCAGTTGAAGCAACTTCGCCTGAAAGCGATTCTACAACGCTCTGAACCTTTGTCGGGTCATTTGCAAGTGTGTCGGTGATTATCTTTTCACGTATCTTGTACTGTTCAAGGAATGTTTTGAGTACCGACTGTTTAAGTCCGTCGTCTGAAACCGTAAGCTTTATTTCTTCACCGCTGTAAATGATACCAATAACTTTGCTGTCTCTGAGTTTTTTCAGTGCATCATCTTCGCTCAGATATTCAGGTATGATAAGGGGTTCGTCCGCATCTGATACAGTCTTGATAACCTCATCAAACACCTTATTCCCGCCATTTCCGACTATTGCAACAGGTATGGGGTCTATGGCAGTATCCTTCTCATAGAGTCCGTCGAATCCCATTTTGAAAACACTTCCGAGAAATATCGGGAATATCATCAGCCATATCACAAGGTCTTTGACCCTGAGTGAACTTTTTATCTCATATATAAAATTGTGCCAGAACATTCTTATTCCTCCTTGTCCCTGAGTGCTTTTCCTGTTATCTCAAGGAATACGTCGTTGAGTGTGGGAAGTTCGGAGTAAACTCTTCCAAAGCTTATCTCGCGATTCTGCATCACACTCAGTGCCCGAATGAGATTGTGCTTTCCGCCTGAACAGTATACAACAAGTCTGCCTTCGTCGTATCTTACTTCGTATACGTGCGGCAAAGCTTTGATTTCAGCAATAACATCATCGCCGAGTCCGAGTACCTCAATAGTTATAGTCTCTGTATTCTTTATCATGCGCTTTAGCTCGTCTTTTGTACCTTCCGCGATTTTTCTGCCCTTGTCCATGATTGCGATACGTGTACATATCTGCTCGACTTCTTCCATATAGTGAGAAGTGTAGATAACCGTTGCACCGTCTCTGTTGAGTGCCTGTATACCTTCAAGTATACGGTTACGGCTCTGCGGGTCAACAGCTACAGTAGGTTCATCGAGAATTATGAGCTTCGGCTTGTGGGCTATACCGCACGCGATATTGAGACGGCGGAGAAGTCCGCCCGAAAGCTTCTTAGGATAGAATTTCAGGAACTCGCCAAGTCCGACAAATTCTATCACCTCATCAACGTACTTTTTACGTGTTGCTTTATCAGTGATGTAGAGTCCGCAGAAATAGTCGATGTTCTCATAGACTGTCAGTTCGTCAAATACCGCGACATTCTGCATTATTACTCCGATGTCCTTCTTGATATCATAGCTGACCGGAGTCATCTCCCTTCCGAATATTTCTATACTTCCCTTGTCAAACGAGAGAAGCGACAGCAGACAGTTTATAGTCGTTGTCTTACCTGAGCCGTTAGGTCCGAGAAGCCCGAATACTTCGCCTTCCTTTATGTCGAGACTGAAATGGTCGAGAGCAAGAACTTCGCCGTATCTCTTTACAAGATTGTCTATTTTTACAACTGTTTTTTCCATAGTAAATACCTCCTGTGTTGTTCACTGTAATTATTATACCGTGCGGCAGTCATAATTTGAAGTGTCTGCGGTCACAACTTTTGCATGACAAATGTCACATTGTACTTTTCATACTTTTAATACCAACGCGAGAAAACATTGTTTTTTCCATATGTTATCATATAATTATCACATACAAATTTATAATAATGTATAGTGAATAAATCTGCATCAGGCGGTAAGCCTATACTATATTATCATGAATTGTGAGGTCTTTACAGATGTCAGAATACTATAACAATAACGGATACGATCCGCAGAATAATTTCAACGGATCACAGTATTACTCGGAGAATACACCTCCGCAGCCTAAAAAACCCAAGAACCATACAGGTCTCAAGTTTCTCGCATTTGTGCTTTCACTCGCAGTAGTAGGTGCCGGTTCTGTACAGGTTTACAAATTCTGGGACAACAGCAGAATACAGGTCACAGAGGAAACTCAGGAGCAGCCGGAAGAAAAGCGCGAGATAAAAGAAATAGCCGCTGCCGTCAAGGAGGGTACTCTCCCCACTCCCCCCACTAATACTCCTGTACCAAGCCTTATCGATATTGCTGCACGCTCTGATGCAAAGCCTCTCCCTGACATCGTTGACGATATAATGCCGTCGGTTGTGGGTGTATCGTCCACTTTCGAGATAAACGAGCCTTACACTACATGGGGTTGGGGCGGTTTGCAGAATGAGACACGTACTCGTCAGGCTGTAGGTACAGGTACAGGCATAGTAATGACCGATGACGGCTATATCGTCACAAATGCCCACGTTGTCTACGACGAAGAATACAAAGCCGGTGAGGCTGTAGACGTTGACGTACTGTTCAGTGACCAGTCAAAGCATAATGCAAAAATCATCGCTTACGATACCGAAACAGATATCGCCGTCCTCAAAATCGACCAGACCGGCTTAAAAGCTGCTACATTCGGAAACAGTGACGACCTCAGAGTCGGCGAACTCGTTATTGCAGTCGGAAATCCTCTCGGATTTGACCTCTTCGGCTCAGTTACAAGCGGTATCGTTTCAGCACTGAACCGTCAGATAGCAATCAATGAAAAGCACATGACCCTCATTCAGACCGATGCTGCTATCAACAGCGGTAACTCCGGCGGTCCGCTGCTTAACAGCTGCGGACAGGTAATAGGTATCAATTCCGCAAAAATGTCGTCAAGCTACGGTTCCGCAAGCATCGAGGGACTCGGTTTCGCTATCCCGATAAACGAGGCTAAGACTATCATAGACGACCTCATCAACAATGGATATGTAACCGGCAGACCACAGATCGGTATCAGCGGTGTTGACGTTAACGAATCCTATTCAAGCTACCTCGGTATACCAATGGGTGTATATGTAAGAGCTATTTCCGAGGGAAGTGCCGCAGAACTTGCAGGTATACGTCCCGGAGACGTAATTATCGGTATCGAGGACGAAGCTGTAAAGACTATGGACGAGCTGAATACAATAAAGAACCAGTACAAAGCCGGCGACTCCATTACTATAAAACTCAACCGCAACGGCGAAGATATCGACGTTCGTCTCACCCTTCAGGACGCTAACGCTGATAAAGCCGGCAAAAAGAACCATACAGAATCCGAAGAAACTACCGAGTCTGAAAAGAAAAAAGAGAGTGAATAACGAAAAACCCTCCTGTATATCAGGAGGGTTTCAAAGTGTCAAAAACCTGACCGTTGTTACGGTTTTATCGGGCGAACAGTGTTCGCCCTTGTTGTTTACATATGAAATTGGACTTATTCTACAAACTGCCCCTCCTGAAAATCAGGAGGGGTTCTTTTTACATTATGACAATTTCCTGTTCGAGTTCAATCGAATAGAGAGAAAGTCCCTTGACGTTTTTACCGGAAGTTAGTTCAAGGGCTGATTTGTAAATCATGAGCTGCATTGTGTAGCGGTCGCGCAGTTCGTCAGCTGATACTCCCCTGTCGGATTTATAGTCAACGATAACAAGTCCGTCGTCCTCCTCGTAGACAAGGTCGATGATACCCTTTATCATGCCGTCTGAACGCTTTATGCGGTCAAATTCGGGACTGCCGATATCAAGTTCGGCTGATGCAACTGTGAACTTCTTCTCACGCTGATATCCGTTTGAAGCCGTAACACGCTCAAACAGTTCACTCGCAAAAAATGCACGAATCTTATCTGTGTTTATGCACTCAGCCTGTGCAGCGGTAAGCTGTCCAAGTTTTTGCAGCCTTTCTACCTCAGCGGCAGGGTCTGAAACTGCATTATCAAAATCACAGAACTGGAAAAATGTATGTATAGCTGTACCGCGCTCTGAACCGGTAAGCTTCTTGATTCCGGTGATAAACCGCGGTCTCGCAAGCCGCAGGTCAAAGACTTCATCATCACGGAATTTTCGTGTTATCTGCGTAACACTCAGCTTTGCCGAAACTTCTGTAAGCGAATCGTCATACGGTGCATTAATCATAGACATTATCTGCTTTACCATTTCCGGGTCGGCTGCGGCAGGAGTACTGACAGGTGTATCAAAAACGTTTATATCGTTACTGTCATACACATCATACGTGAAGCAAATGTCCTCGCTATCGTGTGCAGGCAGTCCGAAAGGTTCGGTACTAAGTCCGATTTTTTCTGCAATATCGGGGAAGGCAGCGTGTGTCATAAGCGAAAGCCATATCCAGTCTGCGTAACACTTTGCTTCACCGACAAGCTGTGTGATATCGCTCGAATTTATAACGCACGTATCAGCAAGTGAACGTACTCTTACAAGTGATTTTTCACCGCAGTTAAGATTGATAAAAAGCTTCTGTTTTGCTCTTGTCATGCCGACGTAGAGAAGCCGCATCTCTTCACTGCGGGAGTCATTCTGTTCCTCACTGCAAAGCATTTTCTGCTGAAACGTTTTATAGCGGCGCATGAGTTTTTTATCGTAAAGTACAAAACCTATCCTGCCGTCGTCGCTGCACATTACTGAGTCTGAATCGAATTTGAAGTGCACACTGGTCTCAGCTATAAATACAAATGGGTACTCAAGTCCTTTCGACTTATGCAGAGTCTGAACAGTTACAAAATCTCCTGATGATGCAGGAACTTTTCCCTGCTCGTAATCTCCGTTTTCCATGATACGGTCGATATGATGGAGAAAACCGGTTAGTCCGCCGCTTCCGTCAACCGCCGCTGACGCTTCATAATTGCTTGCATACTGTATCAGTGCACGCAGATTTGCACGCTTTTTTTCACCGTCTGTACGCAGCTGCATAACAGGTATAAAGTCGGTCGCATCGTAGATAGAAGCAATAAGCTCGCCTATCCTCATAGTCACCGAATCAAGTCTGAACTTCTCAATATTACGCAGGAAATCAGCACATCTTACCGAAAGTGACATTCCTGCCGTATCAGGTTCGTCCGCAGCCTTTTTCACAAGAGGATAAAGCGGCTTTGAGTTGTCGATAGCCTTTATCTGCGCAATCTCAGCGATTGTGAACATATACATCGGCGAAACCATCACCGCAGCAAGCGGGACGTCCTGCAGCGGATTTGCTATAACGCGCAGCAGGTCTATGAGTACCGCTATTTCCTGTGAACGGAGATAGCCTTTTTCCTCAGAGCCTTTTACCGGTATACCGCGTTTTTCGAGTGCTGAAACATATGCCTTCGAGAACCTGTTATTGCGCACAAGAATACAGAAGTCGCCGGGAGTGCAGTCTCTGCTGACTCCGCCGTCCTCAGTCACCTGCGACTTTTCACGAAGCATTTCCGCAATTCTTTCGGCTGTTATTTCAGCCTCTATACTCTCAGTTACTTCCTCGTCCGATTCATCATCGACAGGGTCGCTGTTAATGAAATTGATATGTGTGATACGCTCTGACGAGTCGCCGGAATTGTAGCGTTCAGCACCAAAATACAGCTTTTCATCGTCGTTGTAGTCGATGTCACCGCAGCGCTCAGACATTATCTTTCCGAACACATAATTGACATAGTCTATCACTTCCGGTGAACTGCGGAAGTTCTTATTAAGCAGTATATAGCGGTTCAGCGACTTTGACTCAAATGGGTCTGAGGTCTTCATGACGGAGATGAAGTTGCGCGGATTTGCAAGTCTGAAACGATAGATAGACTGCTTCACGTCACCGACAAGGAATGCGTTTCTGCCGTACATCGGGTATCCGTCGACTACCCTGAAATCTTTGGACAGAAGCTTGAATATCAGGTCTTCCTTGTTATTCGAGTCCTGATACTCGTCAATCATCACGATATCATAGTATTCGGCTGTCTGCTTAGCTGTCTCCGACTGGCATATACAGCCGTCCTCGTCAAAATCTGCAAGGAGTTCGAGTGCAAGCCTCTCACCGTCGTCAAAGCTTATCGCGTTGCGGTCGCACTTTTTCTCCCACACTATCTCCCTGAACTTTTTTACAACTCCGGTAAGAAGCTGTGCAACTTCACCCGATTCTTCAAAGTCACTGCGTGCTGACGAAAGCTGACTTAATACAGACTTGACCGTGTCCTTTACAATGCCGCGGCGAATCTTGTATATTTCGCGTAAAGCCGCGTCATGCTCAATATTCGACCGTATAGTGACAAGCTGCTCGAATCCTCCGATAAAGCATATTTCCTCATCGGTCGGGAATTTCTTTTTCTCAGCAAGGGTGAGGAGTGTATCGGCACGCTCGCAGTCTACCTGTGCCTGCAAGTACGTTTTTTTCACGGCTTCAATGCTGTCGTCCGGAAAAATGTCAGGCAGCATTTTAATATTCTCCTCTGCAATGGCAACCGCAGTCCGGAGTTTTTCGGCTGCATTTTCAAAGATTTTCCTGTAATAGACAGATTCCTCAAACGGTTTTGAGTACTCATCTGCCGCAGTTTCAAGCCATTTATCAGCCATAGCTACTGACGAAAGGAATCTGTCGAGTGAACTGATGACCTTCATCAGCCGCGAGTGGTCACGGAAACAAAAACGGTCGTATAGAGTGGAAATAGTCTCATAATCGTTTTTGCTGTACCAGTCAAAAAGCTCTTCCATTGACTGCGACTTTATAACCTCGTTGTCAGTGTCGTCAAGTACTGTAAATCCCGACGTTACCCCTTCATCTGTGAGATTGTCACGAAGGAGGTCGAAACAGAAAGAGTTTATAGTCGATATCTTCGCACTTTGAAGAAGGGTCTGCTGCTTCATGAGATACCGGTCATCGGGACGCTCGTTTATAAGCAGACGCAGCTTGCTGTCAAGACGCTTTTTGAGTTCGGCAGCCGCGTCATTTGTAAATGTTACCACGATAATGCGGTCAGCTCTTACTCCTGATTCGGGGTCTGACAGAAGCTTTACAAGCCGCTCGGTCAGTACAGCTGTCTTACCGCTTCCTGCTGCCGCTGAAACAATTATTGATGAATCCCTTGCATCTATGGCATTCTGCTGTTGTTTGGTCCAACTCATTTTTTGCCTCCTTTCTTCTGTTTCTTACCGAGTATTTCTGCTGCCTTTTCAGCCTTTGAGATGTCGGGTACACGGCAGATGTCTCCGTTGGGATTTCCGCAGATATCAGCGTATCCGCAGTACGTGCACGGCTTACGCTTTCCTCTCATGAGAGGGACAGCCTCGATTTCTCCGGCAAGCATTGACTCCGCCGCCTCTGTAAGACTGTTGTACACAAGCTCACGCAGCTTTTGCATATTGTCCGACGGCATAACTGATGAGCGGCTGTCAAACGTGCCCTTCGCAGTAAGCTTCGCAGGGATAAAGCGTCCGCAGACGTCCTTTTCCATAGCTTCTACGACGTCCATATCGTCGATAAGGAGACCCTGAGTACGCAGTTTTGAGTCCACAAGTGACTGATTGAAGCTGTTTTGTCTCGACTCTTCTGCGTCAAATTCACCTATCTGTATCGGGGTGTAGAGTACTCCGGCAGGCTCGCAGTCACCGAAAACCGCACCTTTTTCGGTTGCCGAAAACAGATACAGAAGCATTTGCAGATTAAGTCCGCCGGCAAGTGTGTTTTCGTCGATAGACTTGCCGCTGCTTTTGTAGTCGATAACACGAAGATACTTTCTTCCGTTTACTTCACAAGTGTCCATACGGTCGGCGATTCCGCCGAAATGAAGCTCATACCCATTTCCGAATGGCAGCTTCAGTGCACTGTCCCCTTTCAGTCTGTACTCAAACCTGACAGGGGTAAAGTCGCTTTGCATGAGACTTTCCTGTGTATGCACAAAGACCTCGGCAAGACGCTCTGTCAGCTTATTGAAAAGCAGCTCAAACCTCGGTGTTTTGGCAAAATCTCCGCCAAGTCTTTCAGCTCTGTACCTTTCAGCTTCTGCTGATATTTCTGCACTCAGCTGCTCATGAGAAAGGGTCATGAAGTCTTTTTTGGTTCGTGAACCCAAAATCCTGTAAAAACAATTATGCGTAAGGTCACCCGATATCCGGACATCAAGCTCGATTTTTTCGGGTATCTGCAATTTCAGAAAGTCCGAACAGAACTGCATAAAGTGGCAGTTATTATAGTTTTCGAGGGCAGTCGGAGAAATGTGAAGCGGCTCGAAATCTTTGAGCCGGCGGACTATTTCCGTCGGTACAGTGTGAACAGGACGTTCACCTGAACGGCTGAGCACAGATGTTACGCGGTTGCGATAAACCTCATCGGTACGCAGTACCTCCCCTATCGACGCTATTTCCGGAGTATTGTCGGAGCGGTCCTGCATATAGTGGTAGTAGGCGGCATGATATGTCACGGCATAGTATGCCGGAGAAAGGTCACGCTCTGTAATAAGCAAATCATCAGCGAACATCTTCCGTATCATGTCGATAACTCCCGACGGATACTTCGCCTGTCCGGACAAGTCTGTCAGCGGATAGGTAAGATATAGCTTCTGAGAAGCTGTAGACAACGATTTATACACTATAAGCCGCTCAGACGCGATAAGGTCTGAAAGCGGACGCGCTATCTCAAAGCCGATGTCGGACAGCTTTTGCTTATCACTCTCGGAAAAAAGTCCATGAAGACTTACCTGATTCGGGAAATCGCCCTCGCATGAACCTGCGGCAAAAATGATACGCGGCGAATTGAGTCTCGCGGTGCGTGCAGATGCCGCAATTACCGAATCTACGGTCTGCGGCGGTACTGAGTAAGTGATAGTATTCATCATCGAACGCATTATATTCGCAAGCTCAGCAAACGTTATTTCCTTGTCACCGAGAGTTGCTGTCACGCTGTCGAGAATATCCATCAGGCATCCCCACAGACGCTTTAATTCAGCCGCTTCGTAGTCGCGGTCAGCACGAATGAGTCTGCCCATGAGAGCGGCAAGAGTCTGTTCAGCTTCGCAGTCAACAAGGTACTGATACAGCAGTCCGCACGCTTTTTCGGCTGTACAGCTGTGACGCAGACTGCCCCTCAGCTTCATTATCGGTTCAACGATATATGCACGAAGCTTTTCAAGCTCATCAAGCATCTCATCTGGAGCAGTAAACTGTTCAAGCCATGTATCGCCGTCTATTCCCCATTTGTAGCAGTAGTTTTCAAGCAGTGAGACCTCTTCAAGTCCGGGTTTGAGGAGTCCGCACTTTAAAAGCCGGAATACCTGCTCGCTCCGGAATTTTCTCGCAGTCAGCAGGTCAAGAAGAGCAATGAAAAATACCATTACAGCTGTGTGGTCGACCGGTCGCTTTATGCTCAGGAAGTAGGGTATCTCATAGCGGACAAATGCCGCTTTGAGAATGTCCGCGTACTGCTCAATCGTATTTGAGATAACGGCAATGTCTCTGTAGCGCAGTGAGGGGTCGGACGCGATGAGACGCTTTATCTCCGCACATATGTACTCGCACTCGCTGTACATATCCCTCGCCTCAAAAACACGTATATTATCGGCTTTCGGAGCTTTCGCAGAAGCTTTGCGGTTTCGCATTATATTCTCGCTGAGGTAGCGAAGTTCGGGACAGCTGAACCTGTGACTTGTTCTGCACACGGTTATTTTGTGGTCAATGTGAAGCTCTCTGCACAGAGATGCAAGCTGACGGTAAGTAGTATTGACTGTCTCAAACAGAGTAAACTCTCCGGCACTTACGTCGTCAGAGCGAAGGGTTATCACAACATTCTCAGCTGACGAAAAAATCACTCTCAGCATCTCTAACTGGTCACCTGTGAAACTCTCAAACTCGTCGAGGAACACGTATTTTCCTTCAAAAAACCGCTGAGTATTGGCTACATGAGCCGCTGAACGGATATTCTCAAAATTGTCCTTGAAGCCGTACTCCTCCATAAGCCGCTCATATTCGTAGAATATTGCCGCAACATCGGTAGTTTTGTCGCGAAGCTTGTTATCGAGAAGTTCGGACTTTATACTCAGTTCCTGCGACGCTATTCCGGCACGTTTCATGTCGCCTATAAGCTTCATAATATCCTCAGCAAAGCCTGCCTGCGAACTAAGTCTGCGGAAGTAACGCAGTGATTCCGGACGCTTTGCTGTCTCCGAAACTGCCTGATAAACGAGTATCATGCGAGCCATTTCTCCGGCATATTCACCGGAATGTTCGGGGTCACCGTAAAGCTGAAACAGCTGACGTGCAAGACTGCTGAAGCTATGCGACGCGATATCATTGAACACCTTCGCTCCGACATAATTATAGAGATTTTTATCAAATTCCTGCGAATACTGTTCCGGCACAAGCGCACACTGCTCATGCCCCGAATCAGCACACTCTTTTATCCGCCGGAACATTTCCGTAGTTTTTCCAGTACCGGAAGCACCAATTATAAATTCAACCATTTTATATCTCCACATAAAATATGCACACCGCAGAGAGTGTTCCACGAATCAAACAGGAACGTCCTCCCGGGCGTGCATATCATTAATATCAATATCCGTTAAGCTTTTTGCTGATTATTGTGTTTGAGTAAACTCTGTAAGCGTTGTCGGTAGCAACGAGACCCGATACTCCCGAAACCTTGACTGAACTGTTCTGCCATATACCGAAGTTATAGGTATATGAAGGTGATGCAGTCTGATTTACGAGCCATATATCGTATCTTCTGCTGAGTGAGGGGTCAACTTTGTTCTTGAGGAAGTCTTCACTCGCTCTTACACCAACAAAGTACTCGTGGTTCTCTACTGTAGTGCAGAATGCGTTAACAAGCTCGGTCACCTTTGACGATGTAAGACCTGCCTTAGTGACAGCGGGGTCTGTGAGGTCGAGGTATACCGGATACTCGAATTTCTGGTCTTTGATGAAGTTGTAGAACTGCTCGGCTTCTTTTCTGGCACCGTCAGCAGTTACCGATTTGAGCTGCCAGTACGCACCGCATTCAAGTCCTGCTTCCTTTGCGCCCTTCATGTTCTTCTCAAAAAGTTTGTCGGGAGCTTCCATATCGTATCCGCTTCCGGCACGAACTATACCGAATGAATAGCCTGCCTTCTTGACAGCTGCCCAGTCTATCTCGCCGCTTCCCTCAAAGACGTCGATACCCTTTGCCTTCGGCTTCTTGACATCGACCGCACACATCTGTGTGCCGAGGAGTTCAGGCAGATTAACGTAAGCGTAGTTGAGGTCAACATACTCCGTTATGCCGTCGAGCACTCCGACATCGGAATGCTGCCATATACTGAATCCGCCGGTATAGTGGTCAACGCTGTGACCGTATTCAGCGACCCATATCTGATACTTCTGCCGAACCGTGCTGTATATCTTGGTCTCAAGGAAACTTGCACAGCTGTAGATACCGGGAGTGTAACCCTTATCCTTCATGTACTGGCAGAATACCTCAGCCATTGCTGAACAGGTAGCAGCTGTAAGACCCCACTGAGCATCGGTCTCGATATCGAAGTAGACCGGCATCTGATAATTGTAATCCTTGATTATACTGTAGCAGGTCTCCGCCTCAATGAGTGCCTCCTCAGGAGAAAGCGCGTAGCTGAACCAGTAAACTCCGCATGGAATACAGTTTGCCTGCGCATTTACCATGTTAACGTCGAACTGTTTGTCACGCTGATAGGTTTCTCTGCCGTAACCCGCACGGACGATAGCAAAATCGACCTTTCCGGTTTTCTTGACCTTATCCCAGTCGATGACACCCTGATGCTCGGAAACGTCGATTCCGTTCAGCGGACCGTTTTTCAGTTCACCGGGTTTATGGTCTGTAGTAGCGACTGTACAGGTAGTAGTTGTGTAAGCCGGTACAGTCGTCGTAGTTGTTGTAGCCATGACTGCGCTGTAGGCATCGTAGATATCAAACACCTGAAAAGGTTCTTCAGATGCTTTACTTTCTGTTTTATTTGTGTTATCATATGTAACAGAGGGACTGTCTTCCGAAATGGCGACAGATGTTGCAGGTGATGCCGCACCTGCTGAACAGAGTGCAAGTGCACATGACATCATGAATGAGAGCATTTTTTTAGAGCTGCTCATGTCACAAATTCCTCCTTCTTAAAATCTCAAATTTCCCATACGCAAAGTACTTTTAAAAACGATAAGACTATTTTATCATTTTTTTATATACTTTGCAACCCCTTTTCGGTTATTTTTTTCATTTACTCAATAATATTGTTGAATCAAAACTAAATCAGTATCAATATTTTGTTGAATTTTAACAAAGGAGGTATATGAATATACATATGAAAGAGTTTGCAATTAATATCAACGACAGCGGTCAGCGTATTGACAAATTTTTATCCAAGTCTATGCCCGAGCTTCCGAAGAGCATGATGTACCGTCTTATCCGCAAAAAAGACATCAAAATCAACGGCAAACGATGCGAACCCTCGTCCCTTCTCAGTGAGGGCGACATCGTAAGAGTATACGTCAAAGACGACGTGTCGGCGGTCAAACAAGCAGACCTTAGCTTCATGAATTCATCGTCCGGACTGGAAACCGTCTATGAGGACAATAATATCATAATCGTTTACAAACCGGTAGGCGTTGACTCCCACAGCAACGGTACGTCCTCCGGCGATACACTGATTGACCGTATCAAGCACTATCTTTACGATAAAGGGGAATACTCCCCCGAAAGCGAAGCCTCGTTCGCTCCGGCACTTTGCAGCCGTCTCGACAGAAACACTGCCGGACTTGTCACTGCTGCAAAAAATGCGATGGCACTGCGAGCGGTCAACGAAGCTATACGCAATGGCTGGATTCATAAAATCTACCGCTGTGTGACTGTTCAGTCGCCGCCATCGGCTGAGGGTACTGCCGAGGCATTCCACTTCAAAGATGAAAGCAGGAACACCGTAAAAATCAGTGACAAGCCTCTCGACGGCTACCGTCCTATCAAGACAGGCTGGAAGGTCCTCGCTTCCAAAAACGGACTCTCTCTCGTCGAAGTCAGACTCTACACAGGGCGCACCCATCAGATACGTGCTCACCTCGCTCACCTCGGTGCACCTCTCCTCGGAGACGGCAAATACGGCAATATAAGCAAAAACAAGCGGTATGGAGTGTTCCGTCAGCAGCTTTGCGCTTACGCTCTTGAATTTGCGTTTCCGGCAGATTCTCCCCTTTCCTATCTCAATGAAAAGCGGGTAACCGCTCCTGCTCCGGAATTTCAAAAAAATTTTAGGTAACACCGTCAGGCGGGGTTTGTGCAGTGTTACCTTTAATATTGACTAATTCCGCCGGTTTGTGGTATAATACTATCACAGGCAAGTCCTGAATTTCCGCATTGGAGGTATTAAAATGGCAAACAAATACGCTGGTACCCAGACAGAAAAGAATCTTCTCGCCGCTTTTTCAGGCGAATCTCAGGCAAGAAACAAGTACACATTCTACGCATCAAAGGCTAAAAAGGAAGGCTTCGAGCAGATAAGCGCACTCTTCCTCAAGACCGCCGACAATGAAAAGGAACACGCTAAAATGTGGTTCAAGGAACTCGAAGGTATAGGCTCAACTGCTGAAAACCTCGGTGCTGCTGCTGACGGTGAAAACTACGAGTGGACAGATATGTACGAGGGATTTGCCAAAACTGCCGAGGAGGAAGGTTTCCCTGAGCTTGCACAGAAATTCAGAGTTGTAGGCGAAATCGAAAAGCACCACGAAGAACGCTACCGTGCACTGCTCTCTAACGTTGAAGCTCAGGAAGTATTCAAGAAGAGCAGCGTTAAGGTATGGGAGTGCCGCAACTGCGGTCATATCGTTGTGGGTACAGAAGCACCCGAGGTATGTCCTGTGTGCGCACATCCGCAGTCATATTTTGAAATACACGCTGAAAATTACTGATAAATTCTCCCTCCTCTCAAGGAGGGAGATTTCATAAGGAGATGAATAAATGAAAAGATTCCTTCTTACAAATGATGACGGCATCAGTGCTGAGGGTATTGTCAGACTTGCTGATATTATGAAGGACTTCGGCGAAGTGTGGGTAGTTGCCCCCGACGGACAGCGCAGCTCGATTTCCCACGCTATATCCTTCCATAAGCCTGTAGAAGTCCACCCATACGATTTTCCTGTCACAGGTGTACGCGCATATTCGTGCACAGGTACACCGAGTGACTGTGTACGAATCGGTTCACTCGTTCTTATGCCCGAAAAGCCTGACGCGGTACTGTCAGGTATAAATAAGGGTTATAACGTAGCCTCGGATATTCAGTACTCAGGAACGTGCGGCGCTGCATTCGAGGGAGCATTTCAGGGTATACGCTCTATCGCACTCTCTGAACAGCCTGTCGGCTGCCACGACGTAGTAAATCTACATATAAGAAGTATTATCGCTGAACTCCTTGAAGCTGAAATCGCGTCCGGACAGATATTCAACGTCAACTTCCCTGCTTGTCCGCTCAGTGAACTGAAAGGTATAAAGCGCGGCGCAGCAGTGTCGGACGAGTATTTTTACAGCAGCAGATACAAAAAACTCGCCGACCTCGAAGACGGCGGAATGTGTCTTGAGGTCGACGGCGAGTACAGTGAAAAAGGCAGTAAGGATTCAGACCTCAGAGCTGTCACTGAAAAATATATAACTATAAGTACCGTGAACAACGTAAGGTAACTATACTCCGTACTTCACCTTAACTCGTTCAAGCTTTTCGCCAAACGGTCTGAAAAGCAGCCACAGGAACAGTACATTCGATAATGCATACGAAACTGTATACGGTATAGCTGTTGTAAGAGCGGCTGCATAAAGGCTGAAACTGAACCCGTTACCGTACCACAGTACGGTCCATATATCCATAATGAATGAATACGCAATACCGCTGACTGCGCCGAATATCAGGCGAACAGCGGTATTTTTTTTCAGCGGGTCAGCCATTACTCCGGCAGCAAATCCGATAAGTCCCCATGCAAGCATCTGAAAGGCAGTCCACGGACCCTGCCCGAAGTAGAAATTAGACAGTATTGCCGACATTGCCCCGACAAGAAAACCGGTCTCGCCGCCGAGGTAAATGCCTGATATTATCGTCAGAGCCGTTACCGGCTTGATAAAGGGGATAAAACGTCCGGTAAAGCAAAGTGCTATCATAACGGACGCAATAACAAGTCTGCGTGAACCGGTAGTTCTTTTCTCGAATCCGGCAGCAAAGAGAAGCAGTGCGAGTACCGCTATTGCAAGCGATATTATGATATGGCGCTTCTCTCTGAACGTTATTCCGCCGATTACAGCGAGTGCAGGTACTGCGAGAAACGGAACGACTGTCTTTATCGTGCTGCGTACTGCACGGCTGCGTATGACTATCATGACTTTCTCCTTCCGTTGATACGGCAGAGTTCAGCTGCATCGTGAACAGTCACAGCGTTATCGAAGATTCCTCTCGTCATACGGCTAACCGCAGTCGTGTAGAAATTATTCTCAGAGAAAAAGCGGTCGGGAGTACCCTCCGATACTATCTTTCCGCCGAAAAACATTGCACATCTGTCGGCGCACAGTGCTGCAAATTCAACGTCATGAGTGACTATGACTATGGTAGTCCCCTGCTCTTTAAGCTTTCGCAGTACACCGATAAACATACTTTTGGCATTTGCGTCAAGTCCTTTTGTAGGTTCGTCGAGCAGCAGAAGTTTTGGTTTTGCAGCCATTACTTTTGCAAGTGCCGCAAGCTGCATTTGTCCGCCGGAGAGGTCATATGGGTGCTTATCGAGAAGCGGCGTAAGGTCAGATGGGATTATATCAGGTGACGCCCCGACTTCTGCAAGTTCCTCGCGGACTGTATTTTTCAGGAAGACAGTCTGTACGTCCTGCGGAAGAAGTGCGAGACATTCGCGGTAGAGCGAACGGTTTTTGTAATCTTTCAGTTTCTTTCCGAACACTTTTATAGTGCCGCTGTAGGGTTTCAGGAGTCCCGCCGCAGTACTGAGCGAAGTAGTCTTACCTGAACCGTTTCCGCCAAGAATACAGTACATCTCGCCCTTTCCGACCTTAAAGCTGAGGTCAGCAAGTACGTCCGGAGAGTTCCTGCTGTAGCGGAAAAACACCTCGTCGAATTCGAGTGCAGTCTCGTCAGGGAGACTGTTAATCCCGCGATTAAGAGTACGCACTCCGCAGCTGTAATTCTGCTCGATATAACGGCGTCCGTCCATGACCGTAATGGGACATTCACCGTCGTTTTCAAGTTCAGCATAAAGCCGTGAAGCTGCCGGCATACCGCAGATTATGTCATTTCTGCCGCGAAGCTGAGGTATAGCTTTTTCAGCAGGAGCGTCCGCTATAACACGTCCGCTGTCCATAACGATAAGCCTGCTGCAAACCGGTATAACGTCTTCAAGGCGGTGTTCAGCCATGATAATGGTCAGACCGAGTTCCTGATTCAGACGTTTCAGTGTCGCGATGAAATCGGCTGCGGCAATGGGGTCGAGCTGAGCGGTAGGCTCGTCAAGCACGAGAAGCTTAGGCTGCATTACGAGTACCGCAGCGAGGTTAAGAAGCTGCTTCTGTCCGCCGGAAAGCTCCGCGGTATTTTTACCGTACCACGGACCGATGCCGAAAAAGCTCGCCATTTCGGCTACTCTGCGTGCTATGTCGTTCTTAGGCACTCCGAGGTTTTCAAGTCCGAATGCAAGCTCGTGCCACACCTTGTCGGTGACTATCTGCTGCTCCGGAGACTGCATTACAAAGCCGATATCAGCCGCTGAACCGCGTTCAGAGAGTTCACTGAGAGGTTGACCGCAAAAGCGTACCTCTCCCGAAATATCGCCGACCGGAGTGAGCTCACGCTTGAGCATTCTGAGCAGTGTTGACTTGCCGCAGCCGGTCGCACCGCACAAAACAGCAAAGTCGCCGCTTTCAAGTCTGAAAGAAACGTCACTGACCGCAGAATCAGTGCACGTTGGGTATCTGAAGCTCAGACCTTCGACTGCAAGTATTTCCATTTGAGCGTTGCCTCCGTTTCGATTATGACTGGCAGCATACAAAGTACTGCATATGCCGCGATTCCGGCTATACCCGAAGCATCAGGGGTATCAGCTTCAAGACGCGGATAAAATGAAAATGAGAGCGACAGTGCCGCGGCTGCACACAGTCCGAGAAGGAGTGCACCTGCGGCGAGAAGGAGTATGTCATTTTTTCTCATGCGGAACGACGAAAAATGGGTACGTCTGCCGACACCGTAACCGCGTGCAGTCATACTGTCAGCGGTGGTGATACCGTTTTCGAGTGCCCATGTTGTAAGTATCGAAAAGATACGCATATAGCCTCTGATATCGTCTATGAAGTTGTCCTCACGGAAGAGACCCATTGCCTTCTGCGCGTCGCTTACCTTTTTCGCCTGTGCCCTGAACATCGGAACAAATCGTATCGCCATTGACATTACAAGCGACAGCTTCGGCGAGAGTACACCGGTAATATAGAGCAGTTTTTCAGATGTCATTATCTTTGAAAAAATGCTGAACCAGTAAAGTGCTCCCACTATCATCGCCGCGGAATTTATTCCGTAAAGGAACGCTTCAAGCGTGACCGGATTATTGTTTATGACAAACAGCACAGTCACTCCGTTGTGCGATATAAGCGGATTTGCAAGTGCGAGGACTGCAAAGAGTGCACCGAACCACACATGACGTTTCAGCCTTTCGAGTCCGCACAGGACTGTATAATACAGCGCACCGCTAATCAGTGCAACTGCCGTAAATGCCGGATAGCTGCAAAACATCACAACTCCGGTAATGCTGAAAATTATTGCCGTAACAGCCAGTGGGTCGTATTCAGAAAAGCTTCTCATTCCTCGTACACCTCGTCAAGGTCGTGACCGATTTCGCAGGTATAAAGCCACTCAATCCTGTCACCGTCACTGAGTACATAGTCTCCGCAGCCGCGTGACGGTGAGATACCGTTTACGTGGTACACCCAGCCTGAGAGGTCGCCGTACTCAAATTCGTAGATATGGTTTATCGCCGCGATATACACCATTCCATGCGCATTTGCCGCGCTTCCTGTGTTTTCTACGTGGATAGAATAGGTCTGTGCAGCCTCGTTGAGAATGTCGAAAACAGTGTCCCCTTCTTCTATCTCAAACTCTGTAACGTCGAGGATTATTCCGTCGTCGGGAACAAATTCCGAGTCCGACTTATCTGCAATGGTGTCGCACCGGATAGTCATTGTGACCGTACCAACAGCATTTTCCTTGTGCAGCTTTTCACCGCTGTAGTAGTCTTCTTTGGAGCGGATATCAGTCAGCAGGACTACCGCGATTCCGGCTGCGGCAACAATTCCGACGAAGATGAAATTCTTGTAGCTGCGCTTGCCGAGAGCAAAAATAACGAGTGAAACAAGTACGGCGGTAGCGGCGATAATGATTATCGCAACAGGCTTGTAGCCGCCTTTTCCGTCACCGGAAACAGTAACGGTCGTTACGGAAGTGACCGTAGTCATGCGTGAGCTTTCAGACGAGGAAGCGGAGTTCACCGACTCCGAAACGGAAACAGAAGATGTTTCAGACGAGGCAGACGTTGCTGTAGGTGTGGTTTTAGCTGATGTTACTGCCGACGAAGCTGATGTTGCAGCAGACTTTACAGTAGTCGAAGCAGCCGTTGCTGCCGGAGTATTATTCTCCCCGACGTGTTCATCGGATTCAGCAGGCGACTTCTCTCCTCCACCGTTATCATCATTAGCCGTTTCGTCAGGCTGAGGAATCTCACTACTGTCAAAAACAAGCAGCGGCGACTTGTCCTCTTTCATGCGGATATACGCGATAAATCCGTACAGCGACTGAAACGTCGCACTCTCATTCTGAGTACCGTTTTCAAAGTGTGAAAAGCTGCCGTCAGGGAGTCTGAACTGTTCAATTCCGTCGATTATGGTATTGCCGTTTTTGATAAAGCGGCTGTCGGAACAACAGTCTATACCAAGTGCAGACAGCGCTACAAGCACCTGTGCCGCACTTTCGGGATTTTTTGTACCGAAACTCTGATAACCGCCGTCGGACTCCTGTCGCTCTGAAAGAAACTCAACACCGCGCTCACAGGCTGAGTCTACATCGGGATAATCGGTGTAGGGAGCAAGTGCCGCGAGTGTCATAGCGGTAACATCTATGTCGCCGTACTCCCCGAAAAGCGCCCATCCTCCGTCATCGTACTGTAGAGACAACAGCTCGTCCACGACGCTGTCAGCGTCAAATTTCGAGGACGTGCAGCCGTTGTTAAGGACGTGCAGACCATAGATATAGCTCATGATACCCATTTCGCCTATCGAATTATCAAGTGTCTCACTGATGTAGGGACTGCTGCTTCCGCAGGCACAGAGTGCAAGTGCGTACTTCTCACGCGTTGTAGCAGAGGAAGCACTGTGACCGTCTATGTAGCTTCGCAGCGACTTTTCATATGACGATAAATCAGTGTATCCGTACTGTCTGAGTGAGATTATATACCACTCTGAACGCTTTCCTGCACCGTCGGCAAGGTCGGAGTCTATCCATTCCTGCACACTTCCGCAGCCTGCCTTTTCTGTCTTATAAGCAATTATACCGTCGGCAAGGCTTCTCACCTCGTCGACGGTACGCTCTGAACCCTCAGCACTCATGGGAACAAGGCTGAGAGCAATTATAAACAGAAGTAAGCAGCTCAGTATCGAACGCTTAGTCCTCATTCTTTTTTCTTGCAGCAAATGCAGCAACGAATGCAACACCTACAGCTGTAACAGCTATACCTGCACCTGCGTCACCTGTTTTAGGTGCAGCAGCGGAAGTAGTTGCAGCCTTAGTAGTTGAAGTTGAAGCCTTGGTAGTTGTTGTAGCAGAAGAAGTTGTTGTTGTAGCAGCTTCCTCAGAAGTGGTTGTCTCGGCAGGCTCAGAAGTGGTAGTTTCCCCGCCCTTTACGTTAGCAACGAAAACAGGAGCAACGAGCTTTATGCTGTCAGACTTTGCACTGATAACGTTCTTGCCTGCGTCCTCTATCTTTACCTTTACCTTACCCTCGGCATCGGTCTTGTACTCAGTTTCCTTGCCGTTGATAGTGATAACAGCGTTCTCGACAGGCTTTCTCAGCTCAGTGTAGTTTTCGCCGTAGGAAACATATGTAAGAGTGAGTTCTATCTCGTCGCCTTTTTCAGCGTCAACGCACTTCTTGTCGAAGTAGCTGTAGAGGTCGTCAAACTTAGCTGCATCAGTGTAGATGAAAGCGTTGATATGGTCGCCCTCTTCGAGAGTATCAAAGAGACCGTTTGCGAACACGTCGTTTTTAAGATATCCGTAAGAACCCTGATTCTCTATGCCCCAGAGCTTAACAATGGACTGTCCCCATGAGGTTTCCTCTGTAGCAAAGCCTTCCTTACCGCCCTCGAACTTTTCGTCGTGGGTGATGATGAAAGCGTCGTTGAAAGTGAGTTTACCGTCGTTATCAACGTCAGTTACCTTGATATCCTCGTCAGCAAGAACTACCTCGCCCTTGTTGTCGACAATAGTGATGTCAACGTTTACAGGTTCTTTTTCAGCTGCATAAGCGCTGAGTGACATTGCGGAACATGAGAGCAGCATAGCAGCTGCTGCAACTGCGATAGACTTCTTCATAATATCTCTCCTAAATAAATTGTAGGGGGCAAAAAAAATCCGGAAATATCCGGAAGCACACGAAAATGACCCACCCATAACAGATAGGGAATAACTGCGCTCTTCCTTGCCCAAAAGCGTTACGACCAGTATAGTCTGACGAGCGACCCGGCTTGCGGCAAATACCGCTCACGGTAGTGACTGCTGCGACGGTTTTTCACCGTACTTCCCTCAGTTTCAGACCATATACATAATTATAGCATAGTGTGGTTCTTTTGTCAAGTAAATAGCAAAATCACATAAAAAAGTAAGAGCAGCGACCAAACTGCTCTTACTTGTCATGTTTCTATAGTCAATGTAGGGAAATTGGGTATATTCCGGATAATAGCAAGGGAACCGGAAAAAGTGGGTCAGTGATTATTCAGCTTCAACAGCCTCAGTTGTCTCTTCAGCTTCAGCCTTAGGACCGTGCTTAGGACCCTTCGGAGGCTCAGGCTTAACCTTCTCGTCCTTCTCGGGAGCAACAGGCTTCGGAGGCTCAGGCTTTACCTTTTCGTCCTTCTCAGGAGCAACAGGCGGCTCAGGCTTTACAGCTTCCTCACCCTCAGCAGGCTTCGGAGGCTCGGGCTTAACCTTTTCTTCCTTCTCAGGCTTTACATTCTCGTCCTTCTCGGGAGCAACAGGCGGCTCAGGCTTTACAGCTTCCTCACCCTCAACAGGCTTCGGAGGCTCAGGCTTAACCTTCTCGTCCTTCTCAGGAGCAACAGGTGCAGCGGGGAGTTTAGCCTCGAGGTTGTTCTTGATGAAATCGAACCAAGCTTCTTTGCTCTCAGCGTCCTTGAAATCCTTTGCTTCTACATCAAATGTGCCGTTGATAGTGTCAACGATTTCTTTCTTTCCAACGTGCTTAGCAGGCTTCTTAGCCTCGTCCTTCTCAGGCTTAGCAGCTTCTTCCTTCTTGTCCTCGGGCTTTACGAGCTCGGGAGCAGCTTCCTCAGCGGGAGCGGGTTTCTCAGCGTCTTCAGCAGCAGGAGCAGTTGCAGCTTCCTCAGCTTCTGTAGCAGCTTCCTCAGCCTCTGTTGTAGCCTCTGCAACGATAGCGGGCTTGTCCTCAGCCTTATCCTCAGTGAGGGTCTTTGCAGCGAAAGATGTAACTCCTGTTGCAGCTGAAATTGCTGATACTGCTGCGATTGCAGCGATGAGTGTTCTTCTGTTTTTCATGATTAAGACTCCTTTAAATAAAATTTCCGTGTCCGGATTCAGCCCCGAAGCATTGTCTTCCGGGCTTCTGTTAATAGTTTACGGAGCAGATTTTCCAAAAAAGGGGTAACTCTGAAAAAAATTTCATAAATTTTTCCGTATACCTGTTATACACCGCAAACACGAATCCCCCCACAAATAGAAAAGACTGCATAACGCAGTCTTTCCTGGGTGGTTTAATGAGATTTGGAGATTTCATTTTTATCGTGCCGCTGTACATTATGTCCGGCAGGCGGAGGCTCATGAGCTGTACGTCCGTTTTCATGCGGAGCGGCAGGCGGTTCAGCCTTATCGGGGGCAGTCTGTCCCTTGCCGGGTTCGGCAGGTTTAGGCGGTTCCGCATTCTGACCGGCAGGCGGTGCAGCAGGAGCAGGCTTTTCAGTCACGTTGCCGTCAGCAGGCTTTGCTGACGGTGGTTCAGGCGCAGGCGGATTCTGCTCAGGCGGCTTCGGTGTATCGACCGGTGCTTCCGCCGGCTTCTTTGCATCAGGTGCTGCCGGAACCGGTACAGCTGTAGTCGCACGCACTTCCTCATGCTTTTCATCTGCATGGGTATGCGGTTTTGCAGACTCAGGTGCAGGAGCTGTCGCTGCGGGAACAGGTGGTTTCGGCGGTTCGTGGGGCGGTTCGCCCTTTATTTCCTTGACCTCGGGATTGAGGTCATGCTTGGCTATCTCAGTCTCAAACTCCTGCTTGTAGGTATCGTATTTTTTACTGTCGGCAGGAAGCAGGACTTCAACAGTGTCGCCGCTTGAAATATAGCCATTTTCTATCTGAAACTCAAGAATGTCCGAGGCGAGGTCGACTCTGTTGTCGTCAACCTTGTGATTCTCCTTGAACTTCCTGATTATCTCCTTGCCTTCTTCGGTGTCACTTGTGATACTTACTACACTGCCCTTGCTGTCAAGCTCCATTCTTATGTCGGCAGCAGCAGATACGAACACTACCGTATGCGGTTCTTCGGGAGCTTTCATGAAGAAGTGCATACCCGCAAGACTTACTATGGCAAAGCACGCAGCAGCGGCTATAGTCCGTACTATAAACCTGCGGCTTACAGAGGGAGAGTGCTTATCAGTGTCCATAAGAACAGGGTCTGTAACTACCTGTCCGACCTCGTAATGCATATTTGCGGCATTAACGAAACGCGATTCCTCGTCCATGAGTACAGCGTAGCCTTCATGGCATTCCATCACTAAATATTTCATGCATTCTCCCCTCCTTTCAGTACCTGCATTATGTGTCCGCGGAGTATCTCGTAGCCGTTGGTGCATATCAGAAGCACTGCTACGAGGTACCTTCTGTGACGTTCGAGAGTTTTTCGCTCTACCTGTGCGCCGTCAGCGAGTTTAGCTATCGGGACCCGCTTTGTACGGAGAAATTCTTCAAGTATCTCCGGTGTTCTGCGGGCATAGTAAACAGCCTTCTGACAGCTTTCAAGCGTTCTCTGCTGTTTGGGTGAATTGTCGGCAATGTCCTGCATGGAAACTCCGAAATCGTTCATCTGTGCAGAGAGTTCAGCTATTTCCTGTTTAGTCGCCTCACGCATATCCGCTTCTTCAAAGCTGTCGTGGTCGTCGGCGATAGTATCTGTCATATCAGGTTTATCATCGGACGTATCGTCCAGTGAAATATGTATCCTGTTACGTTTTTCCTTGCGGTAATGGTCTATCAGACGGTTCTTTATCTTCATTGCGGCAAATTTCAGAAACGAGCCGCGAAGTCTCGAATAATCGCGTATAGCCTCGTAGAATGCGAACATCGCTATACTCAGTTCATCGTCACTCTGGTCGGGCGGACGGTTTATGAATTTAGACGTCTCCGACTTGATGAACGGCATATATGCCGCGATAAGTTCATCGGCGGCAGAGTTGTCTTTTTTTGCCTGATAGACTTGGGTCATGATTTGATGTGTATCCGGATCCATTCAGATCACCCCCGTATCTTAATATAGATTACGCAGTGTATTTTTCAAAAGTGGGGTATTACAAAATATTTTTCAGAATTTACTGAAAAGTCCCTTCAAAGCCTTTGACGAAAGACATTCGCGCTCGTAAAAAGCGTCGGCAAGGAAGATGAGATTATCCTCACTGTATTCAGTTTCCTTTGAGTAATTTTTTGCAGTCCACGCACAACCCGAAAGTTCTTCACAGCCTTCAAAGTTCCAAAGACAGCCGATAGTCCACGTACTAAGCACTGCAAACCTCACCCGCGATACTACCTCGCCGTCAAAAGTACCCTTCATGAAATAGCGGTAGATGAAGTATTGTGCGACTTTTCTCAGCCACTCCTCGTGTACCTGACAGACTCCCTTAAACTGGTCGGCGGCGGAAATACACTTATTTATATATGGCTGCCATTTCTCGTCGATAGGCTCAAGCTCGGTGAAAATGCTCAGTACCTCCGCAATATCGGGACATTCCGTCTCAGCTGAACGCTTCCACGACGGCAGTCTGTACGTTCCCCTGTCGATATTGCTTTGCAGAGAGTCGGCGAAGTCCACAAGTGAACGCATCTCAGCGGCAAAGTCACTGCCTTGCAGATGAGTGAAAATTTCCTCACGCGCTTTAAGCAGAAGCTCATACAGCATAGGGTCGTAGCTGCCGCAGTCCTCATCGGGAACTTCCCACTCGTCAAATCCGAAACCGCCTGACAGAACAAGTCTTGCAGCCTCCTCGCAGCACAGTCCGATACCGCCCTCCTTGACACTCCCGAACCACTCGTAGTACCGCGGGTGGTCGGTACAAATCTGACAAAGGCAGTTCTCGCCAAGCTCGGTGTAAATATCGCAGAGTCCGCTCTCGTTCAGAAAAGGACACCTGTCATCTGCCTGAAGAATAAAGCTGCCGTCGGAGATACTGCTTCGCAGACGTTCACCGAAGTCGCCGCCGGTACTCGCGTATATTTCGGCAGTTTCGGGGTCTACATCTATCTCCCAGCCGATACAGCAGCTGTCGCGGCACTTGTCGGCTATGCAGCGGAATTCACGGTAATACTCCGGCACACGGTAAATCATTCCGAAAGCTCCGATATGCGGACGTCCGTGAACTTCCAGCCGTCTGCGGACTTGCGGAGTGTCGGCTTAACGGCAAGTCTGCGCTTGCAGCGGTCAGTACCATAAAGCTCGCAGTCAGCAGTGAATTTGCCGATAACGAACGCACTGTCGCCTATAACGCGCAGGTCGGCACTGATATCGCCTGCCGTGAAAATACGAAACCTTCCGGCTGCTATGTCGGAAATAAACTCGCTTCCCGACTGCGATTTTCCGGTCATTATATGGTGCACAGCAAAGCTCCTGTCAGCCATTTCTGTGAGGGCGGCAGAGTTCTGTTCAGCAATGGCACTCAGAAATGCACCGAAAAGTTCTCTTACTAATACTTCGTCGTTCATTGGAAATACCTCCGTTTTTTCTCTAATTATACCACATATAGTGGCTGTTTTCAATATATTGTGTTGCATTTTTTAAGATTCTATGTTATAATTATATTAATGACCTATCACAGGACCGAGGTGACATTGTTGGAACATCACGAACCGGAAGCTTTCCGCAGCAGGCTCTCTCAGCGTATCATCAACACTCCTTCTCCGGCTGCTAAAAGTGCGTTTTTTTACCTGCACGAAATCGGCAGTATCATGCCCGATGACGCTTTTACTACTCAGCTCCGTGCCGGCGACTCTTTTATTATCGCCGCTGTTACATCAGGCTCAGGTGAGCTGAATATAAACGGCAATACTTTCATGCTCTCTGAGGGCGACTGCTTTTTCATCGACTGCCGTTCCCCGTACTACTGCAAGAGTTCGGCTGTTGACCCGTGGGCGGTAATGTGGGTGCACTTCAACGGTGCGACTTCAAGCCAGTACTACGAGCATTTTCTCAGCCACTCCGGAAACGTGTTCCGTCCCTCATTTTTCGACAAGGTAGTATCAGCGATGAATGAACTAATAGCTGTAAATACCGCTGATTCGCCTGATTCAGAGGTTCTCACCTCAAAGCTTCTCGTCGATATCCTTACCCTTGCACTAACTTTCAGTTCATCGTCTGACAGGTTCGACACTGCTCTCAAACAGAAGCTTGCCGCTGTAAACCGCTATATCGACGACAATTTCAGTACCGACATCTCACTCGAAAAGCTTTCGTCCGAGTTTTACATAAGCAAGTTCTACCTCACCCGCGAATACAAGAAAATCTACGGCAGAACTATCTTCCAGCACGTTATCTCCTGCCGCATAAATTACGGAAAACAGCTCCTGCGCTTCTCCGATAAATCGGTCGAGGAAATCGCTCACCTCTGCGGTTTCAACGACCAGAGCTACTTCGCAAGACAGTTCAAAAAAGCCGAAAACCTCACCTGCTTCGCCTACAGAAAAATATGGCGCGATGGTACTATGTAAAATAGCCGCACTTTATGTACTGCTAACATAGTGTTCAAAAAGTCCAGTTTCGTATGGAAGCAACACGGGCGCACAAGGGGAGCCCCCTTTGGCGGTTTCGCAGGATACCGAATATGTACCATAAATTTACGGCTCGGTAGCCCACAAATTCCGCTAAGGGAAGCACTCTAATGTGTGCCCCTGCAATTTGGCTATTCTACGTTTATATGCGTAGGGGCGAACAGTGTTCGTCCGACAATTATTGCTTCATATCCAGTTTTTACAGTCTCAGAGCCGCACTTTATGTACTGCTAACAGAGTGTTCAAAAAGTCAAGTTTCGTATGGAATCAACACGGGCGCACATTGTGCGCCCCTACAATTTGGCTATTCTACGTTTATATGCGTAGGGGCGAACAGTGTTCGTCCGACAATTACTGCTTCAAATCCAGTTTTTACAGTCTAAGAGCCGCACATTATGTACGGCTCTGTTTTTCTATATCTCCCGATTGCTCCATTCCCCTACTTTTTGAGGAAATCCGTTATCGTTCGTGTAACGGGTCGTTTTATCGTGCACGTCTTGTCTTTGCAGTTAGCACACTTTAGTGCCTGATTCGAGCCTTCCCAGAATCGCTCAGGATACTTCACAAACATATACTCCCAGTGTACTATTACAGCCGTTCCCATCGCAAAAAGTGTCCAGCCGTAAAAAGTGTTTACGAACAGCATCGGCGTGAACATGAAAAAGTGTCCCCAATCGTAGATACGGCAGTTAACACAGCATTTGTCCTGCTGCCCGAACGTCTGAAACGGACAAAATAACAGTATACATATGTAGTCGGAAATAAAATATATCACTGTCAGCAGCAGCAGCTCAGGCTTGCCGATAAGTCCCGTAAAATAAAGTACCGCGAGCGCTCCGTTGAACAGTATCCAGAATACCATGACCCGCCATGCCTTCACATTCTCCTTGTGCACAAATTCAAGCAGCTTTTCCCGTGAATAGTTCTCAACCGGCACGTAGTTAGTGCGCCGTATCTTCCCCGCTCCCATCGACATTATCCGCGGCGGGAAAATGTGCAGAAGCATCAGTCCCATAAACACTGCCCACATTATATGCATGAAGTTTATCCCGCTTTTTACCGGCACTTCGGTCAGTCCGTAAAACCAGTCCCTGTCAGCAAGGTACATCAGTACCATCACTGTAAACGCTATTACCCTGCACCCGAATTTCACAAAGTAAAATTTCATCTTATTCGTAGAAAAAATCTTCTCCATATGACCATTCCCCCAAATGTACATTTACTCTATTATACTCCTTTTTACTCCCTATGTCAAAGCATTTTTGTTTCCTCTCTCCTTTTTCCGACCCCTTTCTCTCTTTTTTCACCTTTATACCCATTGACTTTTCTTACTTTTTGTTATATAATATATTTGCAGCACGGATTCCTCCCGTTTCTGCTCCACTTATGGGGGCGTAAAGGTTTCGACGGGGGACCTGAAGTGCGATAAGCGAGCGGAGCTGCGGCGTACCTCCTTAATCTGCGCCACGTTTAAATATAAACGCAAGAAATAATATCACAGTTTCTAGAAATAGCGAACTGGTAGCTGCTTAAGTCAGCTTCTGTCCACCGGGTGAGTACCGCGGCTCCCGCTTGGGCATCGATTAGCGGTGAACGTCTGACGGAAGTGTCCGTGTCCGTCAGTTGTATTCGGACTACTTCTCTGGGCTGCCCGTTTACCGGCTACCCTCTGAGGGAATTTTAATAGGTAAAATACGCTCGTAGAAAGTTTCATGGACGGTCTTTCGGACAGGGGTTCAATTCCCCTCGCCTCCACCAATGGTATATCGGGACTTCTTTTTTTGATTTTTTTTACGGGTTCAAAATGCTCGAAAGCATAATAGAAGTAAATTGACGAGAGTAGATCCTGATCCTCTCTTGTGAAAAAACACTTAGAAAATAAGAAATGAACTACATCAGAAAGCGTTCAAAAATAATTTGCGAATAAAATCATATATCAAACATTTGTTACGCAAATGAAAGCGTACTCATACTTTGTCCTAAATGATAAACTGACATTTTAACACAACTTGTGACAAGTTCCCTCCTATACTTTGATGTAGCTAAGTTGTTAATTTGTGCATATTATACAATTTGACTATTTTGAGTTGAATAATTGCAAGACGCAATAAACCCCTGTTTTCGGCGAAATTAGGTGGGTATTGAAGGGGGGAGTACCAACGGAACGGAACTAACTTTTTAGAACGTTATAGTGCGTTTAAAACGCCTTTAAGCATTAAAAGAAAGCAATAGTCCATGTTGAGTTTCTTCTTCTTTTTACTGCCGTTTGTTGGATATCACGATTTTGATATGAAAGCATTGACTTGTTTTGTTTGTTTTGCTATACTATATTTAAACAAGGCTGGTCACAGTTATCAGCTATTAAAATGTAAATTTACATTGTTATATACGACCTTATTATTCATATCGTATCAAAGGACTTTCCTTGGCGTAGCATGATCGTTCCTAATTAATTCATAATTGTGTTCTTAGTTAATACATAATTGTGTTATTAATAAATACATAATTGATCCTTGATTAATTATGAATAATTTAGAAAGGTGGTATAACAATGAGCGTTATATCAAGAAATGGCAAGAGAAGAGACTTCTCATCTGGTGCCTCAAAAACCAGAATTATTAATAATGCAAAAGCCGAGGACACAATAAAAAATGAAGTTCTAAACACTTCGAGCAACTTGAAAACAGAATACGAAGGTATCTCCATTGAGGAGGTCACAACTGAAGAAACAGCTAAGAAAAAAAGTCAGTCTAAGTATATTTCTTGTACTGATAATGACGTTGACGTTTCTTTAGATGATATTCCTGAGTCTGATATTGAACGTTCCTGTGATCTTGTAAGCATAGTACCAGTAAAATTACAAAAGTATGAAGCTATCGAGATTTCTAAAAGCGCTGTAAATACCTGTCTGAAATATGGTAGAAAGAGTTTCATCACAGACAACGGCGGCAACGCTAAACCTTGTATGGTTGTAAAACTCAAAGACTCTTTCGCTATCCCAATGAAAACTCAGGACGGATTTAAGCTGCAATGGGTCATGAGCAGAATAGACCTTAAACAGAAGGTAAAAGGAACTGACGGTCATGTCTACGTTGACATAATCATTACAGATGAATTGGGAGAAAAAAACATCAGGGTCTCGAAATCTGTATTAAGTTCTAATAGGATCACATCACTTGATAAATATAATATTGCCGTATTTCCTGAAAATGCATCGCCTATGGCTATATATTTTGAGCGCTTGCTTGCAGAAATGCCTATGGTTGATGCAGCTCAGGTCTATGGAATTATTGAAGATCCTATAACTCATAATCTTGCTTTCAATTCATATGAGGATAATACCTTCAAGACAAAAACTGAATATAATGACTTCGATGATTATATACTGGAGTGCAATAGGTTACTAAAAAAGAGCGAGCCATTACAGTATCTCCTATCAGCAACAATGGCTGCGCCTGTCTTGACCCTGCTAAAGTAGAGATTCAATTACGATCTTCACAGTTACTGTATCAATATGGTCGGTTCATCAAGCACAGGTAAGACGATAGCAAGCCGCTTCTGTGCGGCTGCATGGACGAACCCAAATGACGATAACATATTTTCAGCTATGCTCAGCACAGGCAACGCTGCCTTAAAACGCCTCAGCGGAAGATACGGTATCCCAACCTTCTTGGACGAAGCTTCTGTGCTTGGAGGAATAAAGGCTGATGAGTACGCCTACTCAGTATATGAAGGTCGGGAAAAGCGTCGTCTTAACTCTGACTGCTCAGAAAAGGCATCTGGTACATGGTCAACAATTGTATGTATGAGCTCTGAGGAGCATTTCCATAGTAATTCTAAGAACCAGAACGGTGGTCTTGCTGTTAGGGTTCATTCTATGGAAAATCTTAATTGGACGGCAAGTAAAAAGCACGCTGAACAGATAAACAGCTTCATTACGACTAATTATGGTGTCTTAGGTAAACACTTTACCGATATGCTCTTTAAAAGAGAGATATTGGATGAGCTTCCTGAGCGTTATGCAGATGCAAAGGAAGCCATGACTGAATGTTGTAAGAATGAATACAACAGTTTTACCGACAGGCTTTGTAACATATATGCCCTTACCTACATGACTGCTGTTATACTGGAAGGTATGGGAGTCGCTGTTGATGTAGAAGCAGTTGCAGGCGTAATGGCTGGTCACAACGCAATGGTTTCCAGTGAACAGAACTTAGCTCTCAATGCATTCAGAGCTATCGTTTCTTATGTAGCTCGCAACAGCTATAAGAGTGGCGTAAGGCAATATAAGGATGCTGATGATAAGCCTCATCAACATATCTTCCTACGATCTTCCAGCCGTTGTCTGCACAGAACTTCTTCATTGCCCTGAGCTGTGCTGATATCGACTCCTCCCTCTGCATACTTGTTGAGTACCTTGCATAACAGGCTACTCTTAGCGGTTTGTTATCCATTGTCTGCATTCCTTTCGCATTTTTGGACCGGTCATCATTATTTTATCAGCATGGTGTATGGAATGCAATTCTTTTGGAAGAAGATCTGCGAAACTAACAAAGGTGCTTTTTTCTGATTCTGGAAAACCTACGAAAAGCTCATTGATAATTCTTTTACAAATATGTTGCGCTTCTGAGGACGATGTGGTATAATACTATTAGAATACTTTGACCATATATGCCAATATTATAAACAGAGGTGATACGCAATGCTGAATGTTTATTTCGGAGATATGCCTGATGCGATCTACAATACCAATATCTACTTTAATAACACATATAAGGACAGCTGGATCACCAAACCGCTGTCAAGAGAGATCATACAAGCCGTAGACCATTCTGAGGTCATTGATGAAAAGACCATTGCCAGTCCTGTTTTTGGAAATATGAGCCCTAAAAAACTGTCTGGTGGTGTGAAGACACTTCTGCTGATCGCCTATGACAAAACAAAGGTTTTTAATGCTTCTACCTGCGGCGATAACTGTGCAGAGTGGATTTTAAAAATTGCAGAGGGGCAGAAAGTAGTTATCAATCTGCGTCATCTGATGGATTTCGGCAAGGGCGAGTTTAAGATCAAAGTGCTTAATACCGGTAAGATCGTAAAGAATATGGGCGATCTCGTTGCAGAAACCGGAGAATTTGTGTGAGGCGGTTATGACAGGAACACATAATGTTGAAGTAAAAAACAGAGACGCTGTTTTCAAGTTTGATCTGCATAGGAATATCACGATCGTACGTGGAGACAGTGGGACCGGAAAGACAACTCTGTATGATATGATCGCAGACTATACCAGACTCCATGAAGCGAGCGGTGTCAATATATCACAGCTTTAAAGTATTCCTATTTTTAGAAAGAAGGAAACCCTATGACTAAGTTAAGCTACAGAACAAAAAATAACAGTTCTCCGGAAAACAAGCCCAAAGTGTATTTTTCCTGTCATCCGGATGATTTTGAAAAAACATTCGATGCTGTCTGCGGGGATATCTTTCAAACACATGACTGTGCCATTTTCTATAAAGAAGATATGGCTGACAGTCTTCCCGAAGAAACCAGAGAAGTTGACCTAGGATGTATGAACCTGTTTGTCTTCCCAGTAACATTCAGAATGCTCCAAGGTGGTAATCTTGCGGTAGGTGAAGACCTCGTCTTCGCAAAACGAAATTTTAAGCCGATTCTGCCGATTCTGTTTGAAGCAAATGCTGAAGCAATCCTGCCATTCTATACTAAGCCGGAAATGTTTGGAGAACGGCAGTTCTTAAACAAATTCAGTCAAGACCAAACAGAGATCAGCTTTGGGGAAAAATTGAAAAAATATCTCGATAGTACTTTGATTGATGATGATACTGCCGAAAAGATCAGGAAGGCTTTTGATGCACAAATTTTTCTGAGTTATCGAAAAAAAGACCGGAAATACGCTAATGAACTAATGCAGTTGATCCATAAAGACCCGTTATGTAGAAATATTGCTATTTGGTTTGATGAGTTTTTAACCCCAGGCGAAAGTTTCAATACTTCGATTGAGAAAGCACTCACTGACAGCCAACTTGTCACATTGCTTGTCACGCCCAGCCTGCTCGAAACGCCGAACTACATTCAGCAGGTGGAATATCCCTCTGCCATACAGTCTGGAAAGCCTATTCTCCCTGCTGAAAAACTTCCAACAGACAGGGAAGAATTAAAACGAAATTATCAGAGGTTACCTGACGTTATCAACACCAGTGATGAAGATAGGTTTCATCAGGCATTCATAAACGCTTTAGAAGATATGATCCCTCATGGATCGGAATACGACTCCATGCACGATTATCTGATTGGTCTTGCCTATCTAGATGGTATTGAGGTGGAAGTCAATAAAGATTACGGTGTGGAGCTTATCACCAAAGCGGCAGAAGCTGAACTGCCGGAAGCAATGAAAAAACTTCATGATATGTATAAAAACGGACAATATGTTTCTCTTAATTATCAGAAAGCTTTATACTGGGCTGAGAAATTGTATCAATATTATGCTAATAAAAAAGGTAAAGATCATCTCGATACTTTGGTACAATTAAATACTCTTGCTACAGCTTTCAATGACAGCGGGAACTATGAAAAAGCACTGGAGCTGCATGAACAATGCTATGAAGTTCGATGCAGGGTATCTGGTGAAAAAAGTCCCGATACACTGTTATCTTTGAACAACCTTGCTATTTCCTATGCTAATAGAGGAAATTATCAAAAAGCAATAGAACTAAGTCAAAAGTGCTATGAATTAGAATGTGAGGTGTTGGGCGGAGAACATCCCCAAACTTTGACAACCCTGAACAATCTCGCATGGTATTATGTGATTGGAACAACTGGAAAATCAAATCATGGAACGGATCTTCTTCAAAAGTGTTATGATATCGAGTGTCGTGTACTGGGGAAAGAGCATCTGCAGACTTTATCAACATTAGGCAATCTGGCAGAGGCTTACGCAAGGTGCTTTCAATATAAAAAGGCGCTTACGCTGGGAGAAGAATGCTATCAATGCAAATGCAAAATATATGGAGATGAACATCCGAGTACCCTTATCACATTAGACTATCTTTGCTCTTATTATATAGCAGACAGCCAGCCTGCAAAAGCACTTGAAATGCTTGAAAAATGCTATAATCTGAAATGCAAGGTGCTGGGTAAAGAGCACCCGGTTACAGTGCAAACCGAAAAGAAACTGAAAGATTATAAAAATTCAATAATAATAAAGTATACGGCATCTTATCATTCCTCACCTGTTGTAAAAATCATAACATGGATTGTCAGCATAATTATAGTGCTTATTTCTTTGAAATTCCTTATTGGTGCTATATTAGGATTAATGGAATATTAATCCGGATTTCTTAATGAAATGAAGGAAATTGTTTTGTTTACATAGATTATCTGTACTGCTGTCTCTCTGCTGTTTTTAATACTACTGATTCTCTGGATATTCCGCACGGGAAAACATCAGCTCGGAATTGCGTTCTGGATGCTGATGCTGTCGGGATTTTTTTCCTATCTGCCCACATATCTGGAAAAATATGATTTCGTGAATGCTTCTATCTGCGATATTGTGAACCTGATGCAGATTGTCACGCTTAATTCCAATTCTTATGAGACATATCAACCGCAGATTGCTAGCCCGGTACTATTCTATCTTTGTATCTTTGTAAGAGGCTGTGTCCATTCGCCTCCACCAATGTGGTGTTAAACAAACTTTACTTCTTCAAAGGCGGATTTTCCGTCACAATTTTGTTGTAATACCAAAATAGAAGCGGTTGACTTATCTTAAGGATTGTGGTATAATACAAAGGAAAAAAGTCGAACAATTTCTGACGTTTCACTTTTCAGGGGACTCCCCCTTCAGTGAAACGTTATTTTTTTGAGAGGATAGTATATGAAGGTAATAAAGTTTTTATCAAAATGTTTTGCATTTGACAGTACCAAAGAAAAGGTCGTCGGCAGTCTGCTGAGTACAATATTTATAGCGGCGATAACATGGATAATAAATTTAGTATCCGATACCGGTACAGTGCTGAAAATCTCGGCACTCGCTGTGATGCTTTTACTCTTTATAATTGCAAAGTTTTACCGTCCGCTATTCAGCAACAACAAAGCTTCACTTATCATGAGTTTCTATATCGGAATAGAAATGCTGTGGAAATTCCGTCCGCCTGAGTCGCTTTTCTACGGATACAGTACATTCAGCATATTCCTTACTGCCGCCGCGCTGTTCGTTATCTTCACCTTTTTGCCCGCTTTTGTATTTGGTTCTGCACTTAGTTTCCTCGGCGGCGAACCTGATACCGGAATCTTCAAAAGAACTCTTCCGCTCTGCACCGGTCTGTTCTTCACAGTATACCTGTTTCTGCCGTCTGAAACTTATTTCTATAACGCTATGGAGATAAAGTATACATACCTCGATTTTGCGCCGTATTTTCTTTTCAAAACAGCCGCCTTCTCACTATTTTCAGCCTTTCTCCTGTGCCAGTTCAAAGAAAAGCCGCGGCGGTTCATTTCTGACATTATGGTCGGACTTATCGCTTGCATATATGTACAGTATCTGTTCATGAACAAGAGTCTTCCAAAAGTTGACGGCAAAGTTCAGTGGGACTCAATGCACAAACAAATGGTACTCAACGGTGTTATATGGCTCACGATAATGGCTCTCCCCTTCACCCTCGACTTCTTCCTCAGCCGGAGTGAAAAGCTCAGAGAAAAACACATTCCCGATAAGATACGCTTGGCAGTACCTGTATTTGTAGGCGGTATACAGCTCATCACCCTTGTCACACTGATGATATCAAAACCGTCTGCAATAGCGGAATACAACATGGTACTTCTCTCAGGTAAAGACCAGTTCTGCGTTTCGCCAAACAAGAACATCATAACTATCATTCTCGATATGGCTGACCAGAACGAATACGAGGAATACTATGCAAAGTCTCCTGAAGAATTCGCATTTCTGAAAGACTTCACCTGCTACAACAATACAGCAATGATGTATGACTCGACCAACCTCTCAATACCGTCGATGCTTAGTGCCGCCAGGATTTACCCTGAGACACACCTGCCTGAATGGTATGACGACATATGCCATGATGAACCCGCTCAGACCTTCTACCGCAGACTTCATGACAACAACTATCAGGTCGAGGTCTTCGGCGACTTCATGTTCGACTACTCAGGCTTTCAGGGTTCATTCGACAACGTAGTGCGTGTCCGCCGGAATGACATAGTAATCAACAGGAACGAACTTTTCACATCTGTCTCGACCATGTCTGCCTACCGTTTTCTCCCTCTGTTTCTGAAACCGCTCGCCGAACCCTCAGACAATTTCGGTAACGATTCCGTAGATATCCCGCTAAGTTCCATTATTGATAACATCGAGTTTCTCGACCAGTTAAAGCTTAAAAAATATGACAGCGACAAAAACGCTTTCATAGTTCAACACCTTGAAGGCAACCACGACGGTCTCAGTGACCGACAGCAGAGTATCCGCAACTGCCTCGCGATTCTCGACAAATACCTCTCTCAACTAAAGGAACTCGGTGTATACGATGACTCACTGATAATCGTCACCGCCGACCACGGCTACCACACTGCCGCTGACAATATGCCGATATGGTACATGAAAAAGCCTGAAAGTACCCATGATTCTATGCAGTTCTGCGATTCTCCGATATCACTCACGGATTTCGCGGCTACGTGCCTTGACGAAGCCGGTCTCTATACCAAGGACGACGAAGCACTCCTCGGCAGACCTGTTTCTCAGATAGCTGAAGGCGAAGAACGTACACGACTAGTCTTTCAGCGTCCTAACTTCACTCACAAGGGAGACGTACCTGCACCGCCTGAGAATTATGCCTACTGGCTCGGTTACTACTACACCGGTGACAAAAAAGAACTCGTTAAACACGAAAAAAATGACCCGCCTGACTACCTCTTGCTAAGCGGGTTTACAGGATAAGAAACGGCGAAGCTGCATTCACGATACACGCGGCTTCGCCGTTTTTCTTTCACTGATTTAGTATTTGATGAATATAATATACAGGTCAATGCCAGTAAATCACGAAAGGAATGATACCATGCCAAAGGTATTTTTAAGCCCCTCGACTCAGGAATGGAACGAGTACGCTACAAGCGGAAATGAGGAACTCTACATGAACCTCCTCGCCGACCGCCTTGAACCTTACCTTCGCTCCTGCGGAATAGTCTATGTCCGCAACGACCCCGACAGAGGCTTTCAGGGTGCTATCAGCGACTCTAATGCATCAAATTATGATGTCCACCTTGCACTCCATACCAATGCCGCTCCGGAAAATTTAGCAGGCAAACTGAGGGGTATCGACATCTACTATGCACCCAAAAGTGCCGATAGTCAGAAGCTTGCAAACATTATCGCCTCAGGTCTCAAGAGTATTTACCCCCTCCCCGACAAAGTAAGAGCAGTGCCTACCTACACACTCTCCGAAGTGCTGAAAACCAAG
Organism: Ruminococcus flavefaciens; assembly: GCA_902792235.1. GTDB lineage: Bacteria > Bacillota > Clostridia > Oscillospirales > Ruminococcaceae > Ruminococcus > Ruminococcus flavefaciens_AE. The sequence goes on from CADAYP010000011.1 coordinate 58,370, forward strand.
GCTGTAGCGGTTTTGTGCGAGATAGGCTACCACGACAATTACGCTGACGAAGCATGGATAAAGAATTCGCTTGGTCTTATTGCGAAAAGCCTTGCGCAGTCACTGTGCACTTACTTCGGAATCCCCTTTGTACAGCCGTCGGCAGTGCGCTGGGGAACAGTTGTAACAGACGGCTCCGGACTCAATATCCGCAAACTGCCTGATACGAAATCAGCGGTAATAGGGTCGATACCCAACGGTGCAAGGGTCATGATAAACGGTACTGCCGGTAAATGGTACGTCGTTGACTACAACGGAACAGTCGGCTACTCCTACTCTGATTATATCATACATTGATACTCTTCGAGCCGAGGATGTTCCTCGGCTCGTTTTTATGAGTTATGCCTTGAGTGGTTGGCGCTTAGTATTCATCTGCAAAAAAAGGCAGATACTTCAAAGACGATGTATCTGCCTTTTTTATATTTGATTATTCATCAATAGCTCCGATTTTTCTAAGCTGGTCG
>CADAYP010000012.1:0-34040 GCA_902792235.1 Ruminococcus flavefaciens
GATCGTTCTTCTTGTTCTTCTTGGAAACGTAATTACGCTGTTTGCACTCAGTGCAAGCTAATGTAATTTTAACTCTCATAACGGCACCTCCTGAAAAAATTATTTCCTCCGCGTGCGGAGGTAGGTTGTTTGCCTCCCTCTGCGGGGCATAAAAAATAACCCCAAACGAGGTAAAATCATTATAACATATAAAAAAGAGCTTGTCAAGGGGTTTTTAGAAAATTTCTCCTTCAGTGAGCAGCTATTACGCGGAATATGCTTAAGGCAAAACCGCACAAAGACCGCTTGACGTCTTTGTACTGAATCTGCTTGGATATTTTCCGTCATCTTGCACAGAAATCCCTTGACATACGTCAGTATGCCTGCGGATCTTTGTGCGGTATTGCCTTAATTGTAAAAAACGAAGTGACGTCTTGCATTAATGAGTGAAATGTGGTATAATAAAATTTGCTGTTGATTTTATAAAAGGGTAGTGAAAATATGATATACCTTGATAATGCCGCAACGACCAAGCCATGCGAGGAGGCGGTGAAAGCTGCTGTTGAAGCTATGACCGTGAATTTTGGCAATCCTTCCTCACTCCACAGAGCCGGACTTGATGCACAGCTTGCGATGGACAAGGCACGCAAAGTGATAGCTGATTCGCTTGGAGCGTCGCCGGAAAATATACTTTTTACATCCGGTGCTACTGAGAGTAATAATCTTGCACTTCGCGGAGCATCTGCCGCATATGGCAAAAAGCGGCGAAAAATAGTAGCTTCCGCAGTAGAGCATGCATCGGTCGACGAGACATTGTCCGACCTTGAGAGCAAAGGTTTTGAAGTTGTCAGGATCTCTCCACGCGGCGACGGACGCTTCTATCCGGAGGACTTTCTGAGTGCCTGCGACGAGGACACAGTATTGCTGACAATGATGTATGTCAACAATGAGACAGGCTACATACTTCCTGTCAAGGAGGTTTTTACGGCAGTGAAGCGCCGTTTTAAGGATATCATCACGCATACCGACTGCGTGCAGGCTTACATGAAACTCCCTATAAAAGCGAGTTCACTCGGTGCTGACCTCATTTCTCTCAGCGGACACAAGATACACGGTGTCAAAGGCGCAGGAGCGTTATACATAAAAAAAGGAGTCCGCCTTATACCGGTAGTTACAGGCGGCAAGCAGGAGAAGGGGATACGTTCCGGAACGGAGAGCGTTCCGCTAATATGCGCATTCGGGGCGGCAGTTGAGAAGCTTTCTCCGACCATAAAACAGCGCTATGAAACGGTTTCCGGACTTAAATCGCGGCTTTCTGAACTCCTTTCCACAATCGAAGGGGTATCTTTAAACTCGCCGGAAGACGGCTCGCCCTATGTTGTGAATATCTCGGCGGCAGGAAAGCGTTCAGAGATAATGCTCCACTACCTTGAAAGCCGTGAAATATATGTATCAAGCGGTTCTGCGTGCTCTAAGGGGCAGCAGAGCGGAGTTCCGGCGCAGTTCGGAATAACCGGAAAACGTGCTGATTCTGCGCTGCGGATAAGTATGACAGCTGAGACTACAGAAGCAGAGATAGAGCAGTTTGCTGATGCATTGCGTGAAGGCATTGCAAACGTAAGAGGATAAGCAATATATTATAATAGTATAGGAGAAGAATATGAAAGAGATAATTCTTGTTAAATACGGCGAAATGGTCCTCAAGGGACTCAACAAAAAGAGTTTTGAGGATATGCTGACAAAAAATATCAAGCGAAGACTCAAAAGTCTCGGACATTTCCAGCTTACGAGTGCGCAGTCGACGACTTATATCACTCCGCTTGATGAGGATACAGACCTCGATGAGGTAGTTGACCGCGTTAGCAAGGTCTTCGGTATTGCAGCTCTTTGCCGTGCGTGTGTGTGTGAAAAGGACTTTGCCGACGTAACCGCTAAGGCTGTTGAATACTGCGGCGACGCTCTCATGGGTGCGAAGACTTTCAAGGTCAATGCAAAGCGCTCGGACAAGGCTTTCCCGATGAAATCGCCTGAGATATGCGCTGAGCTTGGCGGTGTACTGCTTGAAAAGTTCCCGCATCTCACAGTTGACGTGAAAGAGCCGGATATCATAGTTACTGTTGAAATACGTGACACGAATGCATATGTTCACGCTGAAAATATCAAGGGTGCAGGCGGACTGCCTGTAGGCAGCAGCGGCAAGGCTATGCTGCTGCTTTCCGGCGGTATCGACAGCCCTGTTGCCGGCTGGATGATGGCTAAGAGAGGTGTTCATATTGCGGCTATACACTATGTAAGTCCCCCTTACACATCAGACCGTGCACAGCTCAAAGTTGAGCAGCTCTGCGAAAAACTGACAGACTGGTGCGGTGGTATCGCATTTTACTGCGTCCCTTTTACGGAACTTCAGGAGGCTATTAAAGACCACTGCCCCGAGGAGTTTTTCACTATCATAATGCGTCGTCTGATGATGGAGATTGCTCAGCGTATAGCTGAAAAGGACAACTGCCTCGCACTTATAACAGGTGAGAGCGTCGGACAGGTGGCAAGTCAGACTATGGCAGCAATCGCCTGCACGGACGCGGTTTGCCGTATGCCGGTATTCCGTCCGCTCGTTGGAATGGATAAGACCGAAATTATCGAAATATCACGTAAAATAGACACTTTCGAGACATCAACGCTCCCGTATGAGGATTGCTGTACAGTCTTTACTCCTCGTCACCCGAAGGTAAGACCCCGTCTCGAAGACATTGAAAAGGCACAGAATAGCTTTGATTTTGAACCGCTTATTCAGAAAGCTGTTGAAGGAACAGTTATGAAAACGTTCAACTATACCAAATAATATACATAATTAGCACGGTTTATTTGTTCACGATGCTTGAATTGTGTTGTGTGCCGGAAGTCTTCAAGGTGAGATTGTGAAACTTTTTATACGGACTTGACAACACATACATAAATGGTGTAAAATTATATAGATAGGGAGAAGTGTGCACACAGGCACTGCTGCTCCGAATCAGCGCGGAGGCGGATACAATGAGTGAAGACTACAATGAAAATCTGAATACTGAAAACGCTGATGCCGCTAAAAGAGCTGAAAAAATCAGGGCGATACGTGAGGCATTGCACGCTTCTTCAGAAGAAACTGCTGCTGCAGAGGAGAATATCACCGCTGCGGAGACTGTTGCTTCTGCCGGCGACGAACCTACATGGGATGAAATAGCTCCTGCTGTTGAGGAATACCTCGCTGCGAAAAAGACTCCTGAGGTCGATGGAAAAACCGCAGAGGAAAGTTTTGCCGAGAAATTCAACAGAGTCAAGGCAAAGAAAGCAGCCAATGCTAATGTTACTTCAAAAGAAACTGAATCACCTGAGATTCCGGAGGTTAAGGCGGAAAATGCTGATGCTGACTGTCCGGAAACCCCTTCCGTTGAATCGGAAAACCTGACTGCGGAAGAAAAAGCTCCTGCTAAAAAGAAAAAGAAGAAGAAAAAGAAGAAACCGCTCAAAAGACGTATTCGTGAGCTTTTCCCCGAAAAAGGCGATAAGCCGCTTGAAATCGTCAGAAAGTTTGTGTTTCTCGGAGCGGTCGGAACTGTAATAGTGTGCGGATACATGGTAGGCGATTACTACATCGACCTTTTCAGAAGCAGAATGGAGTACCAGGAAATTGCCGACAATTACAGTACCTATCCGCCGATTTACACTACTCAGCCGGAAGAACAGAAGGACGAGGGTAAATATTATGATCTCCTTCCCGGAGCAAAAATGCTCCTCGATATCAACGACGATGTCGTGGGTTATCTCACGATTCCGACTGTTGACGGCGAACCGATAGTTTCCCTTCCGGTCGTGCAGGCTGACGATAATAAGAAGTATCTCAAACTAAACTTCAAGGGTGAAGAAGCGCGTGCGGGTTCACTCTTCATGGACAGACGAAACTTCTTCGATTATGTCATCGACCACCACCTTGCACATGAGAATTCCGACAATATAGTCATTCATGGTCATAACATGGCTGACGAGAGTATGTTCGGAACTTTCAAATACTATCAGCGTAATCCCGATTATTACGCTCAGCACCCGATAGTTCAGCTCAATTCAAACTACGATACCTACACATATAAAATATTCGCCTTTTTCCTCATAGATGCCGAGGACGATACTGATACCAGCTTTGAGTGCTGGGATTATATTGATTTCGAGGACGAGAAGGAGTTCTACGAATTTGTGAACGAGGCGAAAAAACGTACTATTCGTACAAATGATATAGATGTTAAGTACGGCGATGAGCTTCTGACGCTTTCGACCTGCAATACGCTTCTTGATGATGAAAGAGGCAGACTTATCCTCATGGCACGAAAGGTGCGTGACGGTGAGGACCCATATGAGGGCACGCAGAACAGCGAGGCTAACCCGAATGTGAAGTGGCCGAATTTCTTCTACGAGTCCAGCAATTATTCGCAGACGCGTGACGGCAGATATGACCCGAACGCTCCGTTTACACCTTATGGTCCGGCGGATGAAAAAGAGAAAGAAACAGAACCCGAAACCACAGAATCTGCAAATACCGAGGAATGATAGACACATGAAAAAAGCAATAAGAATGCTTACAGCCTGCGGAGCTATAACACTTGCAGCAGGTATGACTGCGGCAGCTTTTTCAGGCTGCTCATCTAAAAATGACGAACACATCGTCGGAAAGGTCGAGACAACAGTCGAAGAGACTACCGACGCTCCTATACCCGTTTTCGACGATTATGTCCCATCGGGCAAGGGAATGACAGAGCGTGCAAAACAGCTCCTTAAACAGAATAAGGACGTCACCGGCTGGATAAGGATAAACAACACTGATGTTGACTATCCTATCGTCAAAGACCCCGGTTTTATCTCCGAAGGTCAGCCTTTTTACGGCGAAGCTGCCTTTGACCCGAATTATTTCTACCTCGACCATGATTTTCACGGTCAGAGTGACCGCGGAGGTACACTTTTCATGGACTATACCGATAATTTCGGTGCGGTTGAAAAGTCGCAGTCGGAAAATATCGTGATATACGGTCATAATATGGCAAATAATACGATGTTCGGTTCACTGCGCAGATACCGTCAGGATTATGATTATTTCGAGAAAGCTCCGTTTGTTGAGCTTAGCTCAAATTATAAAGACTATGACTACGTCATTTGCTGCTGCGCGATAACAAGCGGCAGTGCTGAGTCCGATTATCTTTACTGGATGATGGAGGAACTCGATGACGAAGCGACCTTCAACGAGTATATGGATAAGGCAAGGTCACGTCAGCTGTTTGACACTGGTGTTGACGTCAAGTACGGCGATAAGCTGCTCACTATGTCTACCTGTTATGCTGACGAGGATAACTCGCGTTTCATAGTAATCGCAAGACGTCTGCGCGACGGTGAGTCTGCCGACGACCTTGCAACAGTCAAGAGGACTGAAGAATACATCAAAGCCCACACGCCTACTGAACCATCTTCCGGGGAAGCTTCCGCGGAAAACGCTGAGGAAAACTCCGAAGCAGCGGAACAGTAAGCTGTACATAAACGGACTCGCTCCCGGTAACGGAGCAGGTCTGAAAGTCATGAGGTGATAGCAATGAAGTCAGAACTCCCTTTTAATAGGGCGGCATCTGTTTTTGTAAGTGCGGTACTCCTTTGTGCGAACACTTCAAGTATAGCAAATGCCGAAGAGACAACATCTGCAAATACCACGGGTACGACAGAGGAAACCTCTGCTGCCGCAGACTCTGCCAGTGAAAATGAAGAGACAGAGAAGGAAGAGCCTGAGTGGTACAAAGCAGAACTCGGAGACTACGACGACAGCCTTTCACTCATTAGCTATGAGGCATCTCCCGAGGCTGAAAACAGCGGAGAGAAAAAGAATAAGAACAAAAATAAAAAGCCCACTCCAGTTGCACTGAATGTCACCGGCGGATATGTCGGGGATATTCCGGGATTTGAGAGTGAGCCGGAGATCGAATCAAATCCGGGACAGTTCGCGATCGTTACATACGGTTGGGGTCACGGCGTCGGAATGAGCCAGAATGGCGCGAATTTCTACGCTACCTACAGCGGCTGGACCTATCAGGATATCCTTTTCCACTATTATCCCGATACATATTTAATGGATACGGGTATGGCGGAAGACGAGGAGATAACAGTTGCCGGAGTTTCCGGAGACGTTGTCTCTATGGTTTCACAGATCGTCTTCAACGAGGTCGGAAGCGGAATGAACTATGAGGCTATAAAGGCTCAGGCTGTTGCGGTGTATACGTACTGTAAATACCATAACAACGATGCCTGCGACCTCAGATGCAAACCGAATCCGCCGCAGGTAGTTGTTGACGCTGTTAACGATGTGCTTGGTCAGGCACTTTATTACGACGATGATTACGCACTTACGATGTTCTCTGCTTCATGCGGAGGCGTTACCGCAAACTGCGACGAGGTATTCTGGGCTGACTTGCCGTACCTCCGTTCAGTCTCAAGCGATTACGACGCTGGCTACGATCCGCACTACGGAACAGTTACATACATCGATGACTTCCAGCTCAGGAATATGATACAGAGTGCATACGGCATAAAACTCTCAAAGAATCCTGAAAACTGGATACAGCCTACATATTCAGAAGAAACAGGCTACGTCACATCAGTCAATATCGACGATCAGCTGACCGTAAGAGGTTACGAGTTTAAACTCGATATCGGACTCAAGTCGTCAAAGTTCACTATCTATTATACCCCCAGACCCGACGGCGAGGAGATACCGGAACACGGTTCTTCTACTCCGAGAGTTGTGAATGCTGAGTATGAGCATACACCGGCGGTATATTACGCAAATAATCAACCTACTGATATCGGCAGTCAAACTGCTTTAACGGACCCCGAGGCTTATGAGAATCCCAATGAGGAACCCTCATGGTACGAAGTTCCGACGGAAGAGCCGCCAACAGAGCCAACGTCAGAACCGACGTCTGAGCCTGTGCCTGTTCCGTTTACTACCGAGCAGATCACGGAAACAACAGTTCCCGATCTTACTACTGAGGCAGCAGAGACTGCAGCTGTAAGTAATTCTACTGAAATTACAGAATGATACACCACTAAGTTACACTATAAGATATGATAAGTCTTTGGGCACAGCGGACGGCTGTGTCCGGAGACTTATTCTGCATTTTATGGGGGAGGGAAGAAAAAAGGTGAAAAAATCCTGTTTTCATACCTTTTTTCACCTTAAAAGGTGATGAGTGGTGAAAATATAGTAAAATATAAATACCAAAAAGAAAACAAATGTTTCGCTTTTTAACAAAGTCACTAAAAATATTGCTTCGATTCCAGAGAGCGTTGTTGAGTTTTTCACTTGAATTGTCTTTGATAATAGTATATAATAATTCTAGGGCAAAAAAAGGCATTGAGTTGTGATAAAACCCAAATTAAGGTGAATCAATGCACCGAACGGAAGGAAAGTGAGGCGAAGGTCATGGGCGAACCATTGTGCGGTACTTATAATCCGAGTATCGATGCTAAGGGTCGTATGAGCTTCCCGAACAAACTTCGCGATATCCTCGGTGCTGAATTTTATCTTTGCAAGGGCTATGACAATCACTATGTTGCCGTGTATTCTGTTGAGGAATACAATAAATACTGTGGTGAGCTTAATAAGATAACAGGTCCTAAGGGTACTGCTATCAGAAGAAAGCTGATCTCAAGCGCTGATAAACAGATCCCCGATAAGCAGGGACGTATTTTTATCACTCAGGAATTGAGAGAATACGCTGGGATCACAGGTGATATCACAGTTATCGGCAATCTGAACAGGGCTGAGATATGGGACAGCGCTAAGTTCGCTGAAACTGTAAACGACATTGATCCTGAAGAAGAGATGGCTGCACTCGCAGATCTCGTACTTTAATAAAGACTGAACTGCTTATAGCAGTCTATTTGTGTCTTTGCGTGATATGCGCTGAAAATTAAGGAGTTTGTTATATGAAATTCAGTCATGTTCCTGTTCTTCTCCATCAGACTATAGACGGACTTAATATAGACCCTGACGGTGTCTATGTTGACTGTACAGCCGGAGGAGGCGGACATTCTTCCGCAATAGCCGAAAAATTGAGCGATAAAGGCAGACTTATCTCCCTTGACCGCGATCCCGATGCAGTGAAAGCTGCTACGGAAAGATTGTCAGAATTCGGAAATGCGATGGTGATCCACCGCAATTACTCCGAACTTGATAAGGTGCTTGACGAACTCGGTATTGATGCCGTGGACGGTATCCTTATGGATCTCGGTGTATCGTCGCATCAGCTCGATGAAGAGAGCCGCGGGTTCTCTTACCATTCCGATGCTCCGCTCGACATGAGAATGAGTCAGACAGGAATGAGTGCAGCGGATATTGTCAATACTTTCGATGAACAGCAGCTTGCCAAAATAATTTTTGAATACGGCGAAGAAAAATTTTCGCGCCGCATCGCTTCAAATATTATACGTGCAAGAGAAACAGCTCCCATCGAAACAACATTGCAGCTCGCCGATCTCATACGCGAAAGCGTCCCGCAGAAAGCGAGAAGAGATAAGAATCCCTGTAAAAAAACGTTTCAGGCAATACGTATCGCTGTAAACGGCGAATTCGACCACCTCTCAGAAGGTCTCGATAAAGCGTTTGAAGCTCTGAAACCCGGTGGCAGACTTGCCGTTATCACCTTCCATTCATTAGAGGATAGAATCGTTAAACAGCGATTTGCCGGATGGTGTAAAGGCTGTATATGTCCGCCCGACTTTCCCCAGTGTGTATGCGGACGCAAGCCGCAGGGAAAACTTGTGAACCGTAAGCCTATAGAGGCTGATGAAAAGGAACTTGAAAGCAACAACAGAAGCAGAAGTGCAAAGCTCAGAATAATAGAAAGGAGTGTCCCTGGCGATGGCTGAACGTGATTCTGTTTACCGCTACAACGCGGAAGCATACGGCGCAAATGCCGCTCCGCAGCCGAAAGCTCCGGTCAAACCGGAAAAGCCTGAGGAACAACCGCCAATAACTATGAAAAGAACAGAAGTAAAAAGCGGTTCCTTATTTAATATTATTTTGGTATCTGCTCTTGCATTCGTTATGCTCGGAACGGTAATTTACAGTCTCGACAGACGAAACACGATGTACAGCAAGGTCTCATCACTCAATAATGAGCTTGAACTTGCAGAGGCGGAAAATGTTCGCCTACAATCTGAGCTTGAAAGCAAGATGTCTGCGAAAAACGTCGAGGACTATGCTGAGAATGAACTCGGAATGAAGAAAATAGACTCTTCACAGATAAAGTACATCGAGATACAGACTGACGACGTTGTAAGTATTCCTAAGCAGAACGAGGGTGTCCTCGCAAAGGTCAGGGAGATTTTTGACCGCTGTGTGGAATATTTCAGAGGGTAGTACCAATATATATATTAACAGGACTGCCCAATATTTATTTTAAAATACTAACGGCGATATAATAAAAAATGCCGTAGTGATAGTAGAACACGGAGATACAAAGCGGGTGATCGGAATATCACAGGGCCGCTTCCCCCTGTCCGGAGCGTAACGGACAGGGAAGGAGCGAGTCCAGCGCCTGACAAGCGCTGATCAATCTGCGTCGTATCAATAGAAACGGACATCACATAAAAAAACAAGATGTTCAAAGGCGGGGCACGAAAGTACTCTGCCTTATTCTATTTTTTAGGGAAAATAAGTAAAACGCACAGTTTCTCTGCGCAAGCGTTGAGATACTGCGGCGATAATACTAATCATAGAAAGAGAGAGTCTGATGGCTAATAAGAATCTCCCTACGAGGGGAATGAAAATTCGCACAAAATACGTTATGACAGCCGCATTTTTCGTGCTGTTCGGCGGAGTTGCTGCGAACTTTTTCAAGATATCTGTCATAGATAACAAAAAGTATCAGGAAATGGCGAACGACCAGCATTTCGGCTCGATAATCATACCTGCGCACCGCGGTTCGATATACGATGCGAAGGAAACTCCTCTTGCAAAGAGTGCTTCTGTATACAAGGTCATACTCGACCCCAAGCGCTTCCGTGAGAATATGAAGGAACTGCAGGAGAAAATCGACAAGCGTGCCGAGGAGATAAAAAACGGTACCTATAAGCCTGATATAGAGCTTACAACTGATGAAAGCGGAAACGAAAAACAGGCTGTCATCGAAAATGACCTTCCCGCTTCGGGTGACCAGTTCCGTCAGGAGGCTATCGCTTTTCTTTCTGAAAAGCTCGCAATAACACCTGAGGAAGTTGCTTCTGCAATGGAGGAAAACAGCCAGTACAGCGTGCTGCAGACTCAGGTAGAGAAGCCTGTTGCGGACGAACTTATAAAGTTCTTCGGCAAGTATAATATGACCTGCCTTAATGTTGAGGAGGATACCAAGAGATACTACCCGCAGAACGAGCTTGCCGCACCTGTTATAGGCTTTACCGCGTCCGACGGATACGGAATATACGGACTTGAAGCCTACTACGATGACTACCTTTCCGGTACCGACGGCAGAACCATTTCCGCCAAGGACTCAAACGGAAACGAACTTCCGTACAGGTACTCCAAGACCTATCCCGCAAAAAACGGCAATGATATCTATTTAACGATAGATATGAATATACAGTACAAACTTGAAGAGCATCTACAGGAAATGGTAGAGACGTTCAAGGTCAAGAACCGCGGATGTGCAATACTTATGAACGCAAAATCAGGCGCTATTTACGGTATGGCTACATATCCGAGTTTCGACCTCAACGACCCTTATACCATACAGGACCCCATGATGAAGGCTCAGATAGACGCTGTTGAGGGAGATACCAAGAAGGCGGCTATTGCAGAAGCGAGAGAAAAGCAGTGGAAGAACAAGTGCATCTCTGAAAACTATGAGCCGGGTTCGGTATTCAAGGTAATAACCAGTGCTTCGGCATTTGAGGAAAACCTCATAGACCTCGACAAGGATTCATTCTATTGCAGTGGTCAGGTCGAGATTCCGGGAGCTAACGCTCCTATCAAGTGCCACCTTGTATCTGGTCACGGCGCTCAGACGTATCAGGAGGCACTCATGCACTCGTGTAACCCTGCTTTTATGGAGATAGGCAAGCGCCTCGGAATTGAAAAATTCTGCTATTACTTCGACGCATTCGGACTAAGTGAGCCGACAGGTATAGACCTTCCGGCTGAAGTATACGGCGTAATGCCGCCGGATAAGTCAGCGGTAGACCTTGCAGTATGTTCATTCGGACAGGGTGAGACTATAACTCCGCTTGAAATGATAACGTCGTACTGTGCAGTAATTAACGGCGGATACCTCCTTCAGCCATATGTTGTTGACAAGATACTCGACGAAGACGGCAACGTTGTGCTCAAAAATGAGCGTACCGTAAGACGTCAGGTAGTATCTGAGGAAACATCTGCTAAAATGCGCGATGCACTTGAAAGAGTCGTTTCTGAGAGTGACGGCGGTAACGTTAATATCAAGGGTTACTCTATCGGCGGTAAGTCGGGTACATCACAGCGACTTTCTATTACCGCGAAGGACCTCGTTGTACAGAAGGGCGAGGAGGAAAAGTCGGAGGACCAGGAGTACGGTGCATCTTACTGCTGTTTCATGCCGGCGGAAGACCCCGAGATAATCCTTCTTGTACTTGCCGATATGCCTGACAAGGAAATCGGCTACTACGGAAGTACAGTTGCAGTTCCTACAGTAAGAAATATTCTCACGGATATTCTGCCGTATCTCGGATTCAGTCCCGAGTATTCCGACGACGAGCTTGATAACCTCGACGTGTCAGTACCTCTCCTTGAGGGCGACCTTGAGTCTGCGAAAAAGACTCTTGCTGACCTTAACATCAATGCGGAAGTTATCGGAAGCGGTACATCTGTAATAGCGCAGTCGCCTGTTACAGGTTCAAAAATAGCTAAGGACGGAACGGTTTACCTCTACACTGAGGCATCTCACGTTGTTGACTATACAGAAGTTCCCGACCTGACAGGTCTTACACCGAGTATGGTAAACGACAACGTATCGTACAGACAGCTCAACTATGTTGCTAAGGGCGCATCAGTCCGCCGTGACGGAGCGGTCGTATCGAGTCAGACTCCCGAGCCGAACAAGAAAGTTCCGGTAGGTTCAGTCATAGAAGTAGAATTCATCGTTAATTCAGACGGTGATTGATTTAATGAAAACGGAGGCGGTCAGATTGAAATTAAAGGACTTACTTGAAAATAACGCCGTAACCACTATCGGCGAGACAGAGATAAGCTCCATTACAGACGACACCCGCAAGGTGACTGAGGGCAGCCTCTTCGTTTGTATCAAGGGCGGCAGATTCGACGGACACGATGCAGCTGCGGAAATGCTTGAAAAGGGTGCAGCAGCAGTAATATGCGAGCGCGATTTAGGACTCGGCGATAAGCAGATAATCACGGAGAATTCGCGTTTCCTCTACGGAAAGGTGTGCGCCGCATGGTTCGGTCACCCCGAACGCAAGATGAAGCTTCTCGGTGTTACCGGTACAAACGGCAAGACCACGACAACAAATGTTATAAAGCACATTCTCATGACGACCGGACATAAGACCGGTCTCATCGGAACGATACAGAACGAGATAGGCGACGAAATCCTGCATACGGAGAATACCACTCCCATGACTTACGATTTCATGGCACTGCTTGCGAAAATGGCAGATGCAGGCTGCGAATACGTGGTAATGGAGGTAAGTTCGTTCGGACTTGTTCAGAACCGTATCGGTTCATCATGGTTCAGGACTGCGGTGTTCACAAATCTCACTCAGGACCACCTCGACTATCATAAGGATATGGAAGACTACTTTCAGGCGAAGAAAATGCTCTTCGATGTCTGCGATGCGGCGATAATCAACATCGACGACGAATACGGCAAGCGCCTCTATAATGAGGTTGAATGTGAGAAGTATTCGTTCAGCGTTAAATGCAGCGCTGATATCTACGCTGACGGCATAAGAATGAAATCGTCAGGCAGCAGTTTCTGGTTCTGCCGCGGAGGCAAGTCAAACCTTGTAAAGACACGTATCCCCGGACTTTTCAACGTATCAAACCTTACAGCTGCGATTGCTGTATGTCTGCGCGAGAATATCCCGACCGACGACATACTCAAGGCTATAGCGGAGTATAACGGAGTAAAGGGCAGATGCGAGGTCATTCCTACCGGACGCGATTTTACAGTAATATGCGACTATGCACATACTCCCGACGCTATCGAGAACGTTCTCCGCAGCGTAAAGGAGTACACTGACGGCAGACTGATATGTCTGTTCGGCTGCGGCGGAAACCGTGACGCGGCAAAGCGACCGAAAATGGCAAAGGCGGCAGCAGCGTATGCCGATAAGCTGATAGTAACATCGGATAATCCGCGAAACGAAGACCCCGAAGCTATAATCAGCGAAATACTCACAGGCCTTGAGGGAACTTCTACACCATATGATGTGGTAGTTGACCGCCGCGAGGCTATATATCACGCACTTAAAATCGCACAGAAAGGCGATATAATAGTACTTGCAGGCAAGGGTCATGAAGATTATCAGATACTCGGCGGCATGGAACATATCCACTTCGACGAGCGTGAGATAGTTGCGGAAGGACTGAAACTTTTATAATTCCGGTCCTGATTTCAGAATTTAGAAGTTAATTAATAAAATTGGAGTTGTATTGATATATGTCATTATGGATAATAAATCTGCTTACGGCACTGGTATCGTTCGCGATAGCCGGAATATCGGGAAAATGGCTTGTTCCGTTCCTGCACAGGATAAAGTTCGGACAGCCTATCAAAACTGAGGACGGACCGCAGTGGCACGCTAAAAAACAGGGCACTCCGACAATGGGCGGATTCATGTTCATAATCTCAACAACGCTCATGTCGATAGGAGGCTACTGGGCATACCGCATAAGATACGGTCTCGATTCTACTGCACCGGAAACGCATCACGCATTCTACCGACTTCTTGCAGTACTGGTATTCTCGCTCCTTTTCGGACTTATCGGTTTCATTGACGACTACACCAAGGTAGCGCGCAAGAATAATGACGGACTTTCTCCCATGCAGAAGATTGTTCTTCAGACTCTCTTCTCACTCGGCTTCCTGTTTCTGATATTCAAATTCGGCGACGGCTCGACCTGTATCGACCTCGGCTTCTGGAAGTCGCCTTCACTGGGAATATTCTACTACATCATCATGATACCGGTGATAATCTACCTCACTAATGCAGTAAACCTCACAGACGGTGTTGACGGACTCTGCGGCTCGGTAACATTCATTGCAATGCTGATATTCACAATATGCTGTGGATATCTCCGCGAAAACGAGCTTTCGTGCTTCACTATGGCGCTTGCAGGCGGATGTCTCGGATTCCTTATATGGAACCTCAACCCTGCTAAATGCTTCATGGGCGATACCGGTTCGATGTTCCTCGGAGCGGCTGTAACAGGTACAGGACTTATCCTTCATAAGCACCTGCTCATGCTCCTCGTTGCGCTTGTTTATATCATCGAGGCACTTTCAGTAGTTATTCAGGTAACATACTTCAAATACACAAAGAAAAAGTACGGCGAAGGCAGACGTATATTCAAAATGACACCTATCCACCATCATTTCGAGATGAGCGGATTCAGCGAATACAAGATAGTTATCACATTCTCGCTTGCAGGTATTGTTTTCGGAGTTCTGGGAATAGTAACTCTGCTGGCATTCAACTGACATTATTAAACTGTAGGAGGACCAAATGGCACAGGCTAAAACAAGGAAAAGGAAACGTTCAGGCGGTATCCTGCGGTTTTTCGTAGGAGACGGCAGGACCAGCGATATAAGTCTGCCGTTTTTTGCGTATGTAATGATACTGCTCGTAGTCGGACTTGTCATGATGGCGTCCGCAAGCTATGCGTGGGCATATAACGACTTTAATGACGGACTCTATTTTGCAAAGAAGCAGGCATTTTATGCCGGAGTCGGTTTTGTTCTGATGATAGTATTCATGAAAATGGACTATCACAACTTCAAAAAAATTAACATTGCTGTGTTCAGGAATTTCAACGTTTCCGGACTGTTTTATATAGGTGTAGCGGTACTTCTTGTACTCGTTCTTGTAATGGGTAACGACGAGGGCGGTTCGATGGGTGCTAAGAGATGGATAGACATCGGTCCTATCGGATTTCAGCCGTCTGAGGTAGCAAAGCTTGCACTTATAATTTTCTTTGCCTACAGCATGGAGCGCGACGGCAAAAAGATGAACACATTTGCTACAGGAATTGTCAAATACGCTTTGCTTCTCGGATTGTATGTAGGACTTATCGCACTTGAAAAGCACATTTCCGGTATCATTCTCATAAGCACTATCGCTATTGCAATGGTACTTTGCGGCGGTGCAAACCTTAAACAGTACCTCGCACTCGGAATCAGTGCAGCAGCTGCCGCAGTTGGCTATATTTCGTGGCAGGCAAAGGTTCCGGGAAGTTACGTTGAAGTACGTCTCAAGTCATGGAGAGACCCCTTCTCGGACGTTCTCAACGACACATGGCAGACTGCAAACTCGCTCATAGCTATAGGCTCAGGCGGACTTTTCGGTCTCGGACTCGGCAATTCCCGTCAGAAATACCTCTATCTCCCTGAGACTAAGAACGACTTTGTTTTCCCGATAGTATGCGAAGAGGTAGGCTTCGTCGGAGCACTCGCCATAATCATTGTATTCTTCCTTCTTATTATAGAGGGTTACTCGATAGCAATAAGATGCAAGGACAGATTCGGTATGCTTATTGCAGTCGGAATCACAACACAGATAGGTATTCAGACTGTACTTAACCTCGCCGTTGTAAGTAACCTTATACCTAATACCGGTATCAGCCTTCCGTTTTTCAGCTACGGAGGTACGGCACTTGTCATGCAGCTTGTCGAGATGGGCATAATGCTGAATATTTCACAGCACAGGTATTATCCGGAAGAACCTGAACCGGCAGTTCCTGCACCCGAACCCGATGAACCTGATTATGACGAACCGAAAAATGCATAAAGGAGCAGATATATGAGAGTTCTCATTTCATGCGGCGGCACAGGCGGACATATAAATCCCGGTCTTGCTATCGCAGATATCATCAAGAAAAAATATCCGGACGCGGAGTTCCTTTTCGCAGGAACACCGAAGGGAATGGAGTCTAAGCTTGTACCGCAGGCAGGCTATAAAATGGAACCTATCAAGGTGGCAGGCTTTCAGAGAAGGATATCTATCGAAAATATCGGCAGAAATGCCAAGGCTATTGCTTATCTCGCCACTTCAGGACGCAGAGCAAAAGAGATAATCGAAGGGTTCAAGCCTGATATCGCAATAGGTACAGGCGGTTACGCAGCCGGACCCGTTATCCGCAAAGCTGCAAGAATGGGCATACCAACAGCTATTCATGAGCAGAATGCCTATCCGGGAGTTACAAATCGCCTCCTCTCAAAAGAGGTTGACTACGTAATGCTCACATTCGAGGAAGCTCTCAATTTCATGGATAAGAGCAAGTTCGAGTACAGTGTTACCGGACTTCCTGTCCGCGGCAGCATCAATTCAATAAGCAAAGCGGAAGCACGCAAAAAGCTCGGATTCAACGGCGACTTCACGATTCTTTCGTTTGGCGGAAGTCTCGGAGCAGGCTGCATAAATGACACAATGACCGAGGTGGTTAAGTGGCACACCGGCAAGAAGCTGAATATTAACCATATTCACGGCTACGGTGGAATGGGGAAGGACACTTTCCCGCAGGCAATGAAAGAAGCAGGAATCCCCCTGAAAAGCGACCGCCTGCGTATAAGCGAGTACATAAACGATATGGACGTGTGTCTTGCGGCGGCTGACCTTGTAGTTTGCCGAAGCGGAGCTTCAACACTTGCTGAGCTGGAAGCGGCAGGCAAAGCCTCAATACTTATACCGTCGCCGATAGTTGCCGGAAATCATCAGTACCACAATGCAATGGTACTCGGTAAGGCAGGTGCGGCAGTAGTCATTGAGCAGAAGGACGTTACAAACGAGAGGATTATTTCCGAAATAGAGCAGCTCTATGATTCTCCCGACAGAGTTGAGATAATGTCACAGAGTGCCGCTGACCTCTACCTCAATGATACTAATGACCGAATCCTCAAAGTTATAGAAAAGCTTATAGCGAAAGCGAGAGAAAGGTAGAAAATGAAATACGAGAACAAAGTTGAAGTCAACGGAACAAAGCTAAACGTTTATACAGAAGGCAGTGGAAAAGTTACCATAGTATTCATGGCAGGAAACGGAGTTACCTGTCCGGTACTTGAATACAGACCGCTTTACCGCAGAATGGCTGAAAAATACAGGGTCGTAGTCATAGAGAAGGCAGGATACGGATTCAGCGAAGGCATGAAGAGCCAGCGACTCCTTGAAAAGCTCGTTTTCGAGGACAGAGAAGCACTGAAAATGGCTGGGATTGAGCCGCCATATGTACTTGCACCGCATTCTTATTCCGGATTCGAGGCTATATACTGGGCGAACACATATCCGAAAGAGGTCGAAGCTATACTCAGTATAGACATGGGTATACCGGAAACAGCAATACAGCAGTCGAAGGAAATTACGGAGCTGAAAAGACTGAAGATGCTCGATAAGCAGTTCAAACTGCTTCAGACTATTTCCAAGGACGGTTTATTCGCAAAGATAGCCAAGAAAAAGACTGAGGACGTCTCCGGACTGATGTCGGGAAATGAGCTTACTCCCGATGAGAAGGAGGTATACCGAGGACTCTTCTATCGTAATATAGCCAACAGAGAATTTTACGAGGAGGCACGTCTCATGACGGAAAATGCCATGAGAGCTGAAAAGACCGGCATACCTAAGTGTCCGTGCTGTTTCTATATAAGCGACATGAAAACTCTCAGCAAGAATGTAAGCTGGCGGCAGATAGGGCTTGAATATGCGGAAAAATGCGGCGGGAAGGTCTATCTCACTGATAAGGGACACATGATGTACACAGTTATCCCTGATGATATGGCGAATAATTTTGATTCGTTCCTAAAAGCAAATTATATCGGAGTACAGTAATAAATACAGCGGTGATTATCCGCCGTAAAGTAACGCAAATCCACCTTACAGCATAATATACACAAAAAGCTGCGAGGTGGTCTTATGCAGGAATTCATAATTACGGGAGGACACCGTCTCAGCGGTGAACTCACATTGCAGGGAAGCAAAAACAGTTCCCTGCCGATAATGGCAGCGGCTCTGCTTGGCGGAGGGGAGACGGTGCTGAAAAACTGTCCGGAGCTTACGGACGTATACTCCGCTTCAAGGATTCTCAACTGTCTCGGCTGCAAGTGCAGGATCTCCGACGGAATAGCCGTCATCGACCCTGACGGAGCGGAGGGCAGCGAGATACCGGAAACGCTCATGCGTGAAATGCGCTCGTCTATAATGTTTATGGGCGCTATACTTGGCAGGACCGGCGAGTGTACAGTAAGTATTCCCGGCGGCTGCGAACTCGGACCGCGTCCCATAGATATGCACCTTGCGGCGCTGAAAAAGATGGGGGCGGATATTTCCGACAAGGGCGGCAGGATACACTGCCGTATAAACGGCGGAAGAGCTCATGGAGCAAGAATAACACTGCCGTTTCCGTCGGTCGGAGCGACTGAGAATATCATTCTCTGCGCTGTTACGGCAGACGGCGAAACTATCGTAAACAATGCCGCACGCGAACCCGAAATATGCGACCTTTGCAGATTTCTCCGCGTCCGCGGTGCTGATATAAAAGGCGACGGCGGAAGCAGTATCGTGATAAAAGGTGTGGAAGAACTCCATGGCTGTGAATATTCGATAATGCCGGACCGTATTGCCGGAGCAACATACCTCTCCATGACCGCTGCTGCGGGCGGAGAAATGATACTTAAAAATGCGTGCACTGCTGAAACTGAGCCGTTTCTTACAGTGCTTGAACAGACCGGCTGCACGATATGCACCGGCGAAAACAGAATATATCTCCGAAGCAGCGGAAGGCTTAAAGCAGTCCGCGAACGCATACGTACCATGCCGCACCCGGGATTTCCGACAGATGCGCAGGCTGTGCTTATGGCGGCACTTATCCGTGCGGACGGAACGAGTGTGTTTGAGGAGAATATATTTGACTGCCGTTACCGTCACACGGCTGCACTCATAAAAATGGGCGCAGATATCGAGGTCATGGGGAAAGTGGCAGTAGTCCGCGGAGTAACACAGCTCCACGGAGCAGACGTTGAAGCAACAGACCTGCGCGGCGGAGCAGCTATGGCGGCTGCGGCTCTTTCAGCTGAGGGTACCACTCATCTGCGGGGGATAGCGCACATAGACAGAGGTTACGAAAAATTTGAGGAAGCTGTTCGCAGTCTCGGCGGAGACATTCGCCGCGTGTGACAGCGAGTTTGGAGCGATAAGATGAACGACGTTGAAAAGACCAATATAGAAAGGCAGAACAGCGGAAAGCGTATGCGCCGCAGAAAGCGCATGATGAGCGTATATACGGCTGTCGTGATACTGCTTGTGGCAGTTGCTGGAATAACGATGTGCTTCACGTTCCTGTTCAACATCGACGAAATAGTCGTGTCAGGTGAATCGGTAATGTATTCACCGGCAGAGATAGTCGAATCTTCGGGGATACGTGCAGGAGATAATCTTCTGAGACTTGATTGCCGGAAAGCTGAGCAGAAAATACTGGACGACAGACTATATGTCGAGACGGCTGAGGTACACAGAGATTTCCCGTCAACACTGCGCATAAATGTTACCCGCTGTGTTCCGGCATATAATATACAGTACGAAAACGGAGTTCTGCTTGTAAGCCGAAAGGGAAAGATACTCGCAGACAATAACTTCTATACCGATACTGAAAATATTCCGGTGATTTACGGATTCGACCCCGCAGATACAACTCCGGGCAGACCGCTTTCCTCTAAAAATGACAACAAAAACGAAGTTTTTGAACAGCTTATAAGCCGCTTTGACCATGATGACAACAGCGATATCTCATCTGTTGATATTACAAATGAGTACGCTATCGTAGTAAACTACAGAAGCGGAATACTCTTCAAAATGGGCAACTGGAGTGACGTTGAGTATAAGCTTGACCTCGCACAGACCGTCATGGAGGACGAAAGTGTCAAGGGCAAGAAGGGGTACCTGACAATGATCGGTTCAAAGCAGTGCAGTTTCCGCCCGAACGGCGAAGTCGATGAGGCGGCGATGACTACTACTGCTGTAACTGACGAAAACGGCAACCCCGTTACAACTACAGCCGAAACCACGACAACAGCAGTTCCGCAGCCTGAGCCTCAGCCCGAACCTCAGGACGGTGGAAATGACTGGCAGTACGGCGACGGCAGCGACTGGGTACCCGATGACGGAGGCAATGACTGGCAGCCTGATGACAACACTGAAGGCGAATACGGTGACGGTTTCGGCTATGATGACTATCAAAATCCTGAAAACTATGCCGAACAGTAACAATTTTGTATAAAACACAAGTAAATGGCATGCTGAAATTGTAGGATACTCCAAAATTTAAAAATGATTTGAGAACGCTTGCAAAAATGTTTAGAATATGCTAAAATTATATGTGTATTTATAGATTGAATAATATTAATTGACAAAGATAAATAAAGTAGGAGGAGTTTCGAAAATGTCAGATTTTAACTATGAAGAAGCTATGGAACCCGATGTTAATATAAAGGTAATAGGCGTAGGCGGCGGCGGCGGAAACGCTGTTAACTGCATGGTCGAGTCAGGCGTTAACGATATCGAGTACATCGCTATAAATACTGACGCTAAGGCTCTCAATAAGTCAAAGGCTACAACCAGAATACCGATCGGTACTAAGCTTACAAAGGGCAGAGGTGCCGGAAATAAGCCTGAGATCGGACAGCGCAGTGCGGAAGAGAACAGAGACGAGATCGAAGCACACCTCAAGGGCGCAGATATGATCTTTATCACTGCCGGCATGGGCGGCGGAACCGGTACAGGTGCTGCACCTGTAGTTGCAAAGATCGCCAAGGAAATGGATATACTTACAGTTGCTGTAGTTACCAAGCCTTTCCTCTTCGAGAGAGAGCAGAAAATGGCTCAGGCTGAAAGAGGTATCGCAGAGCTGAGAAAATATGTTGATTCACTTATCGTTATCCCGAATGAGAAGCTTCTTGAGGGTAAGCAGCAGCTTACTATGAAGCAGTCATTCTCACTTTCTGATGACGTTCTCAAGACCGGTGTTAAGAGCATTTCAGACCTTATCGTTGAAGAGGGTTACATAAACCTCGACTTCGCAGACGTTTCTACTATCATGAGAGGCGCAGGATACGCTCACATGGCTATCGGTCACGGTTCCGGCAAGGACAAGGCAAAAGAAGCTGCAAATGCAGTTATCTCCAGCCCGCTTCTCGAAACATCTATCTCCGGTGCTAAGCGACTCCTTATCAATATCGCTATGTCTGAGGATATCCTTTCATCCGATGTTGATGCAGCTACAAAGATGATCACAGATACTGCTGCTGACGGTGTTGAGTTCATCTTCGGTACAGCATTCAAGGAGGACATGGAGGACGAGATGACTATCACAGTTATCGCTGCCGGTTTCGACGATCCCGATGCTCCTTCAGTTCCTGCTGCTGACGATGCTGCAATCGACGGTGTTACAGATGAGGGAGAGAATATTCTCCAGATAGATAATCCGCTTATAGACGGATTTGGTATCAATGATACTCCTTCAAAGCCTGCAACTTCTAATCAGGACTACGATCTTGACGATATTCTTAAGATACTTGGCAACTAATAAGATAATTGAGCAGTCACCAGAATTGGTGACTGCTTTTTTATAAGGGGAATCAAATGTAGTAAAATGCACTAAAATCAACTCAAAATTTCTACATTTTAATGGTTGAATTGAATTGCGAAATATGATATAATTATTACAAGGCGTATTATCCCTTAATTTTATTCCGCACTGATTTGCGGGGAACGGAGTGAAACATGGACGAACCAACCGTATTACGAACCACTAAAATAGGCGGTGGATTTGTTAAAGAAGATGTACTTACCTATCTCGACGAGCTTAACTCAAAGATCTCAGGTCTTGAAGATGAACTTAAAGCTGCTCGTGAATCAGGCCCTTCTGACTCTCAGGAGATCACTAAATTCAGAAATCAGATAGATAACCTTCAGGAAAAACTTAACCAGTCAAATAACCTTCTCAGAAGTACTAAAAAGGAAAACGAAGAACTTCAGAAGCAGCACGATGCAGACCAGAAACTTATAGCACAGCTCAAGGCAGGCGGTGCAGGACAGGGTGCTGCACCGGCAAACGCTCAGAGTCAGGCTGCTCTTGAAGCTGCAAAGAAGGAGATCGATAAGCTCAGAGGCGAGCTCAAGGCTGCTGCTGAAAAGGGCGGTGCTCCCGCACAGGTTGCTCCTAATGCGCAGGTAACTGCTGCACTTGAGGCTGCAAAGAAGGAGATCGATAAGCTCAGAAATGAACTCAAGGCTGCAAACGACAAACTCGCTGCTGCTGATAAGAAGGGCGGTGCACCTGCTGCTTCTGCCGGAAATCCCGCAGCTGAGGCTGAACTCGTTAAGGCTAAGCAGGATATCGCTAAGATCACTGCTGACCTCGAAGCTAAAACCGCTCAGCTCGAAGCTAAGATCAAAGAGTCCGCTGAAGCTGAGGCTAAGATTGCTAAGCTCACTAAGGAGTCTGCTGATTCCGCTAAAAAGGACGAGCAGATCAAGGATCTTACAAATGAGATCAATGAACTCAAGGCTAACGCAAGCAATCCTGCCGGCATGATGGGTACTCTCTTCGCAGAGGCTCAGAAGACTGTCGATCAGCTCAAGAAAACTGCTGAACAGGAAGCTACTCAGACTACTAAGGAAGCTAAGGAGAAGGCTGATAAGCTCGTTTCCGACGCTCAGGCTAACGCTGATAAGACTATCAAGGAAGCTAACGCAACTGCTGAAAAGACTATCAACGACGCAAATGCTACTGCTGACAAGACTATCAAGGAAGCAAATGCTACTGCTGACAAGACTATCAAGGAAGCAAATGCTACTGCTGAAATGACCGTAGCTAAGGCAAATTCTGCTGCTGAAAAGACTGTCAGCGATGCTAATGCTCAGGCTAAGAGCGCTGTTGACGACGCTAACAGCAAGGCTGACAAGATAAATGCTATGTCATCTACTGTACGTCTCATGCTCCTCAATGAGATCGAGAGCGTAAATTCAAAGTTCAACGAGATCACAGCATCTGTTGCAAAGCTTGCAGAGCAGGCTACCACAAAGATGAGTGACGCTCAGGTTATTGTAAGTGAGGCTCGTAAGTCTGTTGAGAATTCCGAGAAGGAGATCGCTAAGAGACTTGACGCTCCTAAGGCTGATTTTGAACCCTCAAAGGCTCCTTCAGGTTCAACACCTAAATTCGACAATAAGGTAGCTGACGAAGCTTTCGCAAGAGTTTCCGGCGGTTCATATAATAACGGAAACAACAATAATAACAAGCCTGTTCATAACAATAATAATGTTCAGGAAGCTCCAAAGAATGCACCTAAGAAGAATTTTGCATTCGATATGTCAGACCTTCTCAAGGCTGCTGAAGAAGAAGCTGCTAAGGAAAGCGAATGATGTAACTTATCCGGAACTCCGGAAGGCAAGTTTCCTTCCGGAGCTGCCGGTTATTAATGCTCCATGGGGAGCTTATCTTTGTGCGGCTAATGCCGTGGGATTGCTGGGTGGATATTTTGCTGGAAAATATAACTAAACGATTCAGCGGAATAACTGATGAGGAGCTTGCTGTCCTCGCAAGGACCGATAAGGCTGCCTGCGAAGCGCTTATCCTCAGATGTCTGAAGCTTATATTTATTAAGTCAGTGTCGTATTCGTCCGATGTTTCGGACCGCGATGACCTCTGTCAGGAGGGCGCGATAGCGCTGCTTAAAGCTATAGCTGCCTATGATATCAGCAGGGGAGTGAAGTTCATGACATATGCTGAGGCTTGTATCAATAATCAGATGAGAAGCTTCTGCACAAGGTCTATGAGAACACCTGCTAAATGCGAAAGCATAGATGAAGTCCCGGAAGATACCCTCTCAGAAGATAAAACTCCGGAAAGTATCATACTCAATAAAGAGTTTTTTTCCGAGCTTCAAAAAGCTATGGAAACTGATCTCTCAGCGGTTGAGCGAAAGGTCTTTACCCATGTGATACAAGGAGCAAGCTATAGAGAAACAGCTGCAAAGTTCGGAATATCCGAAAAAGCAGTGGATAATGCCATGCAGCGTGCAAGGCGTAAGATACGTCAGCATCTGAGCAATTAAGTTAAACAATATGACCGGATAGCTTAAATCAAGAGCGTTGTTTATCAAAGGTGCCGGTGAGATTCCGGCTTTGGTCCAAATATTATAAGCGAGGTATTAAAAATGTACGAAGACAAGACATTAGTCTGTAAGGAATGTGGAAACGAATTCGTTTTCACTGCAGGCGAACAGGAATTTTACGCAGAAAAAGGACTTACTCACGAGCCTCAGAGATGCAAGGCTTGCCGTGATGCAAGAAAAAATGCAGGCAGAGCTGAGCGTGTGATGTACACAGGCGTATGCGCAACTTGCGGCGGCGAGGCAAAGGTGCCTTTTGAGCCTAAGGACGGCAGACCTGTTTACTGCAGCGAGTGCTTTGCAAAGCTCAATGCAGACGAATGATCCAATAGCAACATTGCGGCGTGCCGGAGGTCCGGCACGCCTGAATTTTTGAAGAGCGGAGAGATAATATGCTTGATATCAGACTAAAAACCTGCTTCGATATGGTCGGCGGAAGAGGAATTGTATGCGATGTCGGAACTGACCACGCGCTGCTTGCGGCGGAGCTGATAAATTCGGGGAAATGTGAAAAGGTCATAGCCTCGGATATAAAGGAGGGTCCGCTTGCGGCGGCGAAAAAAACAGTAGAACGGAGTGGGATTACTGATAAGGTCGAGCTTATTCTTTCGGACGGACTGGTGAATGTTCCGCTTGAGGGTGTGAGCGATATAGTAATTGCCGGAATGGGCGGCGAGACTATTGCGGATATAATTTCGGAGTCGATAGAGTGTATTCCTGAAAACGTGAGACTTGTACTGCAACCCATGACCAAAGCTGAAGTACTGCGTAAAAGACTGTATGAGCTTGGATTCGAGATACTCGATGAACGCATTGCTGAAGATGGCGACAAGCTCTACACGATTATGTCGGCTGAGCCATCAATTAACGACGAACGTCTGACAGAGTTTGAAACACTATGCGGTTTCTATGACAGTGACCTTCCTCTTACACAGAAATTCAGAAAACGAGAAGCTGAAAGACTCGGTAAGATAGCAGATAGTCTCAAAAAATCGGGCAAAAATAATGAGTCTGTTCACTACAAAGCTCTTGCGGAGAAGATGGAAAAGCAGATTTCTTTTGTGAAGGTAAAAGATGTCTACGATTACTTTGACAGCATTTACCCATTCGCTGCTCAGGAAAAATGGGACAATTCAGGCTTGCTGGTCGAAAATTCCAACATGGAGTGCGGCAGAGTGCTTCTCACACTTGATATCAGCAGTGCAGTAGTTGAAGAGGCTGACAAAAAAGGTGCCGACCTCATAATATCCCATCATCCTGTGATTTTTGAGCCGCGCCGGTGCATAAAGTGTAATGACCCTGTCTTTAAGCTTGTAAGTGCAGATATTGCGGCGATATGTATGCATACAAATGTGGACAAAGCGCCGCTGGGTACGAATGGAGTTATTCTTCGTGAATTGAGCCGTAAATTCGAGTTTGAGGGCGAGCCTGAGTATTTTTCTCCTGACGAGTGTGGTTACGTTTGCACGTTGAAGAATAGCCTGACAGTTTCTGAATTTGCTGATGCACTGAAAGAGATTTTCGGTTGTAATTATATACGCGTGTCAGCCGGAGCCGATAAGGTGAAAAAAATCGGATTCTGCTCAGGCTCGGGAGGTTCATTTATTGCCGATATTGCAGCAAATGGCTGCGATGCGTATGTTACGGGCGATGTTAAGCACGATGTATGGTACTCAGCAGAAAACAGCGGAGTGACGATTTTTGACTGCGGACATTTCCACACTGAAAACATCGTGTTGTGGGAGTTCAGACGACTGCTTGAGGAAAAATTTCCACAGCTTGATGTTGAGATAGCAGAGTCTTCAACTGACCCGTGTGTATACTTCTGAGGTGGAGCGATGGGAATATTTATATGTCCGGTGTGCGGGGGAAACCTCGAAATATCGGGGAAAAGTTATGTTTGCAATAACAGGCACAGCTTTGATATTTCAAAAAGCGGCTATGTAAATCTGTTGCTGTCAAAGCATATCGGAAAAGCTGTTCATGGCGACAATAAACTCATGGTGCGTGCGAGACGTGACTTTCTCGACAAAGGATACTATTCTCCGCTATGTGACGCGGTTTGCGAGGAAACTCTCAAATATGGCGAAACCGGTGGACACTTTTTAGATGCCGGCTGTGGAGAAGGCTACTATACGTCGGCAGTAAAAGCAGCTTTTGACCGGTCAGATATTGCTATGGATTTTGTCGGGATTGATATATCAAAGGTTGCAGCCGAGTTCGCAGCGAAACGTGAGAAGAGTGTTGCGTTTGCGGCAGCGAGTGTATTTCACCTACCGATTGAGAGCGAAAGCTGTGATATATTACTTACGATGTTTGCACCATATTGCGGTGAAGAGTATATGCGAGTACTGAAAAATGACGCAGTGATGATTATGGCGATACCGTCGGAAAATCATCTTTGGGAGCTGAAACAGGCTATATACGCGACTCCGTACAAGAATGAGGTCAAGCCGTATGAGCTTGACGGCTTTGATTTTATAGGCAGCCGCAGAGTGACTTTTGACATGAAACTTGAAAATGCCGAAGATATACAAAGCCTTTTTTCGATGACTCCATACTACTACAGAACCGGAAAGGCTGAGCAGGAACGTCTTGCTGCACTTAATGAACTCACGACAAAAGCAGACTTTGAAATTTTAACTTATCGCAAAAAATAGGAGGTATTTTATGCGTATACTTATCACAGGCGGAACAGTATTTGCAAGCAGATATACAGCCGGATATTTTGTCGGTAAGGGGCACGAGGTCTATGTACTCAACAGGGGCAACCGTCCACAAGTTGAAAATGTTAACCATATTTGCGCTGACAGATACTCACTGGGCGATACTCTTAAAAAGTACCGGTTTGATGCGGTTTTAGACGTTACTTCCTACAATGAGAACGATGTCAGGACGCTTCATGAAGCACTCGGAGATTTCGGAAGCTACATTTTTATCAGTTCCAGTGCTGTCTATCCGGAGACTCTGCCACAGCCTTTTCGTGAGGATATGGTGTGCGGACCTAACAGAATATGGGGCGCATACGGCGAAAACAAGCTCGCTGCTGAGCAATTTTTACTTGAAAATGTACCGCAGGCATATATTCTCCGTCCGCCGTACCTCTGCGGACCAATGAACAATCTCCACCGTGAAGCGTTTGTATTCGAGTGTGCAGAGCAGGACAAGCCCTTTTATGTACCGAAGGACGGCAGTCTTCCGCTGCAATTCTTCCATATAGGTGACCTCTGCCGCTTCATGGAGATATTGCTCGAAAAGCAGCCGGCAGGGCGCATTTTCAATGTCGGAAATCCCGAGCCGGTGACTGTGAAAGAGTGGGTGGAACTTTGCTACGATGTACTCGGAAAAAAGCCGGAATTACGCTTTGTGGAAGGCGATATACCGCAGCGTAGTTACTTTCCGTTCTATGACTACGCATACGTGCTCGATGTGACACGACAAACTGAACTTATGCCCGAAATTACACCTCTTTCACAGGTACTTGCGGAATCGTATAAATGGTTTTCAGAAAACCGCGACTTGATAGTACGCAAGCCGCTTCACGAATTTATAGCAGATAATTTTTAATAGGAAGGACTTTTAACTATGGCACTTGACGGAGCATTTCTCTACGCGGTAAAAAACGAGCTCCAGCCGCTGATTGGCGGTCGAATCGAAAAGATACACCAACCCTCGCGTGAGGAAGTAATCATCTCCATACGCACACGCGAAGGCTCGAAAAAACTCTTTATATCGGCAAATGCTGGTAGTGCAAGAGTGCATATCACAGCTCGTCAGGTAGATAATCCGCAGACACCGCCGATGTTCTGTATGCTCCTGCGCAAGCGTCTCGGAAGCGGAAAACTCATCGCAGTCCGTCAGGACGGACTCGAACGAATACTTTTCCTCGACTTTGAATGCGTGAACGAACTCGGTGACGTCGTGACCGTTACGCTTGCCTGCGAGATAATGGGTCGCTGCTCGAACCTCATAATTATCGACCATGAGGGCAGGGTAGTTGACAGCATCAAGCGAGTTGACGAAGAAATGTCACGCGAGAGGATAGTCCTTCCGGGAATGAGGTACACTCTGCCGCCTCGTGACGACCGTCTCTGCTTCCTCACAGCTGAACCGGAGGAAATAGTTTCACGACTGCGCGAAGTTCCTCCTGCGGAGCTTTCAAAGGGACTTATCCGCGTGTTTGAGGGCATATCACCAGTACTTGCGCGTGAGTGGACTTTTTTTGCCGGCAGGGGCGCGGAGCTGCGCAGTGACACAGTCGAAGGCGACCAGCTCGACCGTCTGCTTTTCGCTGTGAAGCGTACAAAGGAACAGCTCCTTTCAGGCGAAAACTGCTTTACAGCAGCGAGTGACCGTGACGGAATGCTCAAGGACTTTTCATTCATACGGCTTAATCAGTATGGGAATCTCATGATAACCAAGGAGCTGCCGAGTGCGTCGGAGCTGCTTGACTTCTTCTATTTCGAGCGTGACCGCGCAGTCCGTACAAAGCAGCGAGCTAATGACCTTTTCAAGCTGCTTGTTAACCTTACCGAGCGTACATCGCGCCGAATATCGGTGCAGCAGCAGGAGCTTGCAGCGTGTGCCGAAAAAGATACCTATAAGCTTTGGGGAGACCTGATTTCTGCGAATATATACCGTATTCAAAAGGGCGACGCAACTGCAAAGGTAGAGAACTTTTATTCCGAGGACTGTCCCACTGTCGAGATTCAGCTTGATATAAGAAAAACTCCGGCGCAGAATGCCCAGCATTATTATTCCGAGTACAAAAAGTGTGTTACAGCTGAGGAAAAGCTTGCCGGACAGATTGAAAAAGGCGAGGAGGAACTCCAGTACCTTGACAGCGTGTTCGACGCTCTGACACGAGCTGAATCAGAAAATGACATAATCCAGCTGCGGCTTGAACTCATTGAGCAGGGCTATATCCGTTCAGGCGGAGGAAAGTCTAAACCGCCGAAGGCACTGCCGCCGATTGAGTATAAATCAACTGACGGCTATACGATTCTTGTCGGCAGAAATAATCATCAGAATGACCAGCTTACGCTGAAATTTGCTGAAAAGACCGATATATGGCTTCATACGCAGACTATCACAGGTTCGCACGTTATAATCGCGACAGACGGCGAAACTCCGCCCGATAAGACGATAGAGGAAGCCGCAGTAATAGCCGCAGTCAACAGCAAGGGAAGAAATTCAACGCTTGTGCCTGTGGATTATTGCCTTGCACGGTATGTGAAAAAGCCGTCGGGAGCAAAGCCTGGAAAGGTCATTTTCACCAATTATAAGACTGCTTTTGTAAAGCCTGATACTGAGCTGGAGCAGAGTCTTCGCGTATGAGACTGACTGCGGATTTTTTCAGGCGTGACGTTCTTGAAGTTGCCCCTGACCTTGTTGGAAAAATAATTGTCCGCCGTCTCGATGACGGTACTGAATTGCGTGAGCGTATTGCCGAAACTGAGGCTTACCGCGGTGAAGAGGACAAAGGCTGCCACGCATCAAAGGGCAGGACTCCGCGCACGGAGGTACTATACGGCAGAAGCGGTTCGATATACGTCTATCTATGCTATGGAATGCACTGGCTGATGAATGTCATAACAGGTGAAACTGGTCAGCCGCAGGGAGTGCTTATCCGTGCAGGGGAGGTACATAACGGTCCTGCGAAGCTTACGAAGTATCTGCAGGTCGATGGAAGTTTTAACGGCGGAGATTTCAGTACAAGTGATAAAATCTGGATAGAGGACGACGGTTTTCGTCCTGAGATAAAGACTGCGCCGCGAGTTGGCATCGACTATGCCGGCGACTATTGGAAAAGCATTGAATGGCGGTATATAGCCGGAAAGGAGTGACCGTGTGAATATACACTGTACAGGATATGGTTCTGTTTACGGCGCTGATTATACCTACAGCCGCAAAGTGCAGAAGGGTGTTTACATGCTTTTGCTTGCGAAGAGTCCTATAAATTATGTGTGCAGCGGTATGGAGCTCACGCTTCCGGCAGACACTTTTTTCCTGTTTGACGGCAGCAGCAGTATAAAGTATTCGGCAGCGGAGGAGTATCTCATCTGTGACTGGATAGAATTTGATGATGGCGGCGATTCTGAGTTTTTTGAGCAGCTTGAATTGCCGTATAATATGCCTGTCGGTTTCGCTGACACAGATTTCATAGGCGAGCTTATAAGAAATATCACATCGGAGTTCTATTCACTCAATGGTCACAGGCTGAAAATGACCGATGCCATGCTGAAAACTCTGCTTTTCAAGGCGGACGAGGTGTACCGTGTACGTGACAGGGTACAGCCGTCGGCAGCAGAGCCGCATTATGGAATGTTGATAGAATTGCGCGAGAAAGTTTACCGTTATCCGCAGAGAAAGTGGAATGTTGACCTGATGGCTGCGGATGTAAATATGTCAAGGTCGTATTTTCAGCATATCTACCGCGAAGTATTCGGAGTATCGTGTATGTCTGATGTGATCAACGGCAAAATTGAGAAGGCGAAGGAAATTCTCAGCGAGACCGGCTGTACAGTTTCGCAGGTATCAGCGATGTGCGGGTACGAAAATGAGGAACATTTCATGCGTCAATTCAAGAAAATCGTAGGAGTTACCCCGACTGGCTACCGGAAAAAGAGCTGAGCAAAGCTATGTCTGGCAAGTTAAAAAGAGCTATCCGATCCAATATGAATCAGATAGCTCTTTTCTTTTCAGATAATTATATCACTACTTTATCTGCCACTGACAGCGCTTCGGGAATTATTCCCACTCGCTCCTTGAACCGTAATCTTAACCAGTTTGAGTTAAGTTTTATCACTCGTGGTATCTCTATTATCTCAGTTGTCTGTCAGATTTGGAGTATCTGATTTTTTGTTGCCATTGTGTTGCCATGAATCAATTGTTTCAATGGATTAGAAATGAGTATTTTAGTGCTATTTATATTCGGATAATTATAAATCGCTTTTTCCAAACTAAATGCAACCCGTCCAATGATAGAAGGCGTTTTTATAATATCTGAACATAGTACACCGTTATAAGAAAGCTCAGACCGCAATAATCCATAATACCCCTGCACCTGTTGCTCTAAAGAAAAACTATAATGATCAAATAGCTTTTTGAATTCATGGTATTTTGAAATATGAATGGTTATTAACGGTTTATCATTATCAAAGTATTCAAAACTTTTTTCAATTAATCTGCTTCCTATTCCTAAACCCTGATAAACAGGGGATACTCTCAAAGTACAAATCTTCTTTTCGTTCTCATCTTGTTTGAGTATCATAACCCCAGCAATATTGTCGCCATTTTTACACAGTATTATCTCACGTTCTTTTTTCAACAAGCCTTCCGCAGTATACAAAGAATGATACCATCTTGTAAAATTAGGATACTCAAGATTCAATAAAAACAGAAAGGAATAAACTCTTTTTGAAAAATCAATTTGGCTTAAAACATCAAGATCT
Organism: Ruminococcus flavefaciens; assembly: GCA_902792235.1. Classification (GTDB taxonomy): domain Bacteria; phylum Bacillota; class Clostridia; order Oscillospirales; family Ruminococcaceae; genus Ruminococcus; species Ruminococcus flavefaciens_AE. The sequence goes on from CADAYP010000012.1 coordinate 31,868, forward strand.
TTCATTACATAGTAATCAAAATGATTATTCATTACACACAACTCCTTCCTAGTTACTCAAGTTGATAGCATCAAATATACATTTTATTATTTCAAGCAGCCCACTTCCTAAGGAACCTAAAATGATGACAATCACGCAATATATCAAAATTAGTTTGAGATTTGTAGATTTGTGTTCCATTTTAATTAATTGGGCAAATTCGTCAACTGGGTTATCTTTGCTCTTTTTTTGCTTCCAATGGTATGCAGATATGTCAATGTTATTTCCTGATACACAATTATTAAGATAATTATCCCATTCTCCTTTTTCAAGTTGACGGCATTCAGAAAAGTCTCCCCACGTAGTTATTTCATAATCAGATGGAACCATCACAAAAAGGTGAATGGCAGAAAAACGTGCTAAAGTATAGCCTTCTCCAGAAAAACGATCTAATTCAAATCTATCAATGGTACGTGCATTGTTTAGTTTAAAATCTAATATCTGACGCTCAGTAAAAGCACTCTCAAGATAATTATTTTTGGTTGATAATGTGCTAAGTAACTTTTTTGAATCAATTTTTAAGATTCTAAACCTGAGATAAACTGTTTCAATATCACAAGGAAGATTTTTGCATTTAGTAAAATCAACTTTTAACTGAAAGAAACTGCTGTTATTTTCTTTTACAATTATATGTTGAAGAAACTTGCCTTCATCATTTTTTATCGGTAATAAAAGCACAGTTTTATTCTCTTCATTATTATATCCAGCATAAATTGAATTCTCTATCTGCTTATAAGAAAACTTGCTATTGTTGAAAATTAATTGTATTTCATTTTCTTTTAATATATGAGATAAATCATCGACATTTTCAGAATCAATTTGAAATGGGGCTGTGAATACAACGGAGTCTAAAGCCTTGTAGTTTTTTATTAACAAACCAAAATCAATAAATGGAAGCCCACTCTTATCAGATACATTCCAAACATTTATATGGGCAACAAATTCTGCGTGTTCATCCCCATTATTAGATTTTTCTTTATAAAAAAAACCGAAGCTTTTTTTGTTACTCATTTGTTTGCCCACCTTCTTTATAATCAATATTAACCCACACAATTGCACCGTTAGGATGATTATATGGAACGGGAATGCCATAGCGTTTTGGGTTAGCTAAAACCCAAACGTGTGGATGACCATACCTAATACTAGAGATTTTTTCAATAGGTATTCTATGCTGAAAGTATGTATTCTGTAACTGCTCAATAGATATACTAAAGCAGTCAACTAAATCCGCTTCACCCCAAACACATCCGGTTCCACTTTTGATTAGAAGTATTCTTCCACGGATTTTAGTTGCAGTACCTCTGATTTCCCACTTCTTTTTTTTATCAAGTATTAAATCTATCCATGGTTCTTTTATTATCAAACCCTTCATTAGAGTAATCAACTCCATAGTCACAATCCAAAAAACTTTTATCAAATTATTATACCACATACAAAGAAAAAAGTCAAGTGCTTTCCAAATGCTTTTTTCTATTCCTGCCCCGACTTTCTCAAATTACAATCCCTGCAAAGCATTTGCAAATTCTCCGGAACGGTCTTGCCGCCTGCGTGCCAGGGCTTGATATGATCGGCGTGCATTTTCTCGAAATCGAAGTGCTTTTTGCATATCGGGCAGATACCTTTCTGACGCTCATAGGCTTCACGCTTCTGCGTATCGGAAAAGGCTCTGATGCTGAGGTTACGCTCCTCGCCGTCAAGGACATATGTGTATATTCCTTTCTTGTTGCCGACATCATCATCAGCCATAAGCCTTGTGATAGCAGCTTCAAGTGCGTCGGGATCAAGTTCAGCATCTTTGTATGTGTTATAGAGCATTCCCCATTCTATACCTTTCATTTCCTTGCGATATACGGGGAATATCGTTTCTACCCACTCGATCACTCGCTTGAAGTATATCCATATCTGATTGGCGTTGTCAACGTGCTGATGAAGTGCCATATATTCTTCTATCGTATCCAAGCCGTCACGGGCGGTGATCCACCTGATAGCGGTTTCAAGGTATTCCTGTCTGATAGGAGAACCCGATACATAGTTTTTCGCCATATTGTAGGCGGCACAGGTAGGCTTTGAAAAATGCAGTTTCGCATCTGAAAGCCAAGTGCCTGTATAGGCGGTATTGCGAAGCTCCTGAGCT
>CADAYP010000013.1:0-53375 GCA_902792235.1 Ruminococcus flavefaciens
AACTTTCCTTCTCGAAAACGGTCAGATCGAAACGACTGTTACAAGAGCTAAGGAAGTTCGTGCTGTTGCAGAAAAGATGATTACTATCGGTAAGAACGATGATCTGCACTCCAAGCGTCAGGTAATGGCTTACGTAACTAAGGAAGCTGTTGCAAAGAAGCTTTTTGACGAGATCTCGCCCAAGTATGCAGATAGAAACGGTGGTTACACACAGATCGTTAAGATCGGTCCCCGCCGCGGTGACGCTGCTGAGATGGCTATAATCAAGCTCGTAGACTAAGCATTGATATAAAATAATGCATACAGCTGTCGGATTGAATGTCCGGCAGCTGTGTTTTTTTGTTAAGATTACGAAAAATCGGCAAAAAACGCTTGCATTATCAGAAAGTATGTGTTATAATAAATGTGTTCGCGATAATCGCCATTAGACGCTTATTGCCCCGAACTCTGTTCGGGGAGCGCAAATTCTTTATGTCAAGCTCATTTTGCCCTAAAGGGCAAAACAAAGTGCAGGAAAAATTATCAATATCATTATTTTTTTTGCACTTTGGCAGCTAAAAAGCTATGTAAAGCCGATTTTTAGCTGTTGAGCAGACGTTAATTATCCATGTATGAAAAATTATAATTAAAGGAGCATATTTATGAAAAGAAAGTTCGCAAGCATTTTTGCTACTGCTGCTGCTACTGTAACTTCTCTCAGCTATGGCGCTATGAATGCCTTTGCCGAGGAAGCTGCTAACGGTTCAAACGGAGCTAATAAGGCTGCAAACCCACTCTTTACACTCGTTATCCCGCTCGTTGGAATGTTCGCTATCCTCTACTTCATGGCTATCCGCCCTCAGAAGAAGAAGGAACAGGAAATGAAGGATATGCAGAACAGCCTTCAGGTCGGCGATGAGATCGTTACAACCGGCGGTATCGTTGGTATGATTGTTCGTGTCGGCGAGGATAACGTCGTTATCGAGACCGGCGGTGAGCGTAATAAGCTCAGACTCAAGAACTGGGCTATCGCTGAAAACATTTCAGCTATGGAGCGTGCAAAGGCTGCTTCTCCTAAGAAGAACGCAAGTCCGCTCGCATCTGCTGCACTCGTTGACGATACTGATAAGAAATCAAAGAAGAAAAAGAAGAACGACGAAGAATAATTCAAAATGCCCCCGCATAGTATTGACTATGAGGGGGCGTTTTTATGCGAAAATACCGGAAAAGCCTTTGGGCTAATACACTGCTTAGCTTTGGTGCGGCGATTCTGTTTGGGGGAATCTGCTATGCTGCGGCTGTAACGGTACTGTCGGCTATTTCGTACTGGCTGATAGGGAGTATGCAGTTTGTGGGGATTTTTACAATTGCCTCTCTTGTGTTCACAGCTTATTTCAGCGGAAGAATCTATGGGAAATACCGCCGCAGACGTGGTCTTATCGACGGCAGTATATGCGGTATGCTCCTGTATTCGGTAATTTCCGCTGCCGGACTTGTAGTAGTGGGAGCGCCTGCGGATATAAAAAAACTCCTGCTGCTCGTTATTGCCGGAGCAGCAGGAGGTGTAGCCGGAGTTAATTCAAAGCGTCCGAAGTCGCTTATGGAGAATCAATAATTTCCGGAGGTATCGGGCATAAGCTCAAATTCGATGTTGAAGTATTCGACGTTGCCGTCCTTGTCAATGCGTGCACAGGTAGCGGGCACTGTGTCGCCTGCACCGTATGAGGCACTGATAGTATCGTAGAGTTCATCGTAGGTCTTTACGCTTTTGCCGTTTATAGCAGTAATAAAATCACCGGATTTGAGTTCAGTATTGGCAATATCGCAGTCTTCCATGACTTCTGATATATATATACCCTCGAAGTCTTCCGGAATCTTATAGCCGAGTGCCTCTTCGATAGTCTCTCTCTTGCTCGGCTTTGACATATCTATCAGTCGGATACCGATGCGGAAACGTCCGTCGATGTAGCCGTTTTTGATAAGCTGCTCAATTATTGGCTTGGCATCGTTGATAGTAATTGCGAAGCCGAGTCCCTCATATGAACTGCTTACGTATTTTGAAGATGTGATACCGATTACCTGACCGTACATATTTACAAGTGCACCGCCCGAATTTCCGGGACTTATCGCTGCATTTGTCTGAATGCAGTTCATCTCGAAACCAGTAGAATCACTGCGTATCTTACGTCCTGTTGCAGATACGATACCGTCTGTTACCGTGTTTGAAAGTCCGGCAGGGTTGCCGACAGCAAGTACGTGCTCGCCTACTATGACCTCATCAGAATTGCCAAGGACTGCGGCTTTGAGAGTTTCGTTGACCTTTATAACGGCAATGTCGGTCTTTACGTCTCTGCCGACTACTTTTGCACTGTATACTTTTCCGTCAGTCGTATGAACATCGTGGTAGCCGTCTTCGAGAAGAACATGAGCATTTGTTACGATGTAGCCGTCTTCCGAGAGTACAACTCCTGAGCCTGTGCCCTGTAAATTGTTGTGGAAAGCGTCGGTGTATGTGTAGATTTCGACTATAGACTCTTTTACGGCAGCTGCTACACCTTCGGTAGTATATCTTCCGTTTTCGTCAACGAAGTTTTCGAGGTCATTAGCACCCTCGGGTTTGGAGTTCTGATAAATAACGACCTGATTCGGATTTGCGGTTGAGATGTGGTCACTGCTCTTCATCAGGTCAGCAATGATGCCGAAAAGACCGAGTGCAATTGTAATAAATATAAGCACAAAGAAAAGTATGAGGATAGCTTTTTCTCTGCCTGTACGCTTCCTGTGCTCACGTTTTTCGTCCTCAGCACGTATTTCAGCTGCACTCTTTTTGTCGTATGCGTCAAAGCCGATAGGCTCGTACATGAAACGGTCGTAGACTGGTCTGCCGCCTGATTGCTGAGGCGGTGGCGGAGTCTGACGGTACTGCTGCTGATTACCGTACTGCGTCTGAGCGTTGTAATTCTGCTGACGGCTGTAGTCAGGCTGACTTGTTGCCTCATATGAAGCCTCGGCAGGCTTTTCATGCTTTGGTACGTACTGTTGGTTGGGGGTGCTGTTTGGCGGAACTATTCTTCCGCCGGTATATATGTTGTTATTGTCTTCCATAAGTGCTCCTTGACTTGAGAGCTGAACTCAGCTCTGCTTTTCTTTTTTCTCTTTTTCTTTTTTATCAGTTTTCTTTCGCGGGTCATATGGTATCTGAATCTGGAACTCGGTATATTCGCCGTAAACACTCTTTACCACGATGTGACCGTGGTGGAGATGCACTATTTTACGCGATATCGAGAGACCGAGTCCGAGACCGGTGGTGTCTTTTCCGCGTGATGAATCCGTCTTGTAGAATCTGTCGAAGACCTGCTGTATCTCTGTGTCGCGCAGACCCTCGCCTGTGTTTCTTACACCTACTATGCAGATGTCATCGTGTTGCTCAAAACGGAACGAAAGAGTACCGCCTTCGTTGACGAATTTTACAGCATTTTCGACGAGGTTGTATATTACCTGCTGCATAAGGTCAGCATCGACTATTGCGTCAAGGCGACCGCTGTCAAGTTCCTCTACGTTGAGGTGCTTGTCTTCGATTCTCTTCTCAAACATGAGTACGACCTGAATAACGAGGTCGGTAAGGTTTGTTTCGCGGAAATTCGGAGCCATTGTACCAGACTCAAATCGCGTCATATTGAGCATTGAGCTTATGAGTATGCGCAGACGCTGTATTTCCTTTGAAACGAGTATCAGGTATTCCTGCTGACGTGTCTTTTTTATGGTACCGTCGAGGATACCGTCAACGAATCCGCCTATAGTAGTAATAGGGGTGCGGAGTTCGTGTGAGACATTTGCAATGAATGTGCGGCTCGTCTCGTCACTTTTTTCTACGTTTGCCGCGAGTGCGTTTACACATTCGGAGATATCCCGAAGATTACCTGGGAGGTCGGTAGGTATTTTTTCTGAGAAGTCGCCCTTTGAGAATTTTTCGCTTATCCTGAGGAACTGGTTCTCGAATTCGATATGTTTTACTATTCTACGCTTGAGGAGCAGATAGCAGAGGAATATGCCGATTATTGCGAAAAGCAGGTACAGTGAGACTATTTTCATTGTGAAGAAATTCAGCTCATCTGTGCTGCCGTAAACGATGACGTATATCGGCGTATACTGCAAAGAATTCTGCTTCAGATAAACCTTTGAGCCGAATATGAGACTCGGTTTGCTTCTTGATATCATTTCCGCACTCATATCGAGAAAGTCGTCTTCATCGAGATAGTTCTGCATTGTCGAGGACAGTGGAGCGGTCTCGGAATTTGTCGGACCGTCGCCGGATATCACACAGCTTCCCGACTCGTTGTAGACGTATATTCTCACGTCGTAATTTCCCATGAAAAGCTCCTGCATATGCTGGGCAGGCTGTATATAGCCGTCGCCGTATTTCTGATAGTCTTCAGAAATGCAGGTTATGTACATATCGCCGACCGACTGTATCTCGCGGAGCTTTGAACGTTTATATATTGATGAACAAAGGCTCATCAGCAGTGTTCCGATAAGCATAAGTACGATGACTACGATTATCAGTGCAAACCGGAATAGCTTATAATATGAGCTTTTTTTGTTATCCAAATCCTATCACCTCGTATAAAAACAGGGGACTGGCTTGTCCCCTGCAATACATCTGATTCAGTCAAAGGTCATTCCTCTTCCTCTGCTTCAAATTTATAGCCGACGCCCCATACGGTCTTGAGAGCCCACTTATCGGAAATACCTTCAAGTTTTTCACGGAGTCTCTTGATATGTACGTCGATAGTTCTTGAATCGCCATAGTATTCAAATCCCCATACTTCGTCGAGAAGCTGGTCACGGGTATAAACGCGGTTTGGATTTGATGCAAGGTAATAGAGAAGTTCGAGTTCCTTTGGCGGAGTGTCGATATTTTTTCCGTTAACTTTGAGCTCATATCTTGTCATATTGACAGAGAGCTTATCGTAGCGGACCTCTTTGATTTCGGGTTCAACGTTGATATTGCCTACTCTTCTTGTAACGGCATTGATACGTGCGATAACCTCCTTAGCGTCGAACGGCTTAACGATATAATCGTCAGCACCGAGTTCAAGACCGATGACTTTGTCAATAGTCTCGCCCTTAGCGGTTATCATGATTATCGGAACGTTGGATTTTTTACGTATTTCTCTGCAAACCTGCCAACCGTCCATTCCAGGGAGCATTATATCAAGAAGGACCATATCAGGCTTCAGGGCATTGAATTTAACAACTGCCTCTTCTCCGTCGTGGGAAAGTATAACGCTGTAGCCGTCTTTTTCAAGATAAAGGCGGAGCAGATCACATATATTTTTATCATCGTCAACGATGAGTACTTTCAGACTTTTTTCGTTAGCCATAGCTATAACCTTCTTCCTGCTGAGAATATGAATAAATTATTCCTTTATATTATAACGCAATATTATAAAAAAGTCAATTCATTTTGGCAAAATATAGTATGAAAAAAGTTCACAAATTAAGCACCGCCTATTTATGCAATGCGCGCCTGATGACAAAAAAAGAGCGGAAAAGACCGCCTCTTTAGCCGATTTTGTATGGTACTGCTGAATAGTTGTATATTTACAGTCAGGCAGTCTGCATACGGTAATGAGAACGGTCTTTATCCGGTATTATCGTTATTTTTCTGCTTTTTTGGGTTCGTAATCGGTGACGGGTGCCTCTTCGGGTCTGAGCATTTTAGACTCGGGGTCATATTTGAGGATAAGCTTCTTTATCTCCTCATCGAGAGTGAGATTATAGGTTATTTTGAGTGCCTGTACAGCATTCGGGAAGTCCTTGACTGTTATGTAGTGTGACGCAAGCTGAGCGGCAACTTCGATAACGTGCTTGTCCGGACCGTACTCGATATCGTACTTTTTCATTATCTCTATCATCTGTTCCTGAGTAGGCTTTCTGATAGGAGAACCCTTTAAATCAGCAAGGTGCTGCATTTCATATGGAATAGCGGGGTTAGGTGCGAACATGACACTTGCAACGTAAAAAGCGGCTGCGTCTTCATAATCGCCTGAATCGGTGAGTGCGTATCCGACATTGGCATAGCAGCGTGCGATAGTCAGGGGCGAGTATGCAACCTTGAGGGTATCGCGTGTAAGTTCAAGGACCTTTTTCTTGTTGCGGATAAGCTTATATATTTCAGCGAGTTCAAAACGCGGAGATACGTCGATAGGGTTGAATTCTATCGCTCTTTCGAGTATCGGGATAGCGTCAACGTTTGCACCTGTTTCAACGAGGAGGAAAGCGTAGGTCGTAAGGTACATTGTGAAGTTGAAGGGTGTGCGGTTGAGTACTTTTCCGTCGTTGAAAAGAAGCTGACAGAGGTTATCTTCAAATGGGTTGCGGAGTGAGACGAATTTTGCATTCTCACCGTCAGCGTATTCGACAGTAACCTTTTTATAGAGTCTTTCAGCAAGTGGGAGAGCGTCGAGATACTTGTTATCGCGGATATACTCTTCTATTTTGTTGTACATTTCGTCGAGTCTCATACCGTCGATATGGGTGAGGCGGTCTATTTCTTTTCTGCGTTCTTCGGGCATATTGTCCATAATAAGCTCGCCTACTGCTTTAAGACCGTCGTAATTGCCTTCTTTAGCGAAATTTTCGCCTTCTTTTTTGAGTATCTTTTCGTTTTCGTCGGGGTCGTCACCGAGTTTTGCTCTGAGTTCTTCAAGTATATCATTGTATGCCATTGGCATTACCTCATTTCTTTAGATTGTTGCTATATTAAACGCCGGACCGCAGTCCGGCGTTTTGTTGCATTTAGAATCCTCGTTTTGCCATTTCCTTCTTGAATTTGGCGTCGATCTTTTCCTGTTTTTTGCGGGCTTTGAGTTCAGCCTTTGTAAGGGGTCTGTCATCAACAGGAGCGGATCTGTGGGAAGTTGAAGGTCTGCTTGATGAGAAACTGCTTCTTGCCGGAGCTTTGTACTCTTCAAACTTAGGAACATTTGCCTGTGCCTTTGCCTCGGCAGCCTTTTTCTGCTTGAGTGAGTTGTCGCCGAGCTGTGAAAGAACGTCTTCGATAGAGCCGATAACACGTGTTCTCTGCTGGAGTCCCTGAGTATCTGTAAGGCTCTGGTTAGCGTATTCCTTTGACTCTGATATAGCATTTATGAATGCCTGAGATGTTGAACGTGAATGCGGATTTGTTGCGATCTTGGAAACGTTCGCAGTTACCGGCGAACCCTTTGCAGCTTCTGCTGCTGCGATCCTCTGTCCGGGGGTCATATCCTTTGAGGAAGTTGGAACTTCCTGAGCAGCCTTGATAGCGTCCTGGAGACGTGTATTCTTGTTGAAAGGAGCGTTGAAAGCAGGAATTTCCTGACCGGGAATAGGTGCAAGGACTGGCTGACCGTTTTCGTCGTAACCGGTTATCTGCATCTGAACATATGTGTAAATAGGCTGATTTGTAACGTCGTAGCCTGTGATCTGCGGAACAGAGATTATCTGTGACGGATTCGGCATAGGCTGAGCTGCTGCGACAGGTTTCTTTGGAACGGTCGGAGCGGGTGCAGACTGAACGGGAGCAACCGGCTTCGGAGCATTCTGCTGAGCCGCTTCCATAGCAGCTGCGATATCGTCGATAACCGGAGCAGACTCCTGCTGAACAGGTGCAGACTGAATGGGAGCGACCGGCTTCGGAGCATTCTGCTGAGCCGCTTCCATAGCAGCTGCGATATCGTCGATAACCGGAGCAGCCTCCTGCTGAACAGGAGCAGACTGAACGGGAGCGACCGGCTTCGGAGCGTTCTGCTGAGCGGCTTCCATAGCGGCTGCGATATCGTCGATAACCGGAGCAGACTCCTGCTGAACAGGAGCAGACTGAACGGGAGCGACCGGCTTCGGAGCGTTCTGCTGAGCGGCTTCCATAGCAGCTGCGATGTCATCAATAACGGGAGCGGACTGTGCCGGAGCAGATGGAGCTATATCAATAGCAGGTTCTGCAGCGGATATGTCATCAAGTTCAGGAGCAGGTGCTTCGGGAATAGAGAGTTCCTCGACTTCGGGAACGGCAATGTCCTCTATTTCTGATGCAACAGCTTCATGAGCGGGCGGAATGTTTATATTCTCAGGATTCGGGAGACCGTTCATCTCTGCCATTTCACCGGGAACTTCCGGCTGCTGAGCGGCATTTGCTCCGAAAAGCTGGTTTGCGATGAGATCCCATTCGCTTACACTGTTTGCTTCCTGCTCGTTCTGAGCCTGAACTGTTTCCTGAACCGGAGCGGCTGATACACTCGGTTCAGCGGTATTAATATCGTTTTCGTAATTGTCAAATGTGCCTGCTGCAGACTGAGCATTCGGGATAGCCTCTATCTGCTGATCCTGAGGATTCTCAACGGAGAACATATTAAGAATATCATCATCGGATACACTCGGAGCTGGAGCAGCCTGCTGGGGAGCGGGTGCTGCCGGCTGTACCGGAGGCTGTACATTTGCGTTAGCTGCTGCTATAGCGGCTGAAATATCGTCAATAACCGGAGGTGCCGCCGGCTGTACGGGTGCCGGAGCAGGAGCCGGTGCGGGTTCAGCTGCGGGAGAGGGTACAGCGAACTGCGCAAGGAAGTCGTCGTTCTGCTGCGGAGCTGGCTGATCCGGTGCCGGAGCAGGTTCTGCTGCTGGAGAGGGTACAGCAAACTGTGCGAGGAAATCGTCAGCCTGCTGAGCGGCAGTTTTTACGGGAGCTTCCTCTTCGGGTTTGTTTATTGCGAACTGAGCAAGGCTATTATCAATGGCAACACCTGTGCCGGGGATAGTCTGCTGCTGAACCGGAGCCGGCTGCGGTTCGGGTTCAGGCCTTGAAACAGGCTTTACAGCGACCTGCTTAGGCTGTCTTGGTTCTTCCTGACGGGCTCTTGTAGGCTTTGCAGTTGTATTGCCGAGAGGGACGATACCTGCGTCTTCAATGCCTTTTTTAGCTCTCATTTTTTCTTCCTTGAGAAGGAGCTTCATTTCCTTCTGATCGGATTTGATCATTTCTTTGGCGATCTTTGTCTTACATTTTTCGCAAGTAAGTTCACCAAGGTCGGTCATGATCGCACCTCTTCGGTAGCGAGTCACGTTTTCTGACTTCAAGAGATTGATTCCGCAGCCTGTCTTTTTGTCGTTGAAGGTTGCGTGTACCTCATCGTTGAAAGAAGTCGTTACGAGTCTGATATCCATAACATTCTCCAATCCTGCGGGTCTGCCGCAGCTCCGCTTTTCGGCAGCGAACAGCCGATTTTTTCTGACCGCGTCTAATCGGTCCCCCAAAACGCTTGCTGTCAGACCTGACCTGAAAATTAGTAAGTTTCATAGAAAGAACGGACAGTCTGATTCACTAAGCATTACTATACAAGTACATTATACCTGATACGACAAAAAAAATCAACAGTTTCTTAAAAAAATCAAGGTGAAATTATACTGTTTTTTAATTTTTCAGCGGAAATAACAAATTGTTATTGATTTTTTTGTCAAAAACTTCCTTGCAAGTTATAAAGAAATGAGAAGTTTATACATTTTACGGCAAAAAGCAACAAGATTTAAAGTTAAATGATTTTGAGACGTTCATTTTTATGGTGCCTTTGAAAAAATATATGTGAAAATTTACAAAATTAATACCCAGCCTATTGCAGTATCGGGACGGATGTAGTATAATTAATAGTGTATTTATTATTTTCGGAGGCGGAGACTGCGTTCTTTGCCGTCCCGATACTGAGGAGGTAACTCATGAAACTTGTTTCTGTTGTTGTGCCATGCTACAACGAAGAAGAAGTCCTTCCAATGTTCTATGACGAGATAACCAAGGTAACGGATTCCATGAAAAAGGAACACTCCGAACTTGAGTTTGAATTTCTTTTCATAAACGACGGTTCAAAGGACCGTACCCTTGAGATATTCAGACAGCTTGCAGATAAGGACAAGCGTGTGAGATATATTTCATTTTCACGTAATTTCGGCAAGGAATCCGGTATGTACGCCGGACTCAAAAACGCTAAGGGCGACTATGTTGTTGTTATGGACGCTGACCTTCAGCATCCGCCGGCTTTCCTGCCTCAGATGTACAACTACGTCAAGGACGGCGAATTTGACTGCGCTACTACCCGCCGTGTAAGCAGAACAGGCGAATCTAAGATTCGTTCCGCTTTTGCAAGGCTTTTCTATAAGATAATCAATAAAATATCTCAGACCGAGATAGTCGACGGTGCTCAGGATTTCCGGTTCATGACAAGACAGATGGTCGATGCTATCCTTGAAATGTCGGAATACAACCGCTTCTCGAAAGGTATTTTCAGCTGGGTCGGCTTCAGAGTGAAGTATATGCCCTATGAGAATGTTGAGCGCCCCGCCGGTACGACCTCGTGGTCTTTCTGGGGACTCTTCAAGTACGCTATCGAAGGCGTTATGGCTTTCTCGACTGCGCCGCTTGCATTCCCGATAATCCTCGCAATAATCTGTGCGGTGCTTTCAATACCGCTCTTCCTTATAGCACTGATTGGTGCAATACTTTACTGGCAGGTCACAACTGTTGTTACAGCTGTATCCGGTGTGGCACTCCTCATCGGCGCGATGATAATGATGTGTATCGGTATCATCGGTATGTACCTCGGCAAGACCTACATGGAAGTAAAGAAACGTCCTATTTACCTGACCGGTGAGACGGAAGAATCCTACCGTGCCGCTAAGAAGTCCGGCGACGACAAATAAGGGGCAGACTCTTGAATAAGCATACGCGTCTCGTTGCTTCTCTGCTTTTTGTTGTCATCATCATACTTGCCGCTGCGATAACCCGCTTCTACCTCAATGTACCTGACGATGTTGCTAACAATAACACGCAGACTGAGATAGTACGCAAGCTTATCAGCGACAGCAAAGGAAATTACATCTTCAGCGACGGCAACGGAAACTTCGGTATCGCTGATAGTGAGGACCGTATAATCGTCGCTCCTGAATGGAATGAGATAAGATTCGCCGGAAACGGTAAGTGCATCGCCGCCGCTAAAACAGGCAGTCAGCAGCTTTACGGCTGTATCGACTACGAGGGCAATATCGTTATCCCTTTCATTTACAGCAGTATCACTAAGCACGAACCTGCCGGAAATGTTTACTATGTCGCGGAGAGTGCCGCTGATAATTCGTGTGTACTCTATGACGACGGCTTTTCACCGTGTTTCCGCCGTTCGTGGACTTCGTGCTCTATCAGGGATAAGGAGGTCACTCTTGCTGACAGCTCGGGTGTTTACACGTTCTCTTCATCAAAAGCCGGACTCTTCTTTACAAGAGCGTCCGTTACAGGCGAAACGATGGGAAGCACGTATACTATTGATATCCTCAGCAGAGTACTGCTCTCAAAGCTGAGTATCGACATGATAGAGGATATGTCCGGTATCGCCGGAAAATACATAGAATACGCTTTCACCGGAAATGACGAGATCCTCTCGGAGATAACTACCGGCAGCCGCTCGGGTTTCTCTCAGCTTTTCCCTGATGACCACAGACTCCTTTCAAAAGAACTGCTCGGTATCTCGGATATACACCTTTATTCTATAAGGTCCGACGACGGCACACCCTGCTATGAGGTCGCTTTCACAGCCGATACCGGGATAACCTATACCGATGAAAACGGAGAACAGAAAACTCTCCGCGAAGGATATAAAGCCGCAGTTAAATTCAGCGGCAATTCAGTGAGCGACCTGAAAGCTACTTCGGGCTGCTTCGAGAATGATATGCCGGAATACCCCAAGCCGGCTGAAAAAACAGATATTTCCGATGGGGCGGACAAAGACGAAAATAGTCCTAACGGACAGACAGGAGAATAGAAAATGTCTAAAAAAGTTGCAGTTATCATGGGAAGCGACAGCGATTTCCCTGTTGTAAAATCAGCTCTTACTGAGCTTAAAAAGTACGGCGTAGAGTTTGAGTGCCGCGTTATGAGCGCTCACAGAACTCCGGCAGAAGCCGCTGATTTCGCTTCAAATGCCAAGGCTAACGGCTTCGGCGCTATCATCTGTGCGGCAGGTATGGCTGCTCACCTCGCAGGCGTTGTTGCAGGTCACACAACTTTGCCGGTGATCGGTATACCTATGAAGTCTAAGGCGCTTGAGGGCATAGACGCTCTCCTCGCTACAGTTATGATGCCGCCCGGAGTTCCGGTCGCTACAGTCGGTATCGACGGTGCTAAGAATGCGGCTGTACTCGCAGTTCAGATGCTCGCTATCGCTGATGATGAGCTCGCTGCAAAGCTCGCTGCTGAGAAAAAGGCTATGGCTGACGGCGTTATCGCTAAGGATAAGGCTCTTCAGGAGCAGATCGCCGCACTCTGATGAAGAATTACGACGTTCTTCTTTTTGACCTCGACGGTACACTTACAGATTCTGAACCGGGTATCATGAACTGCCTGAGCCATGCGCTCAGTATAATGGGATTTGATATGCCGGACGCTCCTGAACGCTTTCTCGGTCCTCCGCTTTATGATTCTTTTGCGAATTTCTGCGTAATGAACGAGGAACAGGTGAAAGAGGCTGTAAGGATTTTCCGTGAACGTTACAGCACTAAGGGACTCTTCGAGAACAGCGTTTACGACGGTGTTCCTGAAATGCTGAGTGAACTTAAATCTGCCGGAAAGAGGCTGATGGTCGCAACAAGCAAGGTCGGTATTTACGCACAACAGATACTTGAACACTTTGGTATCGCTGATTATTTTGAGTTCGTCGGCGGTGCTGAACTCGGCGGAATACGCAATGAAAAGTGGGAAGTCATTGAATATGTGCTCGCAAATACCGGTATCACTGACCGCTCTGCTGTTCTTATGATAGGTGACAGAAATAACGATGTTATTGGTGCAAATAAAACCGGACTGAAATGTATGGGTATCCTTTGGGGCTACGGCACGGAGGAGGAACTCTTGCAGGCAGGTGCGGATTATATCGCAGAAACTCCGCAAAAACTCACTGAAATGATCTTGGAGGGATAGCTCATGTTCGGTATGAAACGCTCATCTGTTGATAATAATGTGAAAAATGTCAGCGATCCGGGACCACGCTTTATTGAAAAGGAACGCCATTTCATCGGCGGCTGCAAGGAGATAGTGGTCTTGGTCGATACACATACTGAGATACAGTATATGACAACAACTTCACCCAAATCCGGCGTTCTCATGATGTATGATACTCTCGGCAAACCACTCGTGTCAAACAAGCCTTCAGCAAAGCGCTTTTTTGAAAAGAACCGTCAGCTCATTGCAGGCTGTAAGGAAGTTATCGTTTTTGTCGATAAGCTCACCGGAGTTCAGTATCTGACCACAACAGCTCCGAATTCTGACGTTATCATGCTCCGTGATAACGATGAGAATCCGCTTTTTGAAGACTAAAGACATCACTGCACAAAGCACGCCTGTCGTATTTGCACGGTGTCAGATTAACAGCATTCGCTTACAATTTCCGCATAGACGCGGAGTTGCATATACACATTTATATAATTCTCAAGGAGGAATTTCAAAATGGCAAACATTGAAAAGAAGGAACAGCTCTATGAGGGCAAGGCTAAGAAGGTCTATGCTACTAACGACCCCGACCTCGTTATCGTTGATTACAAGGACGACGCTACTGCGTTCAACGGTGAGAAGAAGGGCACTATTTCCGGCAAGGGCGTTATCAACAACAAAATGACAAACTTCATGTTCAAAATGCTCGAAAAAGAAGGCGTTCCTACTCATCTCGTAGAGGAGATAAGCGACCGCGAGACTATCGTAAAGAAGGTTTCAATAGTTCCCCTTGAGGTCATCATAAGAAACGTTGCAGCAGGCAGCTTCTCAAAGAGAATGGGCGTTGAGGAAGGCAAACAGCTCCTTTGCCCGATACTCGAATTCAGCTACAAGAACGACGATCTCGGCGATCCTTTCATCAATGACTACTATGCACTCGCTCTCGGTATCGCTACTAAAGAGGACATCGAGACTATCTCAAAGTACGCTTTCAAGGTAAACGAGTTCATGGTAAAGTTCTTCAAGGGTCTTAATATCGACCTCATCGACTTCAAGATCGAATTCGGTAAAACTTCTGACGGTACTATCATCCTCGCTGATGAGATCTCCCCTGATACCTGCCGTTTCTGGGATTCAACTACTCATGAAAAGCTTGATAAGGACCGCTTCCGCAGAGATATGGGCGGCGTAGAAGAGGCTTATCAGGAAATCATGAAGAGACTTATGGGAGAATAATTTTGATGTTTTCTTCGGTACAGACTACCATTCCCACCTCGGCACCCGCCGCGGCGGTATGACATCTTACTCCGAGGACAAAGGATTTCAGAGAAATATTCACAGTATTGAAAATTCACCCTTCAGAACTAAATTTGAGACAGACGTTGTGAATATGCGCGGAAAACTCTGTATCGGCTGTATCAGCGATACAGACCCGCAGCCTATCATGGTTCGCTCAAAGCTCGGACTCTATGCTGTCTGTTCAGTAGGTATTATCCGCAATGCCGAAGCTCTCGTTGATGAGCTCCTTGAAAAGGGCTGCGCTAACTTTGAGTCGATGTCAAGCGGTAATATCAACTCCGGCGACCTCATCGCTGCCCTTATCGCACAGCGCGATAACTTCGTTGACGGTATCCGCTATGCGCAGAGCAAGATAGACGGCACCATGTCACTTATAATCCTCACAAAAGACAGCATTATCGCTGCTCGTGACCAGTACGGCAGACTCCCTATCGTCATCGGTAAGCGCTGGGACGGCTTCTGCCTTTCTACAGAGTCGTTCGCTTTCCAGAAACTCGGTTATGAGACCTATAAGGAACTCACTGCCGGCGAGATAGTAAGAATTACTGCTGACGGCTGTGAGGTAATGGCTGAAGGCGACCCCTCAAAGATGAAGATATGTACCTTCCTCTGGACTTATTACGGCTATCCTACTGCCTGCTATGAGGGGGTCAACGTTGAAGTAATGCGTACTCGCAACGGTGAGATAATGGCTGAGAATGATATCGCAGCAGGAAAACTCCCCGATGTCGATTTCGTATGCGGAGTTCCGGATTCGGGTACTCCCCACGCTATCGGTTACGCAAACAGAAGCGGTATCCCATTTGCCCGTCCTTTTATAAAGTATACCCCTACATGGCCGCGCAGCTTCATGCCTACAAATCAGAGCATGAGAAATGTTGTGGCTAAAATGAAGCTTATACCCGTTCATGAGCTTATCGAGGGCAAAAAGCTCCTCTTCGTCGATGACAGTATCGTCCGCGGTACTCAGATGAGAGAGACTGTTGAGTTCCTCTATGAAAACGGCGCTAAGGAAGTTCATATGCGTTCTGCCTGCCCGCCTATCATGTACGGCTGCAAATATCTCAACTTCTCAAGAAGCCATTCAGAGCTTGAACTCATCGCCCGTCAGATCATAGACGAATTCGAGGGCGAGGAGGGTGTTAAGTATCTCGCTGAATACAGCGATACAAATACCGAAAGAGGCAAGCGTATGCGTGATGAGATATGCCGCCGGCTCAAGCTTACTTCACTTGAATTCCAGTCGCTTCCCGGAAAGGTAAAGGCTGTAGGCCTGCCTGAGTGCAACCTCTGCACATACTGCTGGAGCGGTAAAGAATAATAATACTATTCGCATTGAAGCAGGGGCGGTGCCTGCATCTCCTCTGCAACTATAGACGTACGCTGCGGGCTGATGTTGGCATCAGCCCCTACAAACCCATTACAAGGAGGATACTATGAACAATAGTTTTTCTGAGAGCTACAAGAAGGCTGGCGTTGACGTTACTGCCGGATATAAGTCTGTTGAGCTTATGAAAAAGCACATCGCCCGCACTATGATACCCGGCGCTCTTTCCGGTATCGGCGGCTTCGGCGGACTCTTTGAGCTTGATATGACAGGTATCAATAAGCCTGTACTCGTTTCCGGTACTGACGGAGTAGGTACAAAGATAAAGATCGCATTCATCATGGACAAGCACGATACTGTCGGTATCGACTGCGTTGCTATGTGCGTAAACGATATAATCTGCTGCGGCGCTAAGCCACAGTTCTTCCTCGACTATATTGCCTGCGGCAAGAATGTTCCCGAGAAGATCGCTGAGATAGTTTCAGGTGTTGCTGAAGGCTGTGTACAGGCTCAGTGTGCACTCATCGGCGGCGAAACTGCTGAACACCCCGGTCTTATGCCCGAGGACGAATACGACCTCGCAGGCTTCTCAGTTGGTGTAGTTGACAAGGATAAGATCCTCCAGCCTGATACTCAGAAGGCAGGCGATGTTCTTATCGCTATCAAGTCAAGCGGTGTACATTCCAACGGTTTCTCACTCGTAAGAAGCGTATTCGACGTAAACGAGCAGAAACTCAATATGCACTTCGATGATCTCGGTGCTACACTCGGTGAGACTCTCCTTACACCTACAAGAATTTACGTTAAGGCTGTTATGAGTCTCCTTGACGCGGTAAAGGTAAAGTCCATCTCCCATATCACAGGAGGCGGCTTCTATGAGAATATCCCGCGTTCACTTCCCAAGAATCTCTCAGCTAAGATCGAGAGAAACGCTGTTCAGGTACTTCCTATCTTCGACCTCATCAAGCGTGCAGGAGATATTCCTGAGCGTGATATGTTCAATACATTCAACATGGGTGTCGGCATGGTAGTTTCTGTTGACAAGAACGACGCTGACAAGGCTGTTGCAGCTATCAAGGCTGCCGGCGAGGACGCTTATATTCTCGGCGAACTCGTTGAGTCTGAGGAAGGCGTTATTATCTGCTGATAAGTTTGCGGAACGCCGGATACGGCGTTCCGCACATTATATGTGGCGGCGGATATTATCCGTCTCCCTGCCGGATCGTCAAGGCACAGCCTACGCAAGAGGTGATAGAGATGAAAAAACTGATAGCTTCTTTGGCTGCGGCAGCGGTCATGGTCTCCGCAGCTTCAGTTCCTGCGTTTTCAGCAGGAAATGTCCCTATGGACTATAACTCGGACGGTCGTGTTGACGTTTACGATGTTGTCGTCGCAAGGCAGAAGGGAGTCTCCAAAAAGGAACTCAACGACCTCGCCGACTTCGTCCTCGGAAAGAAAAAATACGACACTGAGTTCACTATCGACGAATCAAGCATTCTTGAACCCAAGGGCACTGTCCATACGGGTGAGGGTACCTTCTACGGCGGAGGATACGTAGGCGGTCACGCAATGCTTGACCCCGTTTCTCACGATTACTGGATAGTCGCGATGAACCACTCAGACTATAACAGCGCTCAGCTGGCTGGTGCTTATCTGGAAGTTACCGGCGAGCTTGGTACTATAAATATGCTCGTTACCGATGAATTGCCCGAAGGCAAAAAAGGTGACCTCGACCTCTATACTGACGCTTTTCCGCTTATCGCTCCTGTCGAAAAGGGAAGAGTTCCGGTAAGCTGGAAGATAGTCCCGCTTGACAGCGCTGAAAATGCACCTATCTCCTTCAAGTACAAGGAGGGAAGCACCGAATTCTGGTGCGGAGTTCAGGTGCGCAATCACCGCTACCCCATCACTAAGCTTGAACTTCTCAAAGACGGCGAATGGGTGGAAATACCTCGCAGACCATATAATTACTTTGAATCGCGTGAAATGGGAGCAGGTCCGTTTACGTTCAGGATAACTGATATCTACGGACAGGTCATCATCGACAAGGATATCCCGCTTTCCTATGACGATACTGAAATTATCCCCGGACACGTTCAGTTCCCGCTTTAAAGGAGGACTCTTCATATGAAGGTTAATACCGACGATTACGTATGGGCAGTCTGTTCATTTATTCTGATCGGAGTGTCGTTCCATTTCGGGTATCTGCTGTACGGAATCCTCGCGGTTTACATTCTTATGGTCATTCTGTTTGCCGGACATATCTTCAAGGTGAAAAAACGTCTCAGCCGTTCGGTAGCGGTTTACGGCACTGTTACCGGTTACCATGAATCAAAAGGTACAGGCAAGTATTTTTACCCTATCCTCAACTACGATACCGAGGACGGCAGAACAGTCAGCTCTGTATATACAATTGCTGACAAGAAACAGAGATATGATACCGGTTCACAGGAGCTTATCTGCTATGACCCCGATGACCCGATATTCTTCTATTTTGCTGACCGCGAAAGTGATATGACAAGAGATTATTACCGGTATATCCTCTTCGGAAGTATTCCGGCAGTATTTGTTCTGATCATGATACTCGTGAATTAACAGGAGGAGTTACCAATGAAAAATATAGTTGTTCTCGTCTCGGGCGGCGGAACTAATCTACAGGCACTCATTGATGCCGAAAAGTCAGGCATTATTCAGGGCGGTAAGATAACCTGCGTCATTTCTTCAAATGCAGGGGCATACGCTCTTGAAAGAGCCGCTAAAAATAATATCCCTTCAAGAATTATTCCTCGTAAGGAGTATTCCGACAGCGTAAGCTACAGCAAGGCTGTCCTTGCGGCACTTGATGAGGAAAAAGCTGACCTTGTTGTTCTCGCCGGATTCATGACTATCCTTGACGAGTGCGTTACAAGCAGATATGCCTATAAGATAATCAATGTTCACCCTGCACTTATCCCTTCATTCTGCGGAGAAGGCTACTATGGACTCAAAGTTCACGAAGCCGCTCTCGCTTACGGAGTCAAGGTGAGCGGTGCAACTATCCATTTTGTTAACGAAAAAGCAGATGCAGGTGCTATCATTCTTCAGGGTACTGTTGACGTCGAGCGTGACGATACTCCCGAAGTCCTTCAGCGACGCATTATGGAGAATGTCGAGTGGAAACTTCTGCCCGAGGCTGTTTCGCTTTTCTGTCAGGACAGGATAGACATCGTTGACGGAAAAGCTTACGTAAAATGATATGATTCAGAAAATAAAAGAAAATCAGACCGTTCAGAAACTGTTCATCTGCTTCTGGATGTATGCAGTTCTTGGCTGGCTGTATGAGGTTTTCCTTGAGGTGGTAGTCTACCCCTCTTCGGACCATACTGCCCGATTTATGGTGTTGGCGCAATGCTGTTCCTGCTTTTTTTCAGCAAACTTATGAAAAAAAAGGAACCCAAATGGCTCGTGTATGTAAAGCCTTTGCTGGTATTTCTCGGTTGTATGACAGTCGCTACGACGGTTGAACTTGCCGCGACTTATATCCTTGAATATACCAAGGGTTCGTGGCCGTGGCAGACATATGCGAATTATAAGTACAATTTTCAGGCGCGTATCGCGCTTAGCACATCTGTCCGCTTCGGACTCGGAGGACTGCTTTTTATGTACGTGGTTCAGCCGTTCTTCGACTGGCTTCTCTCAAAACCCAAGCGCAGGACCATAAATATCATTGCGATAGCTGTTCTGCTGATAGTTCTGACGGACTTCATATATGTTAATACAACCGGCTATAAGCCTAAATTAGCGGAAGTTCAGTCAGCTTTACAGACATTATTATTCATCTGGTTCTAAACCATATCCCGAAAGGAGTATTTATCATGAAAAAGCTTGAATTAGCACAGGAACTCAGTTCAAATGCCTATCCCGGAAGAGGTATAGTTATCGGTAAGTCCGCTGACGGAAAGTATGCTGTAACTGCTTACTTCATCATGGGCAGAAGCGAAAACAGCCGTAACCGTGTATTCATTGAGGACGGAAAGGGTATCCGCACTGAGGCTTTCGACCCCTCTAAGCTCACTGACCCACACCTCATCATCTACGCTCCTGTAAGAGTTCTCGGTAACAAGCTTATCGTTACTAACGGCGACCAGACTGATACTATCTATGAACTCATGGACAAGCAGTATACATTTGAGCAGTCGCTCCGTACACGTGAATTCGAGGACGATGCCCCTAATTATACACCTCGTATCTCAGGTATCCTCCGCTTCGACAGCGATGACTTCAACTATGCAATGTCTATTCTCAAGAGCGCTAACGGTAACCCCGATTCATGTCAGAGATATACTTTCAGCTACAATAACCCCATCGCAGGTGAGGGTCACTTCATTCACACATACATGGGCGACGGCAGTCCGCTCCCGAGCTTTGAGGGCGAGCCGAAGCTTGTTGGAATCTCCGGAAATATTGACGAGTTCACAGATATGCTCTGGAATAACCTCAACGCTGACAACAAGGTTTCTCTCTTCGTCCGCTACGTGAACCTCGCAGACAACTCCGAGGAGACTCGCATAGTTAACAAGAACAAGTAAGCTTTCAAATCAAAAGATGAAATTGTATCATATAAGGAGGACATTATCATGTCAAATGAAATGCAGTTAAAATACGGCTGTAACCCAAATCAGAAGCCGTCAAGAGTTTATATGGCTGACGGCAGTGAGCTCCCGATAGAAGTTCTCTGCGGCAGACCCGGTTACATCAATCTCCTCGACGCTCTTAACGGCTGGCAGCTCGTTAAGGAGCTCAAGGCTGCAACAGGTGTGTGCGCAGCTACTTCATTCAAGCACGTTTCGCCTGCCGGTGCGGCTATCGGCAGACCGCTCAGCGATGACCTCAAGAAGATATACTGGGTTGACGACCTCGGTGAGCTTTCTCCGCTCGCAAGTGCTTATGCAAGAGCTCGCGGCGCTGACAGAATGTCCTCATACGGCGACTTCATCGCCCTCTCGGACAAGGTTGACGTTTGCACAGCTAAAATGATTCAGCGCGAGGTTTCCGACGGTATTATCGCTCCTGATTACGACCCCGAGGCTCTCGAAATCCTCAAGTCAAAGAGAAAGGGAACATACTGCATTCTCAAGATTGACGAGAATTACAAGCCTGCTCCTATCGAGACTAAGCAGGTTTACGGCGTTTCCTTTGAGCAGGGCCGCAATGAGCTCGATATCAATCGTGAGCTCCTCGCTAATGTTGTTACAGAAAACAAGAATATCCCCGACGATAAGAAGGACGACCTCCTTATTTCACTTATCACCCTTAAATATACACAGTCAAATTCCGTTTGCTATGTTAAGGACGGACAGGCTATCGGTATCGGTGCCGGTCAGCAGTCACGTATCCACTGTACACGTCTCGCTGGTCAGAAGGCTGATAACTGGTGGCTCAGACAGTCTCCGCAGGTAATGGGTCTTCAGTTTGTTGACGATATCCGCCGCGCAGACCGCGATAACGCTATCGACGTTTACATCGGCGACGAGTATGAGGACGTACTCCGTGAAGGCGAGTGGCAGAGAATCTTCAAGGTTAAGCCGGCTGTTTTCACTGTTGAGGAAAAGAAGGCTTGGCTCGCTAAGAATACCGGCGTTTGCCTCGGCTCTGACGCATTCTTCCCATTCGGCGACAATATCGAGCGTGCTAAGAAGTCAGGTGTTGAGTACATCGCTGAGCCCGGCGGCTCAATCCGCGACGATAATGTTATCGACACCTGCAATAAGTACAATATAGCTATGGCATTCACCGGAATCCGCCTTTTCCACCACTAATAGAAAAAGACTGATTCAGAGTTCGGCAATTTAATTAAAATTTTAGCTCCGTTTTTCATCAGGTACACACCTGAAATGAAAAACGGAGCTGTTTTTTGTGTTTGAGACTGCGGCTATTTCTTGCGGTACTCGGAAGGGGAGATGCCTGTTTTTTCTTTGAACTGGCGCATGAAATGAGTACTGTTCTGATATCCGCACGACGATGCGACCTCGTTTATGCGCAGGTCGGTAGTTTTCAGCAGTTGTTTAGCCATTCCAAGACGCGCGTTTATAAGGTCGTCTATATAGCTTACACCGAAATTTTCCTTGTATAGCTTCTGTACATAGCTCTTGCTGATGTTCAGCCGCTTTGAGAGTTCACTGAGATTCCAGTCAAGCTCGGGAGCTTTGTGTATCTCGCGCCTTAGCATTCTGAGCTGTCCGATACCGGTAAATCCACGGTCTTTAGGCTGAGTACTGCTAAGACGTTCCCACAGCTCAGATATACAGCCTTCCGCCGGATATGTTACCTCGCCGCATACGCTATACGGCTCCGGTAAAAATGCTGACGCTGAACCTTCCTGCATCTTCCTTATCAGCACTTCAAGCTGTATCATCATCTCTTCCGTATATCTCTCGGGCGAATCATCGTCTGCAAGCGGAAAGACGACTGCGAATGTACTCTTGTCAAGTCGGGCAGTTTGCAGGTCGCGACCGGAGATAAGACGTATCGCGTTTGCGAGAAGAAGCTCGGACTGCATGACGGTATCAGACAGGCGGTTAGAGGTCTGTCCGTTGAATGCGGCTGAAAGTTTAGCGATTGTCACAAGCATAATACCATTTTTTGCATCTGTCTGTTCCTGATTTTCAAGATACAGGAGCAGTCCCTTTTTGCTGAGCATATCCGTCATTTTATCGTATAGTGAGGCTTCCTCGACTTTTTTCTGCAAATACTCCGCATAGAGCCTGTGCCGAAGTATGCGCAGACCATTTGCAACTGCGCTCAGCAAGTTGAAAAGCATCACTGATACCGCAAAGTCTGAGGCTTTTTCAAACGCTAAGCCGAAATAGCCGAATACCTGCGATGATGCGTGAAGCGGCAGGACAAAAAGAAGTACCGGTTCATGCGGATGTGAGAGCATGGGGACTATTTCTTCAGTTGGGAACAGACCTGCGTTGATTCCGGGAGTCCACGCAGTTTTTGAGATGTTGCAGAGCATCTGTCGGGGGTATGGCTTTGTTTTGCAGATGTCAGGCTGTTCAGGGTTGCTGTCCCAGTCGGGGAGAATGCACATATGCAGTGATTTGTAGCTTTTTATGATATGCGCGGACTGGTCAACTACATCTGTCAGCTCATGAAGTGACTCTACGCATGATGTCCTTGTGATAACGTCCGCATTTATGCGCATTTCAAGCATATCGGCAGTTTCTGAGTCTCTGCGTATCTGCTCCTGCACCTGCATTGCGGCACACTGATAATCGGTGGTCCTTTCTACACAGCCACAGCTTGCGCCGTAAATGATATGCATATCCGTACTGTTGCTTCTGGTTTTTATGACGAGTTGTTCTGTACCTTTCCTGCCCAGTTCATACATTGCACCGCTGATAGTGGTTATAGTCGGAAAACTTGACAATGCAAAGATATGTCCGTCGAATCCGGTCACGATGATATCGTCAGGAACGGAAATGCCGCCGTTTTGCAGTGTATCACAGAGTGAGACCGCCATCATGTCGCTCGCACATATCACAGCATCGGGCATATCGCGTTTGTGGTTCAGAAACTCTTCGCCGAGTTCAGCCGCACGGATTTTCCAGAAGTCGCCGTAGACTACCTCGTGGCGGCAGTTGTGTTCGTCTGCGGAGCGCAGAAATCCCTGCATACGCTCTTCTGAATCAGCATTGCCTTCGGGTCCGGCAAGAAACATCAGCTTAGTACAGCCGTGCTGTTCGATTACGTGATTCGTAAGTTCATACACTGCTTCGTCCTGTTGAATGTGTACCGTTTCAAAGCCGAGAGCGGTACCTCCGAGGTCGATGCAGGGTATCGCGGATTTCCTTATTTTTTCTGATATTATCCGGCGTACTGTCTCCTTCACAAAATACTGGGATACCAAAAGTATACCATCAAGTTTGGCATGGTCAAGCAGGCAGTAAACACTCTCTTCGCCCTCCATTATCTCGCTCTGCATATGAAAATCAAGACCGTTTGTTGCTGTTGTCAGGACTATGACATCGCAGTCATTTGCAGAGGCAGTATGAAAAATGCCGTCAAGGAGTTCCTTTTGCAGATTGTCCGTGATTGCCGGTATTACTACTCCGATTCGTTTCATGATATCACCGCCTTTATAGATAGTATACAGCATGGAAGGGGAGTGTGTCAAGAGAGGAGTGGACATTATGCAAGTTATAATATGCAAAATGTTACCGTGTTCCATGTGCGGCGGAGTTGAAAAAGCGGATACCCTTGGGTATCCGCAAAGCTTTATTGTTTTTTTATGTATTCATCGTAAAGGTCCGGACGACGTTGCCTTGTGAGTTCGAGACTCTGTTCGTGCCGCCATTTTTCGATGTTTGCATGGTGTCCCGACATCAGAACCGGCGGTACACTCTCACCCTCCCATACCTCGGGACGAGTATAGTGTGGGTACTCAAGAAGTCCGCTGTAGATACTTTCCTCCTCGAAGCATACGTCGTCGGAAAGTACTCCCGGACACATTCTCGCTACGCAGTCCGTCAGCACCATTGCAGGCAATTCACCGCCTGTGAGGACGTAGTCTCCGATGGATATTTCCTCATCGACTATTTTGTCTATAACTCGCTGGTCTACACCTTCATAGTGTCCGCAGATTATGAGAATATTGTCCATCTGCGAAAGTTCAGCCGCTCTCTGCTGAGTGAGTACCTTTCCCTTCGGGGACATATATATAGTGTGCGGTTTTGTGCCAATTTCTTCGCATACCGCTTTATAGCAGTTGTAGATAGGCTCGCACTGCATTACCATTCCCATGCCTCCGCCGTATGGGGTATCGTCTACGCGGCGGTGCTTATCGAGCGTGTATTCGCGTATCTGCCGGCAGTGAACTTCGATTTTACCGGCTTTACGCGCTCTTCCGACTATGCTTTCGCCGAGGACGGCTTCGCACATTTCCGGAAAAAGCGTTGCTATTTCAATCTTCATTTCGCACTCCTGTCAGTCGAAAAGTCCGTCGAGAGGACGTATCGTCATTACATTGCCGTCGATATCGGTCGATACTACAACGTCTGCGATTGCAGGCACGAGGTACTCCCTGTCGGCACCCTTTACCACGTATACGTCGTTTGCACCGGTCTGCATAACATCGTCGATAGTTCCGTACACCTCGCCGGAATCAGCATTGCGTACTTCAATGCCGATGAGGTCCTGAATAAAATATGTATCGTCGTCGAGTTCGAGGTCGTCGCGGTGCATATACAGTATCTTATTGCGGTATTTCTCTGCCGCTTCGGGAGTGTCGATGCCCTCTATCTTTGCGATTACCATGTTCTTGAATACTCGCGAACGTTCAATAATGAGTTCGTCTTTATTCTTTCCGATGAAGAGACGGTCGAACTCCGCAAGCAGGTCGGGGGTATCGGTGTAAGGCATTATCTTGACCTCTCCGCGGATTCCGTGAGTTGTCACTATTTTGCCTGCTTCAAGATATTCTTTTTTCATTCTGTATCCTCCGCTATAGTTACGGTTTTTGCTATCTGACGAACTGTGTCTGTGTCATTTCCGACTATTATCACCGACTGCGGCATTTCGAGGTCGTCCGCGCCGTACACGTCGAGGTTGAGTTCATAGGCACCGTGAGTGTTCACGGAC
Organism: Ruminococcus flavefaciens; assembly: GCA_902792235.1. GTDB lineage: Bacteria > Bacillota > Clostridia > Oscillospirales > Ruminococcaceae > Ruminococcus > Ruminococcus flavefaciens_AE. The sequence continues at coordinate 25,230 of CADAYP010000013.1, forward strand.
TCAGAAACAAACGACTTAATATTTTCGGTGTCGAAGTAATAGCGATTTTGTTCGACGGAATTGTCGTGTGACGTATCGCCATCAACGCCATTAACCGAAATATACGCAGGTACCATTACCGACTTTAACAGCATAAGTTTATACGTTGCATTGACCTCAGAGGGCGATAGCTTATTGCATTTGCTGATATCAAAGGTCTCGCACAGGAACAGCATATCATGGGAGTTCTCAGGTGGTTCATAGCCGAGCTTTTTCAGTCCACTGTTCATGCGCTTGTCAAAGAAGCCTTTTTGCTGAAAGAAGTCAAGGCCCGGGAGACCGGCTTCGTCATTATGGTCTTCCTTGTCTAACACGCATATCAGCAGCTTACGCTTATCAATGTCGTAGTTATCGACGATTATTCCCGATTTTATACCTTCTGTTTCCTCGGGATACATCCAGAAAAGTCCCTCAGGAGCCTTGAAGTCGATGCCCTTTATCGAACATTCCTTGAAGCTTTCGGGAACTTCTATATCCGCATAAGGGTATGGCTCCATGACTTTATTCCCGTCTGTAAAAGTGGGCAGAATGTCACGCTCCATCATCTTCCACTTGATAAGCGTCTGCGAGAGGTAGAATCCCGCACTGCTCAACACTAATGCTGCCGCCAATATGCCGCCGGCTATTTTGATACCTTTTTTCATTGCTGCTCCTTATGGTATAATGCCTTAACTATGCCGCGAAGCTGGTGTGCAAGGGCAGAGACATTGTTAGTTTTTCATCTCAAAGCTTTCGCCGAGAATGTCCTTGTTTGCTTCAAGGATAGGATATATGCACTCGTTCAGGAACTCTGAAACCTGCTGAGGACTTCTTCCTACGTAATTCTCAGGCTTGAGCTGTTCGTCGAGTTCTTCCTTTGTTATCATGAACATCGGGTCGTTTACGATGAGTTCGCAGAGGTTGCTGTCCTTGCCGTAAATCTTTATCTGCTCTGCTGCCTGCATAGAATATGTGCGGATACGCTCGTGAAGCTCCTGACGGTTGCCGCCCTTCTTTACAGCGTCCATCATGATGTTCTCTGTTGCCATGAAGGGGAGCTTTGCCATGAGTCGGCGGCGAACTATCTCGGGGTATACTACCATGCCGTCGGTAACGTTCATCATGATATTGAGGATAGCGTCAACTCCGAGGAATGCCTCTGCAACTGAGATACGCTTGTTTGCACTGTCGTCGAGAGTTCTCTCAAACCACTGTGTACCTGCTGTGAATGCGGGGTTGAGGACGTCTATCATAACGTAGCGGGCGAGTGATGTTATTCTCTCGCAGCGCATAGGATTGCGCTTGTATGCCATTGCTGATGAGCCTATCTGCGACTTCTCACGCGGCTCTTCCATTTCCTCAAAGCTCTGGAGAATTCTCATATCGTTTGAGAATTTGCTGCATGACTGAGCGATTCCGCTGAGTGCGGAGAGTACCTGCCAGTCAGCCTTTCTTGAATAAGTCTGTCCGGAAACAGGAACTACCTTATCAAAGCCCATTTCCTCTGCTATCATTTTTTCAAGCTGCTTTATCTTGTCGGTATCGCCCTCGAAAAGCTCCATGAATGAAGCCTGTGTACCTGTTGTACCCTTGCTGCCGAGGAGTTTGAGGTCAGCGATGCGGTGTTCAATTTCTTCAAAGTCCATGAGGAGTTCGTTGAGCCAGAGTGTTGCACGCTTGCCGACTGTTGTAGGCTGTGCAGGCTGGAGGTGAGTATAAGCCATGCAGGGCATATTCTTGTACTCGTCAGCGAATTTTGCGAGGTTGTTCATAACGTTTATGAGTTTTCTGCGGACTATCTTGAGAGCATCGCGCATGATGATAACGTCTGTGTTATCGCCTACGTAGCATGATGTAGCTCCGAGGTGTATGATACCGGCTGCATCGGGGCAAGCCTTTCCGTATGTATATACATGAGCCATAACGTCGTGGCGGACTACCTTTTCACGCTCTGCTGCCATGTCATAGTCGATGTCGTTGATGTGCTCTTCAAGCTGCTTTACCTGTGCTTCAGTAACAGGCAGACCGAGCTTCATTTCTGCTCTTGCAAGAGCTACCCAAAGCTTTCTCCATGTTGTGAACTTCTTATCTGCTGAGAAAATGTACTGCATTTCCTCACTTGCATATCGTGTACAGAACGGACTTTCATAGCTTCTGATATTATCGCTCATAAAAAATACTCCTTTTCGCGCACAGGCGCATATTTTTACATAAAGAAATGTGATGCGCAAATTCCCTGTTGTTTAAAAATTTGCGCTGCCCGAAGAACGTTCGGGTCAATATCCGCCTTATAGCGGTTATTGCAGACACATTAATTATAGCATTTTCACTTCTCCGTGTCAACTATACAAAATGTCCGTTACGTCGGAAATGCCGTAACGGACAGGGGAGGGGAGGGGACAAAGGTCCCTGATTATGGGTCATTCTTTCTTTGTGCCTGAGAATATTCCGCTCAATACCGGTACTGCGGCACTTAGTCCGAGAGCTGTTAACAGGTGCTTAGGTTCCGGCATTACAGTGTTGAATACTTCTCTCAGCGGCGGTACAGCTACTGCCGCGGCGAGTGCCGCAAACGATACAAGTACGGCGAGAAGCAGTTTCACGTTTCCGAAAGGAGAGATGCGAAACAGTGAACGCCGCTCCGAACGGCACTCGAAAACGTGTATCAGCTGTGACATTACAAGTGTTATCAGTGCGGCAGTGCGTCCGGCTTCGAGACTTCCCCCGAACCGCATTACAAGTGAGAACGAGGCAAGTGTTGACAGACCTATGAAAATGCCGCGGAAAATTATCTTCCACATCAGTCCGCCGGAGAAAAATCCTTCGTCCGAGCGGCGCGGGGGACGGTTCATTATGTCTTTTTCCGGCGGTTCAAGTCCGAGTGCTATCGCCGGAAGTCCGTCTGTTACGAGGTTTACGAGAAGTATCTGCGCCGGAAGCAGAACTATCGGCATTCCCATGACTATCCCGCCGAACATTGTAAGCACTTCGCCGATGTTGCATGAGAGCAGATACCGCACGAATTTGCGGATATTTGCGTATACACAGCGTCCCTGCTCCACTGCATTCACGAGAGTTGCGAGGTTGTCGTCAAGCAGGATAACGTCTGCCGCCTGTTTGGTGACGTCAGTACCTGTGACTCCCATTGCAACACCTACGTCCGCTTCTTTTATCGCAGGAGCGTCGTTTACTCCGTCGCCTGTCATTGTGACTATCTCTCCTCTGCGTTTGAAACTCCGGACAATGCGGAGCTTATGTACAGGCTCTACCCGCGCAAAGACTGTGTATTTTCCTATAACGCGGTCAAGCTCTTCGTCGCTGAGACGGTCAAGCTCTGCACCGGTCATAGCCTTGCCGCCTTTGAGAAGTCCGGCTTTTTTTGCAACTGCTACAGCAGTGTTTTTGTGGTCGCCGGTTATCATTACCGTTTTTACCGATGCCGCCGCACATTTCCTTATCGCCGCTTTTGCTTCCTCCCGCGGTGGGTCGAGCATACCCGTAAGTCCGAGAAATACGAGGTCGCCGCGGTCGGGAGCAAAGCTGTCGGATACGCAGTATGCAAGTGCGAGTACACGCAGTGCACGGTCGGACATATCTATCACGCACCGTGATATCTCACTGCGGAGCGATGCTGTGAGCGGTCGTATTTCGCCGGTCGGGGTCATATACTTAGTACAGCGCGGCATTATCACTTCTTCCGCACCTTTGAAGTACATACGCTTCTCGTTTCGCTCTGCACAGTGAACTGCCATGAAGCGGGTCTCGCTGTCGAAGGGATACTCTTTAAGCCGGCGGCTTTCCTTTGCAAGCGAATCACGCATAATACCGGCTTTTGCGGCGGCTATCAGCAGGGCGGCTTCAGTCGGGTCACCGGTAACTTTCCATTCACCGCTTCCCCTGAGTGCTCCCCGTCGGCGCTTATCGGCATTTTCACCGCCTGATATCACTGCGTCCGAGCATAAAACTCCGCATTGCAGTGCCGCGGTAAGCGACTTCTCAGTAAGCGGATTTACAGCAGTATTCTCGTCGCCGCGTGTCACGTCTCCGCTGACACGGTAACCCATACCGCTGAAATAATAGCGTGTATCGGCTGTTGCAAGCTCAGTGACAGTCATGCGGTTTTCGGTGATAGTACCGGTCTTGTCGGAACATATCACCGACGCACAGCCGAGAGTTTCTACGCTGTGAAGCTTGTTGACGAGAGCTTTCTGTTTCAGCATACGGCTGACTGCAAGTGCAAGGGCGATAGTTACTGTTGCGGGCAGTCCTTCCGGAATAGCCGCAATCGCTATGGTAATGCCGGTCATGAGCATATCAAAAACGTTCTCGCCGCGGAGTACTCCTGCCGCAAATACTGCAATGCAGACGATGAGACATATCACTGCAACAACTTTTCCAAGTTCCGCGAGACGCTTTTGCAGGGGAGTCATCTCTTTGTCGATGTCGGCTATAAGCTCGGATATCCTGCCCATTTGCGTGCGCTTTCCGGTAGCTATCACCTTCGCACGACAAGTTCCGCGTACAGCAGAAGTACCGCAGTAGACGATATTTGCCTTGTTGAGACTGTTGTCGATATCGCTCGTATTGCCGGTACGCTTTGCAACAGCTTCGGATTCACCTGTGAGTATGGATTCATCGGAAAAAAAGCCTGCCGCTTCAAGTATTACACAGTCGGCAGGGATACGGTCTCCGGCTTCAAGCTCTATCACGTCGTCGGGCACAAGCAGCTCAGCTTCTATCTCGCGAAGTCTGCCGTCGCGGTAGCATTTCGCTGTCGGAGCTGTCATCGACCGCAGTGCTTCAAGGGTATGCTCGGTGCGGTATTCCTGTATGAAGCCGAGTATTGCATTAAGCAGTACTATCAGTATTATTGTCACTGCGTCGGATATTTCTCCGAGCAGTACCGATACGACCGTTGCCGCGAGAAGTATCATGACCATTACATCTTTGAACTGTCCGATGAATATTTTTACGGGTCCTGTTCTTTTTTTCTCTTCAAGGACGTTGCGCCCCTCGGTTTTCAGGCGGGAAGCGGCGTCTTTTTCTGTAAGTCCCATGGCGTTCCTCCTTCGGAAATATGCTTTCCATAAAGGATATGCGGACGACCCTGCTGTTATTCCTTGATGCGGACGTGCAAAAATCAAACAAAATAATTGACATCGCTGTGCTGTCATGCTATAATAAATATGTATATGCGGTCGAGTATGCCGCATAGTATATAATGGACATCTCTAAAAACTGCTTTTGAGAAAACAGCTATGCACGTCATACGCCGTGTTAAACATTCTTGGAGTGCGTCTGCCGCATCTATCTGTTTTTCCTTTAACTGAACAGGATTTCAGAGGTGGTCTAATGAAAAATATAAAGCGGAGATAGCAAATGGTAAAAACAATTAACGGATTGAAGATAAACTATGAGGAAAAAGGCGAAGGCGACCTCATCGTGCTTCTGCACGGCTGGGGCAGTAATATCAAGCTCTTTGCTAATCTCATAGACCTGCTCTCGAAAAAGTATAAGGTCGTGGCTATGGATATGCCCGGCTTCGGAGAGAGCGATGAACCTAAAGAAGTCTGGGACGTCGGAAGCTACGTCGATTTCGTCATAGACTTTATCAGGGACTACGGCGTCGATAAGGTAATGCTCCTCGGTCACAGCTTCGGCGGCAGAGTTATTATAAAAATGCACAGCCGCAACAATCTGCCTTTTGAAATCGCAAAGGTGATACTCGTTGACAGTGCCGGTATCATGCCGCCTAAAACTAAGAAAAAAAGCTGGCGCACCCGCTACTATAAAATGGGAAAAGCAGTGCTTTCGACCGGTATCGTGAAAAAAATCGCTCCCGATGCACTCGAAAATTTCCGCAAAAAAATGGGAAGTGCCGACTATGCTGCCGCTTCTCCTATGATGAGACAGGTAATGGTCAAGGTGGTTAATGAAGACCTTGAACCCTATCTGCCTAATATAAAGTGCCCGACTCTGCTCGTGTGGGGCGTGAACGATACTGCTACTCCTCTCTCGGATGGCGAGAAAATGGAAAAGCTCATTCCCGATGCGGGTCTTGTTAAACTCGAAAATGCGGGACATTATTCGTTCCTTGAACAGCAGTTCATCTTCAACCGCGTGATGTGCTCGTTCATGAAAATCGATGAATGATTATTAATTCAAGGAGAATCGTATGAATCTTGTAATATGGCTTATCTACGCGGCAGTCACCCTGCTTGCGATTATTTTCATGGGACTCCGCGAGTTCCATATGCTTCAGCTCAACGGCTACAAAACACCTGAGCATTCGTGGTGGATGAAGAAAAACTTCAAGCGCTACATACTCCCTGTTACTCTGTTTGCGGCACAGTACGGACTGCTCTTTACAGGTGCTGACAATGCTGTCGGAAGAGCTTTTCTGGCTGTACTCGGCTGTATGAACCTTGTACTACTCGTCGCTAACAAGCCGGGGAAGAAGTTCAAGAAGCCGCTCGTTTACACTGCGAGAGTTAAGCGTATGCTGGTAACCTTCTTCATTCTCATTGCTCTGTATTTCGCGGCGGCTGTTGCTGTCGGATATGACAAGGTATATGGCATACCATTTTTCGGCGCTGACGTTATTGAGGGTACAGTATGGTTTGAGTCCCCGATACCGTTCATCTTGGTCGGCTCGGCACTCTACCTCACTCCGATACTCGTTCCGCTCTCAAATCTCATAAACAAGCCTATTGAGACGGCTATCAATAACTGGTACATCAACGATGCAAAGAAAAAGCTCGCCTCCATGCCGAATCTCCACAAGGTCGGCATCACCGGAAGCTACGGCAAAACTTCAATGAAGTTCTACCTCAGTGAGCTGCTTTCGTCACAGTATGAGACACTGAAAACTCCCGAAAGCTTCAACACTCCTATGGGCGTTACGATAACAGTACGCCGCGACCTCAAACCTACGCACGAATACTTCATCTGCGAAATGGGCGCAAGACGTGTTCATGAAATTAAGGAACTCTGCAGTATCGCTGACCCTCATGACGGTATCATCACCTCGGTAGGTCCTCAGCACCTCGAAACTTTCGGCTCTATCGACAACGTCGTAAATACTAAGTTCGAGCTTGCGGACCACGTTTCGCCGCTCGGTAAAATTTACCTGAACTACGATAACGAGCTTATCCGCAAAAAGGCTCACGAATACCCAAACGCAGTGACATACGGTACTACAGAGGGCAGTATGTGGCGCGGAAGTGACGTTACAGTTTCCGACCGCGGAACTGAGTTTACGGTTACTTCTCCCGACGGACAGAGCTGCCGTTTCACTACAAAGCTCCTCGGTGAGCACAGTGTGCAGAATCTCCTCGGTGCTATCGCTTATGCCTGCGGTACAGGAATCCCCATGGAAAAGCTCGTTCTGCCGGTTAAGCGCATTGCGGCTGTTCCTCACAGACTTCAGCTCCTCGACAAGGGCGGCGGAGTCACATACATCGACGATGCTTACAACTCTAACCCGAGCGGCTGTCGTGCGGCTCTTGCGGTACTCGGTCTTTTCGATGCCTGCCGTATACTCGTTACTCCGGGTATGGTAGAACTCGGCGCAAAGCAGGAAGAACTCAACTTCGAGTTCGGTCAGGAAGCCGCTAAAGCCTGCGATTACATCGTACTCGTCGGCAAGGCTCAGACTCAGCCTATATATAATGGTATCAAGGACGCAGGCTTCGATATGAACAATGTCTACGTTGCGGACGGTCTCAATGACGCTCTCGCAAAGGCTAATTCGTATCAGACCGATAAGAAAAAGGTGGTCCTTCTCGAAAACGACCTGCCCGATAACTATTAATTCATATATATCAAAGGAGAAATTATAATGAAGATCAATCTTGCAGTTTTATTCGGCGGAAGAAGTGTTGAACATGAAGTATCCGTTATTTCCGCTGTTCAGGCTATGGCTAGCATGGACAAGGAAAAATATAACATTATACCTGTTTACATGACCAAAAAAAGTGAATTCTGGACCGGCGAAAAACTCATGGATATCAATAACTTCAAGGATATCCCCGCTCTGCTCAAAGAGTGCACTGAGTGTGTATTCGTAAGAAGTGAGGGCAAGGTTCAGCTTATCCGTCAGAAGATGAAGAAGTTCGGCTCAAATGTAATTTCCGACGTCGATATCGCTTTCCCCATTGTTCACGGTACTAACGTTGAGGACGGTGCTCTTCAGGGCTACCTTCAGACTCTCGACCTGCCTTATGTTGGCTGTGACGTTCTCGCTTCTGCTGTCGGCATGGACAAATTCGTTATGAAAATTCTCCTCAAGGACGCTGGTTTCCCCGTTCTTGACTGCTGTAGATTCGCTTCATTCGACCTCGATAAGATGGACGATATGGTCTCTCAGGTAGAGAGCAAGTTCGGCTATCCTGTTATCGTTAAACCTATCAACCTCGGTTCAAGTGTAGGTATTTCAAAGGCTAAGGACAGAGACGGTCTCGTTAAGTCTATTGAGGAGGCTTTCGAGTTCGCTGACCGCATTCTCGTTGAGCCTTGCGTTGTTCAGCTCAAAGAGATAAACTGCTCCGTAGTCGGCGACAGCGAGTCCGCTGAGGCTTCTGTTTGCGAGGAACCCGTTCAGGCAAGCGATGACGATATCCTCAGCTATGAGCAGAAGTACGTCGGCGGCGGCAAGGGCGGAAGCAAGGGTATGGCTACACTCAAAAGAAAGATACCTGCTGATATCTCCGCTGAACAGGAGGAACTCATCAGAAAAACTGCTGTTGACGCTTTCCGCTATCTCGGATGCAACGGCGTTACACGTATCGACTTCATGATTGATATGTCAAATGATAAGGTATACATCAATGAAATCAATACTATCCCCGGTTCACTCGCATTCTATCTCTGGGAGCCTAAGGGTGTAAAGTACCCTGAACTCCTCGAACGCATGATTCAGCTTGCTCTCAAGCGTCATCGTCAGAATTCAAAGATAAACTATACTTTCGATACGAATATCCTCTCAATGGGCGGAAGCTTCGGCGCTAAGGGAAGCAAGAGATAATTACGCCTGACCATACATTATTTTAAGGAGGCTTAAATATGACTGAAAAGGAAAAACAGCAGACCGGCGAACTCTATAATGCTAACGATAAGGAACTCGTTGCTGAACGCGTTAAGGCTAAAAAGCTATGCGCGGAGTACAATGCTATCGAATACAACGACTATCAGAAGCGTGAACGCCTTCTTGACAGACTCGTTTCATTCCACGGCGAAAATACCGTGATAGAGCCGAATTTCTTCTGCGATTACGGCTACAATATCATCATGGGCGACAATTTCTACGCTAACCATAACCTCGTTATACTCGACTGCGCTGAGGTAACTTTCGGAAGCAACGTATTTATCGGTCCGAACTGCGGTTTTTATACTGCCGGTCACCCCATTGATGCCGCTCAGCGCAATGAGGGCCTCGAATATGCTAAGCCTATCAAAATCGGCAGAGACGTATGGATAGGCGGAAATGTATGCGTTATGCCCGGTGTCACTATCGGCGATAATACGGTGATAGGCGGCGGAAGCGTCGTAACTAAGGATATACCTGCCGGAGTTGTTGCGGCTGGTAACCCATGCAAGGTAATAAGAAAAATCGACAGCGGAAAGTCCGCAAATGACGAGAAGAAATAATACCCACGGCGACAGCCGATAAGCAGAAAGGAGCGCTATGAATACCCTGCACTTCAAATATGCCGTAGAGATAGAGAAAACTCGCTCTATCACTCAGGCTGCCGAAAATCTATATATGGCTCAGCCTAATCTGAGCAAGGCTATCAAAGAACTCGAAAATTCGCTCGGTATCACTATTTTCCGCAGAACGTCAAAGGGTGTTATCCCTACTGACCAGGGAATGAAATTCCTTACCTGCGCTAAACAGATACTCATGCAGATAGACAATATGGAGGCTATTGCTTCCCCTGATAAGCCTAAAGAGCGGAAAATGCGTATTTCAGTACCGCGTGCCGGATATATCTCAAAGGCACTGTCTGAGTTTATTGCCGCTTCTGATGCTTCCGACGATATGGAGGTCTACTTCTGCGAGACAAATTCGCTTCGTACTATCGAAAATGTCCGCGATAACGGCTACAATTTCGGCATTATCAGGTTCAATGCGGCACATGAAAAGTACTTCATGGACTTCCTTGCTGAAAAAAACCTCGAATGTCAGCTCTTGTGGGAGTATCAGGCTCTTGCGGTCATGTCCGCGGAACACCCTGCCGCAGAAAAAGAAGAGCTTACTTATGCGGAATTGTCCGCTCACTATGCTGAACTTGCTCAGGGAGACGACGCTGTGCCATATGTTTCAGGTGCGGTTGAAAAGCTTTTTGCCGCAAACCGTCCAGAGGGTACCAAGGTGAGACGTGTTTATATGTTTGACCGCGGAAGTGCTCTCGATTTCCTGCTCACTGTGCCGCAGTCTTTTATGCTCGATTCTCCGGTGCCTGACAGCCTTTGCGGCAAGTACGGTCTGGTGCAGAGAAAGTGCAGCTTCGATGACAATAATTTCCGCGATATGCTTGTGTATTCCGCCGGAAGAAAACTCTCCGACAGCGAGCTTGCTCTTGTGAATAAGCTTTATGAGGTAAGGAACGAGGCTGCATTCAAGGAATATATATAATAATATATATCAGTATTCCTTGACGGACTATCGAATTCGGCTTTGCACTGTGTTCAGGTGCTCTGTAAATAAAGTGCCGGAAACGGTATTGCTTACAGTATTTACGCGATTCTATCGAACAACCGGAGCGTCGGCTTCGGTTGTTCTTTTATTAATGTATGCTCAACAACTAAAGAGTCTGCAAACCGCTTGCTATACGGCATTTTATAAATTGTTCGTATAATATCGATAACGCTATATCGATATTCAAAAGATATATTTCAAATGGCATACTTAATATGATATAATAAATGCCGAGCATTTATTATATTTTTATTTCAGTGCCCTTGCAGATACGCAGAACAAGGTTCTGCTCCCTGCATATCGGGCGATTATATCATAGCGCTAAAGCTTATATGATATAATTAATATAATGCTGATTACTGTCAATGGAGACAGTGAAATAATATAAGGAAGGTACAGAGATATGTTTGAAATTCTCGAAAAGAAAAGTCTCAACCCTACTGTTACCCTCATGAGAATCTATGCACCCAGAGTTGCCAAGAAGGCTGAACCGGGTCAGTTCATTATCCTGAGAACAGACAGCGAGGGCGAGCGTATTCCGCTTACAGTTGCTGATTATGACCGCGAAAAGGGAAGTGTTACTATCATTTTCCAGATAGTCGGCGGTACTACTGAAAAACTTAACCACCTCAATGAGGGCGATTGCCTTCAGGATTTCGTTGGACCTCTCGGCAGACCTACTGAGACAGAAGGTCTCAAGAAAGTTGCTGTTGTAGGCGGCGGTGTCGGCTGCGCTATCGCTTACCCTGTTGCTAAGAAACTCCACGAACTCGGCATAGAGGTACACTCTATCGTCGGTTTCAGAAATAAAGACCTCGTTATCCTTGAGGACGAATTCAAGGCTGCAAGCTCTAAGTTCGTTCTTATGTCTGATGACGGTTCAGTTGGCGAGAAGGGTCTCGTTACTGATGCTCTCAAAAAACTCATCGACAGCGGTGAGAAGTATGACCGCGTTATCACTATCGGTCCTCTCATCATGATGAAGTTCGTCTGCAAGCTCACTAAGGAGTACGAGATACCCACTGTTGCTTCTATGAACCCGATTATGATCGACGGTACAGGTATGTGCGGCGGATGTCGTCTCACTGTTGGCGGCGAGACTAAGTTCGCTTGCGTTGACGGTCCTGAGTTCGACGGTCACCTCATCGACTTCAATCAGGCTATGGCAAGAGGTGCTATGTATAAGCCTTTCGAGCGCCATGCTTATGAAGAAGCCTGCAACCTGTTCAAGAAGGAGGTAAAGTGAAATGGCTAATATGTCTTTAAAGAAAAACGAAATGCCTGTTCAGGCTCCTGACGTTAGAAATAAAAACTTCTCCGAGGTAGCTCTCGGTTACACTGAGGAGCAGGCTATCGACGAGGCTAAGCGCTGCCTCAACTGCAAGAATAAGCCCTGCACCGGCGGATGTCCCGTTCAGATAGATATCCCCGCTTTCATCGCTAAGGTCGCAGAGGGCGATTTCGCTGCTGCTTACGATATTATCACTAAGTCAAGCTCTCTCCCTGCTGTATGCGGCAGAGTTTGCCCGCAGGAGAATCAGTGCGAGGGTAAGTGCGTTCGCGGTATCAAGGGCGAGCCTGTTGCTATCGGCCGTCTTGAGCGCTTCGTTGCTGACTGGCACAATGCTCAGCCGGAAGCTCCCGTTCAGAAGCCCGCTTCAAACGGTCACAAGGCTGCTATTATCGGTTCAGGCCCTTCGGGTCTTGCGTGTGCCGGTGACCTCATTAAGAAGGGTTACGACGTTACTGTTTTTGAAGCTCTCCACGTTGCAGGCGGTGTTCTCTCTTACGGTATCCCTGAGTTCAGACTCCCTAAGGCTATTGTTCAGAAGGAAATTGAGGGTCTCAAGGCTCTCGGTGTTAAGGTTGAAACTAATACCGTTGTCGGCAGAACCGTTTCTATTGATGAACTTATGAAGGAAGAAGGCTTCGAGACCGTATTTATCGGCTCAGGAGCAGGTCTCCCGAGATTTATGAATATCCCCGGTGAGAACCTCAACGGCGTTTATTCTGCTAACGAGTTCCTCACACGTATCAACCTCATGAAGGCTTATAAGGAAGGCAGCTCTACTCCTATCAAGGCTGGCTCAAGCGCTGTTATCGTCGGCGGCGGAAACGTTGCTATGGACGCTGCTCGCTGTGCAAAGCGTCTCGGCGCTGACGTTACTATCGTTTACCGCCGTACAGAAAAGGAGCTTCCTGCTCGTGCTGAGGAAGTTGAGCACGCTATGGAAGAGGGCATCAAGTTCAAGTTCCTCACAAATCCTACTGAGATAACTGCTACTGACGATGGCTGGGTAAAGAGCGTTATATGCCAGCAGATGGAGCTTTCTGAGCCTGACGCTTCCGGACGCGCTAAGCCTGTGCCGATTGACGGCGCTTTCTTCGAGATAGAGGCTGACTGCGTTATCATGTCTATCGGTACTTCTCCTAACCCCCTCATCAAGGCTACTACTGACGGTCTTGATACTCAGAAGTGGGGCGGTATCATCGCTGACGATGAAGGCCTTACTTCTAAGGAAGGCGTTTATGCAGGCGGCGACGCTGTAACTGGTGCTGCTACCGTTATCCTCGCTATGGGCGCAGGTAAAAAGGCTGCTGCCGCTATGGACGAGTATATGCAGAATAAATAAACCTCTCGCGGAGGGATAAAATGACTAAGAATATTACGTCCCAGACGCTGCAGAGACTTCCTATGTACCTGAGCTACCTTATGTCACTGCCAGAAAATCGCAGAAATGGTAATATTTCCGCAACCGCTATCGCTGAGGCTCTCGGTCTTAACGATGTGCAGGTCAGAAAAGACCTCGCAAGTGTAAGCAGCGGCGGCAGACCTAAGGTAGGATATTGTACAGCTGAGCTGATAAGTGACCTCGGTAAATTCCTCGGCTTCGATAACCGCGATGGCGTTGTCGTTGTGGGAATGGGGAATTTCGGCAGGGCTATGCTCATGAATAAGAGCTTCGCTGACTACGGCTTCGATATAGTCGGCGGTTTCGATTGCGATGAGAGTATCGTGGGTACGCAAATCGGCGGAAAACCGGTGTATCACATCAGTGAACTGAAAAGTTTCTGCGAAAGAGAAAATATCCGCATCGGCATTATTACTGTGCCGGAGCGCGCTGCTCAGGAGGTTTGCAGTGAGATGACGGAGGCGGGGATAAAGTTTATACTCAATTTCGCTCCAGTACACCTCAATGCTTCCAAGGGAGTAATGATACATAATGAGAATATTTCACTGACCCTTGCTATGCTCGCAAGATACGGTGAACAATAATCACGGACTGCCGGTCACTGACCGGCAGTTTTTTTGTCCGACAGACTCCGTGCGGGTGAATTGTTTCTCCTTAAATGTTTTATCGTTAAGTGTAAATCAAGGCTGATGATAGCCTTTCTATCAGCTGTGGAGGGTGCAGTTTCATAATTTAAGCTGATTAATTTAGCTAAATTAATCAGTGTGCAGAGTCTGCCGGAGGGGTGCAAGTCCGTACATAATTTGTTTACATTCTGTTATATAATATCAATATGGCCCTATTGCAAGTGCACATAAACAATCCGTATAGTAGAAAAGCCTTTTAGCATTTGGGTATAATTGACATATTCTTCTGGGTATAATTATATAGTTTCAACAACGGTATTTAACAATTATATGTGGTTATAATTCACAAGCAGGGATATCAAATCATATCGTCATTTAATCTAAATGTAGAATTTGAGGAAAAGTGAGAGATTTGAGACAAAAATGCGTTGACTATGAAAAAATTTGAATGTATAATAATTACAGCAACTGAAATAATTTGCATGTGCATTCCAAATAAAAAAGATGGAATGCTAAAAAAGAGAATAGGAGAGTTGTATATGTTTGTCAGAGAAGTAATGGTTAAGAATCAGGTTGGTCTTCACGCAAGACCTGCAACCTTCTTCATCCAGAAGGCTAATGAATTCAAGTCATCTATCTGGATCGAGAAGGAAGAGCGCAGAGTTAACGCTAAGAGCCTTCTTGGTATTCTTTCACTTGGCATCGTAGGCGGTACTAATGTTAAGGTTATCGCTGACGGCGCTGACGAGAGAGCAGCTGTAGACGCTCTTATCGAGCTCGTTGACAGTGGTTTCAGCGAAGAAAACAGATAATAAGCACTGCAAGATTAAGGGCGCTGCAAAAGGTTTTTCCTTTTGTAACGCCCGATTTTGTTTTATTTTGTGTGCTCTGCCATGTTTTCAGCAAATATAGCGTAACCCCGTGTCGGGTCGGATATGAAGACGTGTGTTACTGCTCCTATCAGCTTACCGTTTTGTATTACCGGACTGCCGCTCATGCCTTGCACGATTCCGCCGGTACTCTTTATCAGCCGTGGGTCGGTGATGTGTATCACCATGTTCTTGCCGTCATCAGCTGAATTGTAGTCTATACGCTCTATTTCAGCAGTGTATTTCTCAGGTGTGCTGCCGCTGAGCGTTGAGAAAATATATACCTCGCCGGTAGTTATTTCCTGTCGGTATCCCATGCGGACTTCCTCTGCACCATTGCTCAGTTCCTTACACACACTTTCTGATAGCCTGCCGTATATGCCGCTTTCACAGTTTTCATCAAGTACACCGTATACGGGCAACCGCGTGAATCTGCCTTGCAGCTCGCCCGGTACTCCCTTTTCACCTTTGCGTGCCCCCGTTATCTCTACGGGTACCGCTTCTCCGCTCGATATCGGGATTATCTCACCTGTGTCAGTGTCGCATACGGGGTGACCAAGTCCGGCAAATTCGCCGGTCTCTTTGTTGATGAACGTCATTGTGCCTATTCCGGCTATGCTGTCGCGTACCCACATTCCGCCGCGCCATTTTTCTGCACTCTCTGACATCGCAGGCCGGAGGTCAGCTGTTATTTCAGCTCCGCTCCGCATTATTGACAGTTTTACGGCTTTTCCGCCGCTTTCAGATATGACCCTTTGCAAGTCGGCATTCGATGTCAGCTCACTGCCGTCCGCTGAACGTATCACGTCGCCGATTTCAACTCCGGCAAGCTCGGCGGGACATATGTCCTCGCCCGGACAGTCTACTTTGCCCATTCCGGTCACCATAACACCTTCCATCAGAAGTTTTACACCGAATGGCTCGCCGCATACTACAAGTGTTGGCGCTTCGTTTTCGTGCACGTTTACACTCTTTACCGGTATCGCACCAAAAAGTGAAAGCGTTGCCCTGTCAGCTTTACTGGTGTCAAATCCACTGACATTGCCGATACAGCTCAGCTCCGGATACATCGCAAAACTGACAGATGTCGCCGATTCTGCGGTAACATTTTCCGGCAGACGGACAGAATAATATCCCGCTATGCCGAATAAGCCGGCTGCAGCCGCAGATAATACTACTGCCGCAGTCTTTTTCAGAATTTTTTTTGTCAGCATTTTTTTATTCCTTTCAGCCGGTGTTGCCGGCTATATTATTATAACATCGTGTCCGGCTGTATATGAATGTGAATCATTCACAGCTGTATCGTCTGCACCGGATATGGCGCTTTATTGCATTGGAGCTTTGTAATGGAAAAATATAGTAAAAAATTTGGCTTTCTTTCTTTCGCTAAAATCATTATGGGTATTCTTACTGCGGTTTATCCGCTCTTTATGGTAGGGTTGTCCGGTGCAGGGCTTATATACAACCGTGTGAGCTACGGAAGTCAGCTTGCGACTGTCGGCGGTTTGCTCATTGCATCGGGAATTATTATGACCGTAGGTGCGGTTTTGTGCGCACTAAGAAAAAATATCTCCGCTATGGTCTGCTCAGGCGGCGGTCTTGCTTTGTGCTTGAGTATGCTTTTCAAGCTTTGCACGCACGCTGACAGTGCCGGTTGGAGCGATAAATTCAATATGACCCCCATCAGCGATATGTATAAGGCAAGAATACTGCCGTGTATCGCTCCGGTGGCTATTGCGGTTATAGTTGCTGCGATACAGCATTTTTCGCGTGAAGAAGTGGAAAAGCGACGTAAACGCAGGCGCGATGCGGAAAATGCTCCTGCACCTAAAATTATTGACGATTAATTATACCATTTTAGTTGTGCGTTATTTGTCGCTTTCGGACGATTATATTTGTCTTACATATGAAAATGTCCTTGCACCGGTCGTTTGACCGGTGTTTTTTTGTTTGTTAATTAGTATATGCTAATAGATTTTGAAAATTATTTTTTCAATAATCAACGGTTTTGTGTTGAGAAATACCCTTTTCCTGACCCCTTATGTACAGCGGTTGACGCTGTGGAAGGAGGATATATGTCAGAGAAGGATAAACGAAAAAAGTTTTGCTGCCTTTATGCAGTCCTCGGCGATGCTGAGGAAGCTGCCGTCAGGGCAGGCTTCGACAGGGAGAATGCACTCGATGAGGCGGCTGCCTGCCTGAAAAGTAAGTCGTGCAGAAACTCTGTAAAGGCTATGCGCGAACTCCTCGGCGACAGCGGCTCGGTCATTTCCGGTCTGCGCAGACTCGCTTTCGGTAACTGTGCAGACGGTATTCTGCTCGCGTTTTCCGATGAGCCGCCTACTGCTGAGAGTTTACAGGGTCTTGACCTCTTTAATGTGGCGGAGATAAAACGTGTCCGCGGCGGAGGTGTCGAAATTAAAATGTTCGACAGACTAAAGGCTCTCGAAAAACTCTATGAGCTCGAATGTGAACTCGCTGACCGCGGAAGAGCGTCCGCTCTTGCAGAGGCTCTCGCTAAATCAGCAGGGGAGGACTTCGGCGATGATTTGTGATTTTTCACCGAAACAGAGATTCGTTCTCAATTGGTGGCAGAGGAAAAAGTACGCAGGTAAGGACGCTATCATATGCGACGGCGCTGTAAGAAGCGGTAAAACGCTCTCTATGTCGCTCGGATTCGTTATGTGGGCGTCGGAATCATTCAGCGGCTGCACTTTCGCTATGTGCGGTAAGACTATTACTTCGCTGAGACGTAATGTCGTCGTGCCGCTGCTTTCGATGCTTCGCGGAAACGGATTCGTCTGCTCGGAAAAGCTAAGCATGAACTATATCGATATCTCCTTCGACGGCAATACTAACCGATTCTACCTCTTCGGCGGTAAGGACGAAAGCTCCGCGGCGCTGATTCAAGGAATTACGCTCGCCGGTGTTTTCCTCGATGAAGTCGCTCTTATGCCTCGTTCTTTCGTCGAGCAGGCACTTGCAAGATGCTCGGTTAATGGCTCGAAAATGTGGTTCAACTGTAATCCCGATGACCCTGCGCATTGGTTCTACTGTGAGTGGATAAAGAAGTCCCGCGAGAAAAATGCGCTGTATCTCCATTTCACTATGGACGATAACCCTTCACTTGCGGATGAGGTCAAGAACCGCTACAAAAGGCTGTATTCAGGCGCATTCTATGAACGCTTCGTGCTGGGTAAATGGTCGGCTTCTGAGGGCAGGGTGTATCCCATGTTTGACCCCGATAAGCACGTTTACTCCGGTAGTGAGCCTGACTGCGAGCGCTATGTCATCTCCTGCGATTACGGCACTGTCAACCCTTCGTCATTCGGTTTGTGGGGTCTCCACCGCGGCATCTGGTACCGCATCAAGGAGTATTACTACTCCTCACGCAAAGAGGGAGCTTCCCGCACCGATGAGGAACACTATGCTGCCCTCGAAAAACTCGCCGGCAGCCGGTCTATTGAACGTGTTGTTATCGACCCATCCGCCGCAAGTTTCATTGAGTGTATCCGCAGACACGGCAGATTCAAGGCGGTCAAGGCTGATAACGATGTCGTTGCAGGTATCAGACGTACCGGTGCCGCACTTAAAGAGGGAAAGCTGCGCTTCCATGAGAGCTGCTGCGATATAATTCGCGAGTTCTCTCTCTACAGTTGGCGCGATAAAGCAGGGGAGGACGTTCCCGTTAAGGAAAATGACCACGCTATGGACGATATGCGCTATTTCGTCGCGTATGCTCTTAAAGAACGCGGCGGAGACGGTTTCTTCGCATTGTCTGTCGCAAGGTGAATGTGCATGGCTGCTGGAAGCTTGCGAAAGCAGTGTATGCCGCTTGTACAAAATATGCCCGTGTATCGGGGGCAAGGACGTTGTAACTTGCCTGAGTCCAGAGGCGGTGCCTCTGAGAGAAAGGAGTAAAATGAAGCTTTTTAAAAATAAGAAGTCAAGGGCGGCTCCCGAAATTATTCTGCCGGACAGACAGTGCAGTTCTGCATTCGATATTCCGGCAGCTGCGGGTCCGCTCGAAAAGGAATTGTTCGACCGGCTGCGTTATGCGGTTCCGGTCATAGACGCCGCTATCATGAAAATTGTCCGCCTTACCGGCGGCTTCAGACTCGTTTGCTCAGATGAACGTTATCAGGAACAGCTCGACCGCTTCTGTGAGACCGTCCCCGTCGGTCTGACCGGTCGCTCTATCGGCTGCTTCGCTGACGCTTTTCTCGATAGTATGCTCTCTTACGGCAGCGCTGTAGGTGAAATTGTAATCGATGAGGACGAAAAACGTATCGCCGGTTTGTGGAATGGTGACACTTCTGCTATTGTCATCAATGCGGGCAGTTCGCCGTTCGAGAGAAACTACGCGGTTAGACTGCCTGACGGCTCTATGAAAAATATCGCTCACCCCGAAAGAATCGTCTACTCGGCTCTTACCGGCGGCCGCTCGCTTCTGCGCGGTTTACCCGCTCTCAGCGGTATTTTGCTCCGTATTTATCAGTGCATCGGGCAGAACTACGACCGTGCCGGAAATGTCCGCTATGCGGTAACCTATAAACCGTCTGACGGCATGGGCGATATCGCTACTACTAAGGAACGTGCTATGCTCATAGCAAAAGAATGGGCGGATAGTATGAGTTCGTCATCATGCGGCAGAGTCAAGGACTTTATCTCCGTCGGTGATGTCGATATCCGCGTTATCGGTGCTGATAATCAGCTGTTTGATACAAATGTACCCGTCAGACAGCTTCTTGAACAAATCGTTTCTAAGCTGTCTATCCCGCCATTTCTGCTCGGTCTGAACTGGAGTACCACAGAGCGTATGTCCTCTCAGCAGGCGGATATACTCACTTCCGAGCTCGAATACTACCGTCGTCTGCTTACTCCTGTTCTTTGCGAGATAGGTGATTCTTATCTCTGCTCTGTCGGTGCGGACGCGGTTTGCCGCGCGGAATGGGATAACATCAATCTACAGGACGAGTCCGCTCTTGCAGAGGCTCGCCTCAAAAATGCTCAGGCGCAGGAAATTGAACTGCGTAATCAGGAAAAACTTAATTCTTAGGAGGAAATTATATGTATAACGATATCAGACTTGAAAAAGGACTCTATAACCTCAGCGGTAAGTCTTTCACTGCTGCACTTGAGGAGCTCGACCCTTCCGCTGCTTATGCGGGTACTGAGCTCGCTTCACTCGACGCTTTCGAGAGACAGCTCAAACGCTTCAATATCAGAGTTAAGGGAGCAGACTGCGACAGAGTTGACAAGTTCTTCTCTTCTACCGAGACTGCTATTCTCTTCCCTGAGTTCGTCACACGCTGCATAAGAAAGGGGTTCGATGAAACTGTTCTCACTGCTATCACTGCCGTTAAAACAGTCAGCGAGAGTGGTAAGTACGTGGGCTGCGACCTCGATGATTCGGCTACCTATGAGGACTGCGATGAGGGTGATGACCTTCCGACTGCTACTGTTACCGAGAGTGCTTCAACTGTTACACTCAAAAAGTTCGGCAGACTTATCAACGCTTCATATGAGGCGATTCGCAGACAGCGCCTTGACGTCTTCGGTGTTATGCTCAGAAGTATTGGCGTCCGCCTTGCTAATAACATCGCTGAGGAGGCTATGGCTGTCCTTGTGGCAGGTGCTTCCGGCGCGTCTACAAGTGCACTCACTTATGCCGACCTCGCTGCTCTTTACGGCTGCTTCGACAGCTTCGATATGACTACTGTTATCGCCGCTCCTGAGGTGGCTTCAAAGATCGCCGCTATGGATCAGATGATAGAGACTAAGGCTGACGCTGACGGCAGAATGATCCTGCCTTTCGGCTCTGAACTTGTGAAGTCTTCGGCTGTTGCAAGCAATAAGGTGATCGGTATCGACAAGGACTTCGCTCTTGAGTTCATCACAAGCACTGGTCTTGTCCTTGAAACTGATAAACTCATCGGCAGACAGCTTGATCAGATCACCGTATCCCTTACCTGCGGATTCAAGAAGATCACTCCCGATGCTGTAAAGGTGCTCACTATCACTACATGATAACTGTATGAATTGTGTGGGGCGCCGGAGTTCGGCGTCCCATGCGATATTCTTTGAATGGAGTTTCAGGTAAGCTATCAAAAGAAGGAGGAGAAGAATTGGAAAAAGATATTCTCGATAAAATCAATAAATTTACGCGCAGAGAGTTCGGTGAGGACGAGCTTTTCGTCTTCTCGGTCATACTCTGCGATAACGATATCGACCGCGACTGTGAACGCTTTTCCGATAATGCGCTCGATACCCTTAAAAAGCTTTTCGTCGGGAAAACAGGTATATTCGATCACGATGCTTCTACGTCAAATCAGAATGCACGTATCTTTGATACCGAGATAGTCACCGATAATGAGCGAGTGACTAAGTGCGGCGAACCTTACAAGTACCTGAAAGCTTCCGCTTACATGGTCCGTACCGACGAGAACAAGAACCTCATTGCTGAGATAGACGGCGGTATCAAAAAAGAGGTCAGCATTTCCTGCTCAGCGGCTAAGCGTATGTGCTCGGTCTGCGGGTGCGATAAGGCTGTGAAAAGCTGTATGCACGTTAAGGGAAAGTCATACGGCGGAAAGGTATGCCATACTGTTCTTGACAGCATTACCGATGCTTACGAATGGAGCTTTGTTGCTGTGCCGGCACAGGTCAATGCCGGTGTTACTAAAAAATACACGGACGATGCGGATATAAAGTCTCCGGCTGATGATGATTCCGAAAGTGTGAACTCCCTTCGCCGTGAGATAAGACGGCTCGCTTTTTTCAGCGGCGGTAAATCAGCCGCGGCGGCTGTAGGTATCTCTTCACGCGGCATGAACAGGGTTCAGCTTGAAGGTCTGAAAAAAGCCTATGAAAAGCTCGCCGGCAGGAATGGTACGCAGGTTCAGCTCGCTCCCGAACCGGAACACGAGTCTGCCGGACAGTTCAAAATGTGAGGTGAATAGTATGGTTCTGGATAACGTTATAAGCCTGTTTGAACTCTTTTCAGGGGAGGACGCTGATGAGGGGTGGAGTGCTGTTATTACGCTCGCTGTTAACAACGTCACGGCTATGCTTCGCGACGATGCTGACCCCTCTGATACGCGGCTTGAATTTCTCGCGGCGGCTGTCGCTAACTTCAATGTTCAGCAGATTCATGCCGGTTCAGCGAAGTCTGATTATAACCTCTACGGCAAAACTCGTTCAGACGGTGATAGTTCATCTGTAAAAGCGGCAAGGTCACTCATGAAGGACTATTTTCAGCTTTGCAGTGACCTCATAAAGCCGGAAGTGTTCGTATTCAAGGCTATCTAAGGAGGGGATTACTATGCTCGATGTTTTAAGAGAACTCAAAACAACACTTGAAAATGCCGGAAATGACAATGTTTACTATGCCTTTGATACGATTCCGGTATCGTCAAAAGGGAAGATGCTGACTATTATCAGCGCGAAGAATTTCGAGTCGCTCACTCCGGTGTATTCGGAGTTTACCGTGTATATGCCGTTCAGAACGGAGCTTGAGATATCGGCGGCGGCTCCCGAAAACTGCTCTATGACAGAGCTTTATACCTATTTTGATACGATGATAAGACCCGCTCTCGATACTATCTCAGGTCTCAGCGGAAGAATATGCCGCATGAGTATCAGACATGACAGTTCTATGCGCAGACTCGTTCTTACTGCGGGTTTCTCGGCAACAGGCATAAGACGTATCGAAAGGAGCGGCAGATGAGTGAAATATCAAAACGCGAGGCGGTTCCTGTCGCTATCGGCATGATAACCCTTTACTGCGAAAGCTTTAAGGCTTCCGCAGTGACCGCACTCTATGAACAGCCGACTGTTACCGGTACCCCGATACAGACTAATAAATGCAAAAAGGCTACGAAACTTACTCTCTCCGGCAGAGTCTATGATGCGGACTCTCCGCTCAGTGTTGTTACGTATATAAACAACATCACAGGAAAAGGCACCATGTTTATCTCGTACCGCGGAATCCGCTTCAGCAGATGCATGATGCAAAGCTATACCGCAGAGGATAAGGGCGATGACTTCATATACCTCACTGTTACTCTTACTACTAACAGTGAGGCGGAAAATATTCACTCCGGAGGTGATACTGAGTGACGACCGGTATCATTCTTTTCAGCTCAAGAAACAGCGAGGAGATTACTGATGTCCTTGAATTTTCGTTCGTAAAGGAAGTTTATACCCCCTATACAGAAATGACGGTCACTTTCGCCGCAAATAATATTTCGCCTGCCGATGCTAAGAGAGTTGAACTATGGGTGAACGGTCATAAAATCCATAACGGATTTATTGATACGTTCCGGCTTGTCAGGGAAAACGGTATCCGCAAAGGCTATATCCGTTCGCGCGGCTTTACTGCTCAGTATACCGAAAATCAGCTTGTTCCGGGTCTTTATACTAATGTTTCACTCGATAGTCTCATGAGTGATTATGTTACTGTTCCGTATGTTACACATGAGAGTAACACGTCTGAGAGCTATATTTCCGTCAAGACCGGCTCTAATATATGGGACGGCATAGTCAATGTCGTGTATAAAGTAACCGGCAAATATCCGTATATAAGAGATACTAACTGCATTATGTTCAGCCGCAGTGCATCAGCAAAGGTGGTGGACTATACAAATGCAAATCTTCTCTCCGAAGGGACGGAGTCCGATATCCGCAGAGCCGCAAGTTTTTTCAGTATGGCTGATATAAACGGTCAGTACGGAAGCTATACCGTATCAGAAAGTATGGCTACTGACAGAAATATCGTCCGCGAGCGCTATTTTGAACTCGACAGGCGATTCCTTTATGCACCGCAGGAAGCAGTTGAGTTTCGCGATAAAATGTCAGTGCGCGGCATTCAGAACAGATTTGTCAGCTACTGCGGTTACGACGGCGAGGACTTGCTCGACGTTGCACGTTTCGGCGAGGATACAAAGGATATAACGTCAGTGCGCATAACCGGCAAAAGCTCCGGAATATTTACTACTGTCGGCATATATAGCGACAAGTTTTTTAACTGAGAGATAATGCGAAAAAGGCAGCTCATATGAGCTGCCTTTTGATATATTACTCGTTTATGAGGTCGGTTATTTTGTCTTGCAGTGACTTTGCTGTCTGTTCGGCAGTTGTCTTTCCTGTGAAATATGCTTCCGTTTCCTCGAGTATTGTTTCTGTTATCTCACTATCGTACGGAGCGGTGAAATTGGTACCGGCATTCATGATATAGCTGCGGAGTACATTTTTTTCATCGTCGTTGAGATTCGGAATCGTCACGTTTTCGCCGTTCACGTATTCAACATCGCTTGCAGGGAGTGCGTTGCCGTTTTCATCCATGCGTACAGGGTCGTTGCACGCTTCTTCAAGCATTTTATCAAATGCGGAAATGCGTGAAGGGATTCCCCACATCACACTGTTTTTCTGATAATCCTCTGTGAAAAATCCACTGATGAACTTCCAGCACTCGTCTTTGTTTTCGGACGATTCAATAATACCAAAGCCGTTGTTAGGGATTATTGCGGCACCGTTTCCATTGGGTGAGGGGTAGCCTGCAAGGGTGATATCGTCCATGAATCCGGCATATTTTGCGTGGTTGTAGTTTCTGAGGGAGGAGAGGTCTAAATAGTCCATGAGTGCCCTGCCGCTTCTTATTGCGCCGTCGTGAGTTTTATAGTACTCCTCACGCTCTTCCTCGGTTGCTTCTGTGTAAACGAAATCGTCCTTCGTTTCGGTTTCGGGGAACTTGTTGCAGAATTCGAGAAGCTTTATGAACTCGGGTGAGTCAAATGAACATGAGTTTTTGCTCCAGTCGATGATGTTCATATTCTCGAACAGGATATAGAATATGTCCGATTTTGTGTGGCTCGACTGGAACAGCCATGAATTAGCCGGAAGCTTATCATACGCTTTGATAACGTCATCTAAAGTCCAGTTTTCCTTGTCCCAGAATTTGGTCTTGACAGCGTAGGTATGGAAGCCGAAGCTCGGTGTTATGAACTGGAGTTTTCCGTTTTCTTCGCAGGCTTTCAGCATTGAAGGCATGAGGTCGTCTTTTGAGACGGTATCATCAGTGCCGAGGTAATCATACAGGTCTGCAAACGTATCAGACGATGACATACCGTAGAATACGCTCGTATCACTGAAGCATACCATGTCTATCGGCTTGCCGTCAGCTAAATCTGCTTTGAGCTGTTTTACCGGAGTGTTTATAAGTTTGGAATCGTCATTGTATTGCGTATAACCGCTGTAATCGGTGATGCGTATACGGTAGCTTTCGTTGTTCTTGTTGAACGCGGATACCTTGTCTTTGACGGTCGTATCTTCGTATATCATTGCGAGATTGAGAATTGTAAGGTTTTCAAGCTCGGAAGCATCACGCGGAGTTAGACGGAAAAATTTACCTGTTCCGGTCGAATAGGTGTTCTCGTATATGATGAATTCGTCGTTATCAAGCGCAAGCATTGCGGAGATACCGTCGCCGTTGAGGTCGGAATCGGTCCAGTTTATCAGAGTTTCGGGTTCACCGTTTTTCTTTATTCCCAGCAGATTCTTTGAGCAGAGTGCGTAATAGTCGTAATCACCGTGTCCCGCGGAAATAGCTGTGAGATAGTTGCTTAATCCTATATTTACGGGAATATCAGTACGTGTGAGCTGATATGTGAGGGGGTCTATGGTTTTGATGACTGCGATGTCGTCGTTCCATGTTGAGAATGCAAATTCGCCGGAATTGTTGATACAAAGCGAATTCAGGAAGGTATCACTGCCAAAATCAAGTGACCTTACGATGCTGCCGTCAGTTCCCATGAGGGCATAGGTAGTTCCGGTTTCGTGACTGATAGACACGATAAGTGTTGAACTGTCGCATGGGAATACTTCGTAAATAGCGGCATATGTATTCGGGTCGTCATCAGTGTCGTACTCTTCAAGACCGCTAATGTCCTTTGTTGAGAGCTGTTTGCCATTCGGGTCGAGAGTTATAAGCTTGAACGATAACTCTGCCGCTTCAAGCATAGCGTCGTAATTAAAGTTTTCAGAGTCAAAATCAGGGTCGGAGAAGTCAGGCATCTCAAAGTCGCCGTAGTCGATGACTGTTGCCGCTACTACGATATTACCGTCCGGAGATACTCCGGCACAGTAGTAGCATGATGCGTTATCGCTTGCCCCTGTATCAAGCTTTAACTCCTCATAGGTGTTGAATGTGAGGTCAGTGAGATAAATCTTTGTATCCGACTTGCCGTATGTTCCGGTTATGAGTACCTTGTCGGTATTGCCGAGTTTCTGTATGCTCTTTACAGTGTCAAGTTCGAGCGGAGAACCTATCTCTTCAGCATTGTAAGAGTGAAAATCATTATCGTCTGTGATGACTTCGGATTCGCTGTTATCAGGCTCGGTTTTGCGCGGTTCGCTTCTGAAAAGTGAGCATGACGAGTTTGTCAGTACAAGCGTGAGTGCAAATAGTCCTGCAACAGCTTTAAAACAGCTGTTTCTTTTCATAGGAATCTTCCTTTCTGTATAGTAAAAGGGGAGAGTGTGTACTGGTATACATATTTAATAAGTGTTACGTGCGTTTGTCCATGCTTTTATGATATCTTATTATGCCGGATATGTCAATGGTCTGTGAGGTATTCCGATGTTATGTCTATAAAATGGGTATTTTTTCCGTCGGATATGATATCAGGCAAAGTGTACTAACGAATATAATACAGTTGCTATAATTATATGATATCACTAATTCATCTCGTTGTCAATGAATTTTGTGAGCTGTGCAACTGAACTACGGCGAAAAATAACAGCTTGCAGATAAAGTTTTTGTGCATAACGACTTTTTTTATCTTTCCCTATTGACAATGTTAATATGACGTGGTATAATGTTTATCGTTGACAACGCGATGCGGGTGTAGTTCAATGGTAGAATGTCAGCCTTCCAAGCTGAACACGTGGGTTCGATTCCCATCACCCGCTCCATTTTCGTTTTCAATGCGCCTTTAACTCAGCTGGATAGAGTAACTGCCTTCTAAGCAGTAAGCCGCTGGTTCGAATCCAGCAAGGCGCGCCATATATGGTGGGTGTAGCTTAGCTGGTTAAAGCGTCGGATTGTGGTCCCGAAGACCGTGGGTTCGAATCCCATCTCCCACCCCAGGTTCAGAACGTCCACAAAATATAAACATAGGCACTTTCGAGAAATCGGAAGTGCTTTTTTCGTTAGTTTCCTACATTTTTCCTACGCAGAAGCTTTCAGATTACATAACTGAGCTGTATTTCACGTAACGAAAAAAGAACATAGCAGGGCTTTCTGTTGTCGGGAAAAATCTATATTTGAATATGAATAAGCCCCCGCGATTGCGGGGGCTTTCGTTTTGTCATTGTTGCAATAGTATTGTCTCTGTCTGATATTCCTAAGTTCAGAAGCAACGAAATAGATATGGAACAAGCAAAGGAACAGCTAAGAAAATACGATTTTGGATTCCCAAGTTTCAGAATACCGAATAAGGAAGAAATATGTGCATTATATAAAGGCGGTAACCCCTTACAACTTGGGACGCTTAGAAAAGTAGCTACAGATGGTTCTTTCAAAACAATAGGTGATATTGTTAGTAACAAAAGAATTACACCTGCTTATACTCACGGCTATTTCTTTCCCTGCTCGGACTACCTCTCCCCAAAATACTTGAAAGGTTCTACTGAGTCATTGCTTTCAATGCTTTTAGAAAACGACCTTACACCTTTCTCTGATTTCCCTTCAATTGTAAAAGCTTATGAGTTCTTAAAGAAGGAGAAGACAGTTTCCAACTGCCAAATTCCGATGGGGATAGATCACAAAGATAGAAAAGAACAGATCTTGAATAGCATTAGCGAGATAGAGAAAAAATGCTGGGATCTAAATTTAAGATAATAGATGCTCTGACCAACAATCGAATCTATTCTATACAAGGTAACAATAAAGTTATATGGGACAGAAACACAGGACTATTGTGGCAAGATTTTAAAGACGTCGCTAACGAATACATCGATAAATCCGATGCCAAGTATACGCTTGTCAAACTCAACCTTGGATTTGAAGGAATGAGGCTACCGGAAGAAAACGAATTGAAACTTCTTTACGCATCCGGATATCTCGACAATCAATATAAAGCTATACTGTAAAAAAATCGGAGCGGCTAATTCAAGCCGCTCCCATATATCGTTTTTTATCACAGTTTTTGAATTTACAGAGATTTTTTCGCAGAGCCGTC
>CADAYP010000014.1:0-39721 GCA_902792235.1 Ruminococcus flavefaciens
CGTAGCAATAAACAAGGGTAACAGCGACGTGACACAGGAGTTCAACCTGAACGGCAGAACAATCAAGAATGTCAACCG
Source organism: Ruminococcus flavefaciens (assembly GCA_902792235.1). Classification (GTDB taxonomy): domain Bacteria; phylum Bacillota; class Clostridia; order Oscillospirales; family Ruminococcaceae; genus Ruminococcus; species Ruminococcus flavefaciens_AE. The sequence continues at coordinate 79 of CADAYP010000014.1, forward strand.
CTACAGAACTTCCGGAAGCGAAAATCTCGCCGCTACAAAGGGAATGGAAGCCAACGGCTCATCGTTCTTATCACAGCTTCCCGCAAACAGCGTATCAACTTACGTCATCACACTTGAAAGCGACGGCAAGGACCTTCCGCCTGACAGCGGTGCCCCGATTCCGAAGGAACCCATAACTCCCGACGCAAACGGCTACTACTACCACGACACATTCGAGACCGGAACCGACGACTGGGAAGGACGCGGCGGTGCTTCTGTAAGCACAGGCGGAACCGCATTTGCAGGCAGCAAGGCACTCGCAGTTTCAGACAGAAGCAGTGCATGGCAGGGTGCTATGAAATCTCTCGACCCGACTACTTTCAAAAGCGGTCAGGAGTACAGTTTCAGCGTTGTTGCCTCGGGAACAGGCAATATGATGCTTTCACTCCAGTACACAGACGCTTCCGGAACTACTCAGTACGCACACATCGCGAATGCCGAATCATCAGGCGACTACGTTCAGCTTGCTGATACGAACTATACACTCCCCGAAGGCTCAGGATATATCCTCTACGTCGAAACTGAAGACGGAACAAGTAATTTCAGCATTGATGAAGCCATAGTCGCTAAGGCAGGAACTCAGATAAGCGGCCCCAAAGCCGTTACTGTTATCCCCGGCGACGTAAATCTTGACGGCAGTGTAGATGCATTTGATATGCCGGCAATAAGAAGCGGACTCATCAACGGACTCACAGGTGCGGCACTCACTCAAAGCGGCTGACGTTACAGCAGACGGTAAATACAATGTTTCAGATGCAGTACAGATAGTTGAATTCCTTCTCGGTCAGAGAAAAGAATTCGAGAAGGTCGAAACACAGCCTGATACTCAGGAAGAAACAGGACAGCATATGTCTATGAAGGACTTCACAGCAAAGATAGAGTCGCAGATAGTCAACACTGAACCGGGCGATTCGCACAGCACCAAGAATGGAGTAACATATGGTGAGATAAAGAGCGGAAGCTACTGGTCAACTACCTGCAACAGAAACAAGAAATACAACATACTTCTCCCTCCCAACTATGATTCAAGCAAAAAATACCCGGTAATGTACGTTCTTCACGGTTACTACGAAAACCCTGACAGAATGATAATCAAGGGCAACGACCCCAACGGAATGCCTACAAAGCAGATAATCGGCAATGCCATTGCGGCTGGCGAGGCAAAAGAAATGATCTGTGTTTTCCCTGATGTATTCTCAAGTGCGACACTTCAGGCTTGCACAGGCATGAACGAAACTAATAATCAGGCATATGACAACTTCATAAACGACCTAACTAAAGACCTCATGCCCGAAATCGAGAAAAACTACAGCGTTAAGACCGGCAAGGACAACACAGCAATAACCGGCTTCTCAATGGGTGGAAGAGAGTCTCTCCTCATCGGAATGAAAAGAAGCGACCTCTTTGGCTATGTCGGCGCAATATGTCCGGCTCCCGGAGTAACAGGTGCATTCAAGTGGGACAGCGGCAAGGAGCCATACTTTGTTATGATATCTGCCGGAAGCGACGATAGAACAGTCTGGGACACTCCCAAGCCGTATCACGAAAACTTCGAGAAAAATGGAGTTCCGCACATCTGGCACTACGTTATCGGCGGTTATCACGGCGACAATTCAATAAACGCTCATATGTACAATTTCTGCCGGGCAGTATTTCAGGCATAACGTATAACATTCCTTTCAGTTCAATAAACAAGTCCGGGACAATCCTTTCATAAGAAGGGGTTGTCCCGGACTTGCTTTGCAGTTATAGCATATTTTGCAACTATTTGTATTAAAGTCTTGAATAATAACATATTTTATGGTAATATAGGAGTATACGTTTTAGAATATCACCGCACTCAAATGAGGTGATACATTTTCAGAAGGAGATGACAAATTGGAAGCATCAGAGTATAAATGTCCCAACTGCGGAGCCGACCTGAAATTCGACCCCGTATCGCAGAATGTAACTTGCGAATACTGTGACAGTGCATTCACGATAGAAGACATCAAAAAAATATACGCAGAAATAGAAGCACTCCCCACAGATGAAGCCGCCGAAGAGGCAAAGGACGAATTTGAAGAACACACAAACCTCTACCACTGCACAAGCTGTGGCGCACAGATAATGGCAGACGACCAACAGACCGCGTTATTCTGCTATTACTGCCACAATCCGGTAATACTTGCAGGAAAGCTGACCGGTGACTACAAGCCGAACAAAGTAATAGGATTCCGCTACACGCGCGAACAGGCACTTGGAATGTTCAAGAATTGGTGCAGAAAGCGGTGGTTTTTACCGAGCGACTTCAAATCGAGCCAACAGCTTGAAAAGATGACCGGACTGTATGTCCCCTTCTGGGTAGCGGACTGTGACATGAAGATAGACTATGCCGGAATCGGCAAGAAGGTACGTCACTGGACATCCGGAAGCTACCGTTATACCGAGACAAAGGAGTACCGAATAGTGCGAAATGCGAAGGTACTCACGAAGGGAATCCCTGCCGACGGCGAAAGCAAGATAGATGACCTCCTCATGGAAGCGATAGAACCGTTTAACTACAACGACCTCAAAGACTTTTCAATGTCGTATCTCAGCGGATTTTATGCCGACAAGTACGACGTAGACAAAGCAGGAGTATTTCCGCGTATACGTGAAAGAGCGGTATCCGCAGGCAAGAGTATAATTGACGAAAGCATCAAGGGTTATACGAGCGTGCGTCCCGACAGACAGAATTACAACGTGCAGAGAACAGACTGGCAGTACATGATGTTGCCGGTGTGGTTCATGTCATACAAATACAAAGACAAGATATACGAATTTGCGCTGAACGGTCAGACCGGTAAACTTGCCGGAACTCCCCCGCTCTCAAAGCCGAAACTCGCGGCATTCTCCTCAGGAATCGGCATAATAGGCGGAATATTAGGATTACTGGGAGGACTGTTCTTCATATGAAAAAGATAATATCAGCATTGGTTACACTGCTCACACTGACAGCGATACTTCCGCTTATGACAGCTTCCGCGTACGACGTCTACAATGAAGACACAGGCTACGGTTACTCATGTGTTGACGACGATTTCGGAGTATTCAGCGACAACGAGGACGAGCTTTACGAACTGAACCAAGAGGTTCAGAAGTGTTCAGAGGAGCTGGGACTAAACATTTACATATTCATTGCAGGCGAAAACTTCCGCATGAGCGACAGCACAACTCCCACATTCTGCGGTGATGCATACGACAAACTGTTCGGTGCATACACAGACGGAGTATTCTTCTTTATCGACATGAGCGGAAAGACTCCCGCATACGACTATGTATGCACAAGCGGAAAGGCGATACAGTGGTATTCGGGCAAGACTGATGCCATGCGAGAGGCTACCTACGATTATCTCCCCTCTTCAAGCGAAGGCAACTATGCCGAACACCATTCCGATATAAAGCTTGGCATAGAGGAATTTCTTTACCAGCTGAAGAAATACAAGAGGCAATACGATACGCGTTATCTGCGTCTGTTACCGTTTGGAGGCGCAGGCTGGCTGATAGTAACGCTTATCGGATATTTTGTCGGAAAGAGCTCATACAAGTTCAAAGAAAAGACGAATCCGCGAATATACGTATCAAGCGAAGAGACCAATTTTGCCGAAAAGAGTGATACATTCATACGTACCTACACCACCCGCACCAAAATCGAATCCAGTTCCGGAGGAGGTCACCACGGCGGAGGCGGAGGTCATCACGGCGGAAGCGGCGGACACAGATAACCAAACAAAAGAAAAAGCCGCAGTAAAAACTGCGGCTTTCATTATTATAAAACTATTATCAAACGAGGTCAAAGCTGCCAGCGTTGTTATCAACAACGTAGTACACCTTGTTCTCCTCAGGCTTAACGTAAACATTAACAGTCTTAGGAGACTTAACACCTGACTCCTTCTTAGCCTTTGCGATGAGGTCAGCAGAAGTGATCTCAGAGCCGAGGTACTGAACGTAAACGTTCTCAGTAACAGCAGCAGCCTTCTTAGCTGTTGTCTTCTTCTCAGCAGTCTTAGCAGCGGGCTTCTTAGCAGCAACCTTTTTAGCGGGAGCCTTTTTCTCTTCTGCAGCAGCAACCTTAGTTTCTGTTACTGTCTCAGCAGCCTTTACATCCTTTTTAATAGCAGCCATGATTAAAATACCTCCGTGAAATTACTTGTTAACAGCGTTCTTGAGAGCCTGTCCAGCCTTGAAAGCGGGAGCCTTAGAAGCGGGAGCGATCATCATCTTCTTAGTCTGAGGATTGATAACCTGCTTTTCCTTTCTGTCGCGAACCTCAAAAGTACCGAAGCCAACGATAGAAACCTTTTCGCCGCTTGCAAGAGCGTCTGTGATAGCGGAAACAACTGCATTTACAGCAGCCTCAGCATTCTTCTTAGTGAAGTCAGTTTTCTCAGCAACAACACTGATAAGTTCAGTCTTTGTCATATCTGTATCCTCCATATTCTTAAATTTTATAATTGCATTATATACCCTTTGTACGTATTTGTCAAGGAATTTGGGGAAAAATGACATTTCGACCGATACTACGGCATTCAGCAAGTTCGTTTTTATAGAAAACTACCATAGGATTTGGCTATTTTCCGTTAACGTGTTACACTGACGCTACAAGCGGTAATAAGGGAAAAACAGTTCATTCAGCGATGAGAGCACCGTTGTATTCGTCGATAGTAATGGTATCGCCGGCAGAAACGTTGCTTCCGATAATCTTCTTAGCGATCAAAGTCTCGACCTTACGCTGAATAAATCTTCTTAGCGGACGCGCGCCGAAGTTCGGGTCATAACCGTTGTCAACGATAAAAGTCTTGGCAGAATCGGTTATATTTATGCGTATATGCTTATCATCGAGACGTTTCTGAACGTCATTGAGCATAAGTTCGACAATGCCCATTATCTCGGACTTAGCGAGCGGCTTATAGAAGATTATCTCATCGAGACGGTTGAGGAACTCGGGACGGAACTGCTGTTTAAGCAGAGCATCGACCTGAGACCTTGCCTCTTCAGTAATTTCGCCGTTCTCACCGATACCCTCAAGGATATAGGGACTTCCGAGGTTAGAAGTAAGGATAATGATAGTATTTTTGAAATCGACAGTTCTGCCCTGAGAATCAGTGATACGGCCGTCATCGAGGACTTGCAGGAGAATATTGAACACATCGGGGTGAGCCTTTTCGATCTCATCGAAGAGAATAACGGAATACGGCTTGCGGCGGACTGCCTCAGTAAGCTGACCGCCCTCATCGTATCCAACGTATCCGGGAGGCGCACCGATAAGGCGGCTGACGCTGAATTTCTCCATGTACTCACTCATATCAATACGAATCATATTGCGTTCGTCGTCGAAAAGGATTTCCGAGAGTGCCTTAGCGAGTTCGGTTTTGCCGACACCCGTAGGACCGAGGAAGAGGAAGGAACCGATAGGTCTGTCAGGTGCCTGAATACCCGCACGCGAACGGAGAATAGCCTCACTGACCTTAGTAACAGCCTCGTCCTGACCGATTACTCTCTTATGAAGGAGTTCATCAAGTCTGAGAACCTTTTCCTTTTCGCCCTCCATAAGCTTAGCAACGGGGATACCGGTCCAGCGGCAGATTATCTTAGCTATCTCGTCCTCTGTTACCCTGTCACGGAGCAGACGTTCACCTTTGAGGTCCTGTTCAGCCTGACGTTCACTTTCTTCGAGCTGTTTTTTCAGAGCCGGCATACGGCCGTATTCAAGCTCAGCGGCTTTGTTGAAGTCGTACTCACGCTTAGCCTTTTCGATTTCGCCGCCTGTCTTTTCAATTTCCTCACGGAGCTTCTGAACTGACGAAATATCATTCTTTTCGTTTTCCCATTTAGCCTTCATAGCGTTGAACTTTTCACGCAGTTCAGAGAGTTCCTTCTGAATCTCGCCGAGGTGTTCCTGAGAGATACTGTCATTCTCTTTTTTGAGGGCAGTCTCCTCTATCTGAAGCTGAATCATTTTACGATTTATCTCGTCGAGCTCAGTAGGCATCGAGTCCATTTCGGTACGTATAGTAGCGCAAGCCTCGTCGATTAGGTCGATAGCCTTATCGGGCAGGAATCGGTCGGTGATGTATCTGTTAGAGAGAACAGCGGCAGAAATAAGTGCATTATCGCTGATTTTTACACCGTGGAAAACCTCGTAACGCTCCTTTAGACCACGCAGTATAGAGATAGTATCCTCAACAGTCGGCTCATTGACCATAACAGGCTGAAAACGACGTTCAAGAGCGGGGTCTTTCTCGATATACTGGCGATATTCGTTAAGAGTAGTTGCACCAATGCAGTGAAGTTCACCTCTTGCAAGCATAGGCTTTAAGAGGTTGCCTGCGTCCATAGCACCGTCGGTCTTTCCCGCACCGACAATAGTGTGAAGCTCATCAATAAACAGGAGAATCTGACCATTGCTGTTTTTTATCTCATTAAGCACAGCTTTGAGACGCTCCTCGAATTCACCGCGGTACTTCGCACCAGCAACAAGAGCACCCATATCGAGAGAGAACACCTTTCTGTCCTTCAGGCTGTCCGGCACATCTCCGGCAACGATACGCAGAGCGAGACCCTCTGCGATAGCAGTTTTACCGACACCGGGTTCACCGATGAGTACGGGGTTATTTTTGGTTTTACGTGAAAGGATACGGATAACGTTGCGAATCTCGCTGTCACGTCCGATAACAGGGTCGAGCTTATTTCTGCGTGCGAGACCGACAAGCTCCTGACCGTATTTCGTGAGGACATCGTAGGTATCCTCGGGATTTTCGTTAGTAACACGAGTATTGCCGCGCACCTCCATAAGTGCGGTAAGGAAGCGGTCGCGGTTTATATTGAACGACTGCATTACAGCAGAAACGTCTCTGTCTTTAGAATCCACGAGTGCTATCATGATATGTTCTACCGAGACGAACTCGTCCTTCATATTTTCAGCAATACCCTCAGCGACGGTAAGAACGCGGTCGCACTCAGCAGAAATGCCGATATTACTGCTTCTGCCGCTTCCTGTAACTTTCGGGAGCAGACTAATTTTCTTATCAGTCTCCCTGTCTAACATATCGGGGTCTATGTTCATTTTTTTGAGGAGCTGAGGGATAAGACCGTTTTCCTGTTTAACAAGTCCTGCAAGAAGATGAACCGGCTCTATGACGCTGTTTGACTGCATAACCGCAATACTCTGAGCCTTTCTGACTGCATCTATTGACCTCTGTGTATATTTCTCTGCATTCATAGCATAATCCTCCTTTCGCAGGGAACTCTCCCTGCATCTACATTTATATTATTATACTTCCGCCTGATAATACGCTACAATCTGTAGGTACTAAGCGTAGAAGCGGTCTTTTTTTCGAGTTCCTGAGCAACACTTCCGAAGCCGGAAGGGTCGGCAAGAAAAGTTTTAATAGCAAAGTCGAGGTCTTTGATGTACTCAGCAATTGCCATTCCATCGTCCTCAATTATAATAGAGCGCGGCTTGCGGAGTCTTCGCACGAATTTTCCGGAACTAAGCTCACATTCGGGAAATTCTATCCCCATTTCCGCAAACCTTCCCCTTTCAAACTTTATCCTGTACAGGAAAAAGCTGTTGAACAGGTCAGTCAGCTGTTCGCTCTGTGTACGTATCTGCACACGCAAAGTCCCCACAAACTCCGAAGGTACGCGGTCAAGCTCGACCTTGTAGCTTATCGTCGGGCGGTACTTGTATTCAAGCGAAGTCCGCATCGTAAGCAGTGACGCTGAACGCTGATGCTGTGCGGAAATTATGCCGTCAACAATAGTTTCTATCGAGTCAAAAATCTCGTTCATGCGCATTTCGGGTGTAACACACGAAAGTTTCTCTGCAAGAATCTGATTTATCAATGCCGAACGGCTGATACCAAGTTTTCGGGCACGCTCATCGACTGCTTTTACGACTGCGTCCGACAGTGTTACTCCATAAATACTTTTTTTCAAACTCGTCGCCTCCTTCACATAAATTGTAGCACTAATTATATAACTTGTCAAGCATTTTATGTTTAAATGCTTGCAAGTTTTGAAGTTTAAAAAAATGCACCTCTTACGAGGTGCGCTGCGGTCCGAACGTTAAAACGTCTTAGCACTGTGGACCGTGCCATAGATAAAAAGTTAAAATAAGTTATTGAGAATAGAAAACATGAAAAAATTACAAATGAAAGGGATTAGTTTTTTAAAAAAACATAATCAGTTTCTATGGCGAGCAGTTGAATCAATATCCAGTATCAAGCACATGAGAGGGGAGGGTACTTGATACCGAATACTAATTTTCTTCAAATGCTGTATTTATTATAGAGCAAACTCACCCACTTTTCAATATATATTTGTACACCAAACTATAAAAATGTGTACTTTAGGGCTGTTTTTGTATATTTTTATTGTTAATTTTATGTGAATTTGTTTCGGATATCCACTTTGTTAATATTTAGTTAACATAATACTTTATTCATGCTTCCTCCATATACAGTGCACATTCTGTTTTCGATTGATTCAAAAAAGCTGTCGAAAGAATTACAGCAATTCTGAGTTTATTTGTTCCGTTCAACCGTAAAAATATTTTCTTCACATGAAACAGTATTACGCACCTCCGTGCAGGTCATGTATATAAAAATTGTCAGACCCGCCTAAGTGGTCTGACAATTTTCATTTTTATAGGAAGGGGATTTTTCATTTTCAGCTCTCGTATATTTTGTCGTCATACTTGAAGAATACGAGGTTTATCGTCATGTTGCCGTTGAGTGCACGAAGCTCGTCAATGAAACGCTTCTGGTCGATGTCTTCGTTTACGTCAACTGCGTAGATAAGCTCAAAAAGTGTTCCGAAATTTGTTGTCTTTACTCTTCTGAGCTTATGGAAGTTTGTGTACTTGTTGAGTACAGGTTCAAATACTCCCTGATAATCGAGGTTTTCGGGTATTGTTATTTTCAGTGTCATGTGACGTGAACGGCTTCCGCCATAGTTTATCTCCGAAAGTACGAACATCACTATTCCAAGTACTACGAAGAATACAAGTGCAAATCCGATGTAGCCGATTCCGCACGCTACTCCTGTTGCCATTGCATAGAAAATGTACGCTATGTCCTTCGGGTCGCCCGCGACGCTTCGGAATCGCACAAGTGTGAATGCTCCGGCTAATGTCAATGCTCCGGCTGTGGAGTTGATGAGAAGCAGTATCAGCGCGATTATCGCCGGAAGCATTATCATTGTCATGACGTAGCTTTGCGAATAGCCTTCCTTGCGGTGGGTGATGATGTAGATGAGACTTATGAGGAAGCCGAGTACAAGTGCCGCTCCGACACAGAGGAAGAATTCCCCTGCCCCTATCTGCGCTACACTGGCAGCTGAGCTGTCAGTGAATATACTCGATGAGTCCTCGCTGTACCTCGAGAGAACATTCCCGAATAGGCTAAATGATGCTAACATGATTCATACGCTCCTGTTCATTAATATACTGTTGTTTACTACCGATATTCCTGAAATGTATATACGGCTGTTCTGTGCCACTTCTTCTTTGATGTGGTTCATATACGCTTTGCCGTATTTAGAAAAACTCGTTTTGTATATCTGGAGCTCTGAAAGTTTGTTTATCAGCCATTCCGGCATTGAATCCGATACCTTGACTTCCATGAGACGCTGGTCTTCACGGATTATCTGGTTGCCGTAGCTTTCGCAGTCAAGTCCGAGGTCGTATCTGCGGTCGGTTATCCTGCGGTCAAATGTCAGGCGGAAATCGCTGTTGTCCTTGCCGAAGAACGCTTCACGCTGATAGCTGATGTACTGCTTGGGCGATACAGGATAGTGGTCGAGGAATGCGTCTATCTCATTGAATACCTGCGTCGTTATGTATTTGCTTGACTCAGGCTTCCTGCGTGTTGCGAGATATTCGTCACTCTCTGCAAGTGTCATTGATACACGTCTCTTTGTTACGATGCCGCCTATCTTCTTCTTTATCTCAAGAAATACAAGCGAATCAGGCGATGCCGGCGAGTAGTAACTGCGAAGTCTTATCTTTTCCTTGTAGTAAGGCTTGGAGAGTGACTCGCGGATAAGAAAATCGTCCGGTGTATCGTAGTAAATATTGTATATGCCGTACTCTTTACCGCCTACGCAGTATTTGTCAGGTTCCATATACTTGTGTATCTCCTTTATGAGTTCTTCATACTGTCTCATGTCGAGGAGAAATTTTATCTCTTTTCTTGCAAAAGTATTGATAGCCATAACATCGTGACTGCGTCAACGCCTTGAGAGGGGGTCCTGCTGCCGCGCCACTTTCAACTCCTTTCGTGTTTTTCTGATGTTATTATATTATTCGTGTCTTAAAATAATCTTAAAGTTTTCCTTATAAATTGGAATGTATCTGAATGCCCTGTGATAATTTGTAGGAATTTTTCAGCTTATGAGCGTTTTTCTCATGTTCACAAGGTCATATACGTCAAGCACTCCGTCACCGTCAAGGTCGTAGCGTTTCAGCTGTTTTGCTTCTGCGCCGTGTGACTTATCGCCTAAAAGATAACGGCTGAATGTTACAAGGTCGGAAACTTTCAGCGGCTCTTTTTCCGGTGTTTCCGCTGTAGTTGTTGTCGTTGCGGAAGTCGTTGTTGTCACAATATCAGGCACCTGCGGTATATTTCCTTGCAGGTACTTATCAAGCACATCTGCCCAGTATTCGCCCATTGCCTTATAGCCCTCGTTATTCGGGTGTACGCCGTCGAAGAGCTGAGTTTTCACGTCGGTGATAGCTTGGCTGACGTATGCATTGTAAAGCCTCGTCGGTTCGTGGAAGAATTCATCTTCTTGCCCTGCCCCACCAAGTTCAAGGCTTTTATGAATAACAGCCAGACTCAGATTCGCATTATAATCGTCCAGCTTCTTCGATATCTTTTCTAATGCTTCTTCATCGCTGTACTGTGTCTGCCAGTCGGCTGAGTGGCGGTAGTTGCCGAACCAGTCGTATACCTCCGGACGGTTGGGGTCGAGTTCGGGTATCGTTGTCACAAATACTGCCGTAGTCTCAGGTGTGTTTTCGAGAATATAATCAACAAGCATTCCGAGGTCTTTTATGTTTTCGTCCATGTCGTGGTTGTCGATTATATTGTTCGTGCCTATCTGCAATGTTACGATATCCGGCTTAGTTTCGGCGAGGCAGTTGGTCTCTTTCAGAGTTTCAAGTATACCGTTTCTGCCCGGATATGCTGATATCGCGTATCCGCTGTAGCCGGTATTTCCATTGTCAAACTCAAAGCTCTCGCCGGTATTTTCATCCTTGTATGTGGGAGTGTAGCCCTCCCCTTTTGCGCCTACCATGTCTATATCATAGCCTTTTTTCGTAAGCTCTTTGTATATGAACTTTCGGTAGGAGCCTTCGTACTCCGGTACATATCCGTCTGTTATGGAGTCGCCGATGCACATTATTTTTACTTTCTTTTGTGTCTCTTTCGCAGTTTCCTCAGCATATACCCTGTACGGAACCGCTGTTGCCGCTATCGCACATGCCGATACTGCGGTTATTATTTTTTTCATGTTTTCACCTCAATGTTCGCGCGTGACATTGTTTATCTCTGTCATGATTTATGATATCACACCGCCTAAAAAATGTCAATCGAAACACCCCCATTTATGTAAAAGATAGCAAAAAAACGTCTCCCATAAGGGAGACGCCGCAATTTTTGGTTAATATATCAGTTTGACCTCGTTACCTGTGCATAAAGACATTTCAGCGGGTCGGCTGTTGTAGTTGAGCCATCACCTATCCATATTTCTACTGTTGATGCATTGTCTTTTCGGTAGCCAACATACCAGCGGTTGAAATTCTTTCCGTTTATATCTGACTTGCTCTTTATCTTCCGCTTTATGTCAGGATTGGTATTATAAAACTCGCTCTTCTTGTTCAGCGCATCACAGAAATCCTGTATGCCCGCATCAGTAGGAGTCCATACATTTCCGCTTCCGTCAGTCTTGCCTGCTCCGTCAAGATATGCCACTACTACAAGGTCGTATGTATGATTCGATATCTCGTCAAGCTTTGATATCGCAGAAGACACATTGCCTCCGTCATAATAAAACGAATCGTTGAGGTTATCTTCTGTAAGTATCAGGTCCATTACCTGCGTGTGTATGTCCTTTGCACTTGAAACGTCCGCCGCACGCTTCGATTTCTTTACATATCCAATCATCGTCGGCACAAGTATTGCCGCAAGTACTCCAATTATAGCTATTACTACTATAAGTTCAATAAGCGTAAAACCATTCTTTTTTGTGTTTGTCATAATAACACCTCCATATTTTGTCAGATCAACTTATCAAACGTTTGAAATTACTTACTGTATTAATAATATTATAACTCAAAAATAACCATTTGTCAATAGTTTGTGAATATATCGTTGATAAATTATTAATACTGGTATATAGTCTGTCTATCATTCGATATGTTTGACTATCAATATTTTATACATATTGTATATATAGTCACCGTTTATCCTATTCCGATAATCGTCCGCTGACTTCCGGCTGAAAAACTTTTTTTCTTCAATTATTGCCTTTTTATTTTTAATATGTTATAATGTGTAGTATACTTATTTGAATCCCATATCTACAGGAGTGATAGCATGAAAATGGATCCGTTTCTCATAAATTCGCTGCTCAATACAGCTAATAACGTCGTCAACAAGGCTGCTGACAGTCACGAGAAAAAACTCGACAGAGAAAAAGAACTCGCTCTTGAACAGGAGCAGACTAAACGTGCCATGCTCCAGGAAGAAGAAAGACTCCGCAAAGAGGCTGATGAACTCCGCAAAAAACGTCAGGCTCACCCTATTAATACTAAGTGCTCAGGCTGTACTGCCGATATGAAAATAGACAGAAAACAGGGTCTCGTCATCTGTCCGTACTGCGGTCACACCGAACCTCTCGACCCTGTTCATCATTACAACGAAATGCTCGACGGTGACCCTAATGAACTTATCCATAATATGAAAACTCAGCTTGACATAAAGTCCAAAAAAGCTCAGGACTCCGCACATATGTCTATGCCTAACAACAGAATGACCGCTTCAAGCCGTCTCAGAAAAGCTACCGCGTCAGACAAAGCCGCTTTAGATGAAGAACCGGTCATCAATAAGGTCGTTTCTTCTATCAGCTCAGCCGCTAAGTCTGTTGACGCTAAACCGGTCGAACAGTACGCTAAAAATAAGATAAGCGGTTACATTCTCCCGGCAATTTCCCTTGTCTGCGGTATCATCGCTATGATTTCCTGCGGTGTGTTCATTATCCCTGAACTCGCCGGTCTGATTACAGGTATTATCCCGATTTTAAGCAGCAAGTCAAAAAATTATAAGTTCAGCCGCGTTATCTCTATAGTCGGCTTCCTTATGAGCCTTTCCTCTGTTGCTATCCTGCTGCTTTCAATCTTTATTCTCAAAAAATAAAAAATGCCGGACTTTTTTCAAGTCCGGCATTTTTAAAAGCCTGTTTCCACATTAAGGCACCGCGGACGTACAAGTTTGTACGTCCTTTTTTATTTCTCAGAACAAAACTCAACCTTCTCGCCGTTGAGTATCATGTTAGTCGTTCTTACTGCACACATCTTTCCGCACATCGAACAAGTGTGACGCTCGGATACAGGTGTACTCTCATAGTACGCTCTTGCCTTGTCAGGGTCGATGCATATCTTGAACATCTCCTCCCAGTCAAGCGCGTGACGCGCTTCTGCCATCTTGTTGTCGATGTCTCTTGCATTCGGTATCCCCTTTGCAATGTCTGCTGCGTGTGCGGCTATCTTGCTTGCCATTATTCCTTCCTTTACGTCAGCTGCGTCCGGCAGACGAAGATGCTCGGCAGGTGTTACGTAGCAAAGGAAGTCTGCTCCGTTTGCTGCTGCTATCGCTCCGCCTATTGCTGATGTGATGTGGTCGTAGCCGGGGGCGATGTCTGTTACGAGTGGTCCGAGTACATAGAAGGGGGCATTGTGGCAGATACGCTTCTGAAGCTTCATATTTGCCGCTATTTCGTTCATTGCCATGTGTCCGGGTCCCTCTATCATGACCTGAACATCCTTTGCCCACGCTCTCTCTGCAAGTGCACCAAGCTCGATAAGCTCGGATATCTGTCCTGCATCTGTTGCATCGTCTATACAGCCCGGACGAAGTGCGTCACCAAGACTGATGGTTACGTCGTATTCCCTGAGAATGTCAAGTACCTCATCGTAGTACTCATAGAAAGGATTCTCGTTGTTAGTCATCATCATCCACGCAAAAAGGAGTGAGCCTCCGCGTGATACTATGTTCATCTTTCTCTTGTCACGCATGAACGCTTCTACTGCGCGGCGGTTGATTCCTGCGTGGATAGTCATGAAGTCTACGCCTTCCTCTGCGTGCGCTCTTACTACCTTGAGGAAGTCCTGTGCAGTTATCTCAAGAAGGTCCTTCTCAAGATAGCCTATTGCATCGTACATCGGTACTGTTCCTATCATTGCCGGCGACTTTTCAACAAGTGCTTTGCGGAATGTGTTGGTCTTGCCGTAGTTGCTGAGGTCCATTATCGCCTCTGCACCGTACTTGATAGCCATATCGACCTTGTCCATCTCCATGTCATAGTCATTCTTATCACCGGATATTCCAAGGTTTACGTTTATCTTCGTCCTCATGCAGGTGCCGATTCCCTCGGGTGATATCGACTTGTGATTGATGTTGCAGGGAATCGCTACCTCGCCCTTCGCTATCAGCTCGCGGAGTTTCTCAATGTCGATGTGCTCCTTCTCTGCTACTATCTTCATTTCGGGTGTGATTATACCCTTCTTCGCTGCTTCCATCTGTGTGCTGTATTCTCTCATTGGTTTTATTCCTTTCGTGGTTGGATTTGTTTATTCTTTCAGAATTCCCTGCATTTACCTGCTGAGCAGATAGCCGTGGTCAAGCGGTCCGCTGCCTTTTCCAAGGTCAAGCATTGCTGAAAGTGCTCCGGATATGTACTCCTTCGCAGCTTCTATCGCTTCTGCAAGAGAAAGTCCCTTTGCAAGTCCCGACGCTATAGCGCTCGATAATGTGCAGCCTGTGCCGTGTGTATTCGGGTTGTCGATTCGTTTTCCCTTGAACCACTGCTTGCTTCCGTCGGGGCAGTATAAATAGTCGCTTGCGTCGTTTATCATGTGTCCGCCCTTGCATAACGTCGGACAGCCGTACTCCTCAGTTATCACCTCAGCCGCTCTTTCCATGTCCTCCGCTGTCTTTATATCAATTCCCGATATCAGCTCTGCTTCGGGAATATTCGGCGTTATCAGCGCTGCCATCGGGAAAAGCAGTCTCTTTACTGCTTCATATGCGTCTCCTGAACTCAGCTTTGAGCCGCTCGTTGCTACTGCTACTGGGTCTACTACGATGTTTCCGGCTTTCCAATAGGTAAGACGGTCGGCTATCGTTTCGGCTATCGCTGCCGACGACACCATGCCTATCTTTACTGCGTCAGGTCGGATATCGCTGAATACCGCGTCTATCTGCGCTGCTACAAACTCCGGCGGTGTGTCGAGTACTCCTGTAACTCCGGTCGTATTCTGCGCTGTCAGTGCTGTTATCACACTCATCGCGTATACTCCGTTACAGGTCATCGTCTTGAGGTCTGCTTGTATACCCGCTCCGCCTGATGAATCGCTTCCGGCTATCGTCAGTGCGGTGTACTTGCGCTCGTCTGCGCTCATAAGCCTATCCCCTCCTCTGCCTTGCGTCTCAGGAGAGCTGCTGCCGATTTCACGTCGTCTTCTGCAAATATCGCTGATACTACCGCTATCCCGCGGTATCCGCAGCCTTTTATCTCATCTACGTTTTCTGCGGTTATTCCGCCTATCGCCGCTATGGGAAGTCCCATGCACGACGCTATCTCACGCAGCTGCGCAGGTGTTATTCGTATCGCATTCTTCTTCGTCGGTGACGGAAATACTGCGCCGACTCCAAGATAATCAGCTCCTGCTTTCTCCGCCTCAAGTGCCTGCTCTACCGTTTTAGCTGTCGCGCCGATGATGAAGTCCTCTCCCGCTATTCGCCTTATCTCCGCTACCGGTGCGTCCTCTATGCCGACGTGCACTCCGTCTGCACCGCTCATAAGTGCTGCCTTGTAGTTGTCGTTGATTATCAGCGGTGCACCGTATCTGTGGCATATTTCCACAAGCGGCTTCGCTGTTTCAGCAAGCGTTTCTGTGTCCATATTCTTCTCGCGCAGCTGTATGCACGTTGCTCCGCCTTGCAGCGCAAGCTCTACCTGCTCCGCAAGGTCTCTGCCTTTAAGACAATCCCTGTCCGTTATCGCGTAAAGAGTGAGCATTTCGGGTCTGAATCTCATTCGCTGTCACTCTCCTTTCTGAATCTTTCAAGGTATTCTTCGGGGTCTGTACAGGTCATCAAGCCGCTCATCACACACGCTCCTGCTGCTCCCGCTGAGCGCACAAGGCTGTAATTTCCGCTGCATACCCCTCCTATCGCGTAAACCGGTATGTTTACCGCTGCACAGGTCTTTTTAAGGAATTCAAGTCCGCGCGGCGGAAGTCCTTTTTTGCAGTCGGTGGGGAAAACGTGTCCCGCTGTTATGTAGGTCGCTCCGAGCGCCTCCGCTTCCTCAGCCTCCTCCGGCGAGTGCACTGACGCTCCGAGTACTGCGAAATCGCTTTTCTCTTCGTCGGTCATCTCCCTCAGCTTCGCAAGCGGCATATGAAGTCCGTCTGCTTTCAGCTCTGCCGCTATGTCCGCATAGCTGTGCAGTATACACGGTACGCCGTACTGCATACATATCATCTTCGCCTGTATCGCAAGCTTTTTGTAGTCCTCCGGCGGCATATCCTTCTCTCGCAGTACTACCGCTTTCGGCTTCGCTGCCGCTATCCTGCCAAGTCTCACAAGAAATTCTTCACCGCATATCGTCCGGTTTGTTATGCATATTATCTCACACATAGAGGTAATCGTTAAGCACCGGCTGGAGACCTTCGCCCGACATATCATCATACATCTTTTTAAGGCTGCGTCCGTCACTTATCTCAAACTGCTCGTCTCCCGCTTCGTCATTCTCCTTTCCGGTATATTTGCTTTCGTGGTCGCCTATGCCGGTCGATACTCCGGCTGATATCTTCGTTGCCGCTATCTTTACTATTCCATTGCGGAAACTCTCACTCTCACGCGAGGATACCGTTATTCCGCAGAATGGCAGGAATATCCTGTATGCACATAGTACCTGACAAAGCTGCTTTTCATGCACGTCAAGCGGATTTATCTTCTCATTGTTTACAATCGGACGAAGCCGCGGACATGACAGTGATATCTCTGCGTGCGGATACTTGCGCTGTAACATATATACGTGCAGCGCACTCGCAAGCGCGTCCTTGCGGAAATCTGACAGTCCGAGCAGTGCTGAGCACGCTATTCCTCTCATGCCCGCCATAAGTGCACGCTCCTGCGCTTCAAAACGGTATGGGTACACTCGCTTGTGTCCCATGAGATGCAGCTGCTCATAGCGTGTGCTGTCGTAGGTCTCCTGAAATACTGTTACGTAGTCTACTCCGCATTCGTGAAGGTAGCGGTATTCGTCAGTGTTTACCGGATATATCTCTATGCCCACAAGCCGGAAATACTTCCTCGCGAGCTTGCACGCTTCACCGATATACTCTACACTGCTCTGTGTACGGCTCTCGCCCGTCAGTATCAGTATCTCCTCCATGCCGCTTTCAGATATTACCTTCATCTCATGCTCTATCTGCTCCATGCTGAGCTTCATGCGGCGTATGTCGTTATAACAGTTGAAGCCGCAGTATACGCAGTAATTCTCGCAGTAATTGGCTATGTACAGCGGTGTGAACAGGTACACTGTGTTGCCGAAATGCTTCTGCGTTTCAAGTCTCGCTCTCTGCGCCATCTGTTCAAGAAACGGCTCTGCTGCCGGCGAGAGAAGTGCCTTGAAGTCCTCAACTGTACAGCTATCGTGTCTCAGCGCACGCAGTACGTCTGCGGCTGTGTACTTGCTGTAATCATAATTATCCATCTCAGAAATGACCTTCCCGCGTATATCCGAGTTTATCTGCTCCATTCCTTCCATGTATGCCATGTGGTCTGTTCGCGATGTCGGGTCATTCTCAAGACGGTGCTTCTTTTCAAGTGCGGCTTCGGACAGTTTTTCCGAGTCCACAAAATAATTGTTGTCCATTTGTTTTCCTTCTTTTTTATGTATAAAGTTAAATTCAGAATTGCAGGGGCGCATTCCATGCGCCCGGTGCAGCGTCCGCGCATATAACGATTTGCAGAAGCGAGTATGCGGTAAGCGTCCGTCAGCCGTCGCTAACGCTCGCCTGCCTGCTTTTCAGGGGGACGCCGTCCCCCTCATACACCCCCTGCCGGGGAGAGAACCTCTCCCCAGACCCCGGCAGCTTCGGCTGCACCGTATTTCACTCGGTTTTAATCGTGCAAAAATCCCGTGAGTGTGTCCGACGGCGATGCTCCGCGGGTAAGTACTCGTCCGAGTCCTGAGAGATATGCCTTTCTTCCGGCTTCTATCGCCTGCTTGAACGCTTCTGCCATTACAGGAAGGTCGCCTGCTGTCGCTAATGCCGTGTTAGACATTACTGCCGCTGCTCCCATTTCCATCGCTTCACACGCCTGTGAGGGTCTGCCTATTCCTGCGTCTACTATTATCGGAAGGTCTATCTCGTCTATCAGTATCTGTATGAAGTCCTTCGTTGCAAGTCCCTTGTTTGAGCCTATCGGCGACGCAAGCGGCATTACTGATGCTGCTCCCGCATTTACAAGGTCACGCGCAAAGTTGAGGTCGGGGTACATATAAGGCATTACCACAAACCCTTCCTTCGCAAGTATCTCTGTCGCCTTGACTGTTTCATAGTTGTCAGGCAGAAGATACTTTGAATCACGCATTATCTCTATCTTTACAAAGTCGCCGCAGCCAAGTTCTCGCGCAAGACGCGCTATACGCACAGCTTCTTCCGCATTTCTCGCTCCTGATGTGTTGGGAAGAAGGGTTACTCCCTTCGGGATATAGTCGAGTATATTCTCACTCTCGGCTGTGTTCGCTCTGCGCACTGCAAGCGTTATTATCTCCGCTCCGGCATATTTTACTGCCGCTTCTATAAGGTTCAGTGAGTACTTTCCTGAGCCAAGTATGAAACGTGAACTGAACTCTCTGCCGCCTATCACAAGTTTATCTTCATTCATGATATCTTCTCCTTATACGTCGTATTCTTCCGCGATGATACGTATCACCGCATGGGCTTCGTGTCCGGCACATACTAATACCCGCGATGATACAAGCCCCATTCCGTCAGCTACGTCGCTGACTCCGTCTCCGCTAAGGTAAAACCGCTTCATTACCCTCCGCGTTTTTATAGTGTTCGCAGTTCCTATCCCTGCCATTCCTGAACCTGATACAAGATACTTCTCAGGCATTTTTTCCAGTACCGTGTTAACTAACATCGCTTTCTGGTCAGCTTTGTCAAATGCCTCGCAGATTATGTCTTCTCCGCTGAGAAGCTCAGGTATATTCTCCTCTGTAAGCTTTACGCTGTCTCTGCGTATCACGCAGTACGGCGCTATGCGCGATAATGTATCATAAAGCGCGTCCGCCTTGTACTCGCCAAGCTGTTCAGGAAAATACTGCTGTCGGTTCAGGTTCGATATGTCCACTCTGTCAAAGTCGATTATGTGCAGTCTGCCTACTCCTGCCCTCGCAAGCGCTATCGCGATATTTGAGCCAAGTCCGCCCAGTCCGCATATAGCTGCACTCGCTGACGCAAGCTTCTTTTGCAGCTCTGCTCCGTGCCGCTCTTCAAGTGCGCGATACATCTCCTCCCTTGTGGGTATCGCCATATCAGCCGCCTCCTACAAATCGTACCACTTCAAGGTGGTCGCCCTCAAACAGCGTTGTCGTTGTGTACTGGTCCTTCGGTACTATAGACTCGTTCAGCTCAACTGCTACTCGCTGTTCGCCGTATCCAAGCTCTTTCAGCACCTCTGCTACTGTCATTCCCCTGAAGTCATACTCTTTGCCGTTTATCGTCAGCATAGTCTCTCCTCCTTATCAAAAAGCGGCTCCCTTTCGGCAGCCGCAAATAAACTTTGTTCTGCTCCCTACGTTGGCATTATCCAAATCAGGTTACGGGTCGAAGGTCTCGCCTTCCTCTCAGCCTGCTCCACAAGCTCCCCTGCATCTGTTATTATAGCATATGTATTTCAGAAAATCAAGTGTTTTTATCTTTTACTCCTTACAAGTGTCAAGCAGTTCGTCTATCTCCGACCGCTTTGCAAGTCCGTCAGAAAAAGTCGTCGCTCCGCCGCAGGCTGTACCAAGCAGCAGCGCTTGGTCGTAGCCGTCAGCCATGCCCGCCACGAATCCCGCAAGCATTGAGTCTCCGGCTCCAACTGAGTTTTTTACCTCGCCCGAAAACGCTTTCTGACGGTGTACCCTTCCGCTCTCGTCAAGCAGTATCGCTCCGCGCTCTGCCATGGATACAAGTACGTTCTCTGCTCCCATTTCACGCAGTTTCTCCGCATATTTCACAATGTCATCGTCAGTCCTGAGCTCCGCTCCGAACATCTCTCCAAGCTCTACATCATTCGGTTTTATCAGGAACGGACGATACTTAAGCACGTTGAGAAGCAGGTCGCCTGTCGCGTCTACCACGCATCGGATATTCTTTCCCGCAAGATGCGCAAGTATACGCTCGTATATGTCCGACGGAAGCGTTTTCGGTATACTTCCGGCAAGTATCAGGGTATCCCCCTCGCTGAGACGGTCAAACTTCCGGAATAACTCGTCTATCGCCTTTTCGTCTATATCGGGTCCCTGTCCGTTCAGCTCGGTCTCTATACCTGTCTTTATCTTGACATTTATCCGCGAATTTCCTTTCTCAAGGCGGACAAAGTCTGCCTCGATACCCATTGAGCATACTCCGCGCTCTATCGCTATTCCCGTGAATCCTGCCGTGAAGCCAAGTACTATAGAACGTACTCCAAGTTCTGCAAGTACTGCCGATACGTTTATTCCCTTGCCTCCTATAAACATAGTCTCGTACTCCGAACGGTTCACTCCGCCCTCTTTCAGTCCGCTTGTGTGTACTACATAGTCTATCGCAGGGTTGAATGTTACTGTGTATATCATCTTTTTGCCTCCCGCGCTTCCTCAGCGCCATTCTATGTTCGAGATTTTTACCTGATGCGCTCCGGCTGACGCGCTTTCTCCTATGTTTCCAAGCTGGAATTTAAGGTCAACCGTCATGTCTTTGTCAAACTCTACTGCGTATCCACACCTCAGCGGCTCTTTTCCTATGTGGATAGTCTCGCTCAGATACCGCTCGTAACTGCTGTCCTCAACTGTTACCGTCATGTCACGCTCTGCCGTCGATGTTACGTCAAATGAAAGATTATACGTGTTTCCCGCTTTCACTTCCTGTGCACGGATAAGTCCCATTACTGCGTATTCAAGCTCGCCCACGTTTTTGATATCAAACACTGAACAGCCGTCCATGTTAGAGAGTCCTGCATCTGAACCCTCGGTATATAGTCCGAGCGGACGCGATGTTTGCAGTGTCGGAGTGAAACTGCCCCTGTCATACACCCTTACATAGTCAATGTCAAAGTGCTTTTCGCCTGACGCAAATGTTTCAGGGTCGGCATAGATACGGTCTATTCCGTCAAAATGTCCACCTACTGCAAGATTCAGTATAATATAGAAATTCTGGTCAAACGGTGCGGGGAATCTGCGGTTTACCGTGTTCCATTCCCTCTGCGTACTGTAGAGTATATCGTCTACGTACCAGCGTATCTCGCCGCTCTCCCATTCGACTGCATAAGTGTGCCAGTCCTCCGATGACTCTCCCGTCGGGAAGTTGTAGTCATTCGTGAGATACGCGTTATTCGGCCACACGTCGCCAAAATGCACTGTTCCGCATACCTTTTCCGGTAAACTGCCCCAGCCTTCCATTATGTCTATTTCTCCCGACGCTGCCCAGCCGCCGTAGACACTGTCCTCCGGCAGCATCCATATCGCCGGCCATAGCGTCCTGCCGGAATCACAGCGTGCGCGTACCTCTATGCGTCCGCCGCAAGCTGAGAATTTATGCTGCGTATTCAGCCGCGCTGATGTGTAGTCGAATGTGCCTTCCTCGGTCTCCACCATCTCCTTGCGTGCCGCTATCGTCAGTATTCCGTCATGTACCGTCGCATTCCTGTTTGTGTAAAACTCCTGCTCGTTGTTGCCCCAGCCGTATGCAACGAAATTGCCGCTCTCGTCACGTTTCCAGTTGCCGATATCGTAGTTCCACTTGTCTGTATCAAGCGTGTCGCCGTCAAATTCGTCGCTCCATATAAGCTCGTTTTCACTATCGCTCTTCACTCCGAGAAGAAAATCGCTGAGTTCTTTCAGTTCTTTTGCTGACGCCGTTTTACGGGCATTTACCATGTCAAACGCGTCTACCGCTCCGTCGCCGTTGTAGTCCATTTCAACCAGCTCTTCCGATGACACCGTGAATGGGAATGCTGCCGCTGCTATCGCCCCAGCCGCAATTACTGCTGCCGCTTTAAAGTGCTTCATCTGCCGCCTCCTTACATTTTTTATTATAATACCACATTAATGAAAAAATGTAAATAGCACTTGAAATCCATATGAAAATGTGGTATACTGTATATGAAATCGTTACCATATAAGAGGTGATATGATGAATATTTCTGAATTCGCTAAAATCGCAGGAGTCTCCAAGTCCGCAGTCAGCCGCTATTTCAATGACGGCTACCTCAGTCAGGACAAGCGTGAAAAAATCGAAGCCGCTATCGAAAAAACCGGCTATTCGCCAAGTCTTTCCGCCCGCTCTATCCGCACCCGCGTGACAAAACTCGTCGGCGTTATTCTGCCTAAGCTGTCAAGCGAAAGCTCTGCGCGTGTGACGGAAGGTATAAGCGCGGTACTCAGCGAATACGGCTACGAACTCCTCCTTGTCACTACCTCCAACAATTACCACAAGGAAATCGAGTCTCTTGAACTATTCCGTCAGAACCGCGTTGACGGTGTAATTCTGCTGTCTACTATTTTCACCAACCTCCACAAGGCTGTTCTCGCTAAAATGCGCGTTCCGGTCATTCTCGTCGGTCAGAACCTCAAAGGCTTTAACTGCGTATGCCACGACGACTACGGTGCCGCCAAAAGCCTGACCCAACTCATGCTCGCAAAAGGCGCTGTATGTCCGGCTTATATAGGTGTCGACCCCGAAGATAAGGCTGCCGGCGACTCCCGCCGCAGAGGCTTTGAACGTGCCGTTCTGCAAGCAGGTCTCGAACTGCGGAAGGAGTTCTCCGAAATTGCCGATTTTACCATTGATTCAGGCTACGAAAGAGCACGAAGACTCCTCTCCGGCAGAAAGCGTCCCGACTGTATTTTCTGCGCAACCGACAGTATCGCAGTAGGCGCAATGCTATACTGCCGTGAAGCCGGCATCCGTATCCCCGACGATATCATGATTGCCGCGGTCGGCGACAGTAAAATAGGCAAAATCGCTGCCGTCCCCATCACTACGGCACATCTCCATTACCGTACCGCCGGCAGTGAAGCAGCTAAAATGCTGCTGTCCGCTATCAAAGACCCCTCCCTAATTCCGCGTATGCTTCAGCTCGATTATTACATCGTTGAGCGCGAGTCTACTGAAAAACATGAAACTGTGTGAAACCAACTGAATGTCTTTGTATATTTCTGATATATCGCCAATAGACTTTTTGTTCAGTACGTGATATAATAAAGGCACGATATGAAATCAATACCACACCAAGCATGAAACAAATTTGCTTTAAAGGAGATGTGTTTATGGATTACAGAAAATGTGCTTCAGAAATACTCACTGCTCTCGGCGGTAAAAATAACCTCGCGAGTGCTGCTCACTGTGCAACTCGGCTGCGTCTCGTTATCGCCGACAACGCTAAGGTGCAGAAAAGTACACTTGAGAATATCGACGGCGTTAAGGGCGTTTTCGAGGCTGCCGGTCAGCTTCAGATTATTATCGGTACCGGCACCGTTAACAAGGTTTACGACGAATTCATCGCTCTCGCCGGTGTAGAGGCTGCTTCTAAGGACGACGTTAAAAAAGCTGCCGCTTCACAGGCTCCGTGGTACAAAAGGGCTATCAAGACCCTCGGCGATATCTTCGTACCTATCATTCCCGCTATCGTCGCTACCGGTCTGCTGAACGGTCTGCTCGGCGGTTTGCAGCGTGCTTACCCCGCTATCGCTGATTCCTATTTCTACGGTCTGCTCAATATCTTCTCAAACGCTGCTCTCGTTTTTCTCCCTATCCTCATAGCTGTCAGTGCCGCTAAAATCTTCGGCGGCAATATCTACCTCGGTGCAGTTATCGGTATGATCATGATTCACCCCGACCTCGTCAATGCGTGGTCTGCCGGCGGCGGTGCTGAAACGTCAACGCTGTGGTCGTGGTTCGGTCTCTGGAATATTCAGAATACCGGCTATCAGGGTCACGTTATCCCCGTTATTATCGCGGTATTACTCCTGTGCACCCTCGAAAAAAAGCTGCATAAGATAGTCCCCGAAACCTTCGACCTCTTCGTCACTCCCCTCGTTTCGGTACTCGTTACCGCTTTCTTCACTATGACCGTTATTGGTCCCGTATTCTCTCAGCTCGAAACATGGGTCCTCGACGGCGCTAAGTGGCTTATCGCTCTTCCGCTCGGTATCGGCTCTTTCGTTATGGGCGGAGTTTACGCTCCGACCGTTGTAGCCGGTGTTCATCATATGTACAACGCTATCGAACTCGCTATGATTGCCGATAACGGCAAAAATACGTGGATGCCTATCGCAACTGCTGCTAATGTTGCTCAAGGTGCAGCCGCTCTCGCTGTTGCTTTCAAGTCACGCAGCAAGAAAATCCGTTCAATGGCTTTCCCCGCTTCTCTTTCCGCTTTCATGGGTATCACTGAACCCGCTATCTTCGGTGTGAATGTTCGCTACGGCAAGCCTCTCATCGCCGGTATGGCAGGCGGTGCGTGCGGTGCTATGGTCGCTTCTGTTATGAAGGTCTACGCTACCGCTAACGGTGTTACCGGTCTATTCGGTTTCCTTATCACTACCGAATCTTTCTTCGGCTATCTGCTCACTATGATAGTCGCTTCTGTTGTCGCTTTCACGCTCTCTTTCATTCTCTTCAAGGACGAAAAATCTGAAGATTCCAACACTGATACCAAGTCAGACGACAACTCCACCGAATCCTTCGACAATAACTGCGTTTACTCACCTCTAAAGGGAAATGTCATTGCACTGAAAGATGTCCCCGATGAGACTTTCGCAGCTGAGGTACTCGGTGTCGGCGCTGCCGTTGAACCTTCTGAGGGTATCGTAAAAGCTCCCGCTGACGGCGAGGTAAGTACCATTTTCGACACTAATCACGCTGTCGGTCTAACCCTCGACAACGGCATGGAAATACTCATTCACGTCGGCATTAATACTGTTGAACTCGGCGGCGAAGGCTTTACAGGTCATGTCGCTGAAGGTGACAGAGTAAAACGCGGTCAGACCCTTATCACCTTCGATAAGGCTTTCATCGAAAGCAAGGGCTACCCCACTGTGACCCCCGTTATCATCACTAACCCCGACGATTATTCCGTTATCTCACCCGCTGTCAACGGTAATATCGACTTCCTCGGCAAACTCATTACTACTCAGAAGGGCTGATGATTATGAATAATAACTGGCGGCAAAAACTCCACCTCGAACCAGTCAGCGGCTGGCTGAATGACCCTAACGGTCTGTGCTTCTTCGGCGGATACTACCACGTTTATTTTCAGTATTCGCCGGACAGTCCCTTCGGCAGCGGCGATAAATGCTGGGGGCACTGGCAGAGTCCCGACCTACTGCACTGGTCGTTTACCGGAATCGTCCTCCGTCCCGATATTCCCGAGGACAGAAACGGTGTTTACTCCGGCTGCGCTCTCCCCGTTGGCGACGTACTGCACCTCTTTTACACCGGTAACGTCAAAGAAGACGGCGACTACGACTACGTCTCCTCCGGCAGAGCGGCTAACGTTATAACTGTCTCCACACGCAATGGTCTCGATATGAGCGCGAAAAAAGTCCTGCTTCGCAATCGCGACTACCCCGACTACTGCTCTTGTCACGTCCGCGACCCGAAAGTATGGCGCGACGGCAATACCTATCGTATGGTGCTCGGTGCGAGAACTCTCAGCGACAATGGCTGTGTCCTGTTTTACTCCTCAGCCGACCTCGTACACTGGAAGTTCGATAAAGTGGTCAGTACTAATAATTTAGGCTATATGTGGGAGTGTCCCGATTATTTCACGTTCGGCGGCAATGAATACCTCAGTATCTCGCCGCAGGGTGTTCCGCACGAAAAATTCCGCTTTCAGAATGTTTACAGCTCCGGATACCTTTTTATGAACAACGACACCTATTCCGAGTGGGACTGCGGTTTCGACTTCTACGCTCCGCAGACATTCGTCACCCCCGACAACCGTCGGCTGCTCTTCGGCTGGATGGGTATCGGCGATATTCCTTACTCTAACCCTACTGCTGAACTCGGCTGGCAGCACTGCCTGACCGTGCCGCGCGAAATCTTTCCCGCCCCTGACGGGGCACTCAGACAAGTCCCTGCCCGCGAACTCAAAAAGCTCCGACGTGAGGAAGTACCACTCGTAAGCGGTATGACCGCAGAACTGCCGTTTGAACTGTGTGCACGGACAAGCGGTGATTTCTCCCTGCGTTTCGGCGATTACCTCTCTCTTTCCTACTCCGGCAGCGTTTTCACTATGCGGTTCACCGACAACAACGTCGGCTGCGGCAGAGATGTACGCATGGCAGAACTTCGTTCCTGCTCCGATTTGCAAATTATCGCTGATACGTCGTCTGTCGAGATCTACCTCAACAGCGGCGAAAAAGTTCTCAGCAGCCGCTTCTACCCCTGTGATTCCGCTGTCACCCTCGGCTTCGACGGTCTATGCGGTTCACTCTTTCAACTCGACGGATTGGAGGTAAAGTCCCATGGATAATAAGGCTTTAATCGCTATTGGTGAGGCTCTCATTGATTTTATTCCCGATAGACACGGCTGCAATTTCAGCGATGTTTCGGCTTTTTCACCTAAACTCGGCGGTGCACCTGCTAATGTTTGCGGAGCTTTCTCACGTCTCGGCGGCAGGTCTCGTCTTCTCACTCAGCTCGGCAACGACCCTTTCGGTCACAAAATTTTCAATGAACTCGGCGGTTACGGTATCGACACCTCATGCATAAAATTTACTGACAATGCCAATACTGCTCTTGCTTTCGTCAGTCTCGGCGCCGACGGTAACAGGACTTTCTCATTCTACAGAAATCCTTCCGCCGATATGCTATATGCTCCAGAAAATGTCAGAAGTGAATACTTCGAGGACGCTTTCGCTCTCCATTTTTGCAGTGTCTCTCTCGGTGACTTTCCTATGAAAGAGGCTCACAGATGCGCTGTCTCGGAAATGCGCAGACACGGCGGTATCGTCAGCTTTGACCCTAATTTACGTCCTCAGCTTTGGAAAAGCTACGACTCAATGATCAATACTGTACTCGAATTTATCCCCGATGCTGATATTATCAAGCTCTCAGATGAGGAATTGTTCCCCATCACAGGCGAAAAAAATATCGAAAAGGCTCTGCCTGTACTCTTTACCGGCAACGTTAAACTGGTCGTTTATACCTGCGGAAAAGACGGTGCTCACGCCTTCTTGCGCAACGGTATATCCGCTTTCAGTACTGCCGGAAATGTTAAGGCTGTCGATACTACCGGTGCAGGTGACGGCTTCATCGGCTCGTTTCTGTGGAAACTCCATCAGCTCGGTGTTTCGTCCGATAATATCAGTAATATTAACGAGAATGAGCTGAAAGCTTGTCTCGCATTCTCTAACGAATTCTGCTCACGAAGCGTTCAGAAATCAGGTGCGATAGACTCGTACCCCGATATGAACGATTACAACTAAAGGAGGTCTATTCTATGAAAACTTTCACTTACACTATCAAAGACGCTGTCGGTATTCACGCTCGCCCTGCCGGTCTGCTCGTCAAACTCGTCAAGAGTCTCGACAGTACCGTTACTATCACTAAGGGCGATAAGTCAGTCAACGCTTCTCAGCTCATGAAACTCATGGGTATGGGCATAAAGTGCGGCGATACCGTTAATTTCACTATCGAAGGCGGTAACGAAGATGCCTCGGCTAAGGCTGTCGAGGACTTCATGAACGAGAACCTTTAATCGAACGGAGGCGGCGGATATGATAAAGTTTCAGGGTAAAGGCGTTTACGGCGCTATCGCGGTCGGCAAGGTCTCACTGTTCAGGCGGCAGAAAACTCAGGTCCGCCGCGTTCACGCTGTACCGTCAGATGAACTCGTAAGACTCGAAAATGCTAAAGCTGCGGCTACTCAGCAGCTTTCAGATATATACGAAAAAGCACTCGTCGAGGTCGGCGAGACTAATGCTCAGATTTTTGAGATTCACATGATGATGCTCGATGATGACGATTATAACGATTCGATAAAGAATATCATTGAAACTCAGTCTGTAAATGCTGAATACGCTGTCGCGGTAACTGCCGATAATTTCGCCGAAATGTTCAGCGCTATGGACGACTCCTATATGCAGGCACGCGCTTCCGATGTCAGAGATATCTCAGACAGACTTATCGCCTGCCTCAGCAATAACGGTTCTGTTAACCCCGAAAGCTCCGAAAAATCCGTCATTTGTGCTGACGACCTCGCTCCGAGTGAGACTGTGTCTCTCGATAAGGACAAGGTGCTTGCATTCGTTACTGCGTTCGGTTCGTCTAATTCGCATACCGCTATCCTCGCAAGAAATATGAATATCCCTGCCGTTATCGGTGTAGGTGAAGAGTTCCTCAAATCAGTAAATGACGGTGATACGGTCATCGTTGACGGTCACACCGGTACTGTCTTCATCAACCCCGACTGCGATACTCAGTCCGCTATGCTCGCTAAACAGGCTGAGGATTTCCGCAAAAAGAAACTCCTTCAGGAACTCAAAGGTAAGGAAAATGTTACTATCGACGGCACTAAAGTCGATATATTCGCTAATATCGGCGGTGTTGACGGTATCGGTGCGGTACTCGCTAACGATGCCGGCGGCATTGGTCTGTTCCGCAGTGAGTTTCTGTACCTCGAAAGCGATGACTTCCCATCCGAGGAAGAACAGTTCTCCGCTTACAAGCGTGTTCTCGAAAGTATGGCCGGCAAAAAGGTCGTTATCCGTACCCTCGATATCGGTGCAGATAAACAAATCGGCTACTTCGGTCTCGACAAAGAGGATAACCCCGCTCTCGGTCTACGTGCTATACGTATCTGCCTCACGCGTCCGGATATCTTCCGCACTCAGCTTCGCGCTCTCTACCGCGCGTCTGCTTTCGGTAAACTCGGTATTATGTTCCCGATGATAACAAGTGTATCCGAGGTTGAAAAGATACTCGGCATATGCGAGGAAGTCAAAAATGAACTAAGACGCGACGGTATACCGTTCAGTGATAACGTCGAGACCGGTATCATGATAGAAACTCCTGCGGCTGCCGTAATAAGTGACCTGCTCGCTCCGCTTGTCGATTTTTTCAGCGTCGGCACTAACGACCTCACGCAGTATACCCTCGCCTGCGACAGACAAAATCCCAAGCTTGAACAGTTCTGCGATACCCATCATGAGGCTATTCTCCGGCTGATAAAAATGGCTGCCGATAACGCTCACAAACACGGCGCATGGATAGGTATCTGCGGTGAACTCGCTGCTGATACTTCCCTTACCGAAACATTCCTGCGTATGGGCATTGACGAGCTTTCTGTTTCGGCTCCTTATGTCCTGCCACTCAGGGACACGGTAAGAAAAATTGACCTCGCTTAATTGAAAAGGTACAGTCAAACACCGGTCCGATACAGAAGCTTTATGTTTCTGTATCGGTACCGGTGTCAGGCTGTACCTTTATTGTTTTGGTCATCACGGCTGAGGAAATGTTTAAGTTCCTCTATCGGTATCGGCTTGGAATACCTGTATCCCTGCAAATACTGCGCTTTCATCTTTATACATCTGTCCTCGTCGTGCTCGGTCTCTACTCCTTCAAACAGTACAGAGTATTTCAGGTCGTGGAACATATTTGCAAACGTCTTTACCATGTACTTGGATGAATCGTTTTTCAGCGACTCTATCAGCAGTGAACGGTCAAACTTTATGATGTCAAACGGTATCTCCATGATTCTCTCAAAGTTAGAATATCCTGTTCCGAAATCATCAAGATAAAGCTTTATCCCTAACTTCTGCAACTCGGTAACTCGGTCCTTCATTGTGTTGAAGTCCGCTTCACTCCGGCTTTCCGTTATCTCTACCGCTATCTTGTCATAGTCGATGCCGTTGCGCTCTATTATCCCTTTGACCTCACTGCAAAATGTCTCCTGCCTAAGGTCAAGTGTCGAGAAATTTACCGATATTCGGTTTATTTCATAGCCTTCCTCTATAAATGTCCGAACCGCATAACACGTCTTGTTCAGTATTATCATGCTGAGCGTATGTATAAGATTGTACTGCTCTGCAATCGGTATGAACATATCCGGAAATACCATTCCTGTCTTCTCAAGCTTCATGCGCATCAGCGCTTCCGCTGTATCATATTTGCCTGTAGTGATGTTGAATACAGGTTGGCAATAAACCAGTATACGCGGGTCAGAAAGGTCCTTTTTCTCAACTATTTCCAATAACTGAGATAATATATAGTTCTTGTCGTAGAATTCCTTTATGTCGTTTTCTGTGAGGCGATGTATTGAATTCATCGGTCGGCGCGACTCGGAATACTCAATTAGCTGATAATAGTCGCCTATCGACGTTACCTCTTCACAGCTCTCAAGTATTGTTATCCTATAGTCAATATCGAACATCTCATGGCTCTTCTTGAAGTCTTCAAGCATCTTCTCCACAGATATTCCATAGTCTGAACGGCGATTCCTGGTAAACGTCAGCACAAGCCGGTCGTCAGGGAAATGATAAAGTACTCCCTTTTTCACATTCTGTCGGAAGAATTTGTAGAATTCTGCCTTTAATTCCGGTGAATTCGCTATCGCTTTCTTGAAATTTGTCATGGAACAACACATTATCAGTATTTTGTTGCCCTTTAACAGGTTCTCTTTCAGTTCTTCATAAAAATAACTGCTCTCTACTGCTCCCGTATCAATATCGTAAGGATTCGAGTGGAACATATATATTATTCCGATTATCGGGAAGAAAAAACAAAGACTCGTATACGATACCTGATAATGCCGCTCCTGTACCGCCAGCATCAGTGAGGATACTACGTTCACTATTATCATTCCGATAAATACCTGCCGTAACAGACGACTGCGGTACTTTATCAGTACATAGATAAACTTGAACATCAGCATTGCCATCAGTATCGCGTATAGATTTATTCCCGAATGATATTCGCCGTCCTTCGTGATGTAAAATCCAAATTTGCTGACCGTTCCTATTATGTCTGCTATCGCAACTGCTACTATCATGATTGAAGAATGTATCAGTCCTTTATGCTGCTGCTTATGCGGTATCCATAACGGTCCGTTCAGATACTGTAAATACAACAGCAGTACTATTGATATAAGCAGGCTGTGTACGATGCGTGAGGTATATATGAACGGCGGATTCAGCTCTGATGAATTCAGCGCCATCTGAAACAGTATATTCGCTGCCGATGCTATCACCATCGCAAACAGGTTCAGTGTCAGCAGATGAAATCGCTGACGTGAACTTGATATATATGACTGCCTTAATAGTATGCCCATGATTATGCACATCGCCATTACTGCAATGTCGCCTACAGGGGTATACTGTGCAAGGTCAAGATTTGAAGAATCAAACATATTAACCCCCATGTTTCTATGTAAGATAATCTGTCTTCTATTGCCTATAGTATCATTATATCATCATCGCACGCAAAAGTCAATAAAATTCATCATCTTTGTTAATTGTATATTATGCATTGTGATATACTAAAAGTTTAATATATAAAAAAAGACTGCTAACTGTTTTAGTTAGCAGTCTGAGTTTTTTATTTGCTTAATTCAGGAAGTGACTTTATAAGCTTTGCGTCAAGCTTCTGTATTGCAAGTGCGTCCTTACCTGTGATTCCGTCTCCGGGGTCATAGCAGTCGGCATTTGCCTTTGCCTCTTCGTCAAGTGCATACTTGTCCTTGTTGCCGATGGCCGATAAGCTTCGCTTTTTCAGCTGTGGCAGTTGTTGTATCAACATTACCTTCTACCGCTTCAACTCCTGCTATCTCGCATGGCTGGTCTATGCCCTTTGCTTTCGCTGAATCCCATACATTTGACCACCATACCTGTACTTCGCCCGATGTTACTGTTTCAGGTACTTCTGAAATGTCTAAATCTACTACAAGCTTTCCGTCAGCATCTGCATTCCCTTTCCACTCGATATTTACCCAGTCATCAGGTGTGGGTCCGTTGCTGAATCCGAATGCACCGCCAATTGATGCCTTCGGTGCGCCTTCAATCGTTATTTGAAGTGTATCCTTTGCGCCCTTCGGCAGTGTTACCGCTTTTTTGATAACTGAGAACGAAAACGGCTTCGTCGATGTAGTAGTAGTGGTAGTAGAAGCAGGGTCAATACTGGCTGTTGTTGCCCTTGTTGTTGTCGTTGAGGGGTCTACGTCCTTGCCATTCTTATAAAGGTCCTCAGGAAGTTCGTCAAGTGTTATGCAGTAGTCACTCTGATACATTGCGATAGTGTCTTCCTTGGTGTTGAATGTCGGATTCGTAAGGAAGTTGTTGTTGTCACTTCCGCCGTCGTACCATGTACAGAAATACAGCCAGCCTGCCTTGTCGTCTACAAGATTGTCAACAGTTGAGAAACAGTCGTTCTCTGCCATTGATACCATTTTCGCACTGCCGTATCTCTCCATTATGCTATAGAATGTGCTTGCGATCGCACTGTCGTTGTGCTTGTATGATGCCTGCCAGTTGTTCTCTGCAAGATACTGCACACAGTTGTACTTATCATAGCCGATGATGTCTACGTACTCGTCGCCCGGATACCAGTCGGCTGATGTAGCAAAGTCGTAGCTGTTCCACTCCCAGATAAGATTGTGGCACTCATAGTCCTCGGTCAGCGTCTTGTAGGTGTACTTCCACAGTTCCTTATATACTGCTGAACCTTCCTTGCCCCACCAGAACCATGAACCGGTTTCTCCGCCGCCGCCTTCTGCTTCGTGGAGAGGTCTCCAGATAACCGGCACTCCTTCTGCTTCAAGCTTCTTGAATTCGCCTGCAAGTGTTTCAAGTGACTGGCGGTAGTAATCGTATTCCTTTGTGCCCTTTGTATATGCCTTTTTCGGCGAAAAATCGTTGTCCTTAGCGTTATATGAAGTCTGTGCCCAGTCTACGCGGTCGCCGATTTTGTAGTTTTCCATCTTGTTGGGTACATTGATATGGAACGATGCTGTCGCGATGCCGTTCTTGTTCTTTACCCAGTCGATTATGCGCTTTGTTGAACCGTCGTCACTGCCGTATGCCGGACAGCAGAAATTGCCGTAGTCAAATCCGCGTATTGCAGGATAGTGTCCGGTCGTGTCCTTGAGATACTCAAACTCGTACTCAAGTCCGTGGGGTCCGCCGCTGTATATCTCCTGCTGTCCGGAAATGATGTTCTTGCCGTATACACTGCTAAGATATGCCATGAGACTCTGCGTTTCCTTCGTTGCAAGCTGGTCGCAGGGAGTCGTCTGTGTTGCCTTTATTCCCGGCAGTACCGTCGATGACACGGTGAAATAATCGAACATAGTCCAGCCCCATGAAGACTTTATCTGCATCTTGTTCTTGCCGGCATTCAGCTTAACTGACGACTTTATCGGTGCATACTCTGCACCTTCCGGTATTGACAGTGACCCCGGCGATACCTCGTTGATGTAGAAGTCCTGCTGTTTTGGACCGCCTACACCATGTGCGTAGATTACGATGTCGTACATTCCGGCTTCGGCTACCTCGAATTCCATCTCAATAACACCGTCGTCCTTCATGTAGAGTACCTTTCCGCCGCTTGCATCAGAATCGCTGTCTACCGCGGTTTTTCCGGTAACTTCGGCATCTTCAAACTCGTACTTCGCTGTGTCTGCCGCTACTGCTGTAAAGCTTGCAGTCATTCCGGCTACAGCACCGTTGAATGCGAGTGCCGCGGACATTATTGCCGCACCTGTCTTTCTGAAAATTGTTGTGTGCATCTTAATTATCCCTCCAAAACAATTTCGTGATTTAATCACTTTCTGCACTTTAATTATAATGCACACTTTATTAAAAATCAATAATTTCCAAAATATTTTTCAGTTTAGTCATAATCTTTGGTTAGAAGCACAAATAAACAAGCCGCATTTTGGTGATTTTCCAAAAATACGGCTTAAATTTACTTAAATTACAAATGCGTTAGTTAAAGCTGTGAGAAGACTTCGCCTATCTTTTCACATATCAATAGGTCGGCATTGCTGTCGTACTGAGTCGCGGATTTGTTCACGATAACAAGTGTATCTCCCCTGAAATAGCGGATAAGTCCTGCCGCCGGATACACGTTAAGCGATGTTCCGCCGATTATCAGCGTGTCACTCTCCCTTATCGCGTTGACTGCGCCGTTTACCGTCGCATCGTCAAGTCCTTCCTCATACAGCACTACGTCCGGTTTGAGAAGTCCTCCGCACTCACATTCGGGCACTCCAGTCCCCTCAAATATCCGCTCAGGTCCGTAGAATTTGCCGCATTTCATACAGTAATTGCGGTGTATGCTTCCGTGAAGCTCATATACCTTCTTACTGCCTGCCGCCTGATGAAGTCCGTCGATATTCTGCGTGACTATCGCCAAAAGCTTCCCCTGCTTTTCCCACTCTGCAAGCTTTATATGTGCCGCATTCGGCTTCGCTTTCAGACAGTTCATCTTCGCTCGGTAAAAACGATAAAACTCTTCCGTCTTCTTCTCGAAAAATGTGTGGCTGAGTATCGTCTCGGGCGGGTAGTCCCACTGCTGACTGTATAATCCGTCTACACTGCGAAAATCAGGGATTCCGCTCTCTGTCGATACACCCGCTCCGCCAAAAAATACTATCCGCTCTGACCTGTCTGTTATCTCTTTAAGCTTTCTTACTTCCTCCGTCATTTCCAGTCACCCATGACCTTTACATAAAACTTCCTGTTCCTCGGTCCGTCAAATTCACAGAAATATACTCCCTGCCACGTTCCGAGAAGGGGCTTGCCTCCGGATACTATTATCAGTTCGCTCGCACCTACTACCGATGATTTCAGGTGTGCATCGGAGTTCCCTTCCGCGTGAAGAAACGTCGCAAGGTCGGGGAATGTCCGGTCAAGTCCGGATATGAAGTCCGTCTTTACATCGGGGTCGGCATTCTCATTTATCGTTATCGCCGCCGTCGTGTGCGGACAGTAAACAATGCATATTCCCTCGTTTACTCCGCTTTCCATTATTGCTTCTGTTACCTCTGCGGTTATGTCTATTAGCCCCTCCTTAGAGGTGCTGAGTTGAAAATTAAACAGCATAGTCTTTCTCCTTATTTCTTGTTTTCCTTTGCGTTATATCTGCAAAAATAACTCAGTGTGCACTCCCCGCACTTCGGACTCCGTGCACGGCATATGTCCCTGCCGAACTGTACCGTCTGATGACAGAAATGATTCGATATCTCCGGCGGCAACAGCTTTACAAGGTCTTTCTCAACTTTTGCAGGTTCTGTATTCTTCGTCAGTCCGAGTCTGCCTGTTATGCGTATGCAGTGTGTGTCCGTAACGACCGCAGGCTTACCGTACACGTCTCCGAGTATGAGGTTCGCTGTCTTTCTTCCGACTCCCGACAACGATAGAAGTTCCTCCATTGTGTCGGGTACTTCACCGCCGAAATCGCTTATCAGCTTCTGCGTCATCTCAATTATGCTCTTCGCCTTCGTCTTATAAAATCCGCACGGCTTTACGTCCTGTTCAAGCTCTGCAAGGTCTGCATTCGCAAACGATTCAAGTGTCGGATACTTCCTGAACAGCGTTTCAGTCACTATATTTACCCTCGCATCTGTACACTGCGCCGCGAGACGTGTCGCTATCATGAGTTCGTAAGGCTTGTCGTATACAAGAGAGCACTCAACGTCCGGATATAGCTTTTCAAGCTCTGTTACTGCAAGGTCCGCTATTTCTTTCTTAGTCATCAGTACCCTCAGAAAGTATCTCTTTCTTTGCAAGCATTTCGTCGTACACCTTGTACATCTTCTGTACCGTGTTCTCAAGAAAATAATAATGCTTTATGTAAAAGGCTATCAGCACGACCATTATTGTCACAAGTATCAATACGGCTATATTCTGCGTGAAAAGCAGGGTGCTGATCAGTATCGTCAGTATTATCGCAAACATCATCGTTACAAGGAAGTGTACGATGCGCTCATGCTGCATGAAGGCTATTTTGTCCATGTGTTCTGCAAGTATTTTTTCGAGTTCGGGCAATGTCGAACATTTGCTTAATCGTTCGTTTGTTTTGTTCATATAGTTGGTGAGATATTCAGTCAATTTGCTTACCCCCTATCAATACTTATCTATTAAAATTATACAACATTACGCATAGAATGTCAAGCATAGTACAAAACATTCCATGCGATACGGTTTTATTTAACTTGTCTGTTTCCGTGTTTGTACAATAAAAAAATCTCCCTGAATTTATCAGGGAGATTTTTGTTAATTATTCATCGTCTCTTTTTCTGCGTATTGCAAATGCAAGACCTGTTGCTGTAAGTATCGCTGCAAGCGGTATTCCTACTCCTGCAACTCCTGTTCTTGGCGAATCAGTCTTTGCTGCTGTCGTCTTAGCAGTTGTTGTGGTGGTATTTGTTCCGGTAGCTGTTGTTGATGCTGATGTTGTTGTAACGATCATTTCATCTGTCATCGTTACTGTCGATCCCTCAACCTCTGCTCCGCCGATCACCTTGCCGTTCTCAATGGTGAATGTGATATCTGTTGTTACCTCATATCCATTGGGTGCTGCTACTTCGTGGAGGACATACTTGCCGTTTGCAAGATCCTTTACAAATGTTGACGATGTTCCTGAGAGCCATGTAAGCTCCTTGGTATTCTCTGTGCTGATAAGCTCTGCTCCGTTGCCGAGTACTACCTTTGTAATATCAAATACTACATCGTTGCCGTTCTCGTCTTTTCCTGTGAGTGTGAGCTTTGCACCTGCGATCTCGTCGCCTGCTGTGTTCTTCTTGCAGATCTCAAGATCTGTGAATGTCATCTGGTCGATCATTGTTACTGTGTTGCCGCTTACGTGTACATCACCTGTTACCTGACCGTCTTCGATATCAAACTCGATATCTGTTGTTACTTCGTAACCTGTAGGAGCTGCTGTCTCATGGAGTATGTAGTGTCCATCGCTGAGTCCGCCTATCATTGTAGGTGTGTCTCCCGATATCCATCTTATCTCGCTGCCGTCAGCATCTGTGATAAGCTTTGCGTTCTTTCCTGCTGTTACGTCGCTTATGCTGAATGTGATCTCGTTGCCGTCAGCGTCTGTGCCGGTAAGTACGAGTTCAGCTCCTGCGAGTTCCTTGCCGAATACGCTCTGCTTGCTGATCTCAACATCTACGTCGATAACGATCATGTCGTCGATCATTGTTACTGTGTTGCCGTCAACGTGCTCATCTCCTGTGAGTACTCCGTTGCTGATCGTGAAGTCAATGTCTGTTGCTACTTCATAACCGTTAGGAGCTGCTGTCTCGTGAAGCTTGTATGTTCCGTCGGTGAGATCCTTTATCACTGAACCGGTCGATCCCGATGTTATGATAAGTTCTTTTCCGTCTGCACTTACTTCTGCCTTCGCACCCTCGCCAAGCTCAACCTTGCTTACGTCAAACTTGACTGCTCTGCCTGTTAAGTCAGTACCTGTGAGTGTGAGAACTGCTCCTGATATTTCGTTGCTGAATACATCTTCCTTCGATATCTCTACATCAGATACGATCATGTCGTCAGTCATTGTCACTGATGATGATGTTACCTCTGCTCCGCCTGAAAGCTTACCCTCTTCTACTGTAAATACTATGTCAGTTGTTACCATGTAGCCGTTAGGTGCTGCTTCTTCATGGAGTGTGTAGGTTCCGTTTGTAAGGTCGTTTATCAGTGATGATGATGTGCCTGAGATCCATGTTATCTTTGTTCCGTTCTCAGTTGTGATAAGCTCTGCACCGTTGCCTGCAATGAACTTGCTGAGGTCGAAGACGATGTCGTTTCCGTCCTTATCCTGTCCGGTAAGTGTGAGCTTTGCACCTGCTATCTCATCGCCGAATACGTTTGCCTTGCTTATTGTAACATCTGTTGTTCTTGAATCCGTCATTACGATTGTATCATCGCTGCCGTTTGCAAGAGCAGTGCTGATTATCTTGCCGTCTTCAACTGTGAACTCAATATCAGTTGTTACGAGGAATCCGTTCGGTGCTGCATCCTCATGTAGTGTGTAGCTTCCGTTTACGAGATCCTTTATAAGTGTATCTGTTGAGCCGGATATGAACTTCAGCTCTGTGCCGTTTGCTGTGCTGATAAGCTCTGCGCCGTCACCGAGTACTACATCAGAGATTGAGAACTCGATAGCGTTGCCTTCCTTATCCTTACCTGTGAGGGTAAGCTGTGCACCTGCAACTTCTGTTCCGAAAACATCGCGCTTGCTGATGTTTACGTTTGCACGTGTCGTAGTTGTGGTAGTAGTTGTTGTTGTGCTTGTTGTGTTTGTGTCATCGCCGAAATCATCAATTGTAGAAACTGTTGTTGTTTCAGTATCTGCCTGCTGATCTGTCGTTGTCGTTGTTGTAGTAGTTGTTGTAGTTGTTGTTGTCGTGGTAGTTGTTGTCGGCTCAGTATCGTCTATCATTGTGATATCTGTTACTTCCTTGCCGTTAACTGTTACCTTGCCGCCTTCAACTACAAAGTCGATGTCGCTTGTCTTAAGGTAGCCCTTAGGTGCTGCGTCCTCGTGGAGGCGGTATGAACCATCCTGAGCAAATACGATAACTGCATTGTCTCCGCTCACCCATGCAAGCTCTTCGCCGGATGCGCTGAGTATCTGTCCTTCATCGTCTACCTTGATAGACTCTCTTGTGAACTTGATCGCATTGCCGTCCTTGTCAGTACCTGTAAGCTTCAGTGTCGCTCCCTTGAGCTCCTTGCCGCCTACGTCTACCTTGTTGATACCTACAGCCTTGGTAGTTGTGGTAGTAGTGGTGGTTGTAGTAGTTGTTGTTGTCGTGGTAGTAGTTGTTGTTGTTGTAGTTGTAGTCGTTGTGGTAGTAGTTGTGGTAGTTGTGGTAGTTGTAGTTGTTGTGGTAGTTGTAGTTGTGGTTGTTGTTGTTGTTGTAGTCGTTGTGGTAGTTGTCGTTGTTGTGGTGGTGGTTGTTGTCGGCTCAGTATCGTCTACCATTGTGATATCTGTTACTTCCTTGCCGTCAACTGTTACCTTGCCGTCCTTGACTACAAATGTGATGTCGCTTGTCTTTAAGTA
>CADAYP010000015.1:0-89309 GCA_902792235.1 Ruminococcus flavefaciens
TCTGCTCAAAGTGCCATCCGTTCTATACCGGAAAGCAGAAGCTTGTTGATACAGGCGGACGCGTTGACAGATTCAAGAAGCGTTTCAATCTCGACAAGTAATCTTTATAAGCCGCTCTTATCCGAGCGGCTTTTTACTTAATCGCGAAAGGTGACCCTATGAACTATTTCACAATTTCACAGCCTGCTGAGGCTTCTTTTGTTGAAAAAAAGTCCGAATTCATCGGCTATATCGCTCCTGTAAAAACCGGTGACGAGGCTGTAGAATTCGTAAATAAAATCAAAGCCATGCACCGCAAGGCAAAGCATAACGTCTACGCTTACATCGTCAGGCAGGATAATATTTCCCGCTATTCCGACGACGGTGAGCCGCAGGGCACTGCCGGTGTACCCGTACTTGACGTTTTACAGAAGCGCGGTCTCACCGACGTATGCGTAGTTGTAACACGCTACTTCGGAGGTATCCTCCTCGGCGGCGGCGGACTCGTGAGAGCATACTCGCACGCGGCTTCTCTCGCCTGCGATGCGGCTCATATCATGGATATGCGGCTCGCCCACAGACTGAATATTTCCGCCGACTATGGTATGTACGGCAAGATAAGCTATATTCTGCCGCAGTTCGATACTATCACAGTCAATTCCGACTTCGGAAGCGAAGTCACTATGGAAATTCTCGTTCTTTCAGAAAAGCTCGAAGCCCTCATTACTGAACTTACCGAAGTCACTAACGGCTCGGCTAATGTCTCAGACCTCGGCGAGACCTTCGAGGACTTTTCGTCAGTTTTAGGATGAAATATTTTTTTTGAGAAAATTTAAAGGGAAAAACTAATTTTTTGAGTATATGATATATAGAGGCTTTTTCGCAATGCGATAACCTCAATAATTATTATCAGGGGGGATAGTTTTGACTGTCAGAGAACAATATGAGATTACTGAACTCGGTATTCTCAGCAATTATGCCTGCACAAGTGTCAATGAGAAAATGACACACCGCGAACAACAAGAGGATAAGTGTCCGTACCGCACCGACTTTCAGCGCGACCGCGACCGTATCCTGCATTGTAACTCGTTCCGACGGCTAAAACGTAAAACTCAGGTATTCCTCTCCCCTGTCGGAGACCATTACCGTACCCGTCTGACACATACCCTTGAAGTGTCTCAGATAGCCCGCACTATCGCACGCGGTATGCGTCTGAATGAAGACCTGACAGAAGCTATCGCTCTCGGTCATGACCTCGGACACTCGCCTTTCGGTCACTGCGGTGAGAAAGTCCTCAATGAGATATGTCCCCACGGTTTCAAACACTATGAACAGAGTCTGCGTGTTGTGGAATATCTCGAAAAAAAGGGACACGGTCTCAACCTTACTTATGCGGTCCGCGACGGTATACTCTGCCATACCAATAAAATAGCAGAGACAAAAGAAGGCAATATAGTCCGCCTTGCTGATACCATCGCCTACATAAACCACGATATAGAAGACTCTATCCGCGCAGGTATCCTCAGTGCGAGCGACCTCCCGCGTGATTGCGTAAATGTTCTCGGAAGCACTAAAACGAGACGTATCACTACTCTCATTGCTTCCGTCATCGACCACGGTGCTTACGATATCGACTTCTCGCCTTCAATAAGACGTGCCCACGACGACCTGAAAAGATTCATGTTCGCACGTGTGTACACTAATCCTGCCGCAAAACAGGAGGAGGAAAAGGCAGAACTCCTTATCCGCAAGCTCTACGACTATTTCATTAATAATATAAACAAGCTCCCCGCCGAGTATAAGGATATCGCTAAAAAGGTCGACCCCGACCGCGCTGTCTGCGACTATATCTCAGGTATGAGCGACAGCTATGCGGTAGACCTCTATACAGAGATGTTCGTCCCAAAGTTCTGGAAGTGAGACAATGCAAAAAAACGACGAATTCCTTTACGCTCTCAGAAATGCAAACCCTATCGAAACTGTGATGGGATCTTATGTGAACCTTATACGGCGCGGCAGAAATTTCGTTTGCTCGTGCCCTTTTCACTCCGAAAAGACTCCTTCCTGTACCGTTTTTCCCGATACGCAAAGCTTTTACTGCTTCGGATGCGGTGCCGGCGGAGACGTTATCACGTTCACGATGAAAGCCGAAAACCTCGACTTTCTCGAAGCTGTCAGACTCCTCGCTGAACGAAGCGGTTTGCAGATACCGGAGAATAACTCCCGTGACGACCGCTATGCTAAACGCAGGACCCGTATCTACGAAATGAACCGCATTGCCGCCAACTACTTCTACAAAAACCTCATCAGCGGCAATAATAAGGCAGGTCTGCAATATTTCTATAATCGCAAACTCACTCCGCAGACTATTAAAAAGTACGGTCTCGGTTTTGCGTCCGATTCCTACTGCGACCTTATAAAAGTACTACACGGCAAAGGCTACAGCGACGAAGAAATCATCGACGCATGGCTCGGCGCCAAATCCAAAACAACAGACAAGGTCTATGACCTTTTCCGCAACCGCGTCATG
This sequence comes from Ruminococcus flavefaciens, assembly GCA_902792235.1. Taxonomy (GTDB): domain Bacteria; phylum Bacillota; class Clostridia; order Oscillospirales; family Ruminococcaceae; genus Ruminococcus; species Ruminococcus flavefaciens_AE. The sequence goes on from CADAYP010000015.1 coordinate 2,510, forward strand.
TTCCCTATCGTTGACCTGCGCGGCAATATAATCGGATTCGGCGGACGTGTCCTCGACGATTCTACCCCGAAATACCTCAATACCGGCAAAACTCCGGTATTCGACAAGGGCAGTAACCTTTTCTCCATGCACTTCGCTAAAAATGCCGATTCCAAACGGCTTATACTGTGCGAAGGTTACATGGACGTTATCGCCGTAAATCAGGCAGGCTTTGAAAACGTTGTTGCTACGCTCGGTACCGCCATTACTCCTGACCAGGCCCGGCTTATCAGCCACTACTGTGACGAAGTCGTTATTGCCTACGACAGCGACGGTGCCGGTCAGAGAGCTACTCAGAAGGCTATCAACCACTTCTCCGAGGTCGGACTGCGTACCAGAATTCTCCGCATGGAGGGTGCTAAAGACCCCGATGAATACATTAAAAAATTCGGCTCCGCCCGCTTCCGTATGCTCATCGAAGGCTCGGACGATGCTAATAATTTCATGCTCGACCGCTGTGAGGACGGTATTGATATCGACACAGAAGGCGGAAAAGTTGAACTGCTTAAACGTGTTTCAAACGTTCTTGCAGGTATAGAATCTCCGCTTGAGCGCGAGGTGTATATTTCTCGCACAGCTAAAAAATGCGATATTTCACCGGATATCCTCAAGTCCCACATAAGCGAGATAATCCGGATACGCAAAAACACTCAGAAGAAAAACGAATGGAAAACTATTCAGGCTAAAACTGCCTATGTACGCGATGAAATTAATCCCGAGGCTGTGAAATTCCGCAGGGAGGCACGTGCCGAGGAAACTATTATCCGCACCCTTATGATGCGTCCGGAAGACGCCGACAGGATAGCTGAAAAAGCTCCGCCGGATATTTTTATTACAAGCTTTAATAAGCGAGTCTATACGGCTCTGCTTGACGCTATAAATAACAGTGAGAAATTTTCCCTTTCACTCCTTGCAAGCGAATTTTCTCCCGACGAAATGGGAAAAATAAGCGGCATGATAGCTCAGGAAAACGGTTTCTCTGTTTCAGAATCAGCTGTTGATGACTGCGCTGCTGCCTTGAAAAAAGGCAGTACCGCGGCAAATTTGAACGACGGAGATATTTCCGACGATCAGCTGCGTGAAATGTTCAGTTCAAAAAAGAAGTAAAATATAAGGATAATCCAGAATTCAGGAGGAAACACCATGGATCAGAAAAAAAATACTATCGACGCCCTTATTGAACAGGGTCAGGCTAACGGTAAACTCACAACAAAGGAAATTACCGACGCTCTCGAAGAACTCGATTTCGACGTTGACCAGATAAACAGCTTCTACGACCGCTGCGAAGCTCTCAATATCGAGATAGTTGAGGATCTGAACGTTGACGTTGACCTGAAAATAGGTCTCGATTCCGCTATTACCGACGACCTCGAAATGGCTCTTTCAACCGAGGGTATCGCTATCGACGACCCTGTTAAGATCTACCTCAAAGAGATCGGACGTGTTCCGCTTCTTACCACTGAGGAAGAGATCGAGCTCGCTCAGCGTATGGCTAAGGGTGACAAGTACGCTAAAAAGCGCCTTTCTGAAGCTAACCTCCGTCTCGTTGTAAGTATCGCCAAAAAGTACGTAGGCAGAGGTATGCAGTTCCTCGACCTCATTCAGGAGGGCAACCTCGGTCTTATCAAGGCTGTTGAAAAGTTTGATTACACTAAGGGATTCAAGTTCTCAACATACGCTACATGGTGGATCCGTCAGGCTATCACACGTGCTATCGCTGATCAGGCAAGAACTATACGTATCCCTGTCCATATGGTTGAAACTATCACCAAAGTCAAGAAAGTGTCAAGCCAGCTTCTCCACGAAAATGGCCACGACCCCAGTCCCGAAGAGATTGCTGACAAGCTGAATATGCCCGTTGACAAGGTTCGCGAGATCATGCGCGTCGCTCAGGACCCCGTTTCCCTTGAAACTCCTATCGGTGAGGAGGAGGACAGCCACCTCGGTGACTTTATCCCCGATGACGATGCTCCTGCCCCTGCTGAGGCTGCTTCCCACACTCTCCTGAAAGAACAGCTCAATGAAGTTCTTTCTACTCTTACTGACAGGGAATGTTACACGTGAGCGTATCCGCCAGATCGAAGCAAAGGCTCTCAGAAAGCTCCGCCACCCGAGCAGAAGCAAAAAAGTTAAGGACTTCCTCGACTGATGAAGAAAACCAATATTAATAACCGAGACTACGGTCTCGACATGATGCGCATTTTGATGACACTGTTTGTCATCGCAATCCATATCCTGAATAAAGGCGGAGCATATTCAGCTTGCTATGCCGATGAAAACATGTTCAAATCCGGACTCGCTTTGGAACTGGAATTCGCTGTTTCATGTGCTGTTAACGGATTCGCTCTTATATCAGGTTACGTCGGATGCAGGTCTAAATTCAAGATATCACGTATACTATGGCTCTACTTCACAGTTTCTTTATATAACGCTGTGATACCATTAGTCTTTCATTTTCTAAGAGGATACACTATAGATAAGGTTGTTATCCTGCGTGCTATTCTGCCTTTTGCATACGATGCAAACTGGTATTTTACAGCGTACCTTGGTATGTTCTTCCTGATACCTTTCATGAATTTAGGTATTAAATACCTTGATAAGAAGCAGTGTATTACTGCAATAGCTGCTATTATGATACTGTTTTCTGTCATTCCGACTCTGCTGTATATGTTCGTTACAGAAAGCTATGACTATAACATTTTTAAAATTTCCGCAGGATATAGTCCGTTATGGCTTGCAATACTTTATATAGTCGGAGCAGCTATACGTGAACATGACCTTTTCAGGAAAGTACCGCGGATTATGGGTCTGATAGTATATCTCTTATCAACTATAATCGGAGCTTCTATTGCCTCACTTGGAACTATCTGTCCCGAGGAAGCATTGGATACATACTATTCTCCACTGATAATAGCTCAGGCTATCGGTCTTCTTCTCTTCTTCAGAGAATTGAAAATGCCCGGATTTGTATGCAAAATAGTTGACTTTCTCGCTCCGCACTCATTCAATATCTATATTATCCACACTCAGGATGCTGTCTGGATTATGTGGCTTGCAGGACGTTATTCTTCACGAGCAAGTGAATGCAGTCCATTGCTTTTCCCGATAATGTTCGTATTCTATACTGTATCAATATACGGATTATGCCTCATTGTCGATATGCCGCTATACTACTCTATTAAATTCTTTAACCGCATTTTCAGAAAATCCGGCTCATCTGCCGCTCAGACTCAAAAAGAAAAAATTAACGTTTAAAAGCTCGTGCCGCCGTTTCTTATTCTGGCAACTTGCCATAATAAGTTCCGGTTGCGGGAGCTTTTTAACTTTTTGTGATGAAAGTGTTAAAAAACATTATCATATTGACTTTATTCTCGTGATGTTGTATAATAAAAGTAAGATTAATATGTGTCGTTTTAATACGGTTTGCTGTATACCGCAAATACAGCCCCGCTTATTGCGTATGATAATACTTATGCGGGAAAAGGAGCGCTTATGAGTATTTTTGATTTATCAAAAAAACCTCCTGAGCTAAGTCATGACTGGAAAGTATTCCAGCAGTTCGTTGGCAATATCGGTGCTTTTACATATATTGCAAAAGAAAAATCAGCCTATCTCGATGAGGCTGCCTGCCGTATGCTCGCCTGCACCAGCACTAAGCTCAACGAGTTTGAGTTTTTTAACCTTCTCGAAAAAATCTCAAAATCACCTGTAGAGGGTCAGAAACACATTTATAAGTTCATTAACAACAATAACACTAAATACATCAAAATGAATATCTACGAGAGCAGCGACGAATGGCTCGGATTTGTTCAGGACTTCTCACGTCAGATTTCTGCCAGTCAGGACAGCAGTTTTGTCGAATATGACCCGATTACAAGACTTCCGTCGTATCCGTCGTTCTCGCAGACTATCAAAAAGCTCCTGCCCGATGTACAGACAGGCTGCCTTGCTACTCTGTACATCAACGGTATCGAAAAGCTCGGTTCGTTCCTCACTGTTGACAGTACCAACAACTGCATTGCCTCCGTTGCTGAAACTCTCAAGAGCTTCTCCGGCGAAAATGTCATAATCGGTACAAAATCAAATTACGAACTCCTCGCTTTCTTCCGTGACTGCGATAAAATGCAGATATACAACCTCCTCAACTCTATGGATGAGGCTGTTCAGAACTGCGTTCTCACGGACGATTTCGGCGAAATAATCGACATCTCTGACAAGAGTAAGCTAAGTCTGTCGATTGGCTGTTCGTCTTATCCTAACGAGGCTTCCGACTTCAATATGCTCGTGAATTACTCCGAGTTCGCACTGTATGAAGCAAGGGCTGACCGTCGTCACGTAATCAACTGGTTCTCTGAAGAGGACTATATCCGCGAGAAGGATTCGTATAAAAACGCTCAGATATTCTCGAAGATGGTCATGGAAAACCTCCTGATGTACTACGTTCAGCCTATCGTCGAGACTACCACCGGCGAAATCGTCGCTTATGAGGCTCTCATGCGTACTATCGGTGACGTAAAAATGGAGCCGAAACAGATACTCTCTATCGCTGCCGGTCAAAGCAATCTGTACGCTGTTGAGCGTCTGACTTTCTTCAACACTATGAAAATGCTAAGCGAAAATCAGCAGGTTTTCGCCAATAAAAAGCTGTTCATAAACTCTATGCCCGAATACATTCTCTCGGACGAGGACTTCAATGAACTATATCTCACTTATGGTGAACTCCTCGAAAAAACCGTTATTGAAATAGTCGAGGACAGTGATGCTGCTCCCGAAACTATCGAGCTTATCCGCAGACGTCTCGCTTTCACTCACGCTCAGCTCGCTATCGACGATTACGGCACAGGCTACTCAAACAGCTCGAATCTGCTCAAATATAAGCCGGACTACGTCAAAATCGACCGTTCACTCATCGCTGATATCCACAACGACCTCAAAAAGCAACAGCTCGTTACGCAGATAATCGAATTCTGCCGCGACAATCAGTTACAGTCGCTTGCTGAAGGTGTTGAAACTTCTCAGGAGATGAAAACAGTCATCAGGCTCGGTGTCGACCTCATACAGGGTTATTACACCTCAAAGCCTAAGCCGCTATTCCTCGACAGTATTGCCAAGGACGTAAAGGACGAAATAATCAAGACCAATCTTGAGACCCGTCCTAACGGCTCACGTAAGATTTATACCGCACGTAATGATACTGAAATTGACCTCCTCAAGCTCGCTCTCGAAAAGTACACTGATATACACATCTATCAGAGTAAGCTCACTATCGTCAGCGACCCTGATAAACAGGTCAAAATGAACATCGCAGTTATGGATAACCACAGCTGTGAGTTAACTCTCAAAAACGTCAACATGGTCAGCGGCAACAGCAAGCCTACTATCACTGTCGGCGAATATGCACGCCTTGTACTCAACGTCTTAAAGACTAACAAGCTCGGGTATTCAGGTATTTATGTACCTATGGGTTCGCAGTTTGAACTAAACGGCAAAGGCTCGCTCACTATCGACTGCTATGCTTCCGAGGGTACAGGTATCGGTAACGATTATGACCACGGCTACGGCGATATCACTGTCAATATGCAGGGCACTCTCGAAATAATCTGCAACAGCACTGAAACTGTATGTATCGGCGGCGGCTATAATGGTGATGAGTCCGAAATCAAACTGCTCTCCGGTAAGCTTAAACTCTATATGTACAGCCACAACGGTCTCGCTATAGGAAGCTTCAACGGCGACTCAAATATCGAAATATCTGAGGATTGCAGCCTCGATATGACCGTTTCCGGCATTAAAGTCACCGGTATCGGAAGCTTCCGCGGTGTTACTACTGTCGCTACTTCCGCTGATATCACAATGTTCTGTACCGGTGCGCAGGCTGTCGGAATAGGCGCTCTCGAAGAGGGCGAAGGAAGCGTACTCATCAGAAAAGGTCGTATCAATATTAAAATGCGCTCCGCTAAACACTCGTGTATCGGCGCTATAGGCGGCGATGTCAACGCTAAAATCATGAATTCAGAAATTATCATCGACTCCGAAGGCGACTTCGCTACCGGTATCGGTGACCCGCAGGGAAGCGGCAATGTCTTTATCATGGACTCAGCCGTTACTATGAATATGCTCTGCGGTAATCCGAATGATATCTGCTCGGGCAGTGGTGATGTGCAGATTCAGAATTCAACTATCAATTCACTCGTTAATAACCGTAAGATACAGCACGATAACACCTGAGCTGTATCACTTCCCAAAAGTTGATTATGGGCGGCTTAATGCCGCCCATGAACATGGTATAACAAATAAGAAAGTAAGGTAAAACTAATATGAAACTTGGTATGGTCGGTCTGCCTAACGTAGGCAAAAGCACTCTCTTCAACGCTCTCACAAACGCAGGAGCTGAATCAGCTAACTACCCATTCTGCACTATCGAAAAAAACGTTGGTATCGTTTCTGTCCCAGATGAGCGCCTTGACAAGCTCGCTGAAATGTATGAGCCTGACAAGTTCACTCCCGCTACCCTCGAATTCGTCGATATCGCAGGACTCGTTAAAGGTGCGTCAAAGGGTGAAGGTCTCGGAAACAAGTTCCTCGCTGATATCCGCGAAGTAGACGCTATCGTGCACGTTGTCCGCTGCTTTGAGGACGGTAATATCGTTCACGTTGACGGCAGTATCAACCCTGTCCGCGATATCGAAACTATCAACCTCGAACTCATTTTCTCTGATATTGAAATGGTCGACCGCCGTATTGACCGCGCTAAAAAGGCTGCAAAGGGCGATAAGAAGTACCTCGCTGAGATAGAGTTCCTTGAGCGCCTCAAGGCTCACCTCGAAAATGGTAAGTCAGCACGCGGCTTCGATTTCACTGACGATGAGCGTGAGCTTATAAAGTCAACTCCCCTCCTCTCCGCAAAGCCTGTCATTTACGCTGCTAACATGAGTGAGGACGATTTCGCTAACAATATCGAAACTAACGAAAACTATAAGCAGGTTTGCGCTATCGCTGCTGAGGAACACTCCGCTGTACTCCCTATCTGCGCTCAGACAGAAGCTGAAATCGCTGAAATGGACGACGACGACAAGGCTATGTTCCTCGCTGAACTCGGTCTCGAAGTATCGGGTCTTAACCGTATAATCAAGGAGGGTTACTCTCTTCTCGGTCTTATCTCCTTCCTTACAGCCGGTAAACCCGAAGTCCGCGCATGGACTATCAAGAAGGGTACAAAGGCGCCGCAGGCTGCCGGAAAAATCCACACGGATTTTGAAAAGGGCTTCATCCGTGCTGAGGTTATTTCTTTTGAAGACCTCATGGCTTGCGGTTCTATGGCTGCCGCTAAGGAAAAGGGTCTCGTTCGTCTTGAAGGTAAGGAGTACGTTATGCAGGACGGTGATATAGTTCTGTTCAGATTCAATGTTTAAAAATGATACATATCCTCACATAACCGACTTTGCATGAAAAATGCCCCGAAATGACGTAATATATGGATTTTTTTAATTATGTTCATTATACGAAATTATTAATAAAAAATGTATTGAAAATCAATTAAAACTATGATACAATATGTCTTGTAGGGATGCTTCAAATTCTGCGAAAGGGGGATCTTTATGGACGTATTGATATGGGCAGTCCTCGTTGTTATATTCATCATAGCTGAGATCGCTACGGTGCAGCTTGTTTCTATATGGTTCGCTGCCGGCGCTCTCGTTACTATGCTATGCGCTTATTTCACCGATTTGTCATTTATAGGACAGCTTGTTGTTTTCATTGTGTCATCCGCTGTTTTCCTTGCACTGACTATGCCGTTCATCATGAGCAGAAGGAAGAAAAAAGGCTACGTTTCCACTAATTCCGAACTCGATATCGGCAAAACAGCTGTGGTGATTCAGGACATCGACACGGACAAAGGTACGGGACGTGTTACACTCGATGGGGTCGATTGGAGCGCTGTTCCCGCAAACGGCGAGGTCATTCCTACTGGCAGCGTCGTTACAGTTAAGGCAGTAAACGGTGCAAAGCTTACCGTTGAACTCAAACAATGATAAGGAGGGATCATCTTGGAAGGATTGATCGAAATTTTTGGTGTAGTAATACTCTTAGTAGTTATTTTTATTCTGTTCATCTTCATCAGATGCTTCAGAATAGTTCCGCAGGCTCACGTTTTCGTAATTGAGCGCTTCGGTTCGTTTAAATGTGAATGGGAAACCGGTATTCACTTCCTCTGGCCTTTCATCGAAAGGATTGCAGGCAAGGTTTCACTCAAGGAAAAAGTCGTTGACTTCAAGCCTCAGCCGGTTATCACTAAGGATAACGTTACTATGCAGATAGATACTGTTGTTTTCTACAAGGTCACAAACGCTAAACAGTATATCTACGGTGTTGAAAGACCTCTCGCAGCTATCGAGAACCTTTCAGCTACAACGCTCCGTAACATAATCGGTGAACTCGAACTCGACTCTACCCTCACATCACGTGACACTATCAACACTAACATCACTGCTATCCTCGATCAGGCTACTGACCGCTGGGGTATCAAAGTTGAGCGAGTTGAGCTCAAAAACATCATTCCTCCGCGCGAGATTCAGGATGCTATGGAGAAGCAGATGAAGGCTGAGCGTGAGCGCCGTGAGAAGATCCTTCAGGCTGAGGGTGACAAGAAGTCACAGATCCTCGTTGCAGAAGGTGAAAAGGAGTCACAGATTCTCCGTGCACAGGCTAAGAAAGAGTCTCAGATCCTTGAGGCTGAGGCTGAGAAACAGGCAATGATCCTGAAGGCTGACGCTGTAAGAGAACAGAAGATTCTCGAAGCTACCGGTGAAGCTCAGGCTATTGAACTCGTTCAGCAGGCTGTTGCAGAGAGTCTTATAAAGCTCAACAATGCTTCGCCTAACGAAAAAGTTATTCAGCTCAAGTCGCTTGAAGCATTCTCGAAGGCTGCTGACGGCAAGGCTACAAAAATTATTATCCCGAGCGAGATTCAGGGACTTGCCGGACTTGCTACCGGCTTAAAGAGCATCGTTGAAAACGACGCTCCGAAACAGTAAAGAAATGCAGAATTTCTAAACCCTACAAAAAAGCAGGTACGTATGTACCTGCTTTTTTTATGATGAAACTCCGAGAAGACTTTTCCTACCCTGTCGGGCAGAACAGCCTCTGCTACTTGAATATTATTATAAGGAACTGCGATACCAGTACTACTGAAATAAGTGCTACAGGATATGTTGCTGCATATGCTGACGCTACATCCTCTGTACCGGCTGTGCTGATAAGTGTTCCGAGTGCAGGAGTTGATGTCATACCGCCTGTGATTGAACCGAGGTTGTTAAGAAGATTCAGTTTGAGAAGGAACTTCGCTACGAAGAAGCCGATTATCATCGGTACGATAGTCATTATCATTCCGTAGAGGAAGTATATAGGCTGGAAGTACTCTGCAAATTTTGCTCCGCCTGACACGCCTGCACCGATAAGGAAGAACATAAGTCCAAGCTCACGGAATACTTTAAGAGTTGTGTCCTTTGGCATGATACTTATGCTGCCGATGCGTCCGAAATGTCCGAAAAGAAGTGCTACAAGCAAGCAGCCGCCTGTTGTTGAGAGTGAGAAGTTTCCAAACTTGAATGAACCGATTATGATTCCGAATACTGCTGCAAGTGCAAAAGGCATAATGCCAAAGTCGTCCATGTGGATAAGCTTCTTGTCAGATTTCATCTGCTTTGACTTCTTCTCCTTCACAGTAAGAAGCTCACGCTCTTTAGCCATATCAGCCTTCATTATCTTAGGTACGAGCTGAACAAAGAGAACAACTCCGATTACTCCGAAAATATATGCGATTCCATAGCCTACTGATACAAGTCCTTCAAGCTCAGGTCCTACAGCGTCCTTAGCAGCTGAGAATCCGGGGGTACTTGTAAGAGCACCGGAAAGAAGTCCGGTCATGAGAGCGGTAAACTCCTTTGTATCGAGGTCTGTGAAGTTTCTGCCGACGAGTATACAGCCTGCGCAGGCAAGTCCGCCGCTGAGAATAATTACGACCGCAAGGAGAACATAAGACTTGAAGTTCTTCTTGAAATTCGCAAAGAAGTTAGGTCCTGCAATGAATCCTACCGCCGATACGAAGAGGATAAGTCCGAGGTTATCGACTATTTTCAGTGCCGAATCAACGAATGATACGTCCGCGAGGACCTCACCGTTTGCACCTTTCTGACTTACCACAAGCTGAGTCATAAGCTCATCGTGGAAGAGCATTCCGTAAACAAGTGCAACTATAAATACTCCGGCTGTTCCGAGTGAAACGCCCTTGATAGTGATTCTTCCCAGTATATAGCCAAGTGCCGATATGAGAAGGACTGAAAGCATCAGGAAACCGACGCTTTTTATGGTAAGTATACCATCAAATAATTCCATTTTTACACTTTCTTTCTATTTGAATATACATAACTTTCGGGACGTTCAAAACGTCCCGAAAAATTTTCTATTACTTGTCTTTTCTTGCGTAGTGCGGGAGAAGCATTGGTGAAGCAGTTTCATTTGCTACGCCTGCTGCTGCAAGTTCCTTGTTGAACTTCTCGATATGGTCGAGTGTGAGCTTTGCGGGAACTGCTGTTTCCTTTGCCTTTGCAGCTGCGTGTATACCTGCGTTTCTGCCGAATACGATAACGTCGAGGAGTGAGTTGCCCATGAGACGGTTTCTGCCGTGAATACCGCCTGCTACCTCTCCGGCTGCGTAGAGATTTTCAACATCTGTTGCACAGTCGACAGAGATATTAAGACCGCCGTTCTGATAGTGGAGAGTAGGATAAACGAGGATAGGCTCCTTGCGGATATCTATGCCGTACTTACCGAACATACGCATCATTGCAGGGATACGCTTCTCGATAGTACCCTCTCCGTTCTTGTACTCGATCATAGGTGTATCGAGCCATACTGCCTTGCCGAGAGATGTTTCAACACCCTTGCCGCGTTCTGTACACTCACGAATTATCGATGCAGCTGTTACATCACGTGTCTCAAGGGGGTGCATGAATACGTCGCCGTCGATATTAACGAGTTTAGCACCGAGTGAACGTACCTTTTCAGTAACGAGTGCACCAAATATCTGCTCAGGATAGCCTGTACCTGTCGGGTGATACTGAAGTGTATCAGCGTAAAGAAGGCTTGCGCCAACTCTGTAGCCGAGAATAAGACCGTCAGCTGTTGCACCGTAGTGGTTTGATGTCGGGAATCCCTGATAGTGAAGACGTCCGGCACCGCCTGTTGCAATAATAACTGTCTTAGCGCGTGCAACGAGGAGCTGCTTTGTCTCCATGTTCATGAGAACCGCACCTGCTGCCTTACCGTTTTCGTCAAGGATTATCTCAACTGCTGCTGTGAAATCAACAACCGGTATTCCTCTGTTGATAACTTCGTCACGGAGAGTACGCATTATCTCTGCACCTGAATAGTCCTTAGCAGCGTGCATACGCTTGCGGGAAGTACCGCCGCCGTGAGTTGTTACCATTGTGCCGTCTGCTTCCTTATCAAACTCAACGCCGAGCTTGTTAAGCCACTGTATAGCCTCGGGAGCCTTGGTTACAAGCTTTGCAACAAGCTCAGGCTTTGCAGCGAAATGTCCGCCGCCGAAAGCGTCGAGGAAGTGGATAGCGGGAGAATCGTTAGGCTTGTCGGCAGCCTGTATTCCGCCCTCAGCCATCATGGTGTTAGCGTCGCCGATACGAAGCTTTGTTACTATCATTGCCTTTACGCCTGCTTCGTCAGCCTCGATAGCTGCTGATGCACCTGCACCGCCGCCGCCGATGATGAGCACATCTGTATCGTAGTCAGGATTTTCGAGGTCTGCGTCAGCCGCAGTTATGCGGCTCTTGCCCTGAAGAAGCTCTGCAAGCTGTGTAGGTACCTTATCGCCCTTGTTTACGCCTGCGGAGAGAACTGTGAACTCGTCCTGCTTATAATCGGGGTGGAAGTGAGCGAGAAGATCGTCCTTCTCCTCAGCTGTCATACGTCTCGGTTCGAGAGCAGCGTTCTCGGCTCTCTTTTCTGCAACTATCTTTGCAAGCTCGTTGAGCTTTTCTATCTTGTACATATCTGCTCCCCCTTACTTCTCGATCTCGCGGTGGTTGTACATATCCTTGAGCTCGTCAACATTTGTTACAGCCTTGGACATGAGTTCAGCCATCTTATCGTTGAAAATTCCTTCGTTGATCTCGTTTACACGGTCGTTGAGGTGACCGCACTCGGGAGCGATATACTTGCCGTTGAGACGTCTTGCGAGCATTGCTACCTGCGGGTGAGATATTCCTGCGGGACAGCGTGATGAACATACTCCGCACATTACGCAGTCGAAGCTCTCCTCTGCACACTTCTCATACTCGCCGCGCTGAGCGTATGCGATATACTGCATAACATTCAGCTCCTGTGTGCAAGCCTTAGTGCAGGCATTGCAGCCGATACAGCTGTATATCTCGGGGTAAAGCTGCATCATGATCTGCTGATCGGGCTTTATCTCCTCGATGTTGTAAACTCTCTTTTCAAGCGGGAAGAAAGGAAGTGTAGCAACGTACATACCTTCCTGCACCTCTGTCTGGCAGGCAAGACATCCGTGGAGCTCTACCTCACCTTTGATTCTGTATATTGTAGCACACGCGCCGCAGAATCCGTTACGGCAGCCGCAGCCTCTTACAAGCTCATAGCCTGCATACTCCATAGCAGTCATTATCGTAAGACCCGCCGGCACTTCATACTTTTTGCCGAACAGGTAGACATTCAACATATTATCCATGTTTAGCTCTCCTCCTTAATACTCGTCAGGCAGCTCGTCAAGCTGATCGAAACGGAAAACAGGTCCGTCCTTGCAGACATACTTGTTGCCGATATTGCAGCGTCCGCACTTTCCTACACCGCACTTCATACGAAGCTCCATAGTGGTGTAAACCTGAGTCTCGGTGAAACCAAGCTCCTTTAAACCTGCAAGTGTGAACTTTATCATGATAGGCGGTCCGCATACGAGGACTGTCTTGCTTGTTGAAGGAGCAAGCTCCTTAACGTAATTCGGAACGAATCCTACGTGACCGTCCCAGCCCTCCTGAGCATTGTCTATAGTCAGGTTGACCTGAATATTCGGGTCAGCCATCCACTCGTCGATTATTTCCTGATAGTCAACGAGGTCGTCCTTTGAACGTGAACCGTAGATTATCTGTACGTCGCCGTAGTTTGCTCTGTTATCGCGGACGTAGTTGATTACCGAGCGGAGCGGTGCAAGACCGATACCGCCGGCAATGAAGAGAAGGTCCTTGCCCTTGAGGTCGCCCTCAACAGGGAAAGCGTTGCCGTAAGGTCCGCGGATAGTTATCTGCTGTCCGACGTCCATAGCGTGAAGCCACTCAGTAAGGCAGCCGCACTTCTTTATGCTGAATTCCATGAATTCCTTATTTGTCGGGGAAGATGTTATTGAGAACATTGCCTCGCCCACACCCGGGATAGAAAGCATTGCACACTGACCCGGCATATGCTCGAACACCTTGCCTCCCTCGGGAGATACCACACGGAATGTCTTAACATCGGGAGTATCCTGTCTGATATCGGTAACAACACCTATATATGGTATCAATGTATCGTTATTCATCACTTGACCTCCAATGCTTTCATTACCTTGACGATGTTCATCGAGATAGGACACTTGGAAAGACATCTTCCGCAGCCTACGCAGCCGAACTCGCCATTGTTGTTTGCGGGGAAATATACCAGCTTATGCATGAATCTCTGACGGAAACGCTCAAGCTGTGTGAGACGCGGATTTCCGTGTGCCATTTTCGTGAAGTCTGAATACATACACGAATCCCAGCAGCGGAAACGCTTGATACCGTGTCCGGTGTCGAAGTCTCTGATATCGTAGCACTGGCATGTCGGGCAGACGAATGTACAGGTTCCGCAGCCGAGACAAGCCTCTGAGAGGTCTGCCCACTTATCTGAATTGAAGTACTCGTTGAGCTTATCGCCGCCGAAATTCTCAGTTGAAAGCTTTGCAAGCGGGAGCTTTTCCATAATAGCTCTTGCCTGTTCCTGAACCTCGCTGAGCTTTGTTGCGTCACCCTCTTCGAGCATTGAAGAGATCGAATCTATAAATGCCTGACCCTTGTCATTGTTAGCAAGGAAGAAGATATTCTCGCCGTCGTCGAAGCAGGCAGCGTCTCCCTCGGGAACAGTCGGGTCGATGCCGAAAGTCTTGCAGAAGCAGGTCTCGGCAGGTCTTGTACAAGCCATTGTCACAACAGTGCCGTGGTCGCGGCGGTTCTTATAGTAGCTGTCGACCGGTTCAACGAGGAATACCTTATCGAGAATAGTGAAGCTTCTTGCATCGCAGGCGCGAACTCCAAATACCACGAAGTCTTCGCACTCCTCACGAACGTCCTTTACCTCGATATTCTTGCCTTCCATTTTGAAGTCAACGAGGTTTTCGGTCTGCGGGAAGAAGAAGTCCTTTGCGCTGCGGACTGTGTTCAGCTCTTTTGTAAGTGTCATTCCGCTCTCGTACTTCTTGTACTCAGCAGCACCATCTTCACGGTCGGCAGGGATATAAAGAGTCTGCTTTGCGGCGATTGCGTCAAACAGTTCGCCAAGCTTTGATTTTGATATTTTCAGCATTACTCAACTCCCCTTTCGTGAACGATAGAAGGCTCGCAGTCTTCCTTTGTATAATCTGTAAGGGGCGCTCTTGATGTTGTATCCGCGCCTGCCTGATATTCACCGTAAAGCTCGTTGATGTCCTTGATGAACTTGCGGTTGAGCAGATGAAGCGGGATATGCTGCGGACATACTCGCGAACATTCGCCGCAGTCTGTACATCTTCCTGCAACATGGAATGCGCGGATTATGTGGAACATATTCTCCTCGAAGCTGTCGGCAGCAGCCTTGTTCGAGATACCGGAATTCGGGTTATCGAATACACAATTCTCGCATGTGCAGGCAGGACATACGTTTCTGCACGCATTGCAGCGTATGCACTTTGAAAGCTGCTCGCGCCAGAAGTCGAAACGCTCCTGAGCGGTCATATTTTCAAGCTTTTCAACCATGTCGAAACGGTTTGAATCAAGAACATCTCCGTCCTCACCGATAAGCTCGTCGTATGCAACGTGCTTCTTACTCTTGCATGAAGCGCACTTATCGAGTACAGCCTCATAGAAGGGCATGGTCTCTGTGCCGTAGAGAGTTTCTATCTTGAGGGTGTAGTCCTCATTCTTCACGCTGATGATACCTGTTATTCCCTTTGCCTTTATCTTTTCGATATCAAGCTTAGGTCCGCCGGGAATTCCCACTGCGTACACTTTTTCGCGGTCAATGCGGTGCTCCTTTACGAGCTGATTGAAGCTGTAGGTATCGCAAGGCTTGAGGAAAGCGAGTATCTTGCCTTCCTTAGCAGTCTCCTTAACGAGATACTTTGAAACGTTTGCAGCTGTGAAATCGTCGAACACAAAATCACGCTCAAGCTCCTCCGCACTTGTGAATACAGCGGGAGTTATATCATATGCGAATTCGCCCTTTTTCCAGCCGATAACACGGTCAACAGTGCCGTCAGCAAGGAGCTGCTTCGCTTTAGCTATCATTGTTTCCTGCATCGTAAGTCCTCCAATCTGCGGTTAGGTCCGAGAGCCTTCACGTCTGCTGTGAACTGCTCCATAGTTGCTGCGAACTTAGCACCTTCAGCAGCAGATACCCATTCAAGGCGTGTACGGTTTCTCTCGATACCGAGGAAATCGAGCATACTGTAGAGAAGGGTTATTCTGCGGCGGGTGAAGTAGTTACCGGATGTGTAGTGGCAGTCTCCGGGGTGGCAGCCGCATATGATAACGCCGTCAGCACCCTTCTGGAAAGCTCTGAGAATGAACATCGGGTTAACTCTGCATGAGCAGGGAACTCTGATTATTTTAACGTTTGTGGGGTAATTCAGTCTGTTGGTACCTGAGAGGTCGGCTCCCGCATATGAACACCAGTTGCAGCAGAAAGCGACTATTACAGGCTCAAAAAGATCCATAGCACCTGAAGGACAAGCAACTGTACAAGCACCGCATCCCTGACAAACTGCCGGGTTGACGCTTGCAACTCTGCGGACCTTAGTGGTACGGTCTGGCATTCTGAACTCCTTGTCGATGTATGTGATTGCTCCATAGGGGCATACCTTTTCACATGATGAGCAGCCATTGCACATGAGCTCGTTTGAATGAGCTACACAAGGGTTGCAGGTGATGCTGTTCTTACAGAGAAGACCTATAGCCTTTGCTGCTGCTGCACTTCCCTGTGCGACTGTCTCAGGGATATCCTTGGGTCCCTGACAAGCGCCTGAGAGGAATATACCTGCTGTAGCACTTTCTACAGGACGGAGCTTCGGATGAGCTTCTGTGAAGAAGTCGTTTGTATCCATCTGTGTTGTGAGCATTGTTGCAAGCGGACGTGCTGTCTTGTCAGGCTCGATAGCAGCTGCGAGAACTACCATATCAGCGTCGATGTGGAGCTGCTCGTTTGCAAGGAGGTCTGATGCCTGAACGTCTATCTTGCCGTCGGACTTAGGTGTAACCTTGCCGACCATGCCCTTGATGTAGTGGACATTGTACTGCTCAACTGCACGGCGGTAGAATTCGTCAAAGTTCTTACCGGGAGTACGTACATCTATGTAGAATACATAAACCTCAGTATCCGGATATTTCTCACGGATAAGCATTGCGTGCTTTGCAGTGTACATACAGCATATCTTTGAGCAGTATGGCTTACCCTTTTCATCGTCGCAGCGTGAACCTACGCACTGTACGAAAACGATAGTATGGGGGTGGCTCTTGTCAGAAGGACGGAGAAGAGTACCGCCGTTAGGACCTGCCGCATTCATAAGTCTCTCAAGCTCGAGAGAGGTTACAACGTCGGGACACTGATTATATGCAAATTCGTCGTATTTATCAAGATTTATCGGATTGAAGCCGGTAGCTACAACTATCGCACCGTACTTCTGCTCAATGATAGTATCCTGCTGCTTGTAGTCGATAGCGCCTGCTGAGCACACCTTTGAGCACACTCCGCACTTGCCTGTTTTAAGCATCATGCAGTAATTCGGGTCGATAGTTGCGACCTTCGGTACAGCCTGTGCGAATGGAATATACACTGCCGAGCGGTTATCGAGTCCCATGTTGAACTCGTTAGGCACCTTTTTCATCGGGCACTTCTCTGTACAAAGACCACATCCGGTACACTTTGTCTCATCAACATAGCGTGCCTTCTTCTTTATCTTAACTGTGAAGTTGCCTACGAATCCGCTTACGTCCTCTACCTCGCTGAATGAGTGGATAGTGATATGCTCATTCTGTGAAGCCTCAACCATTTTAGGAGTGAGGATACAAGCTGCGCAGTCAAGAGTCGGGAAGGTCTTGTCTATCTGAGCCATTTTACCGCCGATGGTCGGCTGTTTTTCAACAATATCAACATCAAAACCTGCCTCTGCAATGTCGAGGGCAGTCTGAATACCTGCGATACCGCCGCCGATAACGAGTGCACGCTTTACAACGGGACTCTCCATAGAGTTGAGCGGGGTATTCAGGTGGACCTTTGCAACTGCTGCCTTACCGAGGATTATAGCCTTTTCTGTAGCAGTAGCGATGTCCTTGTGAATCCATGAGCACTGCTCACGGATATTCGCTATCTCGACGAGATAAGGGTTCAGACCTGCTGAAGCGGCAGCCTTTCTGAACGTATTCTCGTGCATACGGGGTGAGCATGAGCAGATAACTACTCCTGAGAGTTTCTGCTCCTTGATAGCGTTTTTTACGAGCTCCTGTCCTGATTCGGAGCACATATACTGATAGTCCTGAGAGATGACGACTCCGGGCTCATGACCGAGCGCCTCTGCAACAGCTTTTACGTCTACCGTTGCGGCGATGTTAGTACCGCAGTGACAGACAAATACACCTATTCTCTGCATAGTATCGTCTCCTCCTTACTTAGCATATTTTCTGAATGCTGTGACTATAGCCTGCTGCGGCAGGTCTTCATCGAGCATTCCGGGGATATCAGTCGGCTTGAGGTGGTTATTGCCCTGCTGACGTACTGCCGCGAGTCGCACTGCCTCTACTACCTTTGCCGGCTCAACTCCGCGGGGACATCTCTCCACGCAGGCAAAGCAGGTAAGGCATTTATATATTGACTTTGAATTCATCAGAGTCTCGATATCGCCCTTTTCAACCATGTAAACGAACTGGTGAGGGTGATATTCCATTTCATCATAGGAAGGGCAGGTGCCTGAGCACTTTCCGCATCTCATGCATTTGAGAACGTTTACTCCGCTCGAACGGAGCACCTGTTCTTTTAAGTTCTTATTCATTGCTCTCCTCCTTTAAGCCGAGAGCCTCCGCAAGAAGCTCGGTAAAGTAGTAAACGGGAATGTCAGAACCGGAGTTCTTTCTGAGGTTGTAAAGGCAAAGCGGACAGGCTGTGATGACCATTTCCGCACCCTTGTCCTTAGCAGAGTCCATTACAGCACCGCTTCTCTTTGCAGCCTGTGCCTTGTCCTCCATTGTGATGTATCCGCCGCAGCATTCGTTGCGCTGAGAGTATACAACAGGTTCAGCACCGATAGCTCTGATGAAATCCTCCATAATTGTCGGATTCTCGGGGTCGTCCATAGCGAGAGCCTTCGCCGGACGAAGCAGCAGACATCCGTAGTATGCCGCGATTTTCTTTCCCTTGAGCGGATTGACTACCTTTGCCTTGAGGTTATCGAATCCGACAACGTCGCGGAGCATTTCAAGGTAGTGATAAACCTTTGTACCACCCACATAAGCTTCAGGGAGTCCGAGGTAATTGTTTACCTTTGAAGCCATTTCCTCATCGCGGGAAATATCATATTCAGTCTGTTTTATTACATTGTGGCAGGCAGAACATACGGTTATAAGTGCATTTCCGGCTTCCTTAGCGGAATTGAGTACTCTTACCGCTGAAAGCTTTGTTGCTATCTCGTCCTTGGCAGTTGTGTAAGCACCGCCGCAGCACTGCCAGTCGGCAGGCTCTTCAAGAGCTATACCCAGAGCTTCGGCAGATTTTCTCGCATATGTATCGAGGTCCTTAGCCTTTGTACGCAAGGTACAGCCGGGATAATATGTAAATGTTTCCATAACGGTATCCTTTCATTGAGTTTGCTGTTATAAGAGTCCGGAGACAGAGTCTCTGGCAGGAGTTTGAGGACAGCGTCCTCAAACCATTTCCTCAGGGTGGAACACCTCGTCAAACTTCTCAGCTGTGAGGAATCCAAGTTCTACGCAGGCTTCCTTGAGGGAAATATTGTCCTTGAACGCCTTCTTGGCAGTCTTTGCAGCATTCTCGTATCCGATATAGGGATTGAGAGCTGTTACAAGCATGAGAGAGTTGTGGAGATTGTGGTGCATCTTCTCCTTGTTTGCCTTGATGCCTACAGCACAGTTCTTGTTGAAGCTGAGGATAGATTCAGCAAGAAGTCTTGCGGACTGGAGGAAGTTGTATGCGCATACCGGCATAAATACGTTGAGCTCGAAGTTACCCTGTGAAGCAGCCATTCCGACTGCAACGTCGTTGCCCATTACCTGTACAGCGACCATTGTCACCTGTTCGCACTGTGTCGGATTTACCTTGCCGGGCATGATAGATGAGCCGGGTTCATTCTCAGGAATGAGAATCTCGCCGAGACCGTCTCTCGGACCTGAAGCAAGCCAGCGTACATCGTTTGCAATCTTCATCATGTCAGCAGCAAGCGCTTTGAGAGCACCGTGTGCGAAAACTATCTCGTCCTTTGATGTGAGAGAGTGGAACTTGTTGGGCGCTGTCACGAAGTTCTTGCCAGTGAGTTTGCTGATAGCTTCGGCTGACTTCTCTGCGAATCCGGCAGGTGCGTTAAGACCTGTTCCTACCGCTGTACCGCCGAGAGCGAGTTCCTTGAGTTCCCCGCACGAGGATACGAGCATTTTCTTATCCTTTTCGAGTGAAGCTCTCCAGCCGCTTATCTCCTGTGAGAACTTGATAGGAGTTGCGTCCTGAAGGTGTGTACGGCCGCTCTTTACGATGCCCTCGTTCTCTTCTTCGAGACGCTTGAATGTATCAATGAGAGTGTCTATCGCAGGAACGACCTTGTCCTCGATAGCGATAACAGCTGCGATGTGCATTGCTGTCGGGAAGGTATCGTTTGAGGACTGGCTCATATTGATATCGTCATTGGGGTGAAGAAGCTTTGAACCTGCTATCTCATTTCCCCTGTTTGCGATTACCTCGTTTGCATTCATGTTTGACTGTGTACCGCTTCCGGTCTGCCAAACTACGAGCGGAAAGTGCTCGTTGAGTGAACCGCTTATGACCTCGTCGCAAGCCTGAGATATCGCTGCAAGCTTTTCATCGGTCATTTTCTCGGGTCTGAGCTCGTGATTAGCGAGAGCAGCAGCCTTCTTGAGAATGCCGAATGCGTGAGTTATCTCACGGGGCATAGTCTCGATTCCCACACCGATGAGGAAGTTTTCGTGACTGCGCTCGGTCTGAGCTGCCCAGTACTTGTCAGCAGGCACCTTGACCTCGCCCATAGAGTCATGTTCAATACGATAATCCATAGATAAAACCTCTCCCGTAATATATTTTGCAGAGACCTTAGTCTCCGGCAAGTTCAGTTATATTCAGACAATGTATAACACGTCTATAATAAGTATATCAGCAATTCAGGAATTTTTCAAATGCTGATTCAGAATACAGGTATTCAGATATTGATATAATATTAACAATGTTATTCTATCCAATTTTTTTCGCATAAGAATATATCTTTCAGGATATATTTTTTTGTATATTACACAATGTATGTTTTGCATATTTAGCCGTCGGAAATGTGTGCTGTTTCATAGGGTTTACACATATCAGACCATGCTTTCACTGCTTTACCGAGCGATGGTATAAGCTTTTAAAAAAACTCTGCACAAATCAGATACCCGTCACTCTTTTCATTTTATCGTCCGATGATATATCATTTTGGAATCTGAACATATATCCTGAGGAATAATAAGACTGTGAGATTGACAAAAAAATCACAGATTTCTTATATTTCCAAACGCAGAGTGCAGGGTAATTACACCCTGCACCTTTACTTTTTTTACTTTTCGTCAGACGAATTAAGGCAGTATGAAAGCGTAGTAAGGCTGTCGCCGAGATGTACATTTTCAACTGCAACGTCCTTATGGGTCACACGCAGGTCGTAATGTGTGAAATTCCAGAATGCACGCACTCCGTAGCTGATGAGCTTTTCAACTTCCTTCTCTGCCGACTCACGCGGTATGCAGAGGATAGCCGCAGTCGGCTTATGCTCACTGCAAAAGTTCTCAATTTCAGCAACGTCCATAATAGTAAGGTCGCCGATTTTTTTGCCAACGAGTTCAGGATTCGCATCAAAAATCCCGACAAGGTCGAAACCTCTGTTGTGGAAATCTATGTGCGAAGCAAGGGCTCTTCCGAGGTTACCTGCTCCGAGAAGTATCATCGGAGTCTGCTTGTCGAGTCCGAGAATTTTGCCTATCTCGCCTCTTAACCCTGTAACGTTGTAGCCGTATCCCTGCTGACCAAATTCGCCGAAGCAGTTGAAATCCTGACGTATCTGCGAAGCGGTAAGTCCCATTTTCTCGGCAAGTTCCCTTGAAGAGATACGCACGTATCCATTTGCTTCAAGGTCACCGAGAAAGCGGTAATAACGCGGCAGACGTCTGATTACAGAATTTGATATCGCGTTCTTTGACATTTTTTAATATGCCTCTCAATCTATACAGATATCTTACATTAACTTGTCAAGTCTGACCTTTATTTCATCAAGGAATGTCTTGGAATCAACCTTCTTCTTATTATCAAGCTTTGAAATAAGGTAAAGGTCACCGGTCATAACGCCTTCCTCGATAGTCTGGATAGTAGCCTTCTCAAGCTTATCAGCGAACTGACAAAGCTCAGGTGTACCGTCAAGTTCACCTCTCTTGCGAAGTGCACCGCTCCATGCAAAGATTGTTGCAACGGAGTTTGTGGAAGTCTCCTCGCCCTTGAGGTACTTGTAGTAGTGGCGCTGTACAGTACCGTGTGCAGCCTCGTACTCGTAGATACCGTCGGGTGAAACGAGAACAGAAGTCATCATAGCAAGGCTGCCGTATGCAGTTGATACCATGTCAGACATTACGTCGCCGTCGTAGTTCTTACAAGCCCATATATAGCCGCCGTTTGAACGGATAACTCTTGCTACAGCGTCGTCGATGAGGGTGTAGAAGTACTCAATGCCTGCTGCTTCGTACTTTTCCTTGTACTCGTTATCGTATATTTCCTGGAATATGTCCTTGAAACGGTGGTCATACTTCTTTGAAATAGTGTCCTTTGAAGCGAACCATACGTCCTGCTTGAGGTCGAGACCATAGTTGAGACACGCCCTCGCAAAGCCTGCGATAGATGCATCAAGGTTGTGAAGTCCCTGAATGATACCGTCGCACTTTGTGAAATCGTGGATAAGTTCACGGGTCTCATTGCCGTTTTCATCAGTTACAACGAGTTCAGCCTTGCTGCCCTTTGCAACACGCATTTCGGTATTCTTGTAAACATCGCCGTAAGCGTGACGAGCGATAGTGATAGGCTTAGTCCATGTAGGGATATAGGGTTCTATACCCTTTACTATGATAGGAGTTCTGAATACAGTTCCGTCGAGAGCAGCTCTGATAGTGCCGTTAGGCGACTTCCACATCTGTGTAAGATTATACTCAGGCATTCTTGCAGCATTAGGTGTGATAGTCGCACACTTTACAGCTACTCCGTACTTCTTTGTAGCTTCAGCTGAATCGATAGTTACCTGATCTTTAGTTTCCTCACGGTGTTTGAGTCCGAGGTCGTAATACTCGGTGTTGAGCTCTACATATGGTTCAAGGAGAGTTTCCTTTATCCACTGCCAGAGGATACGGGTCATTTCGTCGCCGTCCATCTCGACGAGGGGAGTTTTCATTATTATCTTTGCCATTGGTTCAGACCTCCTGAATTATTATAGTTGCCGGCTGAAAACATCAGCCGAAAATCATTATTAGAATTACTGAGACGACTAATCCGGTGCCCCATGAAATCCTGCTTAAAAGCTTATCGTCAGCCTTCTTGAATACACTCGGGAGAAGAAATTGCAGAATCAATGCAACCGCAACTCCGACCGAAAAGCAGGCAAAGGCTTTCGGAGACATAGGCTTATGATGTCTTCTTAGCATCAGCATTATATCATACATCGCCTTTATTCCTTATCCGTCAGCACAACAATGGTGCTTATTATTACAACCGCTCCCGTTATCAGTAAATTTCTGATAAGTGCAGGGAGAAACGATATTTTGTCCATCGCAATGCTTTTGTATGTACCGGCAGCGAAGGCGCATATAGTGCCGAAAACGACATATGCTGCACCGCTCATTCCGAAAAGCTTCGTAATAGCAAGTCCGGCTATGAAACCGATAATATGCGGAAAAAGCGTTGACCATAGTCCGTAGTTATCGCGTCTTGCCCTGTATTTCGGCATGAACACACCCATGTCACGCATAGAGTCTTCATGACGCTGGTCAGCAGTACGCATATCATCGAAAATGTCGTCAATTATTTCTTTAAGTTTCATCTTTATCCCTATATCTGTCGATTTTAAGCCTCACTCTATGATATATAAACATCATAATTGAATACATTAAGTCAGGACATTACATTCCATAACCATTTATGTTGTTTTTCATATCACCTGAATAAAGGCAGCAGTACTGCTATAAACACTCCGGCAAGCAATACTGCACCGGATATATCCACAGCAGCTGCAATCCCCTTCCAGCCGCCTGCACGGATATGCTTGTAGATGTTAAGACACCAGAAAGCCAGCAGCATGAACATCAGAAATGCCATGAATGAGAGTGGTCCTGTAATACTTTTTTTATCCAAACCATCTCACCTGCCTCATGGTACATAAATACATCTTCTGCATTGTTTTATCAGGCTGAATATTCAAACCTGTTCTTATAGCAACACCACACAAAGCGCACCTTGCGTTTTTGTACGGTGTTGCCTTATATTACTTCATTGACTCTCTTGTGAAGTCGAGGAGACCGCCTGCAAGCATGATATCCTTTGTTCTGCCTGAAAGTTCGCAGAGAACCGGTATCTCGCTGCCGTTAGTCTTGTTGACCACTGTAAGCTCAGACTTGCCTTCAGCAACAGCCTTTCTTACATCAGGAAGGAGAAGGTGATCACCCTCAGAGATCTTGTCATAGTCAGCCTCATTCACGAATGTGAGCGGGAGAATGCCTGCGTTTATGAGGTTTGCGCGGTGGATACGTGCGAAAGACTTAACGAGTACAGCCTTAACGCCGAGGTAAAGCGGAGCAAGTGCAGCATGCTCACGCGATGAACCCTGACCGTAGTTTGAACCGCCTACGATTATGCTCTTACCGAGGCGCTCTGCTCTCTTCGGGAAGCTCTCATCACATACAGCAAAGCAGTACTGTGAGATCTTCGGAATATTTGAACGAAGAGGAAGGATCTTAGCACCTGCGGGCATGATGTGGTCAGTAGTGATATTGTCGCCCACCTTGAGTGATACAGGAGCATCAATAGTCTCAAGGAGAGGAGTTGTATCAGGATAGGGTTTGATATTGGGTCCGCGGAGGATCTCAACGCTGTCCATCTCCTCAACAGGAGCGGGCGGAACGATCATATTGTCGTTGACTGTGAACTCCTCAGGGAGCTTGAACTCAGGCATATCGCCAAGCTCGCGGGGGTCAGTGAGATAACCTGTGAGAGCAGAAACTGCTGCCATTTCAGGTGATACAAGATAGATCTGACCGTCCTTTGTACCGGAGCGTCCTTCAAAGTTTCTGTTGAATGTACGGAGTGAGATACCCTTTGAGTTAGGTGACTGTCCCATACCGATGCAAGGACCGCACGCAGACTCAAGGATACGTGCACCTGCGTCGATAAGAGTTGCGAGTGCGCCGTTCTGAGCCATCATGTTGAGCACCTGCTTAGAACCGGGAGCAATAGCAAGTGAAACGTCAGGATTAACGGTCTTGCCCTTGAGGATATGAGCTACCTTGAGCATATCAAGGAGTGAAGAGTTTGTACATGAACCGATACAAACCTGATCTATCTTGAGTCTGCCGATCTCTTCAACGCTCTTAACGTTGTCAGGAGAATGAGGACATGCTGCAAGAGGAACGAGCTTGCTGAGGTCGATGTCGAGTTCTTCGTCGTATACTGCATCAGGGTCAGCAGCAAGAGGAGTCCAAACCTCTTCACGCTTCTGAGCCTTGAGGAACTGCTTTGTTACTTCGTCTGAAGGGAAGATTGATGTAGTAGCACCAAGCTCTGCGCCCATGTTTGTGATAGTTGCACGCTCAGGAACAGAGAGGGTCTTGACACCTTCGCCTACGTACTCGATAACCTTGCCTACACCGCCCTTAACGGACATTCTTCTGAGCACTTCAAGGATAACGTCCTTAGCAGATACCCAGGGGCTGAGTTTGCCTGTGAGGTTTACCTTTACTACCTTTGGGCAGGTTATGTAGTAAGCGCCGCCGCCCATTGCAACTGCAACGTCGAGACCGCCTGCACCGATAGCTATCATACCGATACCGCCGCCTGTGGGGGTATGGCTGTCAGAGCCGATGAGAGTTTTGCCGGGGATACCGAATCTCTCAAGGTGAACCTGATGGCAGATACCGTTGCCGGGACGTGAGAAGTAGATACCGTGCTTCTTTGCAACGCTTCCGATGAAGCGGTGGTCGTCGGCATTCTCGAAGCCGCTCTGGAGAGTGTTATGGTCGATATAAGCGACAGAGCGCTCAGTCTTGACGCGCGGAACTCCCATAGCCTCGAATTCGAGGTAAGCCATAGTACCTGTAGCGTCCTGAGTGAGAGTCTGGTCGATACGAATGCCTATCTCCTGACCCTTGATGTACTCGCCGTCAACGAGATGTGCCTTTAAGATCTTTTCAGTAAGTGTTGAACCCATTGAGATCAGTCCTTTCAAAACATATATATTTTATTTTACTACTTTTCACAAAGTTTGTCAAGAATTAAACAAGGCATGATAAAATACTTGTTAGCTTATCAAAACAAAAGTCCTATCCACTCAGGTATCGCACCAAATATAAGTGCACCCAGTGTCAGGTCAGTCAGTATCAGGACCGGCAGATAGTAAAGAATACTCCTTATGCCTAAATTTGACTTTTTCGGGTCATTGTCAACGCAGTAGACAGGAATACTAAACGGAGGCTTTCTTATCGTCGTAACAGGAAATACCTCCATTCTGCCTTCATTATCGCTGTCACTCCAGGTAACCATGTGGTCACCGTTTTTAAAGCCGAATTTGCCGACGCATACTCCGCTGTAACGCTTTCCCCTGACGATTATATAAATATCCCTGAAAAAGCGCCTGTTTGCTCCGAATGCCGCAACAGCAACAAATACAGCGGCGAGTATCAGAACTATCATACACGCCAATTCCCTCACCCCCATAAAAGCATTGGAGCAGTCAGGCTATGCCTTCCTGCTCCAATAATGTCAAACGTCATTCTTGATGATATCGTCGAGAGACTCGCGCTTTACCGCAATACGGCTCTCGCCCTTGTTTACAAATACTACAGCCGGCTTCTGGAGTCGGTTATAGTTAGACGACATTGAATAGTTGTACGCACCAGTCGCAAGAACTGCTATGATATCGCCGGATTCAGCGTGCTGAAGCGGCATATTCTCGCCAATCAGGTCACCGCTCTCACAGCATCTGCCCGCAAGAGTAACCTTTTCATCTCGCGGCTGTTCAGCCTTGTTTGCAACTACTGCCTCGTACTCGGACTGATAAAGGATATATCGCGGATTATCTGCCATACCGCCGTCGATAGACACGTATGTACGTGTATTCGGTATCTCCTTGCGTGCGCCGACTTTGTAAAGTGTAATGCCTGCCGGAGCCGCAATAGCTCTGCCGGGTTCGATGTACATTCTCGGCTGAGAGATGCCAAGTGAAGCGCACTCGCTTCTTACTACTGATGAAACGCGCTCAAGGTATGTCTCAAAAGGAGCGGGGTCATGCTCTTCAAGGTACTTGATACCAAATCCGCCGCCGAGATTGAGTCCCTTTATCTCGTAGCCGAGTTCATTCTTTACCTTTGCGATGAAGCCAAGCATTACCTTTGCCGCCGCTTCAAAGGGTTCTATGTCAAAAATCTGCGAACCAATGTGACAGTGAACACCGTAGAATTCGATGTTTTCACACGAAATTGCTTCCTTTACAGCTTCAAAAGCCTCGCCTGTTTCGAGTGCAAAACCGAATTTGCTGTCTATCTGTCCTGTCATTACAGCCTTGTGAGTGTGAGCGTCGATACCGGGTTTGATGCGGAACATTATACGCGGCTTGATACCCTTTTCCTTTGCGATTCTTTCAAGTCTGTAGAGCTCGGAAATATTGTCAACGATTATATGTCCTACACCGACCTCAAGAGCATACGCAAGCTCCTCATCTGTCTTGTTATTGCCGTGGAAGCCGACTTTCTCCATAGGAAAGCCTGCCTTTACTGCAGTGTAGAGTTCACCGATAGAAACAGCGTCGAGACCGTCTCCTTCGCTTGCAACTATGCGGCACATCTCCATGCATGAGAAAGCCTTGCTTGCGTAGTGAACCTCGCCCATGCCCTCGTAGTATTTATTCATGCTGTCGTGGAAACGGCGGAGCGAATCGCGGATAAGCTCCTCGTCCATTACGTAAAGCGGAGTTCCGTATTTTTCCGCAAGTTCAACTGTGTCAACTCCGCCAATAGTGAGATTTCCATTCTCATTGACAGAAAGGTTGTCAGATACGAACATTTTTATCATTCCTTTCAGTAATCAACCGATTCGTCAGCTGTATCATCAGCTATGTCTTCAACAATCTCCCTCAGCTCGTCAACACCTTCAAAAGTCATTGAAGAAAAGGGTATCACATGGATATCGTCAAAACACGGTATCTCTGTACGAAAAGCCTCCATACGCTTCTCGCGCTCGGTCTTTTTGAGCTTGTCAGCCTTAGTGAGTACGATAATGAACGGCATTTCCGTGTCGATAAGATAGTCTATCATCTTTACGTCGTCCTTTGTAGGAGCGTGACGCATATCCACAAGCATGAAAACGAGTCTTATATCGCGGTCGGAGCTGAGGTATCCCTCAATAAGTCCCGACCATCTCTCCTTCTCGGTCTTAGCGACCTTTGCATAGCCGTAGCCGGGAAGGTCAACAAAGTAGAGATTTTCAAGTCCGTAGAAGTTTATAGTAGCCGTCTTGCCCGGTACAGAGCTTACTCTCGCAAGATTCTTGCGGTTGAAAAGCTTGTTTATAAGTGTAGACTTGCCGACGTTTGAATGTCCGGCAAAAGCTATCTCTATCCTCTCCGGAGCCGGTATCTGTGAAAACTTGCCGTATGATGCAACATATTCGGCTTTATTATAATTCAGCTTCACGGGTATCATCTCCTTTCAGTGATATCCGGTTATTTTTTTGTTTTTGCGGGTCTGCCGCGCTTTGCTTTGGCAGGCTTAGTAATGAGTGCAGTATCGAGTACTGTTGAGAGGTCGTCTGCACTTACAAATTTTATCGCATTCTTTACAACATCGTCCACTTCTTCAAGGTCAGAAGTATTCTGCGACGGTATGATGACAGTACCTATCTCCGCCTTGAACGCCGCCATAGTCTTTTCGCGGAGTCCTCCTATCGGGAGCACCTTGCCGTGGAGAGTTATCTCACCGGTCATGGCAACATCTGCTCTTACAGGCATACCTGAGAGTGCCGAAACGAGTGCGGTAGTCATTGTAACACCGGCAGAAGGACCGTCCTTCGGGACAGCTCCCTCGGGCGCGTGGATATGTATGTCGCAGTTTTTGTAGAATTCGGGGTCGATGCCGTACTTGTCAGCAACGCTTCTCACGTAGCTTACAGCTATCTTTGCACTTTCCTTCATGACGTCGCCGAGTGAACCGGTAACCTCGATTTTGCCCGAGCCTTTGAGTACGATGACTTCAAGCGGCATGAGAACTCCGCCTACACTGGTCCATGCGAGACCGTTTACAACTCCGACCTGGTCCTGTCTGGAGGAGAGGTCCGGCAGATACTTCTTTACACCGAGCCATGTCTCTATCTCCTTAGCCTTGACGGTCACACGCTTTGCTTCGCCGGATGCTATCTTTCTTGCCGCCTTACGGCAGAGTGATGCGATATATCTTTCAAGTCCGCGGACACCCGCTTCCTTGGTGTAATACTGTATTATCTCGTCGAGAGCATCGTCCTCTATCTTGAGCTGAGTGCCTTTCAGACCATGTTCTTTCAGCTGTTTTGCGATGTGGAACTTCTCCTCTGCCGTGTAGCTTGGGAGTTCGATGACTTCCATACGGTCGAGAAGCGGTCCGGGAATAGCTGAAACGTTGTTTGCAGTCGTAATGAATACACACTTGCTGAGGTCAAACGGAACTTCTATGAAGTGGTCGCGGAAAGCATTATTCTGCTCACTGTCAAGTACTTCAAGCATCGCAGATGATGGGTCGCCCTTGATGTCACTGCAAAGCTTGATGAGCGGATTTGCAGAACCTGCCTGCTGAAGAGCAGTTATGATACGTCCCGGCATTGCGCCGACGTAGGTTTTTCTATGACCGCGGATATCAGCTTCATCGCGTACACCGCCAAGTGAAACTCTTGCGTATTTGCGTCCCATAGCCTTTGCTATAGACTTTGCTATAGAGGTCTTACCGATACCGGGAGGTCCTGCGAGGCAGATTATCTGTCCCTTTATATCGGGGTTGAGCATATGAACTGCAAGAAATTCGAGTATACGCTCCTTGACTTTTTTGAGTCCGTAATGCTCCTTTTCGAGTATATCCTGTGCCTTCTCCATCGACATCTTCGACTTTGTGTATTTGCCCCACGGAAGGTCAAGGATCGTGTCAAGGTAGTTCTTGATGACGAAGGCTTCCTGAGAGGCAGGAGGCAGTTTAACGAGCTTATCGGCTTCTTTCAGAAGCTTTTCCCTGCTCTCCTCGTCTATCTTAAGTTCAACGAGGTCGTTGATATAGCTGAACGCTTCGTCCTGATCGTCCTCACCGAGCTGTTCCTGAATTATCCTCATCTGCTCACGGAGGTAATACTCCTTCTGTCCCTTGTCGATACTGTTTTTGGTCTGCTCATTGATGAGGTTTTCGAGTCCGAGTATCTCGACTTCAGACGAAAGGCAGGCAAAGAGTACCGACAGTTTATTGAGTATATTCGATTCTTCGAGAAGAGTCTGCTTATCGCGGTAGTTGAGGTTACAGTTGAATGTAACGGTCTCGAAAAGCTTTATGGGGTCGTCCTGAGTCATTACGGACGCAAGGAGTTCCTTCGGCATTTTCGGGAAGAAGGACGCATAGCGTTCGAAAACGTCCTTGATAGAGCGCATGAGCGCCTCAGCCTCAACCTCATCTACTTTAGCTCGCGAATATGTAGGAGTGCGCTTAACCTCTGCCTGCAATGTCTCACCGTCGTCGATAAGACGGAGAAGATTAGCCTTATACACGCCCTCAACAAGCACCTTCATGATATTGTCAGGCAGTTTGAGCACCTGCTTTATTTCAGCCACTACACCGACCTTATACAGGTCAGAAGCCTTAGGGTTGTCAACATACGTTTCATGCTGAGTTACAAGGAAAAGCTTTCCGCCTTCCTTGAGTGCTTTTTCTATTGAAGCAACCGACTTCTCGCGTGCTACGTCGAAGTGCATCACCATTTTCGGGAATGCAACGAGTCCGCGCATAGCTACAGCGTAAAAGATGTTGCCGTTTTCTGTATTTTTATCACTTTTTCTGGTCTGTTCCATAATATTATCCCTCGTGGAGTAAGTGTCAGTAATGCCGGAAATACGTATAAATACATCCGGTCTATTCTATTATACTATATTTTTTATGAAAATGCAAGTACAATTGCTCTGCTTGACATTTTTTACACAATGTTTTATAATATCTTTTTGTAATAACAAATTATTCCGAAAAGGAGAGACTCTTTTGAGAGCAGTTATTTTTTTCGATATCGACGGTACTCTCATCTCTGAGGACAAGCGCCGCCTTATCCCTGACAGTACACGTCAGGCTATCGCTCAGGCACGCAAAAACGGCTGTCTGACCTTTATCAACACAGGCAGAACCGAATTCAACGTAAGTCAGGAGGTTCGTGATATCGGCTTCGACGGTCTTATCTGCGGATGCGGCACTTATATCGAGTACGAAGGGAAGGTACTGCTGTGCAACAAGCTCACGCAGGAGCATTGCCGCATGATTGCCAAAATCAACCGAAACTGCGGTGTAACTCCGGTATACGAGCACAAGGACGGCTACTTCTTCGACGACGACGCTGCGCGCAATGCCGACCTTGATGATTTTCTCGTCTCATTTGTTGAGGAGGGAATACCAATAGACGGCAGAGTTACTGACGACGATTTCATCTTCGATAAGTTCGTGATATGGACTAATCCCGATGCTGACATGGAACGTTTTCGCCGTGAAATAGGCAGATACTACGATATCATCGACCGCGGTAACGGCTTCTTTGAAAATGTTCCGCACGGCTTTTCAAAAGCAACAGCTATGGGTATTATCCTCAAAAAGCTCGGTATACCGCCGGAAAATGCCTACGCGATAGGCGATAGCTCAAACGACCTGCCAATGCTTCGTGCAGTGCCAAACAGTATCGCTATGGGCGGTGCAGAGGTACTCTACCCGTATGTATCGTACATAACCACTCCCCTCGAAGAAGACGGCATATACAACGCACTCAGGCACTTCCACCTGATATAAAAATGAGACCCAAGCACGAAGCTTGGGTCTCTGTTTTTTTATTTTTTCTTGTAGGAAACAGGGAGATCGGTCTGCTTATACTTTCCGGAGTCAACCTGCTGAATCGTAAGAGCGTCCTTAGCTGTAATGCCGTCACCGTTGTCGTAAACGTCTGCATTAGCCTTGCCGTTCGGCTCGAGAACGTACTTATCCTTGTTGCCGAGTGACTGAAGGATTGTAACTGCGTCTGCAACTGTTACATTGTCATCAAGGTTTGCGTCGCCCCACTTTGTAACCTTGCCTGCACCGGATGCTGAAGGTGCGGGGTCAGTTTCATCTGAAGGAGTTGTGCCGTCGGGTTCAGTACCCCAAACGAGCTTATCATCAGCATAAAGTGTGATCTTGTCTGTGATAGCAGCAGCTTCATTCTCGTCAGCAAAAGATACGAGGTCAGCATAGCTGTAGTCGTTCTTGGAGCTCCACACAACGTCCTTGAAGGTCTCCTTATCCTGCTTATAGCCGAGTGCGAACTGGTATACACGGCTTCCGTAGAAGTCGCAGTCCTTCCACTGCATCTCAACGTAGTAGTTACCCTTATCGTCGTACTTTGTAGGAGGCGTGAACTTTACCTCATTCTTTCCGCTTGAGTAACCCTTCTCCTGATCGTAGTCTATACGGTAGAAGATGTACTCTTCAGGATCATAGCCTGCGTCGACAAGTTCCTTGACATTGAAGTAATATCTTGCCTTGAGGTTGCTCTCGAATCTCGGAGGATCGATAGTTCTGTTGTAAACAACGACCTTGAGCTGAACACTGCCTGTCTGTTCCTGATTCTTTCCGCCTGCTGCGTAAAGACCGATAGGAAGCGGATTTCCGTCTGCGTCTACCTGATCAAATCCAGCCTTAGCGTTCTTGGACATATCAAAATCAGGGATAACGTGGTTCTCTTTTTCGAGTTCCTTGCCCTTAGCACCGTAGAAGTGGTAAAGACCTGCGAGATCACCGCAGAGAGCAGCATTGTAGTCGTCAGTAACTTCGTTGTAGATGTAATCCTTTGTTTCATCAACGTGGATATCCTTGAGGTCAGGACCGCCTACGAGAGCGCCCCAGAGGGTGTGTACCTGATGTACAGGATCGTCCATGCTCTGTTTACCTGAGCAGTGTGATGAACGGTGGTGAGGATGAGAAGCGTAGCTGTTTTCATAGCCAACGATGTAAGAGTAGCCCATCGGGTTATCGCCGAGGATGTACTCCATCTGGTCCTTAGCCCAGAGTGCGAATGTTTCGTCGCCTGTCTCCTTAGCGTAAACCATAGCCTGGAGACCTGCTGCTGTATTGTAACGTGCACTTCCGTATCCGGCAACTACTGCCCAGCCGTTAGGAGACTTGGCAATGAAGTTGTTTACCTGTGCATTTTCAGGAAGATCCTTGATCTCCTTGTAAGTCATAGGCTGGTTCCAGATAAGGTCGTCCATACCGAAATACTTGTGTGTAGTTGTAGCGACATAAGGCTTTCTCATCGGCTTTACAACTGTCTTTGTGCCTTCCTTGTCACCGGATTTGCCGTCCTTGTCAGTTGTTTCAACAGAGCCGCTTTCGATCTGCTTAGCGGTGTTCTCATTGAATCCTGACCAGAACTCAAGGTTCCAGTGGAAGATGTACCAGTCACGTGCAGTATTGGTTACAGGTGCGAGCTTAGCGAAAACGCCGCCCCATACTGTATCCCAGCAGTGTACCCAGATGTTCTGCCAGCAGTTGCCGGTATCAGTCATGATACGCTTGAGGTAACCGGTGTAGGGATGAGCACCCTTGTCGTTTGTAGTTTCTTCATCGACAGAAACGATGTGGTCGATGTATGTCTTATCACCTGTGCAGTAATAGAGCCATACAGCAGCCCATGCGAGTTCGTCGTAATCGTAGCTTGATGTGTAGAAACCGCCGTCGTAGCCAAGGCTTGTAGCAGTCGGAACCTCGCCCGGCTTCCATACCTCTGTATGAGTCTCTCTTGCAAAATCGTAAAGAGCCTTTGCATACTTAAGGTTTTCAGCAGCGTATTCCTCATCTGTGTCCTTGAAGTTGAGGTAGTTGATAGCAAGTGAAGCAGCAGCGCCGGCACACTGATCAGACGCAGGCATCTCAGTTGTAGCGAAGTAAGCAGGACGCTTAACTGCACATGAAGATGAAGCAACTACAGTATCATCGACCTGAAGCTCAGGAGCACACCAGTAGTTATGGTCGTTGTTACCTTCGCCGACCTGATAGCAGTATGCAACAACCTTATCGTCATCATCGAGGAAAGTGACCTTCATGAAGTAATCGTTTATCCAGCGGAGCTCGTCCTCGACGTGAGTATCAAGGCCCATTTCCTTGTAAGCGTCACGGAACTCGTAATAGCCCCAGCCTACAGTTGAACCCGAATAGCTTCCGGGAAGACCGAACTTAACATGGTCACCGGCATCGTGCCAGCCGCCTGTAAGGTCGAGAGTACCGTTTCCGTCGGGGTCGAGGTACTTCTTATTGGCAGCGATGAACTTTTCGCTCATGTTAACACCAATGTAGAGGTCCGGATCGTCATCACCGAGGTTCGGGTCCTTTTTGCCTTCGTCTCCGGGGCCCACACCCTGACCGTCACCGAGTTCTTCGTCAGTCTTACCCTTGTTTACAGTAGGCATAGGATTCATAGGCTGGAGAGGGATCTCAGAATCCTTCACATGACAGTTGCCGCGCCATGAATAGTAGCCATCGTTTGCAACTTTGTCACCGCACTTATTCGCATCATAGAAGCAGAGGGCGAGCTGAAGTGCTTCAGCAAAGTTGTCATAGTTGTTTGGATTCTCGGTATCGACCACAGCTGCGCTCGCCGTAAAAGCGCTGCCGGTAAGAAGTGTTGCAGCAGCAGTTATAGCCGCAGCGGTCTTCTTAAAAAAATCCGTTTTTTTCATGTGATACTTCCTTTCAGAAATTTTATTTCAGCAGATTTGCTTCCTTGAGTCTGTCGAACACTATGTTATATCCGTCGTTGCCGTCCTTGAGAGAGCGGTTGACTCTGCTTATCGTCGCAGTACTTGCGCCTGTTTCGGTGACAATGCTGTTATAGACGCGATGCTCGTCGAGAAGCTTAGCAACGTGGAGTCTCTGTGCAAAAGCCTTCAGTTCGATGCTTGTACAGAGGTCATCGAAGAACTTATAGCAATCGTCAACGGATTCAAGTGTAAGGATAGCCTCAAAGAGTAGATCCATGCTTTCAGATTTGATTTTATCTATCATTTTTGTAACTCCAATCTGCCATAGGCTAAAAATGCGAAAAAATAATTGCTTTATTCATTTTAACACAACAGAGTACAAAAGTAAAGAGCTGTAATTGTAAAATCAATAAAATATTTATCCACACCCATTCACCTTTAGTATATGATATCACATTATTAACAAGAAGTAAAGAGGAAAATGTGAAAAATACCAACTTTGTTGAATTTTGACAATTCTATAACGAACCGACTGTAAAAACTGACATCCGGCATTTCAAATATTGCTTTTTTTGCAGAAAAATGCTATAATCTTACCGTATATTGCGATTGGAGAGTGAATATTAATGTTACATATTTACACTGGAAACGGAAAAGGTAAAACAACAGCGGCTGTCGGACTGACCGTCCGAGCATCAGGAGCTGGTAAAAAGATTTGCTTTATGCAGTTTCTGAAGAATGGTACATCTTCCGAGATAAGTCAGCTAAAAAAGCTTGGCATAGATGTTATCTGTGCCGAAAGATGCAGTAAGTTCACATATGCGATGACTCCCGCAGAACTTGAATCCCTTACAGCAGAGCACAACAGTATGATTGAATATGCCCGAAAGCTCGTTCTAAACGACAATATCGGACTGCTCGTACTCGATGAATTTATCGGTGCATACACAAAAAAACTGCTTGACACAGGTGCCGCCGGTGCACTGCTCGAAATTGCCGCAAAATCCGGATGTGAAGTGGTCCTCACCGGACGGAATGCTCCTGACGAGCTTCTTGCTATAGCTGACTATATAACCGAAATGAAACCGCTGAGGCACCCATACGATAAAGGTATCCCCGCCCGTGAGGGTATCGAATACTGATTTTCAGGCATAAAAAAAGAGAGCCTAAGCTCTCTTTCGTGACCAGACCGATAAGCCGGGTTCTGTCGTGCGCGGCAATTTATCTACTCTTACCGTCGCCGGTAAGCTCAAGCCGTCATTACTTCGTATCCGCCGAGCAGACGTTAAGATACGAAGCACCAATAGACGTTGCATCGGGTAGGGTTTACATAGCAGTACGGTCTCCCGCACTCTGGTGAGCTCTTACCTCGCCTTTCCATCCTTACCGCAAAAGCGGCGGTATATCTCTGTTGCACTTGCCCTAAGGTCGCCCTCGGCTGCCGTTAACAGCTACCCTGCTCTGTGATGCCCGGACTTTCCTCATAAACTTAAACGTTTCCGCTGCCGCGTAGTCTGCTCAATAGACATTTTACCATTTTACGTATGATTTGTCAAGTAAAAATAAAAACGCCTCGTCGATTGACGAGGCGCATGGCGTGCCTGGAGGGATTCGAACCCCCGACCTACTGGTTCGTAGCCAGTCACTCTATCCAGCTGAGCTACAAGCACATTTACAACGATATAAATTATAGCATGTAATAAGTGATTTGTCAACGGTTTTTTCAAAATTCGGCATTACGTATCCTTTTTTTCACTTATTACAAAACGTTTTATTTCATGTGTCGAATATTTCAAACTTACTTGACAAACCCCATTTTTTCTGATATAATTATATCTGCTTTGAGACATTAGCTCAGCCGGTAGAGCATACGCCTTTTAAGCGTAGGGTCGAGGGTTCAAATCCCTCATGTCTCACCAGCGCCTCGTCAATCGACGGGGCGTTTTTTTATATGATAAGCAAAACAGGGACGGATAAGGGGAGCACTCTAATTTCCGTCCCTGTTTTATTATTGTCAGAAAATAAGCAGATTGATAATAAGAAGCGGTATCAGCAGAATTATACTTATTCCGGTAAATACAAGCAGGTATCTCCCAGACTTTGCCCCCTCCGCTTTACGGTAAAACTGGAAAGAGATAAGACTCGCAAGCGATGCAATTATGGTGCCAAGTCCACCGAGGTCAACTCCGAGAAGGAGCTCTGTGCCGTCGTCAGTGAAGCCAGACAGCATAAGCGCTGCCGGCACGTTGCTTATCACCTGTGAAAGCAGTATAGAGACTATCATTTCCCTGCCGGAAATCATACTGCTGAAAAAGCTGTTTACCGCTTCGATACGGGCGATATTGCCGACAAAAACAAAAAAGCATACAAATGTCGCAAGCAGCGGATAGTCCGCTTTTTTTAGCAGACTCCAGTCAAATATGAGTGCCGCAGCTATCGCCGCAATGAGTATCACCCAGTCCGGAAGGACACGGAATACAGTCAGCAGACACGCTGCAAAGAGTACCGCAAAGCCTATCGTCGGAGCCGGTTTTATCACACTTTTTTCCGATTTATGTGTACCGCACGCAGTCTTTGGCAAAAGCAGTGTAAGCAGTATAAGCACCACAAGGCTGAGTATTCCTGATGGAAGCATTGTCCTCACAAAGTCCATGGCAATAAGCTTGTAGTGGTCATAAATGTAGAGATTCTGCGGGTTACCGACCGGTGTGAGCATACTTCCGAGGTTTGCAGCAGCTGTCTCAAGGACTATCGTGAGTATACGGCTTTTTTCGTCTTTTATACCGCTGAATATCATCAGTGTGAGCGGTACAAACGTTATGAGCGCTACATCGTTAGTCACAAGCATTGACGAGAAAAAACACAGCAGAATGAATATCAGTCCGAGACGGCGGATAGTCCCAGCTTTACGCAGCATGAGGTCAGTTGCACGGTCGAAAATTCCGACACTCCGGAATCCTGCAACTGCTATCATCAGTGCAAAAAGCTCTATCAGTACAGTCGTATTTATGTACCCAAAATACCCTTTATCAGGCGGTATAATGAACATTGTAGCGACCGCCGCAACAAATGATATTGCGAGTACAGGCTGAGATTTTATAAATTTTATCATGAATACTCCTTAAACAGGCAGACACTTAACAGCATTTCCACTTCCTTAGCAGTAAAAAACAGGCTACCGAGCCGTAAACTTACAGTACATACTCAGCAGCCTGCAAAGCCATCAGGCGGGCTTTGTGCGGTATTGTCTTAAAATTTTTACTTGCTTGTCGCTCTCTGTATAGCCTTTACAACCTCAACTATCGGAAGTATAACAGCCGCAAGCACGAATGCCCAGAGATACTGCATTGCGTCAAGTGCAACGAGGTCAAATATATTTCTGAGAGCAGGTATGAGAAGAATCGGCACAATGAGTACGAATGAAACAACTATTGATAACGCAAGCATCTTGTTATGGCTGTGCATTGCGAAGATAGATTTTCTGAGACTTCTCATGTTCCATGAGTGGAGCATTTCGCAGACAGAAAGCGTGATAAATGCCATTGTTGTACCTGCTGCGGGAGAGGTCTGCGCACCGATAACGTATGAAGCAAGAGTAAGAACAGCGATTACAATTCCCTGCCAAAGGAGGTTGATACCAAGTCCGTCCGAGAAGATGTGAGCGTTGCTGCTTCGTGGTTTACGCTGCATGATACCGGGTTCAGCCGATTCCATACCGAGTGCAACTGCCGGGAAACAGTCGGATACGAGGTTTATCCAAAGGAGGTGAACAGGTCCGAAAATGACAAACGGTCCGCCTGTGAGACTGCCAAGTCCGAGAGTTGCGATAAGGATACATAATACCTCACTGAGGTTACTTGAAAGAAGGAACTGTATTGCCTTGCGGATATTATCATAGATACGTCTGCCCTCTTCAACCGCTCCGACTATAGTTGCGAAGTTATCGTCAGTGAGCACCATGTCTGCAACGTTTTTGGTAACGTCAGTACCTGTGATACCCATTCCTACACCGATATCTGCACTTTTGATGGAAGGTGCATCGTTTACACCGTCTCCGGTCATTGCAGTAGTCATATTCTTCTTGCGCCATGCATTGACTATGCGTACCTTATGCTCAGGCTGTACACGCGCATATACGCTGTAATCCTGAACTGTTGAGTCAAATTCCTCATCGGGTATCTTTGAAAGCTCCGCACCTGTGATAGCCTTCTGTCCTTCACCGAGGATACCGAGCTCTTTAGCAATAGCTACAGCTGTATCTCTGTGGTCGCCGGTTATCATTACAGGACGGATACCGGCTGTCTGACAAAGTCCGATAGCAGGCTTTACTTCGGGACGAACAGGGTCTATCATACCGGTCATACCGATGTATATGAGGTCGTGTTCAAGTGCCGCAGGTGAAATATCAGCAGGCAGAGAATCATGCTCACGGTAAGCAGCCATAAGCACACGGAGTGCCTTGTCTGCCATTGCCTTATTCTGTCTGAGTATGTTTTCGCGGTCGGAGTCGGTCATGTCACGTACACTTCCGCCGTCGAGAATCTTTGTACATTTTCCGAGTACAACATCGGGTGCACCCTTTGTATACTGAACATATCCGGCAGCAGTCCTGTGAATTGTCGACATCATCTTTCTGAGTGAATCGAACGGAGCTTCCGCCTCACGGGGAGTTGCAGCTTCAAGCTCGTATTTTTTGAGTCCGCACTTGTGAGCATATGCAACGAGTGCAGCTTCTGTAGGCTCACCGGCAACTGTATCGTCAGAATTGAGTACAGCATCGCAGCAAAGCGCCATAGCCTTTGCGAGAAGCTCCTTGTCGCTTGTGCTCTCTTCGACTACTGTCATTTTATTCTGTGTGAGAGTACCTGTCTTATCTGAGCATATAACCTGTGCACAACCGAGTGCTTCGACAGCTGTAAGTCGGCGGATAACTGCTCCGCGCCTTGACATATTCGTAACACCGATAGAAAGTACAACTGTAACTACGGCAGCAAGTCCCTCCGGAATAGCAGCAACTGCAAGGCTGACCGCTATCATGAATGAATCGAGGAATGAACTGAGACGTTCATCACCTTCAAATTCGCCTTGCATGATCTTTGTTACAACACTGAGTATGAGAATGAATACACATATGATAAGAACAGCTACAGAGAGTATCTTACTGAGCTGTGTGAGACTCTTCTGAAGAGGAGTTTCGTCGTCCTCGGCATTAGCGATAGCACCGGCAATCTTGCCCATTTCAGTTGTCATACCTGTTGCAACGACTACTGCCTCGGCACGTCCGTATGCGATACTGCTGCCCATGTAGAGCATATTTTTTCTGTCGCCGAGCGGAACTTCCTCACCTGTGAGAACTTCGCAGTCCTTGTCACATGGTACGCTCTCGCCTGTAAGTGCAGATTCCTCAGCCTTGAGAGCAGCAGCTTCAAGTATTCGGCAGTCGGCAGGAACGTTGTCGCCTGCTTCAAGAGCTATGACATCACCAATAACGAGGTCGGAGCTTGGTATAACTACAAGCTCACCGGAACGGTATACCTTGCTCTGTGCAGCACTCATTGCCTGCAAAGCCTCTATAGCAGATTCAGCCTTATTTTCCTGATAAACACCGAGTACGGCATTTGCGATAACTACGAAAAGGATAATGAACACGTCCGCGTCAAGCTTGCCCTCAGAGATGATTCCTGTGACAGCTGATATTACGGCTGCCGCAAGCAGAACGAGTATCATCGGGTTCTTGAACTGCTCAATAAAGCGCGCGAGAAGAGTTGGCTTAGGCGGCTCATCGAGCTTGTTTGCTCCGTTTGCTGCAAGTCTTTTTGCAGCTTCGTCAGCTGTAAGTCCTTCTTTTGTACTTTGTACTTCTGACAGTACACTGTCTGTTGATTCGAGATAATGTTTCATTACAGTCCCCTTTCAATGATTCATTTTTGCTTAAACATTACAATTATATCATTTTTCACATTTGATTTCAATCAATATATGTGATTGTATTATGAAAAGAAGGTGATAATGCAGTGAAACGGCAGCCGTTGACAAACTCCCGATTCAGTGATATACTTATTACATAATCTGATTTTGGAGGAATCCCTATGAGCTACGAATTCAACGTTGAAAAGACTACCGACGCTCTCATCAACTGGGTAAAGACATATTTTGAAGAAAACGCTGCCCCCGATACTAAAGCTGTTATCGGCATTTCCGGCGGCAAGGACAGTTCTATTGCTGCTGCTGTATGCGTAAAAGCTCTCGGCAAGGACAGAGTATACGGTGTACTCATGCCACAGGGTGAGCAGTCTGATATAAGCTTCAGCCACCTTCTCGTCGATACTCTCGGAATCAACCACTCTGTTATAAACATTGGCGAGACTGTAAGCACGTTCATGGACGAGCTTAAAAAGCACATTGAGCCAACTCAGCAGGCTATTATAAATACTCCCGCACGTATCAGAATGACCACTCTCTACGCTGTTGCAGCTTGTCTCGGCGGAAGAGTTGTCAATACCTGCAACCTTTCCGAGGACTGGATAGGCTATTCGACAAAGTTCGGTGATGCTGCCGGTGACTTCTCTCCCCTCTCCGACCTGACTGTAACTGAGGTTCTGCAAATCGGCGACTATCTCGGTCTGCCGCGAGAGCTTGTTCACAAGGTGCCGATAGACGGTCTCTGCGGTAAGAGTGACGAAGAAAACCTCGGCTTCACATATGCCGAACTTGACCGCTATATACGCGGACTTACCGACCTCTCAGACAATCCGGAGCTCAAAGCTAAAATTGACCGTATGCACGCAAACAATCTCCATAAGCTCAGACTTATGCCAAAATTCGAGAATAAATAATTTCAAAAACAAAAATCCGGACAAATGTCCGGATTTCTTTTTATACTGATTCAGCCATAGGAACGACTTTATTGCGTCTGTTCGTAAGTATAGGCTGTGCTTTTTCCGTTATGCATTCCTTCGTCACGGTTACCCTTGCGATGCTGCCATCAGAGGGAACAAGGTACATACTCTTCATGAGCACACCTTCAAGTATCGAACGGAGTCCTCTTGCACCGGTCTTCTGAGCTATAGCCTTCTTGGCAATTTCGATAAGAGCGTCGTCGTTTATCTCAAGCTCGATGTCGTCGTACTCGAAAAGCTTCTTGTACTGCTTGATAAGCGCATTTTTCGGTTCTGTAAGGATAGATACGAGCATTTCCTCATTGAGCTCCTCAAGCACAGTTATAACCGGCAGACGTCCCACAAATTCAGGAACCATACCGAACTTGATGAGGTCTTTCGGAATTACCTGCTTGAAGATATTAGTCTTCTCGACCTTGTCAGTCTTTATCTCACCGCCGAATCCGATAGGAGCCTTACCGATACGCTTCTGTATCTGCTGCTCAAGTCCGTCAAACGCACCGCCGCAGATAAAGAGGATATTTCGTGTGTCGATCTGAAGAGTCTCCTGATTCGGGTGCTTTCTGCCGCCCTGAGGAGGAACATTTGAAACAGTTCCCTCAATTATTTTGAGGAGCGCCTGCTGAACACCTTCACCGCTTACGTCACGGGTAATTGAGGTATTCTCAGACTTTCTTGCTATCTTGTCTATCTCATCGATGTAGATGATTCCGCGCTCGGCAGCCTTAATATCGTAGTCGGCAGCCTGAATAAGGCGCAGAAGAACGTTTTCAACGTCGTCACCGACATAGCCTGCCTCAGTGATAGTGGTAGCGTCAGCGATTGCGAAAGGAACATTCAGAAGCTTTGCAAGAGTCTGTGCAAGGAAAGTTTTTCCGACACCTGTAGGTCCGAGAAGGAGCACATTACTCTTCTGAAGCTCAACACCGTCATTGTCCTCGCTCTGACTCATGATACGCTTATAGTGGTTATAAACAGCAACTGAAAGTGAAATCTTAGCCTCGTCCTGACCGATAACATATTCGTCAAGGAAATTCTTTATCTCAACAGGCTTAAGGAGCTTCATATTTGAAAGGTCACCCTTCTTTTCGCCCTTTGCAGCCTTTCTGTGAGCCTTTGAAATGCCCTGTCCGAAAATCATTTCATAGCAGTATACAACACATTCATCACAGATATTTGCAGAACCTGCAGAAAACATACTCTGTACCCTGTTTTCACCTTTTCCGCAGAAACTGCATGATTTAAACTCAGCCATTCAGAAAACCTACCTTTTCTCGATAACCTTGTCGATAAGACCGAATTCAAGAGCCTCCTGAGCGGTCATGTAGTTATCGCGCTCGCAGGCAGCGTGCATCTCCTGAACAGTTTTTCCGGAGTTTCT
Organism: Ruminococcus flavefaciens; assembly: GCA_902792235.1. Lineage (GTDB taxonomy): Bacteria > Bacillota > Clostridia > Oscillospirales > Ruminococcaceae > Ruminococcus > Ruminococcus flavefaciens_AE. The sequence goes on from CADAYP010000015.1 coordinate 45,615, forward strand.
TGCCATAATAGCTTCGAGTCTTTCTCTTGTGCGCTCAAGGTTTTTAGCGTGGATCATTATATCAGTCTGCTGACCGCCGAGCCCTCCGCCTATAAGCGGCTGGTGGATCATTATTTCGCTGTTAGGAAGGGCGATACGCTTGCCCTTAGCTCCGGCAGAGAGCAGGAAAGCTCCCATGGAAGCAGCCATACCGATACATATTGTTGAAACATCACACTTGATGTAATTCATGGTGTCATATATCGCCATACCCGCAGTTACGGAACCGCCGGGACTGTTGATATAAAGTGAGATGTCCTTCTCAGTATCCTGACTTTCAAGGAAAAGGAGCTGCGCCACAACAAGGCTTGCGGTAGTGTCAGTCACCTGATCCGAAAGCATTATTATTCTGTCATTCAGGAGACGTGAAAAGATATCGTAGGATCTTTCTCCGCGGCTCGTCTGTTCGACAACATATGGTATAAAGCTCATAAATTCATCGCCCTTTCTTTAAAAACTGTTGTCCCACAAATTATATGCGGGACAACTTTGGTATATTTATACTTTTTGATTATTCAGCTGACTTTTCCTCTGCTGCGGAATTGTCAACAACTGCATTCTCCTTAACGAGATCTACAGCCTTCTGAACTCTCATATCCATTGTATACTCATCAAGAGGAATGAATCTCTTGATAGTCTCAACGTCCATCTTGTTTGCAGCAGCGATCTCAGAAAGACCGTTGTTGATCTCTTCCTCAGAGATCTCGATGTTTTCGAGGTCAGCGATCTTTTCAAGAGCAAGGCGGAGCTTAACTTCGCTGACTGCTCTGTCTCTGTAAGTATCTCTGATAGCGTCCTCGTCCATACCTGTGTACTGGCAGTACATCTTGAGGTTCATACCCTGCTGCTGGAGCTGCTGATCGAATGAACGGATAAGTGTATCGATTCTCTGCTCGTACATACAGTTCGGGATAGGAGCATCAACCTTCTCGATAAGTGCATTGAGTATAGCTGTCTCATAAGCAGACTCAGCCTGATCCTTAGCAGCTTCTTCGAGCTTGGTCTTGATGTCAGCCTTGTATTCGTCAACTGTATCGAACTCTGTAGCGTCCTTGATGAGGTCATCGTTGATCTCAGGGAGTTCTTCGTAGCTGATAGCCTTTACCTTTGTCTTGAATGTAGCTTCCTTGCCTGCATAGTCAGCCATGTGGTAGTCCTCGGGGAAAGTTACAACAACGTCGAACTCATCGCCGATGCTGTGACCAACGATCTGATCCTCAAAACCGGGGATGAACTGACCGCTGCCGAGCTTGAGGGGGTGATCCTCACCCTTGCCGCCTTCAAATGCTTCGTCGCCGAAGAAACCTTCAAAGTCGATAACAACTTCGTCGTCCATCTGAGCAGCTCTGTCCTCAACGGAAACTATACGAGCGTTCTTCTTTCTGATGATCTCGATCTGCTTCTCGATATCCTCGTCAGTGATCTCCTTTACAGACTTAGGAGCCTTGATGCCCTTGTAGTCAGCGATCTCGATCTCAGGCTTTGTAACACAAACAGCCTTAAGCTCTACGCCGTTTTCCTTATCGATAGAAGTAACTTCGATATTGGGTCTGTCAACGAGTTCAAGGTTTGTCTCCTTAACAGCAGCATCGATCTCAGGTCCGATAAGAGCGTTGATAGCGCCCTCATAGAATGCACCCTCGCCGTACTCCTTCTCAACAAGCTTTCTGGGAGCCTTGCCTCTTCTGAAGCCCTTGATCTGGATATTCTTCTTCTGGCGCTGGAATTCCTTTTCAACAGCTGCCTCAAAAGTATCAGCGTCGATAGTGATTACCAGCTCAGTGGTGTTTACATCTGTTTTGTTTGATGATTTTAAGCTCATAATGATCCTCCATGATTTATAATACTGATGACCAGTGGTACATCTAAAACAATACTTGGAATATTATACCACATTTCAAATGATTTTTCTACAGAATTTTCTCACTTCTACATTTTTTACAACGTCACAGCACTTTCTCAGGCATAAAATGTATATAATCGCCTGATATCAAGTGAAAATTGATGTCATCATAAGTGTTTGTGACGCAAAGTTCGTGAGCGGAACGTCCGTGGATATGTCCGTAGTAGCATTCCTTTATCTTGTAACGGTAGAGTATTTCAAGTATATCGTAATTGAAATTTGAAGCAAATATCGGCGGATAGTGCATAAAAACAAGAGGTTCAAGTCCCGCACTGACCGCTGACTTTATCGACGTTTCAAGGCGCTGTACCTCGCGTTTGAGTACCTTTTCGTCCTGAACGTCTCTGTTTCCGTCGGTGCCGTTCACCCAACCACGCGTTCCGCATATACCGTAGTTTTCGTAGGCATAATGGTTATTATGGATTATATTCAGCGTATCGAAGCCATTCTCAGCAAAAAATGTCTCCATTTTCTTCATGGTGACCCACCAGTAATCGTGGTTACCCTTGAGAATGAGTTTTCTGCCGGGAAGTCCGTTTATGAAGCGGAAGTCCGGTTCTGCCTGCTGAAGCGACATTCCCCACGAAACATCGCCCGCAATTACGACTGTATCCTCCGGTTTTACGACCGAAAGCCAGTTTTTTTCAATACGTTCCTGATAGTTCTCCCATCCCGGGAAAACCTCCATAGTCTTTGAAGGGTCGCTGAAAGTCAGGTGAAGGTCTCCAATGACGTACAGACTCATCAGATACCGAGAGTATTCAGCACGTACTGCTTCTGCTCAGCCTTATCGATAACGTCGCAGAAACGCTCAGGCTTGTTTTTGAGGTCAGCAAGTGCAGCAGGTACAGGAATGTCTGAAAGCTCTGCAATGCGGTCAACCTTTGCGTATTCGTCGATGTCAGAAGCTTTGCCCTCGAGAGCTTCGAGAACTGCTGCGCTGAACTTGTACGGACTTGCTGTAGAAGCGATGACAGTCTTTGTTGTATCGCCTGTTGCAGCCTTGTAATCGCCGTAAACTTTTACTGCAACAGCTGTGTGAGTGTCGCAGGTATATGAATACTTAGCGTAGATATCGTGAATAGTAGCCTTAGTCTGCTCATCGTCGCAGAATCCGCCGAAGAACTCGTCTTTAAGCTGTGCCTTAACACTGTCGTTTACCTCGTACCTGCCCTCAGAAGCAAGCTTGCCGAACCACTCGTTGATAAGCTTGTCGTCTCTGCCTGTCATGAGGTAAAGGAGTCTTTCGAGGTTGCTTGAGATAAGAATGTCCATTGACGGAGAAACAGTTGCAAAGAATTCTCTGTTTCTGTCGTAAACACCTGTGTTTATGAAGTCTGTGAGTACGTTGTTGATATTTGAAGCACAGATAAGCTTATTTACCGGCACTCCCATGTGCTTAGCGTAGTAAGCAGCGAGGATATTTCCGAAGTTACCTGTAGGAACAACGATGTTTATCTTGTCACCAAGCTCGATTTCTCCGTCCTTAACGAGTTCAGCGTAAGCTGAAACGTAGTATACTACCTGAGGCACGAGACGTCCCCAGTTGATAGAGTTTGCAGACGAGAACATCATGCCGTTTGAAGCAAGCTTGTCCTTGACGTCATTATCTGTGAAGATAGCCTTTACACCGTTCTGACAGTCGTCAAAATTGCCCTTGATAGCACATACTCCAACGTTTGCGCCCTCCTGAGTCTTCATCTGACGCTTCTGCATAGGACTCACACCGTCCTCAGGGTAGAATACGAGAATAGATGTGCCCTCAACGTCCTTGAAGCCTTCAAGTGCAGCCTTACCTGTGTCACCTGATGTAGCAACGAGGATAACTATCTTCTTATCAAGATTTATCTTCTTAGCAGATGTTGTGAGGAAGTAAGGGAGTATCTGAAGTGCCATGTCCTTGAATGCACAGGTAGGACCGTGCCAAAGTTCGAGCATATATGTTCCGTCGAAGAGATGAGCCATCTCAGCGATGCCCTCAGTCTCGAAATTCCTGGTGCTGTAGGCATTGTCAGTGCAGTAGTGTATCTCTGCCTCTGTGAAATCTGTCAGATACTTTGCAAAAACGTAAGCAGCTCTGTCGGCATATTTCATGTCGCCGAGAGCCTTTATTTCGTCAAACGAAAGCGACGGTATACTCTCAGGGACGAAAAGTCCGCCCTCAACTGAGATACCCTGCGTGATAGCCTCTGCGCTGCTGACTTTTACGCTGCTGTTTCTTGTGCTGTTGTAAAACATAGGATCACCCTTCAATCAGATTTGCCGCCGTGTTCGGTAAAATTTTAACAATTCGTCTTCCCACCGACGGTCAGAAATAAATATCATAGCCTGTTGTATCAAAGGCATTTTCAATGTAGTCTATCCCGAGGACATTTCCGCGGTCGATGATGACCTCGGCAATATCAAATCTCGGCTGAAGCAGATTGGGATTCCTGCGCATATACTCGCAGGCTGTCCTTATTATCAGACTCTGCTTACGCCTGTTTACCGCCTCAAATCCGCCGACCATACTGTTCGGCTTCCGCGACTTCACCTCTACAAAAGCGATGTAGTCGCCATTCTCAGCGACAATGTCTATTTCACCGCCTTTAATACGGAAATTCCGTGCGGCGATATTGTAGCCTCTGTCGGTAAGATAGGCGCAAATCCGCTCCTCACCGAGTCTGCCTGTCTCGGTCCTGTTCATTTGTCTTCACCGAGTATCTTTTTCAGGAAGGTCCTGCGATGTACCTCGCTCGGACCGTATTTTCTGAGCATTTCGCAGTGCATAGCCGTTCCGTAGCCTTTATGCTGTTCAAAGCCGTACTGCGGGTATCTTTCAGCTATTTCCTTCATGTAGCGGTCACGTGCTACCTTTGCAAGAACTGATGCCGCCGCTATAGAAGCAGAGGTCGCGTCGCCCTTTATCACGCACTGTGCCGGACAATCAAGGACAGGAAGTCTGTTGCCGTCAATCATAGCCATATCAGGCTTAACGCCGAGTCCTTCAACTGCACGATGCATTGCAAGCATAGTTGCTTCAAGTATATTCAGTCTGTCTATCTCCTCAACTGTAGCCGTTGCTATACAGTAAGCCTTTGCGCGGCCGATTATCTCGTCATATAGCTTTTCACGGCGCGACTCTGAAATTTTCTTGCTGTCGTTGAGGTAGTCGATAAGCGTATCATCGTCGAGTACGACTGCCGCCGCGTAGACATCTCCGGCGAGCGGACCTCTGCCGGCTTCGTCAACACCGCAAATCACCGGATATTCGGTGCGGACTGCGCTGTCGTATTCAAAGAGTTCCTTATGGAGAATTATCCTTGCCATAGTCACTCCTTAGCAGGCGGAGCTTCGAGCGTGATACGTCCGAGCTTACCGCTTCTGAATTCATCGAGTACGGTTATAGCGGCTCTTTCAGTGTTTATCTCGCCTCCGGAGATAACCATTCCGCGCTTCTTTCCGACTTTTTCAAGCAGTGAAAGACCGTCATCATTTTCATCAAATTCAATTTTGTACCTGTCAATAAGCGACTGCGGATAGCTCTCTGCAAGGAAGCTCAGAAGCTTCATAGCGAGGGTCTCGATATCGAGAATATCGTCGCTGATAGCACCTGTAAACGCAAGTCTTATAGCCGCGGACTGGTCCTCAAACTTCGGCCACAGTACTCCCGGCATATCGAGCAGCTCAGTATTATCCTGAAGCTTTACCCACTGCTTTGTACGTGTGACACCCGGACGGTCCTCGACCTTTGCACGCTTTCCGCCGGCAAGCCTGTTTATAAGCGAACTCTTGCCGACATTTGGTATGCCAAGTATCATAAGACGTACCGGAGCTCCGACCATGCCGCTCCGCTGACGTTTTTCCATGAGTTCTCTCAGAACTGTCGATTTCAGCGTAGACATGAGTTTATTGAGTCCTTTTCCGGACTTGCAGTCAACCGCAAGCGCGGTGACATTTTCTTTTTTAAAGTAGCTGACCCACGCAGACGTAGCATTGCTGTCGGCGAGGTCACATTTATTCAGCAGTACGATACGCGGTTTTTTCGCGGTAAGCGAGTCTATTTCCGGATTGCGGCTGCTCATGGGAGTTCTTGCGTCGATGAGTTCAACGACTGCGTCCACGAGTTTGAGATTTGCCGTGATAGCACGGCGGGTCTTAGCCATATGTCCGGGGAACCACTGTATCGTTTTTATATCATTATTTTCCAAAGCTTCCTCCTGTTCGTCAGCGGACAGTTCCCATCCTGCCGGCTGGTGAGAGCCTGAAAATCACTTTTCCTTCCACACTTTTCAGCGGTACGAAACCAACGTCCGGCGAGCGGCTGTCTTTTGAGACTGAGCGGTGGTCGCCCATAACGAAGATAAATCCATCAGGCACTTTCAGTGGATATTTACCGGTAAAAGCGCCCTCATCGACATGGGTCATGCCGAGATGAAGGTAATCCTCGTGAATTCTCTCGCCGTCAATAGTGACTGCTCCGGAGCCGAAGTCGATATCTATCGTCTGACCGCCGCAGGCTATAACTCTTTTTACGATGACAGTATCGAGACCTTTTCCTTCGGTCACTGAGCCATCGTCAGCAAGTGTATAGCTTTTCTGTGCGTTCACGAGGACTATATCGCCCTGCTCAGGTGACTTGTCCATGAGCGATACGAGAAGTTTATCATCAGGCATAAGCGTACTCTCCATCGACTGTCCGCTTACCGTTACAATTCTGAGCAGATATGTAAATATCAGCGTAAAGCAGAAGAGCGTGATAAGCATTGTCTCAGCAAAATCGCTTATTCCGCGGAAAAGTGCCCTGCGATTTGAAGCGGCAGAGCCTGGCATTATTTTTCAGGTCCTTTCACAGAGTCTGTGAGTATATCGAATTCTTTGAGCGGAGAATACTTCACGAGAGCCTTGCCGTATATCTGGTCCTTTTTAACGAGACCCACACAGCGTGCACGACTGTCTGTGGAGTGGTTTCTGTTATCGCCCATTACGAAGTAGTATCCGTCGGGAACGGTGATAGGATACTGGTCAGTGAAAGCGCCGTATCCGACATCGGAAGTAGAATCAGCCTCATTTATGTAGGGTTCATCGAGTTCCTTGCCGTCAACGATGACCTTTCCGTTGCTTATTTCAACAGTCTGACCGCCCTTTGCAATGACTCTCTTGATAATGCACTCGCCGATAGGTGCAGAACCTGCTCCCTCAGGAACATAGACATTGCCGTTTTCATCGAGAAGATAGTTGACGTCCTTGTCGATAACGAGGATATCGCCGTAATCGACGTTGAAATATACCGTTGACATAAATATCTTATCGGTGTTATTTTTCATGGGGTCATAATTCTTATTCAGCGTAGGCACCATAGAGTGTCCCACGATATTAACAGGGTGAAGGATATAGGTGAATACCATTACGATAACGAAAACTGTTACAAGCGTAGATTCAGCTATCTCGATTATGTCCTGAAGAACAGTACTTTTCTCCTTGTTCTCCTGACCGTTATCTTTATTCTCAGTGTTTTCGTTAATGTTTTCCATAACGTCACCTCCGCGTAATTATAGTATGTAGCAAAAAAGGGACCTTGCGTCCCCGAGGAATAAGAGCCGGACCTGCCGGCAGAAATACCGGCAGATTCGCTCCATACCGCTTTTAGCGGATCTGTTCCTTGACCTTAGCAGCCTTACCAACTCTGTCTCTGAGGTAGTAGAGCTTAGCTCTGCGGACTTTACCGCATCTAACGGGAGAGGGAATACTCTCTCGATACCGCAGCCGTGAGCAACACGTCTTACAGTGAAAGTCTCGTTGATACCGCCGTGCTTCTTAGCAATAACTGTACCCTCGAAAACCTGAATACGGCTCTTGTCGCCTTCCTTGATTCTTACGTGAACCTTGATGGTGTCACCTACGTTGAACTGGGGAACGTTTTCCTTCATGCTTGATTCGCTGATGAGCTTGAGTGCATCCATTTTAATTTTCCTCCTAAAATTTCCGAACATTCATACCCGTTCCGCGGGAGCGGTCCAGCTAACCGCAGACGCAGAAATAATAAATAAAGTGAACTAATCACATAAGCCATATCGGCTCTCTGCAAAGCAGGTATCGGGCAGCGGACTATCCGATTTAATGTCTTTCGGCATTAACCCTCATCTGTATGTGAGATATACAGACGGAATTTCAAATGCTTTTATATCCCACACTTTGGAAGAAAAAGCAATAGCTTTTTCAAAAAAACATATTTAATTATATAATTATTCAAGGACTGCCGTACCCGACAGTCCCTGTGCATTATTTTTTCCTTAGAATAGCCGTTGCCGCGTGGTGGAGTATTTCAAGGTTATCGGACGGTGTACTGCTGAGCATTTTAATGTGGTCAGCCTCCCATAGAGCTATCTCCTGCTCCGACATTGACGCTCCAACGCCTCGGCAGGCTTTCATTCTGCCGTGCCAGCTTTCCCGTGTGAACGGCACTCTTATATCATATTCGTCACGCGCCTCTATACTGAAGTACTTTTCCGCGATATCCGGCACAAATACAGGTGCACGCTCATAGCCTGCCCCTGACCAGTCGGGATTGTACTTCAGGACTAAATCCTCACTTGCCTGAGCAACAGTGTCATCGGCAGGCACCCATGCCATGAACAGGATAACGAGTCTGCCGCCGTCTTTGAGGAGTCGTGCAAGCTTTGGTATAACAACATCGTAATTGAAGTAGAAAAAGCACTGACACGCTGTAATAACGTCAAATGAACCGTCGGGAAAGTCGATGTCCTCCGCTGACGAGACAACGTATTCGATGTTCATGCCGTCCCTGTCTGCGAGAAGTTTCGCCTGTGCAATCTGATTCTCGGAGATGTCAGAACCGACCCATTCAGCGCCGTATTTGTACATATTCCGCGGTACAACACCTGTTCCTGTTCCGAGGTCGAGAACCTTTTGTCCGCTGACACAAAGTCCCCGCTCAGCGATTTTCCCGAAGAATACCGGCGGATAAATATCGCGGAATTTAGCGTAATCTGAGGAAGTTCTGCCCCAGTCGAATGCCTTTCCGCCGTCAATTTCCCTGTTGAAAATATCCATTGCCATTCTCCTCTTATTCAAAAATAGTATTATCCTCACGCAGAATAGCAAGTCTGCGTATTTTCTGCGGTTCAAACTCAATATCAGTGGTACGTCTGAGTGCCTCTATAAATAATGTAGGGTTGTAATTAGTCTGTGTACCGGCAGGCAGGTACATTCTCATATCGACTGAATTATCAGTCTTTTCGCATGAAAGAATCTCCATATCCGGCTTGATATCAACGGTTTTTATACCTTTTTTGGTCTTTTTCTCGATGCATATCTCCGGCTGTTCGAGCAGCTGTGAAACGGCATTGAAAAGTCCCTGTGAATCGTCACTGACAAGTGAAAATCCGTACTCAGCCTTGGCGATGTAGGTTATCTTCTGTTTCTGCTCTGCGACCTTGACTATCCGCATTCCCTCCGGCATTACGGCATTCAGCCTGTCGCGCACCTCGTCAAACGGCACCTCTTCATTGAGGTTGAAATCGAGTATCTCGCAGCTGCTCTCAAATCCGAGTGAAAGTGCGAGTGCGAAGCTGTAGTATGGGTGGGGATTGAATCCCTCCGTGTACCATATCGGCAGGCGCGAACGTCTGAAAGTTCGCAGCATACAGCGGTTGAGGTCGAGGTGGGAGATATATTTTGCTCGTCCCGATTTTTCAAATGTAGCTCTTACACGTATCAAAAACAATTCCTCCCCACTGCTTTATTTACTCCGCAGCCTGAACATCTCAGACGGCAGTTAGGTGTAGTCTGCGACTGGTGAGCAGTCTTGTTCTCGCGGATAAGGAAATCCTTGGTAACGAGGTAATCGAGGTGGTCCCACGGGAGTATCTCGTCGTATTCAAATCTGCGGTTAGCGTAGAATGACGGGTCGATACCGCAGTCGGCGAAAGCTTCAAGCCACTTGTCAAAGCGGTAATGCTCCTCCCAGCTGTCGAACTTGCACCCCTTCTTCCATGCGGCATAAACCGCAGGACACAGCCGTCTGTCGCCCTTCGCGAGTATAACTTCGAGCATACTTACATTCGGGTCATGGTAGCTGACCTTTATCTTCTTCGTCTTGACCGAGTCGAGCAGGAGTTTCTGCTTGTGTTCTATCATTTCACGCGTATCCTGCGGCTCAAACTCAAACGGTGTGAACGGTTTCGGCACAAAAGTCGCACAGCTGACCGACACCTGCACTCCCCTGCCCTTCGGACGGTTCTCTATGCTGTAGAAGAGGTCGACGATACGCTGAGCAAGCTCCGCAATACCGACGATATCCTCGTCTGTTTCAGTCGGCAGTCCCATCATGAAATAGAGCTTTACACTGCTGTAGCCGCCCTCAAATGCGATACGGCAGGTGTTCATTATCTCGTCTTCACTGACGTTCTTGTTTATAACGTCGCGGAGACGCTGAGTACCGCCCTCTGCCGCGAATGTCAGTCCGCTCTTGCGGACTTTCTTTATCTTTTCAAGCAGTGACTCTGAGAAATTGTCCACACGCAGAGACGGCAGTGAGAGGTTTATCCTCTCGCCGGCAGTGTAGTCGATAAGCTTAGTGAGCATCGGGTCGATGTCGGAATGGTCACTCGTACTGAGTGAGGCGAGTGAAACCTCGTCGTAGCCGGTATTTTCGCACAGACAGCGAGTCTGCTTGCATATAGTATCGGTCGACTTCTCACGGAATGGACGATATATAAATCCTGCCTGACAAAAACGGCAGCCGCGTATACAGCCGCGAAGCACCTCAACGGACACACGGTCGTGGACTATCTCTGTGAAAGGTACTACAAAATTCTCAGGATAGTAGACCTTGTCCATATCCATGATTATACGCTTTTTCACAGTCGCAGGGATACCCTCGTCAACGTCGATATGGTCGATAGTACCGTCGTCCTTGTAGCAGAAATGATAGAACTGCGGCACGTATATTCCCTCTATCTGAGCGGCTTTGCGCAGGAATTCCATACGTCCGGCACCCTGCTGTTTCATCTCCCAGTAGAGGTCCATGAGTTCGAGGTTTACCTCCTCCCCCTCGCCGAGAATGAATATGTCGAAAAAGTCGGCAAGAGGCTCGGGATTGCACACACAAGGTCCTCCGGCAACGACTATCTGAGTAAGTTCGTCGGTCCTGTCCTTGGAGAATACCGGTATACCTGCAAGGTCGAGCATATTGAGGATATTCGAGTAAGAAAGCTCATACTGGAGCGTGAAACCGATAAAATCGAAGTCCTTTATCGGGTCAAGTGATTCAAGTGCATAGAGCGGTATATCGTTCTCGCGCATAATCGCTTCAAAGTCATTGTCAGGCGCGTAACAGCGCTCGCACCAGTAATTCTCACGCTCATTTGTGAGCGAATAAAGTATCTTCATGCCGAGGTGCGACATTCCTATGTCATATGTATCAGGGAAGCAGAATGCAAATCTGACATCTACTTTAGACTTGTCCTTGATAACGCTTCCGACCTCTCCGCCGATGTAGCGTGAAGGCTTCTGCACTTCGAGCAGGTGTTTTTCTATTTTAGCTTTTAAATCCATAGTACCTCCGCTATTTCATGCTGGCGCTGTCGAATCTCATGGGAAGAAAGTCCGAAAGCTTGAACCAGCCTTTGGCAAGTATTATAACAAGGTCGTCGCCGCAGAATTCACTCAGCACCTGCAAACAGGCTCCGCACGGCGGACAAGGCGACGTAAAATCCTCTGTTGAGCTTCCTGCAACGGCGATTGCCTTGAATTCAGTCACGCCTTCGGATACAGCCTTGAATACGGCAGTCCGCTCGGCACAGTTTGTGAGTGAATACGAAGCATTCTCAATGTTGCACCCTGTAAAGAGTCTGCCGTCCTTCGAGAGCAGTGCCGCTCCGACGCGGAAATGCGAATAAGGGCTGTAGGAATGCTGTGCCGCTTTTACAGCTTCGTCGAAGAGTTCCTTATCAGTCATCATCTTCTTCCTCCGCTTCCGACCTTGCGCTTTTTGCCGTCGGGAGTCATGATGTAAGTATTCTCAAGCTGCTGAAGGAGATTTCCCGTAACAGATGCACGATACTCGTTGCGGAGCTCGGTCTGCTCGGCTTTTTCGGAATCTGTGAGTCCCTCTGTCTTGGATTTGCGTGCAAGCTCGTTTATGCGGTCTATTTTTTTCTGGTCCATAATCGCACCTCTTTTTAAAGTATATATATTGATTATAACCGAATACAACGATATTGTCAAGGAGTGGCAAAACGGCAGACGTCAAATTGACAACAAGGTGTTTTCATGCTATAATACGCATAATAGCCTTGAAATACAGGAGGTATATCTATGTTCAGACGTCTCACAGCACTGTGGTCGGCACTGATATTACCGCGAATCTGACTACGACTTCTGCATTATGAAAAAAGAGCTGCTGTACCAATGAGTATGGCAGCTTTTTGCATATTCTGTCCGCATTTATCAAAATATCAGCTCAGGCTATTTACAACTCAGGCTTTTTGTGATATAATTATAATGTATAAATATGCGATAAAACGAAAAGGGGTATTTTTTTGGCTAACGATAAAATCAGAAATTTCTGCATTATAGCTTACGCGATATGGAGGACCAGCTCCTCGATAATATGGACATTGAGCGTGAGCGCGGCATAACTATCAAGGCACGCGCTGTACGTTTAAAGTATACCGCCAAGGACGGCGAAGACTACATCTTCAACCTCATCGATACTCCCGGTCACGTTGACTTCAACTACGAGGTATCACGTTCTCTCGCCGCCTGCGAAGGTGCTGTACTCGTTGTGGACGCTTCTCAGGGTATCGAGGCTCAGACTCTCGCAAACACCTACCTCGCGATTGAGCACGACCTCGAAGTTGTGCCTGTAGTAAACAAAATAGACCTCCCCTCAGCTGACCCCGAAAGAGTCTGCTCCGAGGTTGAAAACGTGATCGGTATTCCCGCTATGGACGCTCCCCGCATTTCAGCTAAAATGGGCATTAATATCGAGGAAGTCCTTGAGCATATAGTTACCGATATCCCTGCCCCGAAGGGAGATACAGAAAAACCGCTGAAGGCACTCATTTTCGACAGCTACTACGATTCCTACAAGGGCGTTATCATATATATCCGCGTCAAGGAAGGCAAGGTAAAAGTCGGCGACAATATCCGCCTTATGGCTACAGGAGCTGTTTTCAACGTCGTTGAAGCCGGCTTTATGGACGCTACCTCTCTCGTTAACAACGGCTCACTCGAAGCCGGAGAAGTTGGCTATATTGCGGCATCTATCAAGTCTATCGGTGACACTCAGGTCGGCGATACGGTAACAAACGATGAAGAGCCGTGCGACGAACCGCTCCCCGGCTACAGAAAGGTAAATCCGATGGTATTCTCGGGTATCTACCCGGCTGACGGCGCTAAATACGGCGACCTCCGCGAAGCTCTCGAAAAATTACAGCTCAACGACGCTTCACTCTCGTTTGAACCTGAAACTTCCATTGCTCTCGGATTCGGCTTCAGATGCGGATTTCTCGGACTTCTCCACATGGAGATAATTCAGGAGCGTCTTGAACGTGAGTATAACCTCGACCTCATCACAACTGCACCGTCGGTTATATATAAGGTAACATTCACAAACGGCGAGGTTCAGTACATCGACAACCCCACAAACTACCCTGACCCTGCCCTCATTCAGATCGCGGAAGAGCCTATGGTAAAGGCAAGCATACTCTCCCCTTCCGACTACGTAGGCAATATCATGGAGCTGTGTCAGGACAGACGCGGTGTCTTCAAGGACATGAAATACCTCGATGATACACGAGTTGAACTCCATTATGAACTTCCGCTCAACGAGATAGTGTACGACTTTTTCGATGTACTGAAATCGCGTACCAAAGGATATGCAAGCTTCGATTACGAAATGCTCGGATATGTACCCTCAAAGCTTGTCAAGCTCGATATTCTCCTCAACGGCGAGATAGTCGATGCGCTCAGCTTCATTATCCATGCCGACAAGGCTTATGCAAGAGCTCGTAAAATAGCTGAAAAACTCAAGGAAAACATTCCGCGTCAGCTCTTTGAAGTTCCGATTCAGGCAGCAATAGGCGGAAAGATAATCGCCCGCGAGACCGTAAAGGCAATGCGCAAGGACGTTCTTGCCAAGTGCTATGGCGGCGATATCTCACGTAAGAAAAAGCTCCTCGAAAAGCAGAAGGAAGGCAAAAAGCGCATGAGACAGCTCGGTACTGTGGAAGTTCCGCAGGAAGCCTTCATGAGTGTGCTTAAACTGGACTCGTGATCACAATAAATAATTGTTACGGAAGGAGTAAAACATGGTACTGAACATCATTACAGCGGGAATCGCCGTATTATTCCTCATAGTCTGCGTGATTTGCGTTATGTCAGAAAATTCACCGTCCGAAAAAGCGGCATCGCGCAATTTCTTCCGCCGTGTGAGAATAACACTGCGTGAGATAAATCTTCCGGTATTTCTGCTGATATCAGCATTAGTCATCATAGCCGCACTGAAAACCGATTTACTCCGACTCCCTGTTGCACTGGTTTCAGCAGGACTGTTTGCTGCCGGTCTTTTCGTACTCAACAGCTTCCGTATACTATGCGGACTCCGCTCGCGCAAGAAGAAAAAGTCACTCAGCCCCCTTGGTTGGATACTCCCTTCAAAGGAGTCAAAGCTTACTCCCGAAGCCGGATACCTCAAAGAAGCAAGTGAAACTCCCATATCATCTGAACTCTCTGAAAGGACATCTCTATGAGCATTTATAACTGTCCCCACTGCGGGGAAAAATCATTCAATCCGCTCAGCAAGGCTTTAGCCGGACAGCTCAACTCTCCCGGCAAGGTCTGCATAAAATGCGGCAGAAAAGCCGTAAACGGCAAGGCGGCGACAATTTTCAACGCTGTTTACAGTATACTCGCATTTGCCGGAATAGTCGTGACATACCTCTATGCACCCAAAACTATCGGGACAAGCTACGAATGGGTCGCTCATCATGAGCTTCTCATCGGCATAGGACTGCTTGTATCAAAGTTCGTGATACCGCGTCTCGTGAACGCATTCTGCTTCAAACTTGCCCCCGCGATAAGGATAGACCCCGTAAAATGAATACTCTCGGTATCTACATTCATGTTCCCTTCTGCGGAAAAAAATGCAGTTACTGCGATTTCTACTCCGTCTGCTACACCAAACAGCAGGCGGAGCTTTATGTAGGCGCAGTAGTGCGGAATATCCGCCATTATTCCGACCCCGGACGTACTGTTGACACGGTCTATTTCGGCGGCGGCACCCCCTCTCTGCTAAGCTGTGAACAGATTTCGGATATAATGTCAGCAATCGCAGAAAACTTCGCGCTCAGCGATACTTCCGAAGTCACACTCGAAGCAAACCCTAATACCCTCACCCGCGAAAAGCTCAGCGGACTGCGTAATTCCGGTATAAACCGGCTCTCAATAGGGGTACAGTCGATGTCCGATAATGAGCTGAGAATTCTCGGAAGAAGCCATACGGCTGACCGTGCTGAAAAAGCTGTCATGGACGCGGCAGAAGCCGGTTTCACGAACATTTCCTGCGACCTGATGATAGCTGTCCCTGAGCAGACTTCCGAAAGTCTCGCAAACTCCATAAACCGGCTGACCGCCCTCCCGATACAGCATATTTCCGCGTATATCCTCAAAATCGAGGACGGCACCCCCTTCGACTGCGGCAATATACGTTCAAAACTCCCCGATGAAGACGAAACTGCGGAGCTGTACCTGCTTATGTGCAAACTCATGAATGAGCGCGGATTCAGACAATATGAGGTATCAAACTTTGCCGAGTCCGGCTATGAGAGCCGTCACAACTGCCGATACTGGAAGTGTATGGACTACCTCGGGATAGGACCTGCCGCACATTCGTGCTATCGCGGTAAGAGATTCGCAGTCGGACGCGATATAGTAAGCTTCATCAGTTCACCGGTACAGAATACGGTCATCACCGACGATTCTCCATGCGGATTCGAGGAATTTGCAATGCTCCGTCTCCGTCTCGCAGAGGGACTGCTTCTCCGCGATGTTGAGCCGCACAGTGCCGAAATCGTAAAAAAAATACCCGCGCTCGTTAAAGCGGGGTATGTAAACTTCGATGGTGAGCGTGTTTCGCTCACTCCGGAAGGATTTCTTGTATCAAACTCAGTAATCGAAAGGCTGATTTTTTAAGACAGCGCTGCAAAACTATCTGGTTTTGCGGCGTTTTTTCTTTTTTACAGAAAAACCGAAGTCGCCGAGTTTTCTGCCGAGTGCAAAATACTCACCGTGCGCATATGCGGCAAGTCCGCACTGCTGTAGATTCAGTTTACCCTTGCTGTCGATGTAGCGGTCGTCCACGTCAACTCCAACTATCTCCGCGAGAAACATGGTGTGACTTCCAAGCAGTTTGCTCTCAACTACCCTGCATTCAAGACTCACCGGACACTCATCAATAAGCGGTGCCGCTACCTTTTCTGCCGGCACAGCATGGAAACCG
Organism: Ruminococcus flavefaciens; assembly: GCA_902792235.1. GTDB lineage: Bacteria > Bacillota > Clostridia > Oscillospirales > Ruminococcaceae > Ruminococcus > Ruminococcus flavefaciens_AE. The sequence continues at coordinate 62,063 of CADAYP010000015.1, forward strand.
CAGGTCTCAAATTTATTAACATCTCTGCCGCTTCTTACACCGCAGAAATCTGTCTCCTTAACCATTGCCGACGTTGTGAGGTTGATAACAAATTCGCCGGAATCACGTATTATATCGTGAGAATACCGCTCAGGACGTACCGATATGTATGTCATCGGCGGACGTGTACAGACTATACCGGTCCATCCGATAGTCAGGACGTTAGGTGATTCAATTGTACCGCAGGTAACGAGTGCTGCCGGCACAGGCGCGAGAAGTGCACTGCCTTTCCAGAATTGCTTAGCCATAAAAAACTCCTTGATGAAATGATACTATTGCTCCCGAAATCAAACTTTGCCCCAAAGAAAGAAAATATATCAGGAGAGGCGCAGTAATACTTGCAGATTAAAAGTTTTCCTGACGCTGATACGTCTTCTTTACAGCAAGAGTCGGTCGGCAAAGTTTAGTTTTGTGACACTCCTATTATAACACCAAAAACAGCCTTTTTCAAGTAATTTTGGTGACGTGACCCATTCCGACATTTTTCAGCGGCAGTGAATGGTATAATATGGCATAAACAGGAACAGAATGGAGGCGCAATCAATGAATATCGACATAATATCCGAAAATGGGACCGCTGTTGCGGTGCTGAAAGGTGAAATAGACCACCACTCAGCAAAATCTGCACGCGAACAGCTCGACAGCTTTATTATTACTATGCAGCCTGACGTCCTCGCAATCGACCTCAGCGGTATCTCCTTTATGGATAGCTCCGGAATCGGTCTTATAATGGGCAGACAAAAACTGCTCAAAGAGTGCGGCGGAAGACTTGAAGTAAGGGGACCACAGCCGTATATCCGCAGAGTTCTGCGGATTTCTGGCATTGAACGTATCGTAAGGATAACTTGAATGGAGGAAAACTATGGAAGTATTAAACGAAATAAAATTCAGTATGCCGTCACTTTCGGTAAATGAAAGCTCGGCAAGAGCGGCTGTATCGTCGTTCATCGTACAGGCTGACCCGACCGTCGAAGAGCTTTCTGACATACGCACGGCAGTTTCAGAAGCGGTCACTAATGCAATTGTACACGGCTACCGCGGTACACGCGGACGTATCAGCATAACCGTCCGCCTGCTCCCCGAAAGGGAAATATACATACGCATTAAAGACTCAGGATGCGGCATTGCTGACGTGAAACAGGCTATGACTCCCCTTTTTACGACTGCTCCGGAAGAAGAACGCTCCGGTCTCGGATTTTCGGTAATGGAGTCTTTCATGGACAAACTCAGCGTGAAAAGTTCTGTCGGCAAGGGAACAACCGTAACAATGCGAAAGAGGCTTACTCCTCATGGCGGCTGAACTTAAACAGCCGCTCGCCGAGGAAAATCTCGGTCTTGTCCACCTCTGCGCCAACCGCTTCCGCGGACGCGGCATCGAATACGATGACCTCTACTCCGCAGGCTGTCTCGGACTTCTCAAAGCTGTTAAAGCTTTCGACCCCGACCGCGGTGTGAAGTTCTCGACATACGCAGTACCGGTCATACTCGGCGAAATCAAACGACTTTTCCGCGACGGAGGCACTATTCGTGTCAGCCGAAGTCTGAAAGAATTGTCGCTCCGTTTGCAGAAGGTGTATGCAGAGTTTGAACAGCGTGAAGGCAGAGAGCCTACTGTCTCAGAGCTTGCACTGCTGTCAGGAGAAGACGAGGCAGACGTCGCAGAGGCATTGTGCTCAGCTCAGCCGCTTCTTTCACTAACCGCTCCCGACGACGGTGAGGGACAGCTCGATGTACCTGTAGATTCTCCTGATGAGGCTATAACCGACCTCATCGCACTGCGACAGATAATGTCTGAACTTCCCGAAAACGACCGCATACTGCTCGAACTCCGCTACTTCCGCGAAATGACGCAGTCTGCGGCGGCAAGAGTACTCGGTATGACACAGGTGCAGGTCTCAAGGCGCGAGAAAAAACTGCTTGCACAGATGAAAAAACAACTGCTTGAATGAGCGTGTATCAACGCTCATTCATGTTGCTATGTCCTCGATGAATCGGCGGAGAGTCTCGTCGTTTTCCATGACCACACCCTCGCTTAGCTGTTCACGGTCGAGGTCGGAAAGCAGTGAAACATCGTAGTCTATCACCCTGTATGGCGAGGCACTGTCACCCTTGAATACCCCTATCCGCCCATTGTACTCCCTTACCACTATCTCCGCCGGCATTATTTCCGGAGTACTGAACGATATCCTGCTCGCAACTTTCTGCCTGTGAAGTGATTGACCGAGTGTACATATAACAATAAAACCCGAGACTGTGAGTGCTGTCATGAGTGTCAGGTATATCTTTCTGTTGACCGCTTTTGTCATTATTTCCAACTCCTTCTTTATCAGACTTTACTTTGCTGAAATTATTACTTATATTATCAGCCTTTTTTGATAGATTATACAAATCTTTAAAAATTTCTTTGCAGACTATTAACAAACCGTTTCGGACGTGCTATAATATAAGATGCATAAATATCGCTAAGAAACATTTCAGAAAGGAGTTTCACCGATACTTCGGTGACCTGACAATATGACTGATAAAACACCAAGAGGCAGTGTCCCCGGCAGACGCCCTGCCCCCGGACAGAATAACAGACCTGCTCCAAGACCTCAGCAGCGTCCTAATACTGTTCCGAGAAAGAATACCGGCAAAAAGAAAAAGAAGAAAAACAAAATCCTTGTCGTGATGAAAAAAATATTCACGGCTATCGTTACTACTCTCCTGTCGCTGTTCCTGATAATGGTAATAACAAGTACCATAGTCGCGACTGCGCTTACTATCTACGTTCTCGACTTCATGGAGGATTCGACAAGTATCACCCTCGCAGAACTTGAGTCCGGAAGTGATACCCACTTCTACGGCACAAAAATTAATGAAGAAGGCGAGGTCGAACCCGTACTCCTCAAAACCATTCAGACAGACGTTCAGCGTATACCGGTAACTATTGACAAGGTACCACAGCACGTCCGCAATGCTTTCGTTTACACCGAGGACGAACGTTTCTACGTTCACGACGGTGTCGATTACAAGCGTACATTCTCGGCGTTCCTGAATATGTTCCTCCACTTCTACGATACTGAACAGGGTGGTTCGACCATAACTCAGCAGCTTATCAAGAACCTCACAGGCGATGACGAACCGTCACCTGCTCGTAAGATACGTGAAATATTCGCTGCAATGCAGCTTGAAAAGACCTACTCCAAGGACGAGATACTCGAAGAATACCTCAACTATATCGGCTTCGGCGGCGAAATAAACGGTATTCAGCTCGCGTCTACACGTTACTTCGGTAAAAGCGTAGAGGACCTGACGGTCCCGGAAGCTGCCGTACTCGCTGCAATTCCGCAGAGTCCGCAGTATTACGGTCCTAAGATAGAGGAAAAGGACGAAGACGGCAACATAATCCTCGACGGTGAAGCAAACAATAAAACCCGTCAGCGATATGTTCTGTGGCAGCTCTATAAAAACGGTGCCATCACCTACGATGAGTATCAGGAATACCTCAACACCAAGATACTCTACACCTTCTCCCCTGAGTATAAGGAACTCCACCCCGAAGTTGACCTTCAGGAAATGGAGTCGGAGCAGAGCGCATTTACATGGGAGCTCGACGCTCTTGTACGTGAATCTACCGACATCTTCATGAAGGAATTCAACCTCGATGACGAAGACGAAGCAAGAAAGCGTGTTTATAAGGGCGGATACAATATCTACTCTACTACTGACCCGAAAATGCAGAATTACGTTGAGGAAAAATTCCTCGACATAAATAACATCGTTGACGAGAACTTCGTCAAGAAATGGGTCGACCTCGACGGCGACGGTCAGGCAGAGGAACAGTTACCGCATATCGCTTTCGTGGCACTCCGCTACGATGGCTCAGTTATGGCTCAGGTCGGTGCACTCGGTCCTAAGACAACTTCTCTCTCGACCAACTACGCAACTCAGGAGCCGCGTCAGATAGGTTCAACAATGAAACCTATCTCAACTTACGGTCTCGCCCTTGAAAGTGACCATATCCACTGGGGTTCAAGTTACAAGAATGAGCCTATCATGACTGTAAATGGTAAGCCGTGGCCTACCAACTACACCGTTGACAGCTCGATATCATCATTCGGCGGTTCATATAACATCTACTATATGCTCCAGCAGTCATTCAATACCTGTCCTGCTAAGCTCTGTCAGGAGCTTACTCCCAAGGCGGTATTCAAGTTCAGTACTGAAAAACTCGGCATGAAGCTCGACCCCGACGATGAGGACTACTCTCCTCTTACCGTTGGTGCGCTTACATGGGGTATCACACTTGAAAACCTCGTAAATGCCTATATTCCTTACGGCAATCAGGGCATTTACAATGAAGCTCACATCATTTCACGAATCGAAGACGCAAACCACAAGGTCATCTATTCCAACGACGGAAATGCCCGTGAAGCTGTTTCACCCGAAACTGCATGGGTAATGAACCGTCTGCTCAGAAACGTTATCGACCACGGTACCGGTTATAATGCCCGCCTTAATAATAAGGTGCTCGTCGGCAAGACAGGTACTACCGATAACTGGTACGACCTCACATTCGTAGGTCTCACACGCGATTTCGTAAGCGGAATCACTATCGGTTACAGAGAGTACAACGAAGCACTCAAGCTTCCTACTTCACTCCACTCAGCCGATATATGGAAAAATATCATCGGCGAATACGCTGATACTCAGTTTGCTGACACTCCCGCAGACTTCGACAGAGTCGATTCTGTAATCGACGGACCTATGTGTACAGCTACAGGCTGTATCGCAGGTGCTAACTGTCCTAAGGGAATCACAGGATACTGGAAATCAACAAATGCACCTCCGTGTCCCGGACATGGATACGCTCCTTCAGCGTCCGACAACAATGGCGGTGACGAAAACAGCGACGGAAATAACGCTAATGCCGACGGCAATAACAACGCCGGCGGTAACAATGGCGGCGACGCTAACAACGGCGGCGGTGATGCTAATGCCGGCGGTAACAACGGTGGCGACGCTAATGCCGGTGGTAACAACAGCGGCGGCGACGCTAATGCAGGCGGTAACAACGGCGGCGGCGACGCTCCCGCTCCTGCTGACGGCGGCGGCGGTGACACTCCTGCTCCTGCTGACGGCGGCGGTGAACAATAAAATAATAAACCAAGACGGACCTGTTCGTTATCATGCGGACAGGTCCGAACTTAAAAGGAGATAAATATGGATAATACACTCAGATTATGCTGTCCATGCCACTTCGGACTGGAAAGTGTGCTTAAATATGAGATAACCAAAATAGGCGGCACTGACCTCACTGTCAGCGACGGCAAAATCACTTTCTCAGGCGATGAAAACGTACTCGCAAGAGCTAACATATGCCTCTCAACCGCTGAAAGAGTACTCATCGAGCTGATAGAGTTCAAGGCAACTACCTTCGAGGACCTCTTTCAGGGAGTGCGCTCTGCTGAGCTTGAACGCTTTATTGCAATAGATGACGCATTTCCGGTAAAGGGATATTCCCTTAATTCCGCCCTCCACAGTGTTCCCGACTGCCAGTCGATAGTCAAAAAGGCGGCAGTTGAAAGGCTCAAGTCAAAGTACGGCGTAAGCTGGTTCAGTGAAAGCGGACCCACAGTTCAGATAAAGTTCAGCATTCTCAAGGACATCGTTACAATTTACCTCGATACAAGCGGAGTTGGACTCCATAAACGCGGATACAGACGCAATTCCAATGCCGCTCCTATCAAAGAAACCCTCGCTGCCGGAATCATAGACCTCGCACGTGTTCGTCCCGATTCTGTCGTTTGCGACCCATTCTGCGGAAGCGGTACACTTCTCATTGAGGCGGCTATGAAGGCACTGAAAATACCAGTAGGCATAAACAGACGTTTTGCCGCTGAAAAATGGAGTTCCCTCGACCCGAAAATATGGCAGGAAGAGCGCAAACGCGCTATCGACGGAGTTGACCGCTCTGCAAACTTCCACGGAATCGGCTTCGATATCGACGATGCGGCAGTAGCACTCACTCTCGACAATGCACACAAAGCCGGTATAAAGTCACGTATCAAAGTCGAGCAGGCTGATATAAACAAGTTCGTACAGCCCGAAAATTCGATAGTTATTTGTAACCCTCCATACGGTGAGCGACTCCTCGAACTGCGCGAAGCTGAGGACATCTACCGCCGCATGGGACGAGTTCTCGGCAAAGGCGGTGACCGTCAGAGCTACATCATCTCGCCGCACGAACAGTTCGAGGACTTCTTCGGCGAAAAGGCTAAAAAGCGCCGCAAGCTCTACAACGGCATGATAAAGTGCCAGCTTTATATGTATTTCTGATGAACAGAGCCATATTGCGTGAGCTGGCAGCACTTATCTATCCCTCGCGGTGTCCGGTGTGCGGAGAAATAATCGGTGCAAACGACAGCTTCTGTCAGGAATGCAGCAATATCCTGATTCCGTATAATGGTGACTTCACAATCGACAGATGCTCCGGTTTCACAGCAGCATACGAGTACCACAAGAATATGTCCGGCAGCATTATGATAATGAAGCGCGGCATAGTCGGAAACGCTCCGTTTGCATTCGGCAAAGTCCTTGCTGAACGTATCCGCGAGTGCGGAATGGACGGTGCTGATATGCTTATACCTGTTCCCATGACCAAAGCAGACAAGCGCAAACGCGGTCTGAATCAGTCGGAGCTTATCGCTAAGGAACTCAGCAAACGACTGAATATCCCGGTATGCAGCCGTGCAGTCGAAAAGGTACGCCGCACCGCTCAGCAGAAGGAACTCGGCCGCAGAGAACGTTTGCTTAATCTTAAAGGCGCATTCAGTGTGACTGCGCCTGAACTCATTTCCGGCAAGACCGTGATTCTCGTTGACGATGTCTGCACTACAGGCGGAACTCTCACCGAACTGACCTCTCTTCTTCTGAATGCAGGCACCGCTGAGGTTTACTGTGTAAGCTGCTGCAAAACCCCGTCTCTCAAAAAATCGAAAGAATAACAGGAGGAAACTATGGACCACGCTGATAAAGCCTGTCAGCTTTTTGCTGACGGAAGAAACTGCGCTCAGTCAGTTTTTACAGCATTCTGCGACGTGACCGGTCTCGATGAGGACTTTGCCCTGCGGCTGTCTTCATCTTTCGGCGGAGGTATGGGCAGAATGAGGGAAGTATGCGGTACCTGCTCAGCAATGTTCATGATAGCAGGTATCCTCTACGGCTACACTTCCAACAACGACGATACCGCTAAAGGCGAGCATTACCGCCGTATACAGTACCTCGCAGGCGAATTCAGAAAAAAGCACGATACTATAATCTGCCGCGAGCTTCTGAAGGGGCTGAGCGTTACATCAACTCCCGAACCGGAAAAACGTACAGCTAAGTATTATAAGGTAAGACCATGCATACGATTTGTATGTACAGCAGCGGAGATTCTCGACAAGTATATAGCTGAGAATCCTCCGACAAATAAAATTGAGAATCATTTTCAAAAAGGTATTGACAACGAGTGAAACTTGTGGTATAATCATAAATCGAAATTGATAATCATTTTCAAGTTTGTTTCCACAGGGAGGATTTCACTTATGTTCAGAAAAATTATCGCAGCTGTTTCAGTTCTTACACTCGCTTCTTCGGGTCTTGCAGGCTGCTCAGCATCTACAGCCAAGGACGACGGCAAGCTCAATATCGTCTGCACTATTTTCCCGATTTACGACTGGACTAAGCAAATTGTCGGTGATTCCCCCGATGTTGAACTCACTTACCTTCTCGACAACGGTGCTGACCTTCATAACTATCAGCCGACCGCTGACGATATGATAACTATTTCCGACTGCGACGTTTTCATCTACGTAGGCGGAGAGTCGGATAAATGGGTAGATAAGACTCTCAGCGAAGCACGCAACAAGGACATGGTCGTTATCGACCTCATGGATATACTCGGTGAAAGCAGTCTCCACGAAGAGGAATTGAAAGAGGGAATGGAAGCTGAGGAAGAAGAGGAAGAAGGCGAGGACGAGGGTCCGGAGTACGATGAGCACATATGGCTCTCGCTCAAAAATGCAGTTAAATGCGTAGAAGCTATCGATTCAAAGCTTGAAACTGCCGACTCGGAAAACTCTGCCGCTTATCAGAATAACACCAAAGCTTACACCGAAAAGCTCAATTCTCTCGATAAGGACTTCACCGATATGACCTCTTCGGCAAAGAATAAAACTCTCATTTTCGGCGACCGTTTCCCGTTCCGCTACCTCATTGACGACTACGGTCTCGACTACTATGCGGCATTCATCGGCTGTTCGTCCGAGAGCGAGGCAAGCTTCGAGACTATCACTTTTCTCGCAAAAAAGTGCGATGAACTCGGTGCTGAATACGTGTTTACGATCGATGAATCAAACTGCAATATCGCTGACGCTGTTATCGCAAACACACAGTCGAAGTCGCAGGAGATACTTACCCTTTATTCTATGCAGAACGTTAAAATTACCGATAATAAACAGCCCGCAGGCTACTGCGACTTAATGGCTAAAAATCTAAAGATACTTGAGAAGGCTTTGAAATAATGGAACAGATCGTTTGCAAAAACGCCGCCCTCGGTTACGAGGACGGCATTGTAACAGAAAACCTTAATTTCACCGTAAACAGCGGTGATTACCTTTGTATACTCGGTGAAAACGGCTCGGGCAAGAGTACACTCATAAAGGCACTGCTCGGTCTTAAACCACAGGTACAGGGTGAGATATCATGGGTAAACGGATTCTCCTCAAAGGATATCGGCTATCTGCCGCAGCAGACCCCGGTGCAAAAGGACTTTCCTGCATCTGTCAGGGAAATAGTACTTTCCGGCTGCCTGTCAAAGACCGGTCTGCGTCCGTTTTACAATGCAAAAGAGAAGAAGCTCGCAAATGAGAATATGGCAAGGCTCGGTATAGAAAACCTCGCCAAACGCTGTTACCGCGACCTTTCCGGCGGTCAGCAGCAGAGAGTGCTGCTTGCAAGAGCACTCTGTGCTACGGAGAAAATGCTCCTGCTTGACGAACCTGTTACCGGTCTCGACCCTCATGCGCAGAATGACCTTTACGAGCTTATCTCAACACTCAACAAAGAAGGCATCACTATAATAATGGTCTCACACGATATCTCTTCAGCAGTGAAATATGCGAGCCATATCCTCCACATTGCAAAAAAGCAGCTGTTTTTCGGTTCTAAATCCGATTACGTCAACAGCAAGATAGGCAAATCGTTCATAGAAACGGAGGCGGAAGAAAATGGCTGATATATTCTCAAAGCTCCAGTTGTATTTCTCTTATCCGTTCGTGAGAAATGCGTTCATTGTAGGAGTTCTTATCGCAATATGCTCCTCTCTCCTCGGAGTTACACTTGTACTGAAGCGCTTCTCATTTATCGGTGACGGTCTTTCTCACGTCGCATTCGGCGCAATGGCTGTCGCTTCGGTAGTCGGACTTACAAACAATATGGCACTCGTTCTGCCGGTAACCATTCTCGCAGCGATACTCCTTCTGCGTACCGGTCAGAATACCAAAATAAAGGGCGATGCGGCAGTAGCGATGATATCCGTGGGAACTCTCGCAGTCGGCTATATGCTGATGAATCTGTTCCCGACTTCGTCTAATATCAGCTCGGACGTGTGCAGTACACTGTTCGGTTCAACGCTTATTCTTACCCTTACATCGTTTGACGTATGGCTGTGTATCATCATGGCAATAATCGTAATAACGATGTTCGTCGTATTCTACAATAAGATTTTCAGTGTAACATTTGACGAAAACTTCTCCAAAGCGACCGGTATCAATTCCGACGCTTACAACCTCCTGATAGCGATAATCACTGCATTTATCATCGTACTCGCTATGAATCTCGTCGGCTCACTTCTCATCTCCGCACTCATAATCTTCCCTGCACTGTCAGCAATGCGCATTTTCAGGAGTTTCCGCGGAGTTATCATATGCTCCGCTATCATATCCGTGATATGCGCTTCAGCAGGCATAATCATCTCGATACTCGCTTCAACACCAGTCGGCTCGACAATAGTTTCTGCCGATATAGCAGTATTCTTCATATTCTGGATCATTTCCGCATTCACAGGGAGGTCAAAGGCATGAAAAAGCTTATAGCTGCGTTATCTGCTGCGGCTCTGCTGACTTTGAGCAGCTGCGGTGATACTTCAACAGTAGACCAGCTCGCTGCTGTGGATAATCCGTCAACTACAGAAGCTGAGACCAAGTCGGTTTCAGCGCTTGCTGAGCCTGAGACTTCTGTCCAGCCGGAAACAGAGCCTTTAAGTGTCTCAGATGAAGAAATGCTCGACCTGACAACTCTCAGTGCAAGTATGGTCTATGGACAAGTCTACGATATGGTGTACAATCCGGATAACTACAAGGGAAGAATGGTCAGGGTAAAAGGTCCATTCGCCTACTATCAGGACCCCGCAACAAATAAGGAGTACTTCGCGGTCCTCATCACCGACGCTATGGCTTGCTGTAGTCAGGGAATAGAGTTCGTACTTGACGGCGAACACACCTACCCCGACGACTATCCGGCTGTCGATGAAGAAACTACCGTAACAGGTATTTTCAACTTCTATAAGGAAAACGGCAACAGCTACTGCCAGCTTCTGAACGCAAAAATAGAATAAATAACGGCTCAGGAAGCGGACTCCCATTCCTGAGCATTTTTATTGCTTTTTTCCTGATAAAATGCTATAATCAGGAAGGAGGATGAAATATGGACAAGAAGAAAAAAATACTGATTTACACCGCCGCTGCCGCAGTTTCACTGAATATTGTAATGAATCTGCTCGGAAATCGCCTTGAAACCGAATACTACACCGTAAACTCAGACAAAATTGACAGTCCGTTCAGGATAGTATTTATCTCCGACCTTCACAACTGCAAATACGGCGGTAAGGACAACAAAAAGCTATGGGACATGATTCAGACTGCTGAACCTGATATAGTCCTTTTCGGCGGCGATGTTATTGACTTTCACGGCGGAACAACTACCGCTCTCCGGCTTATGGGTAAGGCTTCGGAAAGCTATCCGTGCACCTATTCGCCGGGAAATCATGAGTATATGCGCGATGACTATGAAAGATTCTTCTCAGCAGTACGCTCTGCCGGCGGCAAAGCAAGTATAGGCGTTGCAGAAGGAAGTTCTGACGATATTATAGCAAACGGTCAGGCAGTACGCGTCTGCGGAGTCTCTGACGCGTCAGGCAGATACGACAAGCTTGTAAAGTGTTGTGAATGTCTCGATAAGCCGTTCATGTACGAAACAGAAAGTCCGGAAACATATAATATACTGCTCCTGCATCAGCCTGAACAGCTTGAAGATGTTACAAGCGAAACTGCCAGCCGACAAAACAATTTCGACCTCGTGCTGTCAGGTCACGCTCACGGCGGTCAATGGCGCATTCCCAAACTGCTTGAACAGGGACTGTATGCCCCCGACCAGGGTATTTTTCCGGAGTTTACCGGCGGTCAGCGCAACTCAGGTGATACTGTACAGATAGTCAGCCGCGGACTTGCAAAGCCTCTGCGTATGATATTTATACCGCGTATATTCAATCGTCCGGAAGTCTCAGTGATAGACGTAAAGCCGTCGGGTCAATAAAATATACAGAAAATAATATACCATATTTCGTTTATTTTATGTTATCAGCACTTGTAATTCTGCGGGCAAAATGTTATAATGTAAAGTGACCCTTTATAGGGAAATTCAACGAAAAAGAACAAAAGGAGCCGAGCTGAATTTGCTCGCAGAAAGAGAAATATGGAAAAGAAACACGAAATATCCGCTCCTGCTGAAGACATAATCTGCGGCAGGAATCCGGTCATTGAGGCGCTCAAATCCGGAGCTAACCTCGACACTGTCTACATAGACGGCAACGGCGGAAGTCTCAGCGTTATCCGCCGGCTTGCAAAGGAAAACGGTATCGTCGTCAAGGACGCTATCGACGCTAAGCTCAGCAAACTCTCAGGAGGTGCTTCTCATCAGGGAGTCGTCGCTGTAGGCGCGTGCGGTGAATACGTTTCACTCGACGATATCCTCGCAGTCTCGGAGAAAAAGGGTACTCCCCCTTTCATCATTATCTGCGACGAAATCGAAGACCCCCACAACCTCGGTGCTATCATCCGTACAGCTGAAACGTCCGGTGCTGACGGTGTTATTATCCCGAAACGCAGAAGCGCAGGTCTGAATGCGACCGTATTCAAGACATCAGCAGGTGCCGCAAGTTATGTACCGGTCGCAAGAGTGTCAAATCTTGCGTCCGCTATCGACGAACTCAAGGAGCGCGGTGTATGGATATACGGCACTGACGCTTCCGGCAGCGATTACACTGCTACCGATTTCACAGGCAGCTGCGGACTTGTCATCGGCTCTGAAGGCTTCGGAATCAGCAAGCTGATACAGAAAAAATGCGACTTCATGGTAAAACTTCCTATGCTCGGAAAAATTAATTCGCTCAACGCTTCTGTTGCTGCGGGAATATTCATGTACGAGGTGCTCCGCCAGCGAAATGCCGGCTCGCAAGGAGGTAGCAATGCCTGACCAGAAACTATCTGTCGAGGATATTCTCAAAGAGTATTCCGCCGGCAGCAATGACTCTTCTGCCACTCATATAGACCGAATCGACGCACAAAAAGTCATAAACACTACCTTGCCCGACCCAATTAAAAAGGTTTCCGCTCCAAAACCTGCGGCAATCTCCCACGAGCGGCGTGAGCTGTTTGATGAGCCTGCTGAAAAGCCTGCTCCGGCTGAGAGTATAAAACTATCTGACCTTTCACGCAAAACTACCGGATTCGCCGGAAACGAGGGTCTCACGGAAGTGAAAACGGAAACTCCGGCTATCACCTACTCAGCTGACGAAATAGCTCCTATGGGCGAAACTCCAAGAATAAGACGAATGTCCGACTCAACAAGAGCCCGTGAAATAGAAAAGCAGAAAAAGAAAAAAAAGCGAAGCAAAAACAAAAAAGCTTCCTATACATACGATAAGGAGACTCCCGAAGGCGAGTATATGTACACACCGCCGGAGTTCAAAAAGAAAAAGCGCTCACGCCGCGAGATTCTCAGTGAAGTCGAAGCTCCTGAGGGAAAGAAGTACATAACTGATATAGTTCCCTCGCCTGACGCTGTAGAAGCCGCCAAGCCTGTCGTACCTGCTCCGCGTGCTGAAATTACGAGTATAAACCTCAGTGAAAAGCAGGAAGTTGAAGCAGGTGCTCTCGACGTTCATATCACACAGGACGCTGACGAAGTTACAAGGATAAAGTCCAAAAGTGAGCGTACTAAACGTATCGTCGATTTCAACTACTACGGTGATGTTCAGGACGTAGGACGCGATATCTATGAACTGAAAAATATCATCTCGACAAGAGTTGCCGTACTCGCTATGACGGCATTCCTGAGCCTGTATATCACGGTTTGCAGCCGTTTCGGACTCCCTATACTCGATTTTCTCAGGATAGAGCATATCAACACCTACCTCATTACTCACCTTTTACTCGGTACACTCGCGATACTCTATTCGCTGCCGGTAATCACTAAGGGACTGAAAAACCTCTTCTTATTCAAGGCTGACAGTGACTCGCTTACAGCTGTTACAGCGGTAGTTTGCCTGATGTCAGTGATAACTGCATTTCTGCGCAAGGACATGGCTCAGAAAGAACTTATCCACATATATATGCCGGTCGGCATATTCGCAATGCTGACAAACGCTATCGGCAAACTGCTCATTCTCAAACGTGCACAGCGAAATTTCAGGTTCGTGTCACAGAATTTCGACCGCCATGCAGTCGTCTACGTCAAGGACGAGGAACGTGCTGAACGTCTCACGCGCGGTACACTCGGAGATTTCCCGATACTCGCGGCAATGCGCAAGACCGATTTCCTTACCGATTTTCTGCGGTATTCCTACTCAGCTGACATCACCGATGCCTACTGCCGGAAATCCGTTCCGCTGTGTATAATCGCTTCTGCACTCGTTTCTGCTTTCCTGACATTCTTCAGGACAGGCTCTTTCATAAAAACAGAGTCGCTCGCATTCGGCTTTTCTATATTCAGTATGCTGATTTGCGCTTGCTCATGCATAGCACTGCCTTTCGTTGCAAATATCCCGCTCGAAAAAATATCAAATATCACACTCAAAAACAAGGGTATTCTCCTCGGATATCAGAGCGTTGATGACCTTTATGACACTAACTCGATGCTCATAGAAAGCAGTACTCTATTCCCGGAAAATTCTATTCGTCTCGGTGGAATAAAGGTATTTTCCAACATCAAGCTCGACGAAGCACTGCTCGACGCAGCAAGCCTCACTCACCACGCAGGAAGTGTTCTACAGCAGCTTTTCACCGATGTTATCGCCGGCAAGGAGTCTCTGCTCTACCCTATCGAAAACTTCTCAGTTGAAGACGAACTCGGACTCTGCGGCTGGATAAACAACCGCCGTATCCTCCTCGGAAACCGTGAACTCATGACAAGCCACAACATCGAGGGTATCCCATCAAAGGCACAGGAAACCGAGTACGCAGAGGGACGTGAACCGCTGTATCTCTCGATATCAGGCAATATTGCCGCTATGTTCGTGGTGGACATCATACCCGACAGAAATATCAAAAAATGGAGTGCAAAGCTCGTTAAGAAGAAGATATACCTCATCATCAAGAGTACCGACCACTTCATCACACAGTCAAGCATCTCAAAATACTATGGTATTCCAAACAATATGATAAGAATTATCCCCAAGCGCCTTTACGCTGACTTCGATGCAGAGACCAAAAAGGTCGTGCGAATGAGTGCTTCAATGGCGTGCACTGGCAGATTCACCTCTTTCGCTCAACTGATACTCGGTATCAAAACTATACACTCAGCTGCAACGACCGGACTCATCTTCCAGACCGCGTCAATATTGCTTGGATTTGGTCTATCGATGATGCTGATACTGTCCAAAGCATTTGAATTCGATTATATTTATATGTCAGCAACAGCAATGCTGATATACAATCTCATATGTGCCGCACTCACCTATTTAGCGGTCAGCCGAAACAAGATATAAAACCTCAGGACCTGCGTCTGCGCTACATAATGCAGGCACAGGTCCTTTGACGTCCGAAAGGAGTGACGATATGTCCGACAAAAACAGAAACGGACATCGCAGCAACAATTACGATGACCAGAACACACGCACTACCTACATTCCCCATGAAGTGAAGGAACAGTACCGCCCCGAAGGACAGCCTCAGTACCGTGAGCAGCCGCGTCAGGAGTACTACGAGGGTCAGCCTCAGTACCGTGAGCAGCCGCGTCAGGGGTACTACGAGGGGCAGCCTCAATACCGTGAGCAGCCGCGTCAGCAAAGGCGTGATGCTCAGCCTCAGCACCGTGAACAACCGCGTCAGCAGAGACGTGATGCTCAGCCGCAAAATCGTCAGCGCCGTCCTGCACCTCCTCCGCCGCAGCGTAAGCCACGCAAGAAAAAAAGCGGCTCAGGAGTAGGAAGATTCTTCCGAAGACTAATCATTACACTGCTGATAATACTGCTTCTGCTGTTTGGTGTTTACTCCGTAATATCGCTCTCACTAATAAAGAAAATGAACTATCAGCCGACTGGTGAACGCGAGCGTACTTCCGGGGCACTTGCGCGAAGCTACGTCACAAGTGTACTCGTTATAGGAACAGACGGCCGTACTCTCGACGACCGCGGACGTTCAGATTCAATGATACTTGTCTCACTCAACAGTGCAACAAATCAGATGGGTATCACATCTTTCATGCGCGACTGCTATGTTGAAGTTCCCGGATACGGCTGGGATAAGCTGAATGCCGCATATTCCTACGGCGGTCCTGAACTTCTCATGGACACCATTGAGCACAATTTCGGTGTAAAGATAGACGATTACGTAGCGGTAAACTTCATTTCATTCGCACAGATTGTCGACGCTGTAGGCGGAATCGATGTAGACCTGACTGATGATGAAGCTCAGGAACTCAATGTCATAATGGAAGCCGAGGTCAACAGTATTATGGGCGACGACCCGAGAGCCGACCTCCTCAGCGGCGGCGGTCACGATATACACCTCAGCGGTAAACAGGCTCTTTCATATGCACGAATCCGCCACGTCGGAAATGCCGATTTTGAGCGTACTGAGCGTCAGCGCAGAGTTGTCGGACTCGTCATGGACAAGCTCAAAACCAATCCGTTCAAGCTGAACAATTTCAAGTCGGAAGTTATGCCATATGTAACCACAAATATGGAGACCTCCGAGCTGTATATGCTTTCACTTCGTGCTCCCCTCCTTGTGGGTTATAAGCGTGAACAGCTTCAGATACCAATAGAGAATTCCTATCATGGCGAAAGTACTCCGAGCGGTGACGCTCTTATCGTCGATTTCGATGTGAATTACGAAACTATCAAAAACGTTGTTTTCAGCAAGTAACAGCAACATATTGCTAAACAATATGGCACAAAGCATAATTTTACTCATGAAACTACTATATTTATCAATAAAATGATATCAATCTTGAACACAAAATGATATAATCTTAAAAAAGCACGGGAGGGCATGATTATGTTAAAGGAAAAAGGCTTCTACAAAGGCGTCAACTTCGGAGGTTGGCTCTCGCAATGCAATTACGAAAAAGAACACCTCGACTCTTTCATAACCGAACAGGATTTTGCAGCTGCTGCTGCATGGGGTATTGACCATATTCGTATCCCTTTCGACTACAACATTATCGAAAAAGACAGCGGAGTTTACATCGAGGAAGGCTTTGCATACCTCGACAAATCTGTCAAATACTGTGAAAAGTACGGTCTCAACCTTATTCTGGACCTCCACAAGACTGCCGGTTTCTCATTTGACTACTATTCAGAAAGCGAAAGCGGTTTCTTCGACAGTCCGGAATATCAGGAACGCTTCATACTTCTTTGGGAGGAAATGGCTAAAAGATACGGCAAGTATGCAAGCCATGTTGCATTTGAACTTCTCAACGAGGTGACCAATGCTGAGTATATCGACACATGGAATGACATCGTCCGCCGCTGTATACCGCGCATCAGAAAGTTCGCTCCTGACACTCTTATCCTCGTCGGAAGCTATAACAACAACTCCGCGGCTACAGTTCAGTACCTCGAAAAACCTTACGACGACAAGATAATCTACAATATGCACTGCTATGAACCCCTCAAGTTCACTCATCAGGGTGCTTACTGGACTGACGCTATCAATCCAGATGAGCGTATAAAGTTCTCAGAAAGCGGCTGTAATGCTGAGTATTTCGAGGAACTCTTCTCTACTGCTATCGCAAAGGCAAAAGAATTCGGAGCTGACCTCTACTGCGGCGAATACGGCGTTATCGACGTTGTACCTGCTGAGGACACTATTGCATGGTACAAAACTATCAACTCCGTATTCGAGAAGTACGGAATAGGCAGAAGTGCATGGTCATATAAGAAAATGGACTTTGGTCTGACTGACAGCCGCCTTGACGGCGTGCGCGATGAGCTTTTAAGCCTTCTTTAAAGATTATTATAGAATTACCGGCAGTAAACGGATTGTTTTCCTTTACTGCCGGTAATTCTTGTTCACAGAATAGCAATAATTGCCTTGCTTTATGCACGATAGCAATGTATAATAATAATGGATATTGATTTATCCGCTATCACATTATATCATTTGTTTAAGGAGAATTTTATGGCATTTAAAGTAATGGGCGTTACAGCCGGAAGAAAAGACAGCAACAGCGAAATCCTGCTTAAAGAAGCTCTTCTCGTCTGTCAGGAACAGGGCGCTGAAATAACTATGATAAACCTCAAGGACTATGAACTCCTTGACTGCACAGGCTGTACTTCATGTACAATGGGTATGTCTATGGGCAAGCACACAGGCTGTGCCCTCGATAATAAGGACGACAAGAAGAAAATAATGGAAGTACTCCTCGACCAGGACGCTGTTATTTTCTCCGCTCCTACATATGCACTCATGCCCTCTTCGCTTTTCCTGAAATTCATGCACAGAAACCTCGCTTATGAGACCGCATTTCTCACTAAAATCGGTGCTATAAAGCCGCGTGACCGCGTTGGCGCTCTTATCGCAGTAGGCGGTTCAACACGTTCATGGCAGTCGATGGCACTCGAATGTATGCAGGCAACCACTTTCTCGAACAGCTTCAAGATCGTTGATATGTACATGGCAACTATGGTGCCCGCACCCGCACAGGTACTCCTCCATGAGGAAAAACTCGCACGCGCAAGAGAGATCGGTGCAAATATCATGAAGTCTCTCAACACTCCTGCCGCTGAACGCGAATGGCTCGGCGAACCCGATGCAGGCTGGTGTCCTAACTGTCACAGCAACTGTCTCTGCCTCGGTGAGCCGCAGTGGAAAGGACTTCAGTACCCTATCGAGTGCGCAGTATGCGGAGCAGGCGGCGACCTCGTTAAGACTGATGACGGCAAATGGAAGTTCGTCATTGCCGCAAACGGACTTGAACGTGACCGTACCTCCGAAGAGGGTCGCGGAGTTCACTGCGACGAGATAGCTGATACTCAGGGAGGCTTCTTCATGGACCCCAAAAAGCGTGAAGAAGTAGCCGAAAAACTCCAGAAATACAAGAAGATTCAGTTTCCGGGAGTTTAAGCATTCCGTCAGAATTGCATAAAATCATATCTGCCGAAAAGAACAGCCACAAGGCTGTTCTTTTTTTATTTACAATTTTTTTCAGAAATGGTATTGACAAACGTGCATATACCTGATATACTGTACATAGAACGATATATACAGTATGTCGGAGGTATACTTCATGAAGATAATATTAAAAAACAAATCCGAACTGCCTATCTATGAGCAGATCGAACAGCAAATGAAGGCACAGATACTTGACGGTGCTCTTTCTCCTGATGAACAGCTCCCGTCTATTCGTCAGCTTGCACGCGACCTGAAGATCAGTGTCATCACTACAACAAGAGCATATAACGATCTTGCTGAAGAAGGATTCATAGTTTCAATGGCGGGCAAAGGTTATTTTGTCGCTTCGAGAGATAATGAACTTCTGCATGAGCGTATGCTCTTTGAAATGGAGGACGGCTTTGAAAAAGCCATTACAAACGGCAGAAATGCAGGTCTTTCTGACGATGAAATTATCGCTGAATTCAAAAAATACTTGGAGGGTTAAAGTATGGAGAATATTCTTGAAATCAACGGATTATGTAAAAAATATGAGGAGTTTGAACTCAAAGATGTCAGCTTTTCACTACCGAAAGGCTATATCATGGGATTTGTCGGACAAAATGGTTCGGGCAAAACTACAACTATCCGCTCTATTCTCAATATGGCTAAAATCGACAGCGGCAAGATAAGTGTATTCGGACTCGACAGCGTTACTGATACTATCGCTATAAAAGAACGCCTCGGAGTCGTTTTTGACAGCCTCTATCTCGCTCAGCACCTCAATGTCAGGCAGATAGAACAACAGCTAAAACCATTTTACAAGGACTGGGACAGCAAGGAGTATATGCGCCTCATCAAAGAATTTGACCTTCCCGACAATAAAAAAGTCGGCGACTTTTCAAAGGGCATGAAGATGAAGTTCATGATAGCTATCGCACTTTCTCATAAGCCGGAGCTGATTATTCTCGATGAGCCTACAAGCGGTCTCGACCCCGTTGCCCGTGACGAACTTCTCGACATTCTCGCTGAATACATCGAAGACGAGAAGCGCGGAGTCCTTTTTTCAACACACATCACCGCAGATGTTGAAAGAATCGCTGATTATGTAACTATCCTTCACAACGGAAAAGTATGGTTCACTGGACTGAAAGATGAGCTTATGGAGAAATATTCCATAATTAAGGGTGCGGCGGAGGACGTACCTGCCGCACTAATGGAGAAAATGATAGGTTTCCATAACTACCGCAACGGCTTCGATGCTCTTATCGCTGTTGACGACCTCGCCGGAATCCCATCATCACTCGAATATGAAAAGGCAACAATCGACGAAATTCTGGTATATATAGCAAAGGAGGGTAAACATGAAAGACATTCTGAGAATTATAAAGTTTGATTATTATGTAGCCGCTCCCACAGCACTTCCTGCTACACTTATGTCAATATTTGTAGTGTCTATTGTCAGTCTGTTAGCATTTCCGGGAGCAAGTTCTTACCTCGCATTTGTTGCAATGGCTTTCGTAATACCGCTTCAGGGAGCGGCTGAAAAGAAAGGCTTCGCACGTATTTACGGTGTACTCCCTGTTAAACGCGAGAACATCACCCGGGCAAGATTTGCCTATATCTTCTTAGCGCATTTCAGTATGGAGATAATCGGTATCATCATGGCTGTAATATCTATACTGCTCAAATTAAACCGCTTTCTACCGGATAAAGCGTCTGTACTCGTTGAAGTCGCTGAGGAAAACTATTCCTTCCACACATTCACGAACTTCGGAATGTGCGTTGGTACTTTCGCAGTATTCTGTATCATGTTTTCATATATTGAAATGGCAGGACAGATTTTCGGCAGAGAAAACGAAATGAAGATACTTCTCATATCTCTTGCTGTTTCTATCGCTGTCATATTCGGATACGTTGCACTCTCAACACATGGCTTCCTGCCGATGATAAACTTTGACAAAATGACAGATATGTCGATTAAAAAATGCATTATCATAAGTGTAGGATCCAATATCCTGACAGCGGTCTTATGTGTAATATTCGGCTTGATCACGACAAAAGCCGTGAGCAAGCGCGAAATCTGAAGGAGGGACGGACATGAATAAAAAACGCATTGCCGACCTTATCCGTGCAGATATAATAATGATGAACGGCGGAAAAAACAGGCTTAAATCTACTATGATCATATTTTTCATATTCAGCATTGCAGTAGGTTTTTTTATTAATTCTGCCGCAGGAATGATATACGCTCCTATAATAATGGGTGTCTTATTTGTTCCGATGATTTTTGCTAATGAACAGAAGTATCACAGCGAAAAGATGTATGCAATGATACCTGTTGACAGGAAGGAAGTTGTACGTTCACGTTTCATAATGACAATAGGACTCTATACTATAGTTTGCCTTATAATTTACACTCTCATGCTTATTGCCATGAAGGCAGCTTTATATAAGAAGATATTAGGTGGCTTCGATGCCGCAGAATTATACCTCGATAAGATAAACTCTGCATTCGGAGCACATATGAGCTTATTCGGACTCAATAATCTGTTGTTCTGGGTGTCATTTTCAATGGGTCTTTCCATATCTGCCGGAACACTCCGCAAATATTTCAAAAACGGAAAAAGCATTTCAACTAAAATTGAAGGGCGTAGCCTGAGAGAGTACCAAAAGCGCGATTATGTTATTTTTTTCGCAGTATTAGGAGTACTGGCACTGTTTTTCCTTTGCTTTACAGGTATTCTACCGATTACTACTGCGCTTATACCGGTAATTGCACTTCTGCTTCAGTTAATGAAAATAATGAATGGAATCCTCTTCTGTGCGGTGGTACTGATTCTCGCGGTATTCTCAGCAGTCTATTCCTTCATCTGCACACTCATGGAATATGAGGACAAGGAAATATAAGGAGGGAAAGCTATGAAAAAACTAATAAAAAGAATAGCTGCGGCAGTCGGTGCAGGTGTGATTCTCACTGCGGCGGCAGTTCCCTCAGCATTTGCCGCTGAGGAAAAGGATACCTCCGCAAAGCTTCCGTCGGGCATGACCGTAAATGAAGCCGTATTTGAACTTGATAATATTTACTCTGGCTCCGACGAAGTCGCACAGGTGGAAGAAGATGAGAATATGTTCGCCTCTGCCGCTATAGGAATATTCAAGGGAGACGAGGTTCTTTCGACGAAATATTACGGCAGAATCGACATTGAAAACAATATCAGAGCCGATGAAAACTCAGTATACGAGTGGGGAAGCATTTCAAAAACACTGATATGGGTCAGCGCTATGCAGCTCTATGAACAGGGCAAACTCGACCTTGAAAAAGATGTCCGCGACTATCTTCCTGACAATTTCTTTCAGCACCTCTCCTACGATGAGCCTATAACTATGCTTAATCTCATGAACCACAGTGCAGGCTGGTGCGAGACCACCCGCCCCATCGAGACAAAGTCCGAAGACGAGGTACTGCCGCTGAAAGAAGCTTTACAGGCAATAGAGCCGGCTCAGATTTACCGTCCCGGCGAGAAATACACCTACTCCAACTATGGTGCGGCAGTTGCCGGATACGTCATCGAATGTGCAAGCGGTATGGACTACTGCGAATACGTACACAAGAACATCTTCGAGCCTCTCGGAATGGAGCATACCGCTCTGAATCCAACTCACAGCGACTGCAAATACGTATACGAAAACCGTCCGAAAACACAAAGCTACCAGTTTATATTTGGAAAAAATACAAGTCTTGGCAACAGACTCCACTTCATATCCGCCTATCCAGCAGGTGCAGCAGCAGGTACTCTCAGCGACTTGATGACCTACGCTCAGGCTTTAGTCAACGACAGCGCTCCCCTCTTCAGAAACAAATCAACTCAGGAGCTGATGTTTGAGGGAACAAGCTTCTACGGAAATTCGGATATACCTATGAACTGCCACGGCTTCTGGAGCGAGGAGCACGCTGTACGCGTAGTGGGTCACAGCGGAGCTACAAATGCCGGTCAGGCTGATATGATATTCGACCGCGAATCTAAAATCGGACTTGTAGTAATGATAAATGAACCCAACGGAAACATATATATTTCAAAGGCTCCTGATATTGTATTCGGCAGCCTATCACCTGATATCTACGGCGAAAATGCCGCGGACAGTCATAAACTCAGCGGATACTGGGTCGGCACACGCGACAGATTCCGCGGAATGTTCAGCTATATGCCGTATCTAAGCGCAGTCAGCGGAAATTCACTCGGTGAGTTTGAAACTGTCGGCAGCGGAGTAAGCCAGATAAGGGAAGGACAAAGTGCAATACTTGTCGGCGAGGTAAATGGCAGCGACGGAAGTACTGAAGTAATACAGACTCCAAGCAATGACTATATTCCTGTCCGCTTTTACATTGCAAAGATATCGCTGCTTGCTGCGTATATACTCACGGCTGTTGGCGCTTTTTACCTTGTACGCATACGTCTGAAAATGCGTAAAACCGGCAGATGGAAGAAGTATGCCGGCTCAGGAGCAATATTTGCGGGACAGACAGCAAATATCGTTTCAGTATTACTATTCATTACTGCTTTCACAATAGGAAACAGTTCTTACGGCGGAATCAAACTATCGACCGCAACTCTCATCGGTATAGCACAAATGCTTTGTATCGCAGTAAGTGCAGCAGCGATAATTATTGCGGCTGCGGGAATGTTATCCAAAAAGGAAAAGGCTCGCCCATACCGCTATATTCTCAGCTTCACAGGAAATGCTGTATGCATAGGCGCAATAGTATTTTTCGAGCTTTACCGCTTCTGGGGATGTTAAGTTTCATAACAAACTGAAACAGCCATGAAGAATAATCTTCATGGCTGTTATTTTATTGCTCATTTATTTTAAATACTATAAGTTTACGAAGCAATACAACATCGAATACGTCAACGACCTTATCATCATTGATATCTCCTGACAGTCCTACAGGTTCTTTACCGAGTACATGATTTGCACATCGTACAAGGTCGGCAACTGAAAGTATACCATCACCGTTTACATCTCCTATAACCTTTTCCGGTACATTAGTTGTAGTGGTGGTTTCGGTGGTTGAAGACGAAACTGTTGTTGAAGTTGAATTAGCCGAAGTCGCTTCTGTGGTGGTGGAAGTGGTTGAAGACGTTGATGTCGAAGTAGGCTTGGACGTTGTTGAAGTTGAGGTAGTAGTTGTTGAGGAAGTCGTTGATGTTGAGGTAGTAGGTGGTGCGGAAGTTGTTGATGTTGTCGTTGTAGTAGGTTTCTCAGTAGTTGTTGTGGATTCAGCTGTGGTAGTTGTTGCAGAAGTTGTTGTAGTGGTTGTAGTGGTAGTTGTTGTGGTAGTCGTCGTGACGGAAGGTGTAGTCGTGATAGGAATCGCATTTGCAGGGTCGTAATTATCCTTGGAAATAACGGGATAAGTAAAATGTGCAGGACCGTAATCCGTACTCTCTGTATGCTCTTTAAAGAACGACTCTGAACCCTTCAGGAAGAATGTATACACTAAATCATATCCGTAACTGCCGTCGTAATCGTCCCATGTTACGTCGATACCGTACCATTTTCCGTCGTCCATCTGAACATAGTTCCACATATGCGCAGACTTTTTCTCAACATCATAGTTACCGAAAATGCAGACACATGGTATACCGAGGCGGTCGCAAATAAGCTTGAAACCTTTTGAATAGCCTTCGCACACAACTCCCGGCACAACGAGTGAACCAAGACATGAGCCTGAAAACTGTCCTTCAGTATCGTAATATGTAAATTTTGATATCTTGTCATGTATACATTTTATCTGCTCATAACGCGTACTGCCGGTAACTTCAAAATTTTCAACAGCTTCTTCAAGTTTTTCTTTATAATCGAAAACCTCGTCAAACGATGCAAAACCGGGATAATACGCAGGGTCGATGGTAAGCTGTTTAACAGTGTAGGTATACTTTTTCGACAGGAACTTTCTTGACTGCGATACCGATTTTACTCCGACAAGCAAATCGTCAGCATTAAGCCAGAAAAGCTCCGGTATATCGAACGAAGCACACTCTATACCGCCGCGGCAGGCTCCGAAAACGGCATTGAAAGCCTCTTCCGTGTTCATATCAAAATACGACGACGTACTCTCAAACACAAGGGGTTCAGGAAGAGTGATAGTAACTTCATCCATGCTCGGATTTATAAGCTTCATGAGTGCCATATAAACTGCGGCATTGTTATCGTCGAGGTAGTAACCGAGGTTATACGCGCCCTCCTCGTAATTATAATTTGACGAAACAACAGCAGTGTCAGACATTTTAGCCTTTTCTACGGCGTCTCCGAAATCGAAGGATTCGCCGTCAGCTGATATTTCTACCGTATCATATGTCAGTCCGTCCGCAGCATATGCGAGTGGGACAGCAGAATTAAGAAGTGCTACAGATGTCAAAAGAGAAAACGCTGAACTGAGTAATTTTTTCATAATAAGTCCTCCATTCTCATTATCAGTATCTTCCCATTCCCCATAATAAATATCTATCTATATTATATTATATCCAAAGTCCCTACTAAAGTCAAGCAATGAGAAAAAAATTCATATATTTTCCACAAACACTGTCCGTGCTGCGCGTACACATAATCTCGATATATAGACACATTCCATTTGCGATATGCTGAAAGCGCCAAAATTTTGCGGAATAAAGCCATATTATTTGTTATCTTGTCTCTTGCAAAAGCTTTGCCGGTATGGTATACTGTTATTTGGCAGCCTGCGCATTGCGGCTGTATGACGATAAGTATTGATTTTGAAAGGTGAGATACCGGAAATGAATTTATCAGAAATGAACAAAGAGCAGCTTATCTCTTTCAAGAACGAAACTGAGGCTCTCTACAACGACTTCAAGGCTCAGGGACTCTGTCTTAATATGTCAAGAGGTAATCCCTGCAAGGAGCAGCTCGAACTCAGCGTATCTATGCTCGACGTTTTCGATGACGGCGACTTCGTAAGTGAAAACGGCATCGACGTCAGAAACTATGGTATGCTCGACGGTATACCCGAGGCTAAGAAGCTCTTCTCTGATATGATAGGAGTCGAGAACGACGAAGTAATTATTTTCGGCAACTCAAGCCTTAATTCTATGTACTGGACAGTACAGATAGCTTTCAATAAGGGTATCCTCGGCAATACACCGTGGTCAAAGCTCGAAAAAGTAAAGTTCCTCTGCCCTGTTCCCGGTTATGACAGACATTTCAAGGTAACTGAATTCTTCGGTGTTGAAATGATAAATATCCCCATGACGGCAACAGGTCCGGATATGGACATGATCGAAAAGCTCGTTGCTGAGGATGACGAGATAAAGGGTATATGGTGCGTACCGCAGTACTCAAACCCCGACGGTATCTGCTACAGCGACGAAACTGTAAAACGTTTTGCCGCTCTCAAGCCTAAGGCTAAGGACTTCCGCATTTTCTGGGACAACGCTTACTGCATTCATCACCTCACTGACGACCCCAAGCCTATCCTCAATATCCTTGAAGAGGCTAAGAAGGTCGGCAACGAGAATATCGTATACATTTTCGGTTCAACTTCAAAAGTCACATTCCCCGGTGCAGGTGTTGCAGTAATGGGTGCAAGCAAGGAAAACGTTGCAGAACTCAAAAAGTTCCTCGGAATCAGCATCATCAGCTACGATAAGATGAACCAGCTCCGCCATGTTAAGTTCTTCGGCACATTCGATAACATGAAGGAGCATATGAAGAAGCACAAGGCTATCATCGCTCCTAAGTTTGAGCTTGTCTGCAATATGCTCGACAAGGAGATCGCTCCCCTCGGTATCGGCGAATGGACTGAACCGGCAGGCGGCTACTTCGTATCTTTCAATGCACTTAATGGCTGTGCAAAGCGTATTGTAAAGCTTTGCAGTGACGCAGGTGTAACACTTACAAACGCAGGTGCAACATTCCCATACGGTGTTGACCCCGACGATAAGAATATCAGAATAGCTCCTACATATCCTTCGATTGAAGACCTCGAAAAGGCAATGAAGCTCTTTGTTATCAGCGTAAAGCTTGCAAGTGTTGAGAAAATTCTCCGCGACATGAAATAATATAAAAGCCTCTCCAACCGGAGAGGCTTCATAGCATACAAAACATCACATTTTTGTAGGGACGACCATTGGTCGTCCGCTGAATTAAAAAATAAATAAGTTTTTGATTAAAATCACTTTTAATACAGTCTAAAATCCTCTCCAACCGGAGAGGATTTTCTGTTAACATAGAGCGAAATCATACTGTCCCATCTTCACCAAAGAAGCCGGTAAGATACAGCATAAGAGTGTACTTTCCAATGAGAAATTAAAGCTGAGCACAAGCCATAAGGTAAGGAGCTATCCCCTTTGCGTCGTTTTCAATTACACGTTCGCTGAGGTAGTACTGAGCCGAACCGTCACGGTTTTCCGCACCGCCAAGTCCGCCCATAAAGCAGATGTTTTTTAGCACAGGAACGTCATTATCATAGACAATAAACCGCTCAGTAACTGTTTCAAGTGCCCGAT
>CADAYP010000015.1:89315-110504 GCA_902792235.1 Ruminococcus flavefaciens
GTTCCACTTGTTTCACGGTAGTTTCCGCTCAGTTCAGGACGTGCCGGCAGCTGTAAAAGCATACCATCATCAGTAAGGCAGTCTTTCAGAGACTCCAGCAGTCGGCATAGTATTTCTCCGCATTCGCTGTCTCCGGTGATTTCGTATAAATCAGCAAGTCCTGCACAAAGCCAGCCGTTTGAACGAAGCCAGAATTCCGATGAAAGGCCGGTCTCCTTATCCACCCAGCACAAATCTCTGTCCTCACTGTAGCCGTGATAATACAGACCTGTCCCGCTGTCACGCATGATATCACGGATATTGCGGACCTGAGAAATCGCATCCTCTATACACGAGCTGTCACCTGTGAACTTCCCATACGACGCAAGAAACGGCAGAGCCATATATACACCGTCAAGCCATACCTGATTCGGATATATCGCCTTATGCCAGAAATTTCCGCAGGATATACGCGGCTGACGTTTCAGCTGCTCCTCATAGAGCATTTTCGCCGCAGCTGCATAGTGTTTCTTGCCGGTCAGTTCATACAGCCTCAGCAGCACATTTCCGCCGCAGATGCTATCAAGGTTGAAATCGTCAGCCTTAAATGTCGGTATACGACCGTCATTGCAGACATAGCTGTCGATAAACCTCTCAGCATACGCGAGATACTCCGGTTCATCTTCGGCATACATCAGAAGAGCACGTATCATACAGCAATCCATGTAATTCCATTTCGGCTGCTTATGGAAGATGTAGTTTTCGGTGTTCCACTTCGGCGAATAAGGGTCAGAAGTGAGAACGATTTTTTCTATATAGTCGAGAGCAGTCCGCTCTGTTCTGGATTTTTTTATCATCCGGACAAGCCTCCTGCGGTAATACCGCTGATAAATTTTTTCTGAGCGGCGGCAAAAACCGCTATTGACGGGATGAGTCCTATCACGGACATTGCTATGATTTTACGCTGTTCGTAACCATTACCTGTGCTGTCTGCTGAGAGACGAAGTATCAGCGAGAGCGGATAGCGCTCGACCGAGCTTATCATGATGAGCGGACCCAAGAAATCGTTCATAGTCCACAGGAATGTGAAAACGGTTATCGAAACTATCGCCGGACGTATGCACGGAATCAGAATATACCATAATATCTGCAAGCTGTTACAGCCGTCTATTCTTGCGGCTTCGTCGAATTCTTTCGGTACACCGCGGAAAAACTGCACAAGCATGAAAACAAAAGCTCCCTCCGCAGCAAAAAGTGCGGGCAGAGTGAGCGGTATATACGTGTCGAGTACACCTGCTGCATTCCACAGGGTATAAAGCGGCATTATCGTTACTATCGCCGGCATGAACATCGAACCCATAAGCAGTGCAAAAAACAGTCTTTTCAGAGGGAAATCGAACCGTGCAAAGCCGTATGCCACAAGTACCGATGATACGACCGCAAATACAGTTTTCGGCAGTATAATCATGAACGTGTTCACGAAATAGTGTCCCATACTATAAGGGGTAACTGTCTGCCATGCACGTTCATACACGGAAAAGTCGAAGTGCCGCGGCAAGAACCATATCGACGAAAAAATCTCGTCATTCTCCTTGAAACTCGCTCCGACGAGCCATAACAGAGGGTATATCATCACGACAGCACAAACAGTCAGCAGAATATAAAGCGGGAGTTTTTTCATACGTCCTCCTCCCTTACTTTTCCGGTAACTGCGAAAAGAAGCGTCACAATAGCCGTTATGAGTACAAAAAGCACCCATGAAACAGCGTTAGCGTATCCCGCATTATGATAACGGAACATCTCGTCATAAATCAGCATACCGATAGTATAGGTACTCTTCATCGGACCTCCGCCTGTTATCATGTAAGGAGCATTGAACTCCTGCATAGCCGCTATCACCTGCAAAATAAGATTCAGGAAGATAACACGCTTTAAAAGGGGCAGAGTTATGCTGAAAAATGCCCTTATCCTGCCGCATCCGTCAACGCGGGCAGCCTCGTGATATTCAGCCGGTATATCACGCAGGGCATTAAGAAAAAGTATCATTGCCGAGCCGAATTCCCACAGGCGCAGCAATATGATTATAGCCATGGAATGAGCCGGTTCACCGTACCAGCTGACGGGGTCGAGTCCCGCAAGACCTGTTACCTGTTCTGCAAGACCGCCTGACGTGAACAAAAACTGCCACATAATAACTACCGCAAGGTTAGAGCCGAGTATCGACGGGATATAGAATATAGTCCTGTAAGCACCCATGAACTTCAGTCCCATATTCAGAAGCAATGCGACCGCAAGTGATACCGCAAGCTTCAGCGGAACAAGTATAAGTGTATACTTCAGCGTTACCAGTACGGAACTGCGGAGTTCACTGCTTCCGAACATTTCCGTATAGTTAGATAGTCCGGCAAAAACCGGAGCATGAACACCGTCGTAGTCAGTAAGTCCGAGCGCAAACGAAGCGCAGAACGGGTAGAGAGTGAAAGCTGCAAAACCGATAATGAACGGCATTATCAGCAGCAGACCCGTGTATTTTCCGACTCCGACAGCGTTGCGGCAGTTGTTTTTTTTCATTTTCTCACTTTCTCCAGATATCCGGCAATAGACTCATAAAGCTCATGTGCCGCCACAGAGGTATCCTCTTTGCCATAGGAGACCTTTTCTATAGCGTCATTGTAAAACTCCTTCATGCGCGTCATTTCCATGTACGGACTTATCGTCACAGTATCAAGTCTTTCGAGCATTTCGTCGTTATCGTTAGCGAGTCCTGAGAGAAGGTCATTTTTTTCAAGAGCCTCCTCTGCACAGCGCGAAGCGGGGATTCCGCGCGTAGTACCGAGTATCTTTGCACATTCCTCGTCATTCAGCAGGAAATTCATAAATTCAGCCGCTTCATCGGGGTATTTCGTGTCCTTTGAAACCGCGTACATAACTGACGGCTTCACCATCCAGCCGCCTGATTTTCCGTTGCCGTCGTCCAGAAACTTCCCTGCCTCAAGAGTATCCTCCGGCAGAGCCATTTCATATTTTCCAACCGAGCTTCCCCATTCAAGCACTCCTGCAACTTCTCCGCTGATAAATGCCGGAGACTGATAAAGTGCGGAACTTCCGTCCTCGTCCGAACGTTTGCTTACTGAGCGGATAACGTTTTCGTCCTCAAGCTTTTTGTAAAAATCGAGAGCCTTACGTATATCCTCTTCAGAGAATCCGAGCTTTCCTTCCATATCAATGAAAAGTCTGCCTGTCTGCTGCTGAACGTACACGACAGAGAGATACCATGCGGTAGAACCCGACTGTGTATCGAGGTCGAGGGGGTATACCCCTTCCGAGCCCATAGTATTTCCGAGTGCAAAGAGTTCGTCCCACGTAGAGGGGTATTCTGCACCGAAGCGCCTGTAGACCTCAGAATTATAGAAGAGTCCCCTTCCGCTGACCGAGACCGTCACAGCGTTGAGCTTATCGTTCATTCTGCCGAACGACAGAGTTTCATTTTCAAACTGTGAGAAGTCAATATATTTACTCAGGAGGCCGAGGTCATAGAAACCGTCTCCGTCGGGAGAAAAGGTCACGAGCCAGTCGTAGTTTATCTGCATGATATCGGGCGCAGTACTGCCGCTTATCTGCGAACTGACCTTTTCAGTCCAGCCGTCCCAGCCGCCGTATTCGGGAGTAATGGTGATATCGGGGTGAAGCTCGCCCCATTTTTTCAGAGCTTCAAGAGTAGCCTCATGACGGTCATCGCCGCCCCACCAAGAAAAACGCAGGGTGCACTTATCAAGTTTACCGTCGGGCTGAGTAATAACTGCGGAACTTTTACCGCAGGCAGAAAGAGTCGCTATGCAGCCGGCTGCTGCAATACAAATATTAAACTTTTTCATACTCTCTTTCCTCAAACATAATGATATTATAATTAGTATACCATATTACCGCAGAAAAAGCAAGGGAGACCTTCAAACGAAAGTCTCCGCATTCTGTCAGGTACATCAGACGGCAGTCAGCCGTCCGCTTTTTATATTGTTCCAACGTATAAGATTCTCACTGACCGCTTCCGGCACGCGATGTTTTCTTTTTCTTCTTGACCTCGTACATAAGCTCATCAGCCTGATGAATCATGCCGTAGAGAGTATCGGTTTCGGAAGGTACAGCCGCAATACTGCCAAGACTTGCAGATATCTTATAAGGTTTACAGATGATATTGTTGATGCTTTCGAGTTTGGCATTTACACGTTTTTCGAGTGCTAAGCCATCATTAGGCGAAGCTTTTCTGTCGAATACCACGAATTCGTCACCGCCGAATCTTGCACAGATACTGTCGCGGCGGCAGCACTCCTTTATAACGTCAGCAAGGCGCTGAATAGCGAAGTCGCCCTCATTGTGACCGTAGTTATCGTTGATAAATTTCAGTCCGTCCATATCAATGAATGTGAGCATGACCATCTTCTTCTCGTTTGCACTTGTACGGAAGAGGTCGTCCGCAAGCTTGATGAAACCGTTGCGGTTGTAGACATTGCAAAGCGGGTCGATGACATAAAGTCGGTTAAGCTCTTCCATAGCCTTGTTGATATGTGAGAGTTTCCGCAGATTTTCGAGTGAATTGCTGATATTCATTGAAAAAGTATGACACAGAAGATTTGTAATCGGGAAATCGCTGTTAGTAATAATGAAATATCCGAGCACCCTCTCC
This sequence comes from Ruminococcus flavefaciens, assembly GCA_902792235.1. Taxonomy (GTDB): domain Bacteria; phylum Bacillota; class Clostridia; order Oscillospirales; family Ruminococcaceae; genus Ruminococcus; species Ruminococcus flavefaciens_AE. The sequence goes on from CADAYP010000015.1 coordinate 93,976, forward strand.
TTGAAATGCAGAGGCAGGAAATAGCTGATATTACCGCCGTCTTCAAGAGGCTCGGGGTAAACGTCGAACGACGAGAAATACTCGATACAAGTCGTCTCGCCATTATTCCATACAAGAGGAGCAGATAATCCGCTGTCAAACTCATGATTCATATTTGATGTAGTTATCTGGTCCTGCCAGTCATCGGTCAGGCAGAGTGCAAACTTTTCACAGCCTATATCGGCGATAAAATCACGAATAACCGCGAATGTATCGTCGGTATTTTCAGTTTCGGCAAGTCTTGCGGTAAGAATATTCAGCTTATGAAGATTATCGTTTGATTCCTCTATCTGATTATGTGTGCGCTTTCTGTACATAGTGAACGTGTCGGAATCATCGCCGCTGCACATTTTACAGCCACAGCTCTCGGTAAATACGCATTCAGCCTCCATTTTTTCGATATCAGGCTCATTTCCGCTGACGATATCGTAAATCACCTTGCAGGCAACACTTCCCGCTCTCGAAAGCGGACGCTTGACAGATGTAAGTGCAGGGCAGTTGTTACGTGCACTGTAAGTATTATCAAATCCTGTGACTATAACATCGTCCGGCACTTTATAGCCGAAGCGTTCAAGGGTACTGACAGCAGTTAAAGCCATAGCGTCGTTAGCACAGATAAAGGCATCGGGCATGGCAAGTCCGGACTCGACATACTGCTCGATTGCAGCTTTTCCGTCGTATGGGCGGAATTCACCGTAGAAAATTCGTCCTTCCTCAACAGGAAGACAGCTTTCATCCATTACCTCGCGGAAGGCATTGAGTCTGTCGCAGGCTTCCGGATTCGACATCGGACCCGATATGTAGTTCAGCACCTTAGCACCGTGAACATTTATCACATGACGGACCATATTCCGCATTGCGGCAGAATTGTCGATACTGATGTTTAGTATTTCCGGATAGTCATCGCAGTCAAATATGACCGCAGGAATACCTGCTTCAAGTACACGGTCGATTATAGACGACTTCACATTCTTATCGTTTATAGTATTAGTCATAAGTATAGCGCCGTCAAAGAACGATAGCTCGGCAAGATTATACATACTATACTCGCCGATATCAAACACTTTGCTGTCGAGCATTCCGCCGTAAGCGGCAAAGTATGAGACGTTGATGTTATTACTGCGTGCAAATTCATTTATACCAGTGATGATATTATTCTGATATTCCTCATCAAGTCCTGCAACATAAACGGCAATATTGATAACATTTCCCATAAGCATTCTCCGTTCTCTGATTTCATCTATAACATTCAGACAATACGTCCAAAAACGAAATGTTGAGTTCATATAAATTATAGCACTTTTCTACCAATATTAAAAGGGATATAACAAAATAAAATAAAAATCGGAAAAGTGCACATCAAATCCATCGTTTTTTTGTACAAAATGTTGTCGGTAACTCTCTTTACTTTTTGGCTTTTTTGTGTTAAAATAATACTATATGACTTTACAGCTTTTATGCTTTTATATGAAAAAGCTGAGGAAAGGACAGTTTAATAATGCCTATTACAGAACTACTCGAAAGAAACGCTGACCTCTACGGCAACGACGTTGCACTCGTCGAGGTCAATCCCGAAATAACCGAAGTCCGCCGCAAAACATGGAAGGAATATGAGCTTATAGAGCCGAATCCGGAATGTCACTACCGCCGTGAGATAACATGGAAGGTATTCGATGAAAAGGCTAACAGATTCGCAAATATGCTCCTCTCACGCGGAGTTCAGAAAGGTGACAAGGTCGGTATACTGCTCATGAACTGCCTCGAATGGCTCCCGATTTACTTCGGTATCCTCAAAACAGGTGCACTCGCAGTACCGCTCAACTATAGATATACCTCAGACGAAATAAAGTACTGCCTCGACCTTGCAGAAGTAGATATTCTCATGTTCGGACCCGAATTCATCGGTCGTGTCGAGGAAATCGCAGAAGATATCAGCAAGAACCGCCTGCTGTTCTACGTGGGCGAAGGCTGTCCCTCATTTGCTGAACACTACGACAGCAACGTTGCAAACTGTTCAGGCGAAGCTCCGGAAATAAAACTCACTGACGACGACGATGCCGCTATCTATTTCTCCTCAGGAACTACAGGTTTCCCGAAGGCTATTCTCCACAAGCACCGCAGTCTCGTACATTCAGCAAAGTGTGAGCAGAAACACCACGGTCAGACACGCGATGACGTGTTCCTCTGCATCCCCCCACTCTATCACACAGGTGCAAAAATGCACTGGTTCGGCAGTCTTCAGTCCGGAAGCAAAGCAGTACTGCTCAAGGGCATAAAGCCTAAGACCATAATTGAGACAGTCTCAAACGAGCTTTGCACGATAGTATGGCTTCTTGTTCCGTGGGCACAGGATATTCTTGACGCTATCGACAGAGGTGACATCGACATTTCACAGTACGAACTCTCACAGTGGAGACTTATGCACATCGGCGCTCAGCCTGTTCCTCCGTCGCTCATAGCACGCTGGAAGGAGCATTTCCCGAATCATCAGTACGATACAAACTACGGTCTCAGCGAGTCTATAGGACCCGGCTGTGTACATCTCGGAGTTGAAAATATCCACAAGGTAGGCGCTATCGGCAAGGCTGGATACGGCTGGGAAGTCAGAATAGCTGATGAAAACGGCAACCCTGTTAAGCGCGGTGAAGTCGGCGAACTCTACGTAAAGGGACCCGGAGTTATGACCTGTTACTACCGCGACGAGAAGGCAACTGCCGAAACCCTCAAAGACGGCTGGCTCCTCACCGGCGATATGGCACAGGAAGACGAGGACGGCTTCATTTACCTCGTTGACCGTAAAAAGGACGTTATCATCAGCGGCGGCGAAAACCTCTACCCCGTTCAGATAGAAGACTTCCTCAGAGCACACCCCGCAGTCAAGGACGTTGCTGTTATCGGACTTCCCGATAAGCGTCTCGGCGAGATAGCTGCCGCTATCATATCTATAAAGGACGGTATGAACTGCACAGAAGAGGATATCAACGCATTCTGTCAGAAGATGCCGCGTTATAAGCGTCCTCACAAGATAATCTTTGCCGATGTACCAAGAAATCCCACCGGCAAGATAGAAAAGCCAAAGCTCCGTGAAATCTACTGCGGCGAAAGCGTAGTTGCAAAACAGATAAGAAACTGATAAATACAAATTACGAGCGTACAATAAGTACGCTCGTTTTACGTTACAACAAACTATTTACAAATTAACATAAAGTTCACAATATGCATTTCCGCGAAATTATTGACAAATATCAGCACTTAATGTATAGTTATTCTTGTAAGTATATGCGTATTTTCTGCCGCAGCCGGATGTTCTGCACTGCGTCCGGCGGGTATATCATCTTAGAAAGGAGGCTTTGTTATGAACATTCCAAATGACCCTGCTATACTCCTCAGCTTTGTGAATACCAAACTCAGGGACGAATTTTCCAGCCTTGACGAGCTGTCAAAAGCTCTGTGCGTTTCAGCTGATGATATCGAGACGAAACTGGCAGGAATAGGTTATTCCTACAACAAAGAAAGAAACTGTTTCGCTTGACGTTATGCGTCAGAATGGGAGGAAAAATGAAAAAATTCATCAGAAAAGCTGCTGCCATTGCCTCGGCGGCGGTTATTTCGGTATGCTCATGTGCAACACTGTTTGCATCTGCGGCTGATACCGAAGAAAATCACGAAGTTACTATCGTTTTTAACATCACCGAAGACATGACTCCGTCTAAAACTACGGATATGTCGCTCTTTGACACTATTACCACAACCGCAAACAACATCACTATCCCCGCCGGTTATTTCAGCAAAGACGGTGTAACTTTCTCCGGTTGGACTGTCGACGGAGTTATCGGATACACTGCCGGAACATTCTTCGCTATTCCTCATGATGTTGACAAAATAGTGTTTGAGCCTTGCTGGGTCGATACTAAGGCAAAGCCATACACGGTAACATATAACCTCGAATACGAAGGTGAAGAGCTCGAAAAGCCTGAGTGGCTCGAAGACGAAAAATACTCTGCAAATGAGATTTTTACCCCGAACTACGCTATGATGCAGTTCGATACTGTCGGCACACGCGGACTCACTGACGGTGAAAGAGTTTTCGACATCGGCGACAAGCTCGTTATGCCCGACCACGACCTCGTTCTCTATCCGATTTATTTCAAGAGAATAAACCTCACCTATTTCGCCGGAGACGTTGACCGTCTGAACGGAAATGACACAGTTACATTCAAGAGAAACGAGGGTTCATCTGATGAACTCGCTGCTCCCGGCAGATTCTCACGCAATGGATTCGTACTTTCCGGCTGGAAGTCAAGTGTTGACGGCAAGACATATCTCCCGCAGCAGTCAGTTGAGCTTCCTCACGAGGACGTAGTATACACAGCTGTATGGACTCCAAAGGAGTATAAGGTAGTATTCATTCCCGGAAACGGCGGAGAAAACATAAAAGTTCCCGGTCTTACTGACACTGAGATAGAATGTCCTGAGCCGGGTATAACAGTCAAAGGCAAGTACTTCGCAGGCTGGCAGGGCAGCGACGGCAAGCTCTATTCACCTGGTGACAAGTACATGATACTGGGTTCAAAGCCGGGTGTCGGAATAAGCTTCACAGCCGTATGGAAAGACGGCGAAGCTCCTTCACAGCCAACTGAAGATGTAAAGGCAATTGCCGGCGACGCTAACGGCGACGGTGAAGTTACAGTCGCAGACGCTGTAACGATTCTCCAGTACATCGGCAACAAGGACAAGTACAACCTCAGCGAACAGAAAAAGAAAAATGCCGACGTTGACGGTGTAGCCGGTATCACAGGTACTGATGCACTCATGATACAGAAGCTCGACGCAAAAATTATTACAAAGTTACCTGTTGAAGAATAAGAAAAATCCCGGAATTCACTTCCGGGATTTTATTATTCTTCTTTGTTTTCTTCAGTCGCGGCGGACTCATCTTTTTTATCTTTGCCGTCCATATGTATAACCTCCGTAGATGATGTCAGAAAACCGCTTTCTTTATCATTGCAAGTTCTTCAAGGTCAAGACAGTGTTTGAAGTCGCCGTCGTGCATTACTGCAAGAAGTTCATCTATCTCTGCCCAGCATACATCTGAAACCTCCGCCGACTGGAGTACCAGCTTATCGGTATCAACTTCCTCCCTGCAAAGATATATTGCACGAAGTTCATTATCACGGATATTGTCCTTAGCATAGCTGTTTTTATGGAGTCCTATAAGTTCAAGACGGCTTCCGTGGATATTGATACCAAGTTCCTCCGCCGTTTCGCGTACAGCGGTACTGCGGAATTCCTCTCCCTGTGCAACATGACCTGCCGCGGAAACGTCGTAGCAGTCGGGATTTATGACCTTTTCATGAGAACGCTTCTGCAAAAGCACGTAGATTCCCATATCCTTGCGCTTGATTATCCATATATGTACAGCCGGATGAAGTTCACCGTCACGGTGAACGAGACTTCTCGGCTTTGCTTCAGAAGTAAGTCTTGCTTCAGAATCAATGAGGTTGAGGAACTCGTCCTCTATCACTTCCATAGAGATATGCGGGTTATTCTTCTCACATTCTGCAAAAACGTCCGCCGCCTCACGAACTGTATCATTTTCTATGTCTTCGTTTGATACATAGAGACGGAAGCATATATCGTCGCTGATGCTCATAAGAGCACCTGTAAGCTCATCTCTGCCGCATATGCTTTCATTTCCGAGTTTTTCAGCTATCGCGGAATAAATCTCCTCACGCGAAGAAAGTTTATTAAGGTATATCTCTGTTTGGTCCATAAAAAAACGCTCCTGTTCAAAAGCTGTGTTCACGCGACTGTAATTATATACCCTTTGCCGTAAAATGTCAATGCTTTTCAGAATTATTCAAAAATTATACATAAAGGCAGCACAACTCCGGTCAGAGCGTGCTGCCTTGCTTTCATTTAACGTGGTATCCGGTCGCTTTTATAAGTGCGACATTTGTTCCGAGGTCGTCAGTAATTTTAATAAGGTAAACGCAGGTAGTCCTGCCGTTTTTCATGAGATTAGCCTCAGCAATGAGACGTTTGCCTTTGACTGTTGCAAGGTATGAGATATCGCAGTTCAGCGCAACGGTACTCTCCCCCTGCCAGTTTGAAGCTACGGCGAAAGTGAAATCAGCGAGTGTGAAGTGAACTCCACCCATAACACCGCCCATAGCATTTTTATGTCTCTTGTCAAGCGGTACACTGCACTTTGCATAATGGTCGCCTATTTCGTCAATTACCATACCTGCATTAGTCGCAAACGTATCACTTTTGAAAAATTCCCTTACTTCTTCGATAGTATTCATAACATTGTTCCTCCAATCATATCTCGTCCATAGTACTTGGTTTATGTTCATGCTGATACTTGTCAAGCTTTTCGTTGGATTGTCCTATGTCATTCATTTCGTCAGATGAAGTCTTTTTAAGACGGCTGACCTCCTGCTCGAACTGGTCCATTATACCGCGCTGGAACTTATCCTCTTTCTGCTCCTCGAAGCGAGCGCTGAAATGCGGAAATCCGCGCTGCTGTTCGAGCCAGTGGTATTTGATTATCGCCCACATATTCGCTCCGCCGGTAACAAGGCAGGCAACGGTATATATCATCATTCCTATGAATGCAACAGGTATTCTCGAAATAATACCCTTACATTCAAGAACTATCATCAGTACCATATTAACCGCCTGTATCGCAAGAACTATCATAGCGGCAAGGTCATGGTGATGTATGCTTGCACGGTAAGTCAGAAACGCTGAAAGCGGACATACTATGAAAGTATCCAGTATCATCGCAAACGCGATATACGCGAAAGGAGTCTGTTCCAGCTCAACAGAGAGCCAGTCCCAACTGACACCGACTATGCTTATAAATGAATAAGCCATCATCAGTATACCGAGGATAATATATGTGAAAAATGCGATACTATTGATTTTTTTGCAGGTTTTCATTAGTCCGTAGTTGCGTGAAAGCTCCCTTCCGAACTCTTTATCAACTATAAACGGCATAGTATTCCCCCAATACCAGAATTATTAAAAATATTATAACATTTCAGCGGCATAATGTCAACGTCAAAAAAAAGAAAAAGTTGTTAAATCAAATGAAATATTTCATGATTATTCTAAAAAAATTCATATTTGCTTTAAAGGCTTGAAATGCGCCGAATATTGGTAAATATAAAACCTTGACACTTGTAAATGTTATATAATACTAACAAATACTATATACCTCTACTTGTGCAAAACGCACAAGAAAGTTGCAGGTAATTAGGCTAAAATGGAGATAGAAATTCTATTTATTATGTGTTATAATTATCACATATATGTGAGTCATAATATATCCGTCGGCGAACGGTTTGTTATTTATTTCACAGCAATTAAAGGAGGTTCACTTTAATGAATTCAACTAAATCCACTGTCCCCTTCAAGGGCACTCCCGAACAGGAGGCTCAGCTCCTCGCAGTTATCGAAGAGAAAAAGGACACTCAGGGTGCTCTTATGCCTATCCTTCAGAAGGCTCAGGAGATCTATGGCTACCTTCCTATCGAAGTTCAGACAATTATTTCCGATAAGACAGGCATCCCGCTTGAGAAGATCTACGGCGTTGTTACTTTCTACGCTCAGTTCTCACTCTATCCCAAGGGAGAGTACACAATTTCAGTATGTCTCGGTACAGCCTGCTACGTTAAGGGTTCAGGCGATATCTACAACAAGCTTCAGGAGAAGCTCGGTATTGCCGGCGGCGAATGTACTCCCGACGGTAAGTTCTCACTTGAGGCTTGCCGCTGCATAGGCGCTTGCGGTCTTGCTCCCGTTCTCACAGTCAATGAAGACGTATACGGACGTCTCACAGTTGACGATGTTGAGAAGATACTCGCTAAATATTCTGCATAAACCAATTACATTATAGGAGGAAAACCATATGAAGACTCTTGAAGAACTCAAGGCTGTCGTCTGCGGCGGTACAGGATGTACTTCTTCCGGCTCTCCCAAGATCATCGAGAAGCTCGAGGAAGAATTCAAAGCAAACGGTCTCACAGACAAGGTTCAGATCGTAAAGACAGGTTGTTTCGGACTCTGCGAAAGAGGTCCTATCATGATAGTTTACCCCGAGGGTTCATTCTACTCACGAGTAAACATCGATGAGATCCCCCGCATCGTTAAGGAACACCTCGTTGAAGGCAACCCCGTTAAGGAGTTCCTCTATGAAGAGACTGTTGAAGGCGATAATATCAAGGCTCTTGATGACACTGCATTCTACAAGAAGCAGCACCGTGTTGCTCTCAGAAACTGCGGCGTTATCAACCCTGAGAATATAAATGAATACATAGGACGCGACGGCTACAGCGCTCTCGGCAAGGTCCTCACAGAAATGAAGCCTGAGGACGTTATCCAGACTATCCTCGATTCCGGTCTCCGCGGAAGAGGCGGCGGCGGATTCCCGACAGGTATGAAGTGGAAGCTCGCAAGAAACATCGTTCCCGATGCTGACATGAAGTACGTTTGCTGTAACGCTGACGAGGGCGACCCGGGTGCATTCATGGACCGTTCCGTTCTCGAGGGCGATCCCCACGTTGTTCTTGAAGCTATGACGATCGCTGGTTATGCTATCGGCGCTAAGCAGGGTTATATCTACGTTCGTGCTGAGTACCCGATCGCTGTTGAGCGTCTTAACATCGCTATCAAGCAGGCTCGTGAAGCTGGTATGCTCGGTAAGGACATCTTCGGCACAGGCTTCGATTTCGATATCGACCTCCGTCTCGGCGCAGGCGCTTTCGTTTGCGGTGAGGAAACTGCCCTCATGACTTCTATCGAAGGCAACCGCGGTGAGCCCAGACCCAGACCTCCTTTCCCTGCTGAAAAAGGTCTTTTCCAGAAGCCTACTATCCTCAACAATGTTGAGACATATGCTAATATTCCTCAGATCATCCTCAACGGTGCAGACTGGTTCGCATCAATGGGTACTGAGAAGTCAAAGGGTACCAAGGTATTCGCTCTCGGCGGTAAGATCAAGAACACAGGTCTCGTTGAGATCCCGATGGGTACTACTCTCCGCGAAGTTATCGAAGAGATCGGCGGCGGTATCCCGAATGGCAAGAAGTTCAAGGCTGCTCAGACAGGTGGTCCTTCCGGCGGATGTATCCCTGCAGAGCATTTCGATATCCCGATCGACTATGATAACCTCATCAGCATCGGTTCTATGATGGGTTCAGGCGGACTTATCGTTATGGACGAAGACAACTGTATGGTCGATATCGCTAAGTTCTTCCTCGAATTTACAGTTGATGAGTCATGCGGTAAATGTACTCCCTGCCGTATCGGTACTAAGAGAATGTGGGAGATACTCGACCGCATCACTAAGGGCAAGGGCACTATAGAAGACCTCGACAAGCTCGAAGAGCTCGCTTACCACGTTAAGTCCAACTCTCTCTGCGGTCTCGGTCAGACAGCTCCTAACCCTGTACTTTCTACACTCAAGTGCTTCAGAGATGAATATATTGCTCACGTTGTTGACAAAAAATGTCCTGCTGGCGTATGTAAGGATCTCCTCAGCTTCGAGATCGAGAAGGATAAGTGCTTCGGCTGCGGAATGTGTGCTAAGCAGTGTCCTGCTGAGGCAATCACAGTTACAGATTACACAGCACCCGGCAAGAAGAAGCCCGCATACTCTATCGACAAGGATAAGTGCGTAAAGTGCGGCGCTTGTATGTCAACTTGTAAGTTCAAGGCAATCATCAAGAAGTAAGCGGAGGAATAATCAATGGAAAATATCACAGTTAAAGTTAATGGTGTTGAGATCTCCGTCCCCAAGGGTACTACTGTTCTTGAGGCTGCCCACAATGCTGGTTTTGAGATTCCCACACTTTGCTACATGAAAGAGATCAACGAGATCGGCGCTTGCCGTATCTGCGTTACTGAGGTAAACGAGGGCAGAGGCTTCCGTCTCGTTGCCGGCTGCGTTTATCCCTGCTCACCTAACATGGAGATCCTCACAAATTCTCCTAAGGTTATCGAGTCACGCAAGAAGACTCTTGAGCTCATTCTCTCTACACACGACAGAAAGTGCCTCTCCTGCGTAAGAAGCGGCAACTGCGAGCTTCAGAAGCTCTGCAAGGACTACGGTGTTGAGGACGCTGGCAAGTACGACGGCGTTAATGAGCACTACGAAATAGACGATACAGCTGCACATATGTACCGCGATAACAATAAATGTATCCTTTGCCGCCGCTGCGTAGCAGTTTGCTCTAAGACACAGGGTATCGGTGTTATCGGCGCAAATGAGCGTGGATTCAAGACATTTATCGGTTCTGCATTCAACATGGGTCTCGGCGAGACAAGCTGTGTATCATGCGGACAGTGTATCGCTGTTTGTCCTGTTGGCGCTATCGCTGAAAAGGACTACACAAAGCCTGTTCTCGAAGCTATCGCTGATCCTGAGAAGACTGTTCTCGTTCAGACAGCTCCTGCTGTACGTGCAGGTCTCGGTGAGGCATTCGGTCTCCCGATCGGTACAAACGTAGAAGGCAAGATGGTAGCTGCTCTCCGCCGCCTCGGCTTCGATAAGGTATTCGATACCGATTTCGCTGCTGACCTCACAATCATGGAAGAGGCTAACGAGTTCATTGAGCGCGTTCAGAACGGCGGTACTCTCCCGATGATCACTTCATGCTCACCCGGATGGGTCAAGTTCTGCGAGCACTACTATCCTGATCTTCTTGATCACCTTTCAACCTGCAAGTCGCCTCAGCAGATGTTCGGTGCAACAGCTAAGACTTACTACGCTGAGAAGATGGGTCTCGATCCTAAGAACATCGTTATGGTTTCTATCATGCCTTGTACTGCTAAGAAGTTCGAGATCGGCAGACCTGATCAGAGCGCAGCTGGCGTTCCTGACGTTGATTTCGCTCTCACAACCCGTGAACTCGGCAGAATGATCGAGCGCGCTGGTATCAACTTCCTCGGTCTTGAGGACGAAAAGTTCGATGATCCGCTCGGAATCTCAACCGGTGCTGGTGTTATCTTCGGCGCTACAGGCGGTGTTATGGAGGCTGCTCTCAGAACAGCTGTTCACACTCTTACAGGCGAGACAGTTACTGATCTTCCTGAGGTTCGCGGAACTAAGGATATCAAGGAAGCTACTTACAAGGTTGGCGACCTCGATGTTAAGGTTGCTGTTACAAGCGGACTCGCTAACGCTCGTAAGGTTCTCGACGACATCAGAGCTGGCAAGTGCGATGCTCAGTTCATCGAGATAATGGCTTGTCCCGGCGGCTGCGTAAACGGCGGCGGTCAGCCTCAGGTTCCTATGGGAATCAGAAACTTCGTTGACATCAGAGAAGAGAGAGCTAAGGTTCTCTACAACCTCGATAAGTCAATGCCGCTCCGTCAGTCACACGAAAACCCCGCTATCAAGGAAGTTTACAAGACATTCTTTGAAAAGCCCGGCAGCCATAAGGCTCACGAAGTTCTCCACACATCTTATGTTAAGAGAAAGATAAACGAAGTTTGATTCTTTTGAAAATGTCCATTCGATAGAAAATATCCCTCCGGTATTATTTACCGGAGGGATTTTCATAAAAATAAAGGAGAATACTATGGAACACATTTGCGAATTATGCGGAACTAAACTCATCAAGCGCAGTACAATACACTGTGAGGCTTGCCCGAAATGCGGACATATCCAGAATATGACTCTCACCTCCCCTGATAAGATATTCGGTGAGAACGGCGAATGAGTTTACTCGATTCAACCCTGAATACACGTGCGATACTTCCGGATAGTATGCGGTTTATCCGCAGTGATGCGCCCTTTGCTCTCACTGAAAACGAATTGAACTGGCTCAGATACAACGATATAACAACAGTTATCGACCTGCGTTCAGAGAACGAAGCTGCTGCCTGCCCGAGTATACTTGCTAACGCTGAGGGATTCAAATACATAAATATTCCGGTAACAGGCGGAAATATCGTCCCGAAAACTCCTGACGACGTCGGAAAATCGTACATTGCAATGGTCGATGAGCAGATGAAGCACATAATCACGACTATCATGTCCGCAGAAACAAACGTGATATTCTTCTGCACAGCCGGTAAGGACAGGACCGGTGTTGTATCAGCACTCATCCTCCATAAGCTCGGATTCGACGACGAATACATAATCGCTGACTACCTCCGCTCCGGAGAAGAACTGCGTGAAATGCTCGAAGCCTACGGCAAAAGCGGAGTCGCCGACATAAATGTTATAACCCCTCAGCGGCGCTATATCACTGAACTTCTTGAATTTATCAAAGGAAATGAAGTATGATAGAAATAAAAAAGGTCAAATATCTCCCCGAACTCAGACGGCTTGCCGAGGTTGCGGACGAGATATGGCATGAATGTTTTGTTGACATCATCAGTAACGGACAGATTGACTACATGGTAGAAAAATTTCAGTCTCTCGATGCCATGTGCAAACAAATTGAAGAGCAGTCGTACTGCTACTTCGCAGTTTACGACGACAGCGACCTCTGCGGATATTTCGCGGTTAAACCCGAATCTGACGACCGTTTCTTCCTCAGCAAGCTTTATCTGCGCCATGATAAACGCGGTAACGGTATTGCAAAAAAAATGCTTGAAAAAGTATTTGAAGAAGCTCGTGCCGCAAATAAAAAAACAGTCTACCTGACCGTAAACAAGCAAAATGAACACGCAATAGCAGTCTACAAAAAAACCGGTTTCACGCTGATTGACAGCGTTATCACCGATATCGGCGGCGGATATGTCATGGACGATTACATTTTCTCATATATTCTCTGATGTTATTACATACAAACAATAATATCTTGACCTGATAGTGAATATAATGTATAATAAAAGCTGTTATATGAGGGAGTAGTTAGCGCATTACGCGTGACAAGCCGACATACTGACCGCATATTTTGCGTATTATCTCTAAGCGGTCCGGTTTTGCCTTAAATAATGAGACTCATGTATGGCGTTTTTGCTGTACCTGAGTTAGATATTTCGGGTACGAAAGTGCCCGATTTTTATTTTGAGAGGTAATCTTATGACAATCACAGAACTAATCCTGCTTTCACTCGGACTCGCAATGGACGCTTTCTCAGTCTCAGTCTGTAAGGGACTGAGTATGAAGAAGATTGACTATAAAGGCGCAGCGGTAACTGCGCTGTTTTTCGGTGCATTTCAGGGCTTTATGCCGCTCATCGGCTATTTACTCGGAAGTCGTTTTGAAAAATTTATAAGCAGCTACAGCCACTGGATAGCCTTTGTACTGCTCGGTTTCATCGGAGGCAAAATGGTACTCGAAGTGATACGCGGCAATGAAGATGACGAGTCTGCAAAAGAGTACAAACTCGACCTGAAAGAACTGTTTATCCTTGCGATAGCAACAAGTATCGATGCGCTCGCGGTAGGAGTTATTTTCGCGGCACAGAAAACTCCGATATTCAGTTCTGTTACCGTTATAGGAATTATCACATTTGTTACAAGTCTGATAGGAGTAATTATCGGCAACCGTTTCGGCAGCAAGTACGAAAAAAAAGCCGAACTTGCCGGCGGAATCGTACTTATACTTATCGGTGTAAAGCTTCTCCTTGAAGGAATCGGCATCATATAAAAATGAGCGGACACATAAGGGGAGCCCCCTTTGGCGGTTTCGCAGGATACCGAATATGTACCGTAAATTTACGGCTCGGTAGCCCACAGATTCCGCTAAGGGAAGCACTCTAATGTATGTCCGCTCTTATTTTTATTATTCTTCTTCAGGCATTTCCCAGTTGTGGTAAACGTTCTGAACGTCGTCATTATCCTCAAGGTGTTCGAGAAGAAGGTTCATCTTCTTGATGTGGTCCTCGTCAGTGAGAGTTGTGTAGTTCGCCGGAACCATCTCAGCCTCAGCAGAAAGAACGTTATAGCCCTTTGCAGCAAGGCCCTCTCTGAGTGCTGATACGTTCTCAGGAGCGCACTCTATCTCAACAGTCTCCTCGGAAACGTCGAAATCATCGCCGCCGCACTCGAAAACATCTTCCATAACAGCGTCTTCATCGAGACCTGTATTCTCAAGAACAACGATACCCTTCTTTGAGAACATGAATGATACGCAGCCTGTTGTACCGAGGTTGCCGCCGAACTTGTCGAAATAGTGACGGATATCACCTGCTGTACGGTTCTTGTTATCGGTAAGGCACTCAACGATTACTGCAACACCGTTAGGACCGTATCCCTCATAAGTGAGGTTTTCGTAGTTATTCTTGTCCTCACCGCCGGCAGCCTTCTTGATAACGCGGTCGATATTGTCGTTAGGCACATTGTTTGCCTTAGCCTTAGCAATAAGGTCACGAAGCTTAGCATTGTTAGCAGGGTCGGGACCGCCCTCTCTTACGACAACAGTGATCTCACGACCGATCTTAGTAAAGATCTTACCCTTAGCAGCGTCGGTTGCTTCTTTTTTACGTTTGATATTATTCCATTTTGAATGACCTGACATGGTTGATTCTCCTTTACTCTGAATAGATATAATTCTCGTCAGTATCGTGACGAAGTTTATATAAACGGGTAATTTTTTCATCGCGATAGTCGAGGATAGCGACGAGTGACGCTCCGACTATGAAACCGAGCGAAAAAGCTGCACAAGTTCCGAGAAAAAGACTTCTTGTATTGTTTCCTTCCATGATGAACCTCCGTTTTAATCGTTATCAATAGCTATATCAGCGCCGTCGATCATAACGCTGAAAAGTTCATAAATCCTGTCGTTCCTGCCGAGCAGGAAAAGGTAGCCAAAAAGGCTTTCTATAGCCGTAGCACGCCTGTATTGGGCAGCGTCGGCATGCTTTGGCACGGTATTGCCTGTCGCATTTCTTCCGCGTTTGAGTACTGCAAACTCGTTATCGTCGAGAACCTCTGCAAGTCTGTCATATACCGACGACTGAAACTCGGCACAGACCAGTTTTATCTTTGCGGAATGAAGCTTAGACACCGGCATATTGGCAATTCTCAGCAAGTGGTCGCGCACAAGTGTATCGTAGACGCTGTCACCGAGAAAAGCAAGACTAAGCGGACTGTAGGTATTTGCCTCGCGTCCTGATAGGTATTCTCTTTCCATATTACTCAACAAAGTCAAACTCGAATCCTTCAAGGCTTACGGTATCGCCTTCCTTGATACCCATTTCCTCAAGCTTAGCGATAATACCGCTATTGATGAGAACTCGCTGGAAATACTGGAGCGACGACCAGTCATCGGGGTCAACAGTACGCATGATGGGCTGCATCCACGGAGCATCGACATAGTAAATGCCGTCCTCGACAGTGACCTCAAATTTCTTGTCAACACCGAGCATTTCATCAAGTTCAGCCTGTGGAATTGGTTCAGCCTCATACTCCTTGATAGGCGGGAGAGTGTCAAGAACCTCTGAAACCTTGCGGATAAGCTCATGAGTACCCTGAGTAGTTGCAGCCGAAATGCAGAAGAAAGGTATTCCCTTCTCCTCGATAAAGCTGCGGAAATCTGCTATCTGCTCCTCTGTAGCCATATCCGACTTATTTGCCGCAACGATCTGCGGACGCTTAGCGAGTTCCTCGTCGAATTTGGCAAGTTCAGCGTTGATTATATCGAAGTCCTCCTTAGGGTCACGACCCTCTATACCCGAAACATCAACAACATGAACGATGAGACGGCAGCGCTCAACATGGCGCAAAAACTCATGACCGAGACCGACTCCGTCACCGGCACCCTCTATAAGACCCGGGATATCAGCCATAACAAAGGACTTTTCCTCCTCCGCTCTGACAACTCCGAGAACCGGAGTAAGAGTTGTAAAGTGATAGTTTGCAATTTTCGGCTTAGCTGCGCTGACAACTGAAATAAGTGTCGATTTTCCGACATTCGGGAATCCGACAAGACCAACATCAGCGAGAAGTTTCAGTTCGAGGGTTACCTCAAACTCTTCACCGGGATAACCGGGTTTTGCAAACTTTGGTATCTGACGTGTAGACGTTGCAAAGTGGACATTTCCCCTTCCGCCGTTGCCGCCGCGTGCAAGCACCTTAGGTTCGTCCGTAGACATATCCGCCATTATTCTGCCTGTATTAGCGTCTCTGACGATAGTACCTCTCGGCACCTTGACGATAAGGGGCGGTGCACTTTTTCCTGTGCAGTTGCGGGCTCCGCCGTTCTGACCTCTTTCAGCAACGTATTTACGCTTATATCTGAAATCGATAAGGGTCGAGAAATTGTCGTCCACCTGAAAGACAATGTCTCCGCCTCTGCCGCCGTCGCCGCCGTCAGGGCCGCCGGCAGCAACGTATTTTTCTCTGTGAAAAGAGACAGCACCGTCTCCGCCGTCGCCTGCTTTGATTTTTATCTTCGCCTGATCAACGAACATTTTCTGACCTCCTTAAAGAAAAATCCCAAGCAAACGCTCGGGATTTATGACGCAATAAATTGATTACTGCTCTGTGTAAACAGAAACCTTCTTACGGTCACGACCGTAACG
>CADAYP010000016.1:0-29509 GCA_902792235.1 Ruminococcus flavefaciens
CAAAGCCTCCTGAAAAAAGAGTTTACAGCCTGCATTCCGATAAATATGGTCTCTCAAAACGGCATATGTTTCAGTTGGTACATTTAATTGCTGCGGTTCAAACTGCGATCTGTATTCTCTGGGAAGAGGATAAGTCCCTCTCATCAGCTTCAGAATCTCATTGATATCGAACAGGTTGATGCTTTCTGGCATAACAGTTACTCCTTTCCGCCTGCATTACTACGGATTTATTCCCACTTTGTACATTTTGACGAATGACAACCAATCTACGAAGTATCGAACCCTCTGTTATCCAATTTACGCATTAACCTCACTGAGCAGATTGGTTGTCAGGCGTTTTCAGTTCGTAGATGTTTTTCCAGATACAGTAAAAAGCCGGTTAGGGTTGACTTCGCAGATTGACTGTATAGCCGAAAATTGCCGTAAAATCGGCATTTTTACGCCTTATCCCTTGACATCAAAACTACGCACTCAACGTGACGAGTCCTCGGGAAGAGGTCGGCACCGCAGATTTTCTTTGCGGAGTAGCCGTTTTCACTGAGCCATTTAACGTCGCGTGCGGCAGTTGAGGGATTACACGATATCATGACGATTTTTTCGGGAGCGGCTGAAACAACTGTTTCAAGAGTCTGCTCAGAACAGCCTTTTCTTGGCGGGTCGAGGAGAATTATATCAGGTGAACAGCCGCTGCTCCTGAGTTTTTCAAAGACTTCTCCAGCGTCTCCGCAGTGAAATTCAGCGTTCGTGATGCCGTTCATTTCTGCGTTTATTTTCGCATTCTCAATTGCTTCGGGTACTATCTCTATTCCGACGACTTTCGCAACTCTGTCAGCCATAGAAAGACCGATAGTGCCAACTCCGCAGTAGAGGTCGGCAACTACGTCAGACGGATTTGGTGCGGCATATTCGAGAGCTTTTGCGTAGAGCTTTTCCGCCTGAACTGTATTTACCTGATAAAACGACTGCGGTGCGATATCTATTTCGTTGCCGCACATCGTATCTGTTATGTGTTCATCTCCGCAGAGCAGTTTGGTATTTTTGCCGAGGATAACGTTAGTCCTGTCGGGGTTGATGTTCATGACAACACTTCTGACGGTACTGTATTTGCCGCACAGCAGCTTTGCAAGCGGCATGAGCTGTCTTGAAAAGTCCTTGCGGACTACGAAACAGACCATTATCTGTCCGGAGTGTGCACCTGTGCGTATGTAGATATGGCGCATTATTCCGGTATGTGATTTTTCGTCGTAGACCGGCAGTTTCTTTTCATTTATGAATGTGAGCGAAGTATTGACGATATCGGCAAAGATTTCCGGCTGAAGCAGGCAGTCCCCGATAGGTATAACCCTGTGACTTCTCGGTGCGTAGAATCCGCAGACTGCTTTGCCGTCCTGAGTGGCAATGGGGTACTGAGCCTTGTTGCGGTATCTTTCTGTATTATCGGCACTGATAAAGGTATCGGTATCAATATCGATACCGCCGAGACGTTTGAAAGCGTCCTTTACTATGTTGTTCTTGACTTCGCTCTCGGCTTCGTAGGAGATGTGTCGGAAAACACAGCCGCCGCATTTTTTATAGTGCGGACATGAAGACTCGATACGGTCAGGGGAAGGCGTTATGATGTTTTCAACTATGCCGAATGCGTAGCTTTTCAGTACCTTGACAATTCTCACTTCAAGCTTGTCTCCGACAGCTGAGTCCGGCACGAATACTGCCATCTCATCAATGCGGCATACTCCGCTTCCCTCGGAGGTGATGCCGGTTATTTCTGCGGTATAGACTTTATTCTTTTCAAGCATTCTGTGACCTCCGTTTTCTTTTTCATCAGCTCATTGAATCTGCCGATGTATTCATAGGGGAATTTGTAATTATGTATGCGTGAAATTTTACCGTCGGGGTAGACGAGTTTTGTTGAAGCGGCACAGCCTGCGCCGAGGATAGTCTGCGTCTCGTCCATGATGAATATATTGTACCAGCTCTCAAAGCCGGGTTTTGCGTAGCCGACATTTTCGAGGTTGTCAACGGTATTTTTCTGACGGTACATATAGTACGGCATATAGCCGCAGGACATGAGCTTCTCTATGCTGTAGCTGACCATCTCCGCGGCGGGATTTTCCCTGTTGTCGGAGCTTTTTTCAAAAAGGTCGGCTGAACGTTTTAGTGTGAGAGTGTGGACTGTTATACTCTCAGGGGAGAGGTCGCAGATACGGTCGAGAGTACTGCGGAAACTCTCGGCTGACTCTGTAGGAAGACCGGCTATGAGGTCGGTATTTATGTTATCAAAGCCGATTCTGCGTGCAAGCTCGAATGCTTTTACGGCGTCTTCGCCGGAGTGCATTCTGCCGATTACGCGGAGTACATCGTCGTTGAGAGTCTGCGGATTTACAGATATGCGAGATGCGCCAAGCTCCTTTATAACGCGGAGCTTTTCCTCTGTTATGGTATCGGGACGTCCGGCTTCAACGCTGTATTCACGGATAGAGTTCAGGTCGAAATTAGCGGCAACTGCTTCCATTACTGCGCGAAGCTCGTCTGCGGAGATAGATGTAGGAGTGCCGCCGCCGAAGTAGATAGTGTCGATTTTTGTACCAGTCTCGCGGACGATGTCTCCGACTATTTCAAGCTCGCGGCAGAGTGCTGATATGTACTCGGGCATCAGCTTTTTTGCGGAGTCCATACTGTGTGATACGAATGAACAGTAACTGCACCGCGTCGGGCAAAATGGTATCGACACGTACAGACTTGCCGCAGAGCGGTCAATCTTATGGAGAATGGGGAGCTGTACAACGGCAGTTTTATACGCGAGGTCAAACTTGTCCGGAGAAAGCTCAAAGCGCTCGGTCAGTGCATTGCGGATAGTGTCCTCATCCATGCCTTTCTCCATTAGCTCCGTGACCTTTTTTACCGGACGTATACCGGTCATAAGTCCCCACGGCGGACGTATACCTGTCCTGCGGCAGAGGATGTGGTAGATAAGGCGGCATAGCTCGTGCTCGACCGTGTTTTTGTCACTGTCAGCAGGAAGCTGTGCCGCAGACTTTTCCGGCTCACTGCCGGAGAGTTTCACTTCTGCGGAAATTGTTATACCCTCGCTTACTCCGGCTATTACATAGCTGTCGCCGGAAGCGTTTGAGATATCATCGGAAAATGCGAACCTTGCGGTGCTGAAAAAGAGTTTCAGCGTGGCTTCTATCTCGTATTTAAAAGAATTGCCGATCAGTACGACCGGCATTTTATGAGCATTTATCATCAGATTAACCCCTGTTTGGTCTAAGATATGGATTGTTCATTTTCTCGTAGGCGAGAGTTGTTGAGTCGTTGTGACCCGGATATACCTTATAATCGCCTTTAAGGTCGGCAAGAAGTGCGAGAGAATTTCTCATGCAGTGGAGGTCTCCGCCGGGAAAATCGACGCGTCCGACTGCACAGCAGAAGAGTGTATCGCCGGAAAACATGACGTCGTCAGCGATATAGCAGACACTGCCGTGAGAGTGTCCGGGAGTGTGAAGCACGCGGAAAGTGCAGTCGCCGTCATTTATGAAGCAGTCGCCGCGGACTGCTGTGAAGTCGGTCACAGCCTTGAATGGCATTATCGACATTGATGAATGGAGCGATGCTGACGAGCTTGTAAGCATGGGCACATCG
The DNA here is from genome assembly GCA_902792235.1 of Ruminococcus flavefaciens. Taxonomy (GTDB): domain Bacteria; phylum Bacillota; class Clostridia; order Oscillospirales; family Ruminococcaceae; genus Ruminococcus; species Ruminococcus flavefaciens_AE. The sequence goes on from CADAYP010000016.1 coordinate 3,643, forward strand.
CTCTCGTGGATATATACTTCTGCTCCGGTAGCGGCTCTCACGTCCTCGACACCGCCGATGTGGTCGAAGTGACCGTGAGTGAGCAGTATCTTTGTTAGTTTTAGCCTTTTCATTTTCATATATTCAAGCAGTATGCGCGGACTGCCGCCGATGTCTATTGCGACACATCTTCCGGGAGCAGTCTCGACGAGGTAGCAGTTTGCGTTTAGCTCGCCGAGCTGGAATGTTTTTACTCTCATGTGCAACTCCTTATATGCTTGAGCGTTCAACTGAGATAACGCCCTTGATTTTTCTTAGCTTGTCAAAAAGGTTTTTGAGCTGTTCTGTGCTTGATATCATAATGGTACTCTCAAAGAGCGCATTGCCGTTTTTCAGTACGCGCGATGCTGAGTGGACTATCGGTATCCTTGCCTCCATAAGAGCGGCTGAGATGTCGTAAACAAGTCCGACACGGTCGGTTGCAACGACTTCAAAGCTCGTCTGAAGCTGTGAGAGACTGTTCTCTGACCAGACGATATCGTACCAGCGGTTCATCTCTTCAGGATTATTGCGCTGTTTAGCGGCGAGGTAGTTTGAACAGCGTGTGGTGTGGACCGAAAGACCATATCCGCGTGTGACGAATCCTACGATATCGTCTCCGGGCAGCGGATTACAGCACTGTGCAAACTTTACTGCCATATCGGTTATCTGGTCGAGGACTATGCTGTTGCTTCCGTTGGGTTTGAGTTTGATGATACGCGGGTCGTCCTGTTCATTCTGGTCGCCATAGAGTTTATTGAACTTGTCCTTGAAGCGCGGTATCATTTTCTCAAGGCTGATTCCGCCATAGCCGATAGATGCAAAGAAATCATCGAGATTCTCGCAGTTGTGACGTTTGAAGTCGTCCTGAAGGAATGCACCGAGGTCTTCTTCGGGAACGTTAATATGATAGCGTTTGAAGGTGCGTTCAAGTTCAGCCTTTCCCTCGATGATGTTCTCGTCGCGGCGCTCTTTCTTGAACCATGAGCGTATCTTTGACCTTGCATCATTGGTCTGAACGATGTTTAGCCACGAACGGTTTGGTCCCTTATCGGGGTCTTTGGTGGTGATTATCTCGCATATCTGACCGGTCTGAAGCTTGTAATCGAGAGGTACTATTCTTCCGTCTACCTTTGCACCGATTGTCTTGTGACCTATTTCTGTGTGGATACGGTAAGCGAAGTCGATTACGGTCGAATCCATAGGCAGGTCGATGGACTTGCCCTTGGGGGTCATGACAACAATGTCCTCGGGGGCGATATCGGTCTTGATGATGCGGACTATCTCCTCAACGTCATCTGAGGTCTGCTGTGCTTCTATGACCTGACGTACCCACGCGAGACGGCTTTCCATCTTGTCCTTGCCGCGGATACCCTCCTTGTACTTCCAGTGTGCGGCGATACCGTATTCAGCGGTCTCGTGCATATCCCATGTTCTTATCTGCACCTCGAAGGGGATTCCCTCCTTGCCGAGAACGGTAGTATGCAGTGACTGGTACATATTTGCTTTAGGAGTCGAAATATAGTCCTTGAAACGGTTAGGGAGCGGTCGGAACATATCGTGGATAAGTCCGAGGACGTTGTAACACTCCGCAATAGTGGTAACAATAATTCTTACGGCATACTTGTCATATATTTCGTCGATGTTCTTGTGGTTGAGGAATATCTTCTTGTAGATGCTGTAGATACTCTTTACACGTCCCTCTATCATGGGCGGCTCGGTGAAGTCCTCCTGATTGAAGCGGCGGGCGATACGCTCCTGTATCGTCACGATGAACTGCTCACGCTCTTCCTTTTTGGTTTCGAGGATATGGTCTATTTCAGAGTAGGCGAAGGGGTCAAGGAAGCGGAAAGACAGGTCTTCAAGCTCTTCCTGAATGGTCCTGATACCGAGACGGTGGGCGATAGGTGCGTAGATATTCATTGTCTCAAGGGCGGTCGCACGCTGTTTCTCGATAGGACGGTATTTCAGCGTTCTCATATTGTGCAGGCGGTCGGCAAGCTTGATTATCATAACTCTGATATCCTGCGACATCGCGAGGAGTATCTTTCGTATATTCTCTGCCTGCTGTTCTTCTTTTGTGTTGGTCGGTATCTTGCTCAGCTTTGTAACACCGTCAACGAGCATTGCAACGTCCTGTCCGAAGCGTTTTTTCAGGTCGTCGAGCGTTGCGGGAGTGTCCTCAACAACGTCATGAAGCAGTGCGGCGCATATAGTATCGGTGTCCATGCCGATTTCAAGCAGAATGTAGGATACAGCGAGGGGGTGGATTATGTAGTCCTGACCGGACGAACGTTTCTGTCCCTCATGAGCCTTAGCCGCAAACTCATATGCGGAGATTATTTTGCTCAGGTCGTACTGTTTATCGTCTTTGAGTATCTTCTGTATGATTTTTTCAATGGTGAAGTTGTCGTCATAATCTGGGATAGAGTCGATTATCTCACGCGCTACCTCCGGAGAACCGGTTTCGGGGATAGGCACACTTACGTCCTTGAACATCTCGTTTGTTGGATTTGAATCAGTCATCATGAACGTCCTCCTTCTTTTCGGGCAGCGCACAGCTCGTCAAGTTTATTCCGCAGTTCTGCGAGTATAGGCGCGGAATCAAGCTGTACCTTTTCTGCTTTTTCAACTCGTCTTAGTATCTGTCCCGCAGGTGCGGCAGTTATGAGTCCGAGCTGACGCAGTGCTTCTGCCGCAGTACAGAAGCGGGCATAGTTTATCTTAGGGTCTGCGAGTCTGAGATACAGTGTATCAGCCGGTATACCTTCGCGCGGTATGCCGGTGTATATTTTCGCGGCGCAGTCTCGCGGCGGATACAGGGCGGGGTAGTAGTTATCGGGGAGCGTTTCTCCGCGTGTAAATGCTTCAAATGAGCTGAGCCCCGCAAAGTATCTGCTCTGCTCGAAACCGTGAAGGCGAATGTCGCTGACGATGAGCGATATCGAGACGTTTCCCCTGAATTCATTTATAGAAGGAGATACTATCAGGTCGCATATATCGCCGTTCCTGACTGTAAGCTCCTTAGGACCTTTCCGGAATATAAGAGCGTCAGCGGAGGCGGTCCCGAACTTTATTCTCAGTTTTGTATGCGCACCGTCTTTGAGTGCCCTGATATCGGTGATTGCAGCGTTTTCTATGTAAAACAGCGGCTTTTCATTTCCTGCGCCGAACGGCTCAAGTACGCTTAGCCCCTTGATATTTTCGATTGTCAGTTCAGCCGGAGTGAGCGGGGAGTCGGCTTTTAGTTCAGCCGGCGGCATGATATGAAACTGCTCTGCCGCGTACTGTTCGAGCAGTGTGCGGAAATTCTCAGCCATACCGGCCTTTATTGTGAATCCGCCTGCACCGTGGTGTCCGCCGAATTTTACAAGCGTGTCTGCCGCATAGGAGAGTGCACCGAATATTGAAAATTTACCGAAAGAGCGCGCAGAACCGCGTATCTCGCCGTTTTCTTCCGAGGCAATGAAGCACGGCTTGCCGAATTCTTCCATTATTCGTGAGGCTACGATTCCGATAACGCCATGGTGCCAGCCTTTTCCGCACAGGAAGATGACTCTGCCGCGTGTTAGTGACGGGTCGGCAGATATCATGGAAAAAATATCGGAAATAATGCTGTTTTCGGTATTTTTGCGTTCGGTATTGAGTCTGTCGAGGTCAGCGGCGAGTTTGCGTGCTTCGTCGATATCCTCACATAGGATCAGCTCTACTGCCTGACGAGGTGAACCGAATCTTCCGGAAGCGTTTATCCTCGGAGCTATGCCGAATCCGATAGACTGCGTATCACACGGCTTTTCTGCGATTCCGGCAAGTTCTTTCAGTGCTATGACGGCAGGACGGTCAGAATTGTTGATGAGTTCCATTCCGTATGAGACGATGAACCTGTTTTCACCGGTCAGTTCGACTATATCAGCGACTGTTGCTATAGCGGCGAGGTCACCGAACTGTTCAAGTGCCATTGTGTAGTCGCCGCCGTCGAGTGCGGCAACCAGTTTTAGTGCAATGACCGCTCCACAGGCAAATTTGAACGGCGATGGACAGTCATGGCGGTGAGGGTCTACTACCGCTTCCGCCTTCGGAAGTGAGTCACCCTGCTGGTGGTGGTCGGTCACGACGAGCTTCATTCCGAGCTGGTAGATGTACTCGGCTTCGGCAATAGCAGAAATACCGTTATCTACGGTTATTATCAGTTCAACTCCGTCGCTGTGTATCTTGTCCACGGCGGCTTTGTTGAGTCCGTATCCTTCGGAGCGTTCGGGGATATAGAAGGTCACGTCTGCGCCTATCTCTTCAAGGTAGGTGTAGAGTATGGACGCTGCCATTATGCCGTCACAGTCGTAATCACCGTAAACGCATATGCGGCTGCCTTCTTCGACAGCTGTGTTGACAGTGTCTGCTGCCGCCTTCATATCCTTTATCAGAAAAGGGTCGGACAGACCGTCAGTATTCAGTTTTTCCATGACCTGCTCAGGGGTCGAGTATCCTTTTGCTGCGAGAGCAGCCGCAGTAAGTGAGGTTACACCGCAGCCAAGCATTAGCTTTGAGACGGTTGGTCTGTCGGGTGAGCAGATATTCCATTTCTTCATTAAAAAAGCTCCTTACAGGTGAAAACTGGTATATAAGACAGGGTGCGCCGTTCACTTTTGCAAACTTATGTTTGCTCGTGCGATGTACAAAAAGGCGCTCCGATGATAGTGCCGTTTGCTATAGTTATACATCTTATATTATATCACCTGTGGGAGCATTTTTCAATAGAGTATCCCAAAATCGTCATATTACCCTAAAACGTGGAAAATATTTTGAAAAGACACTCAGCAGATATTCTCAAGCTTGACACGAAGTTTCTGTATGATACGTTTTTCAAGCCTCGATATGTAAGACTGCGAGATGCCGATCGCATCAGCTACTTCTTTCTGTGTCATTTCCTTGCCGTTCCGCAGCCCGAAACGCAGTTCCATTATCTCACGTTCCCTGTCGCAGAGTTCGGATACCGCGCCTCTCAGCATTTCACGCTCAGCTTCGGTCTCGATGCCCTTGTTGACTACGTCGTCGTCGGTACCGAGAACGTCAGAAAGCAGAAGTTCATTGCCGTCGTAGTCAACATTCAGCGGTTCGTCAATGGAGAGGTCGTTGCGGTACTGTGACGACTTCCTCAGAAACATTAGTATCTCGTTTTCGATACAGCGTGAAGCATAGGTTGCGAGTTTGATATTTCTGTCGGGACGGAATGTGTTTACCGCTTTGATGAGTCCTATTGTACCGATAGAGACAAGGTCTTCGATGCCGATACCGGTCGACTCGAATTTTTTCGCTATAAACACCACAAGCCGCAGATTATGAACTATCAGCTTTTTGCGTGCAGCAGTGTCGTTTTCGGCAAGCTGTGCGAACACTTCCTCCTCTTCGATACGTGTCAGCGGCGGCGGCAGAGTATCTGCACCGTTGACGTAGTACACCTCCCTCCCGAAGAGACTTTTCAGCTTCATGAACAGATTTTGCAGTATGACCATGTTTTTCTCCTTTCTATTGATGGACAATTAAATCTCATTTTCGTCAGGTATCAGATTCAGGATTTAGTCGGCACATCAATAATATTTCAGTATTTTGGGGTCGTAAATAGCCTTGCCGGAGCACTTTCCGAGACCTATCATTACGTCGACCGGTTTTTTCTCTCCTGTGACATTGTTCACTATCACTACCTCGTCCGGTCGGAATACCGGTATAACTCCCGAATCGGATACGGTCGCACACGGTATAAGTCTGATTCTTGCCGTTATTTCGCCGATATCTCCGCGTGAGCAGATTATCACGGGTCTGCCGGAGAAGCAGTCTTTGAGAGCATTGCCGGTGTCTGCGAGTCCCTGTATTGCGCTTACGCGCTTCCCGCAGCGAATCATCACCTTTGTGTCAAAAGTCTGTGCCGTCGGAGTCAGTCTTTTGAACAGGCATACAGCCGCGTAAAGTAATGCCGTAACTGTAACAAGCATGAGAAGTGAAAAGTCTATGTAAAAATAGGTGTTGGAAAAGTGCATGAACTGTGGTTTCAGCCATGAATAAGCCGCATAGATGACTCCGGCAAAGATGAAGTTCACCGTGAAGAATGTGAACGTGTTTTTGAGCATTCTGCCTGTGCTGACGAAACCGAATGCGGCAAGGACGATTGTACATGCGGCGATTGCCTTTATCCCCAACGATATTATCAGCGGCATCTCCGGAGCAAGTATCAGCAGTGAGAAAAGACTGCCGTAGAGCGATGCCGCGATACACCGCCATATCCGCAGGGGAGAGCAGGTCAGCTTTGCGGTTGTCCGCAGCAGAAAATAGTTTACATAGACGTTGAGTACTATCAGTACATCGACATAAACGGTCAGAACATTCACCTCCTCATGTAATTATTATAATGCGCATAGTCCGCGGATTATGTCGATTATGCAGAGTAAAATAGGACAAAAAATACCTCCGCATTATAGCGGAGGTATGAGACTGAAAAAACTGGATTTGAAGCAAAAAAATTGCGGGCGAACATTGTTCGCCCCTACACATACAACGTAAAATAGCCAAATTGTAGGAACACACATTGTGCGCCCGTGTTGCTTCCATATGAAACTGAACTTTTTTGAAAAGCAGATACCTCCGCATTATAGCGGAGGTATGTATGTACACCATTGGTATTCCTAAATTATAATTCTTATCTGATGAATGGCATTGCTACGGCACCTGCAATCATGAGACCTGCAATTGCGAGGATAACCACTCTCATCCATGTTTTCTTGTTTGAACCCATTTTTATCACCTCTTAGTGTCGCTTTTTCAGACGTTTTTTACGGTTAGGGATATATTCTCCGGAAAACTCAGCTTTCTGTCTGCCGCGGAATCCTGACTTTTTACGGTCGGGTCTGCCGGAGTCTCTGCGGAATGGCTTCTCACGGCGGTCACTTCCCTTGTAAAGTTTGACTTCTACAGGGTGGCCGTTTATTTTCATCGGGTTGGTAGTGTCGAGGATATAGTCTGTTTCAGACTCGGGCACTTCGACTGTTGTGTGACTGTCGAAAATGTCTATCTTGCCGAAGTCCTGACCCGACATACCGGTAGCGTCAACAAGTGCGCCGAGTATAAAGTTAGGAGCTATACGCTTGTTTCTGCCTATATTAAGGTCTATGCGGACTGTCTTTGCTCCGCTTCTGCTTCCCTTTTTGAGCGGACGCGGCATATCGAATTCGGGCAGTCCTGCAAGTTCGGCACTGAGCTTTGAACTTATCAGACGTGCGGCAATTTCACGCGAATCTATGCCGTTTGATGCAAGTCGGTCGATGATTTCGTACGCTGAGTGGTCCGGACGCTCCTCCATTGAAGCTATTTCACGTATCAGCGAATCGGTCTTCAGCTTGGCTATGTCCGCTTTATTCGGGAGCGGAAGCTCATTTATTTCAGCCTTTGTATAGCGTGCGATATTTTTGAGGTCGTACATCTGTCGTTTGCCGGTAATAAGCGTGTATGCCTTACCTTCAAGACCTGCTCGTCCGGTACGTCCTATGCGGTGGATGTAATACTCATTGTCCTGCGGAAGGTCGTAGTTGAAGACCATGTCGATTCCGCTTACGTCGATTCCTCTTGCGGCAACGTCTGTAGCAACAAGAATGGCTGTGGTACGGTTTTTGAAGCTGTTCATGACCTGTGTACGCTGAATTTGTTTGAGGTCACCGTGAATGCCTGCGGCACGGAATCCGCTTTTGACCAGTTCCTCAGTAAGCTCATCTACCATTTTCTTGGTGTTGCAGAATACCATTGCCGAGTCGGGTGAATATGCCGCGAGAAGAAGCTTCAGCGCGTCAGTTTTTCTGCCCATTGCTACCTGAAAATAGAACTGCTGTATCAGTTCAACGGTCTTCTGCGAGGACTTTATCTTTATGTGGACGGGGTCATGCTGATATTTCTCAGTTATCGCGAGTATTTCAGGCGGCATTGTTGCTGAGAAAAGCACCGTCTGACGTGTTTCGGGCACTTCTGAAAGTATTGACTCGATGTCCTCACGAAAGCCCATATTCAGCATTTCATCGGCTTCATCGAGTATCACTGTGCGAAGATTTTCAAGTTTGAGAGTGTGTCTGCGGATATGGTCCATTACTCTGCCCGGAGTTCCGATGACTATATTTGCACCGCGTTTGAGTTCCTTTATCTGCTTTTCCATACTCGCTCCGCCGTAGACTGCCGTGACCTTCACACTTTGCTTGAATTTGGCGAATTTACGGAGTTCTTCACAAGCCTGCATAGCGAGTTCGCGCGTCGGACAGAGTATAAGGACTGCCGTAAAACGTCGCTCACTCTCGGTTATACTTTCGACAGCCGGTATGCCAAAAGCGGCGGTTTTACCGGTACCGGTGTTTGAGCGTCCGACTACGTCCCTGCCCTGTAACAGGAGAGGAATGCTCTGCGCCTGAATATCGGTCATTTCCTCGAATCCAAGCTGCTCAACGGAGCGGAGTATCTCCTGTGAAAGATTTAATTCGTTAAATTGCATTACTTATCCTTTCTTTGCCTTTGTATTATCCATACTGATTATAATATCACAAAAATGAACGAACGTCAAGAGCTGTTGATTTTACTATAACAGTACTAAGTCGGGAGGGATTGAGTTAATTAAATGATTCTGCCTCTTTGGCTAATTTGCACAATCGGAGCTGAAATTAGATGCCTAAACTCGGGGTCGAACCGTTTTAGTTTCAATAAAATTTGACTATTTTCACAAAAATCACTTTTAGTTTAAAACAATTCTTGCTTTTTTGAAGTAAATATGGTATAATTTTATTGATGTATTCATATTTTCTTAAAAAACATCGGAGTGATATATTATGAATTTAATTAAGTGCCCGAATGGACATGGTTACGATGCTGAAAAGTTTGCAAGCTGTCCGATTTGTGCAAAGTCGGTGACACCTAAAAAGGCGAAGGTGGTCAAACTTAAGGCTGTGAAAAAGGTACAGACTGAGGCGAAGTCTGTTCCTGAAAAGGTAGAAAAGAAGCCGGAAGCAAAGTCCGCACCGGTAACTGAAAAGGTAGAAAAGAAGCCGGAAGCAAAGTCCGCACCGGTGGCTGAAAAGGCAGAAAAGAAGCCGGAAGCAAAGTCTGCGCCGGTGGCTGAAAAGACTCCTAAGAAGCCGGAACCAAGTCCGGCTCCGGTACATGAGAAGATTGTCAAAAAGCCGGAATCTAAGCCTTCTGAGCCTGTTATGACTGAGAAGCCGGTTCCGAAAAAGAATAAGACTGCTCTTGCGGAGGAGGTAGTTCACGAGACTGATCTGCGTCCTGACGTTGAGCGTCTTAAACCTAACGTCAAGGCTGAAGCTATCAAGGAAAACCTCGATAAATCAAGACCTACAAAGCAGAAGACTGTCCCTGTTACTGAGCAGAAATCCGCTCCGAAAAAAGAGGAAAAGTCTGCTGAAAAACTGAAAAAAGAAGAATCTCAGCAACAGCGCAAACACCTGAAAGAGGAGTTTAAACCTGAAAGCTTCCGTGACCTCATGGCTAAGGATACAGGTGGAGACAGTGCTGTTACGGCACCTAAGACTGCGAAAATGTCTGACTCTTCCTCAGTCGGCGCTGAGGGCGATTCACGTATCGCGGAACTCTATAAAGACCTCGATATCGAGCGCGATGCTACCGCTCGTATTGATGATGTTAACAACATGGCACTCGGTAAGGACGGTACTCTGCTTATCAAGTACATAGGCACAAATGAAGTTATCCGTATACCAAGTTCCATTACCACTATCGGAAAATACGCTTTCAGAGGAAATGAAACTGTCAAGAAAATAGTTGTTTCTGACAGCGTTAAAACTATTGATAAATTTGCTTTCGCTCACTGCGTTAATCTTGAGGAGATCAAGTTCTCCAAAAACCTCGAAACTATCGGTGAAAATGCCTTCCTGAAGTGTCAGAGACTCAAAGCTCTCGACCTTCCTAACTCTGTCAAGTCTATAGGCAAGGGTGCGTTCGGCAGATGCAGTTCAATCCGTAAACTCGTGATTCCAAGTGGTATCCGAAAGATAAGTGAGCTGTGTTTTTATGCTTGCCGCAACCTCAACAGAGTGATCATCTCCAGTATGGTAGAGTCCATCGGCAATGCCGCATTTTCTGAGTGCTACGGCTTGAAGAAAATCATTATTTCCGAGTCTGTTACATCTATTGGTGAGAGTGCATTTTCGTGGTGCCGTTCACTTGAGGAGGTATACATTCCTCCTACGGTCAAAACTATCGGAAGCTGGGCATTTTACGGCTGTCAGAAGCTGACTAAGGTGCGAATGAGCCTACAGACCAAGGAAATCCGCGACGACGCTTTCTGCGGCTGTGAGAACATCTATGACGTGAATATCATTGAGTTCGACCGTGACGGTCTGAGTATGAACGAGATAAAACGCGGTCACAAGATGACTATAAAGGTACTTAAACAGGTCAACCGCAAAAAAGCCGAGCGCTATGCGAAAGACCACAATATCAGTATGCTGTTTGTATAAAATTAAAGCCACTGCGATTGCAGTGGCTTTAGCTTTTTTTAAAAATCAGGAAAACAAAATGTAGTGACGACCATTGGCCGTCCGATAGATTCATAACAAAACCGTGCTTTTTGTTATTTGATAGTTATGATACGTATGCCGCAATTAATTAGGCTGTCCTACACGGTGACGGAGGTTGTCTTCTTTGAGTTTTCTGCCTTCGGCTATAAGTGTCAGCATTTCATCGGAGTTGTGTGATTCTAGTGCCGAGCGGTACTTGTTGAGATTTTCTATCAGGGTGTCAAGCTCAAAAATAAGATTATCGCGATTCTGCATGAAGAGGTCTGTCCACATTTTTTCATTCATTGTTGCGATTCGTGTCATATCCTGAAAGCTTCCGCCGCTGAATCCGCATTCAAGCTGTAATTCCGGACTCTTTACATATGCACTCGATACGATGTGTGCAAGCTGGGACGTATACGCTATCATTTTATCGTGGTCTTCGGGCGATGTCACTACTATCTTGCCTGCTCCGAGTTCGTAGGAGAGGTTTTTCAGGAGCTGTATATCGCTGTCCGAGCTGTCCTTAAATGCCGCAACTATGAAATTTGCGTGCTGGAAAAGGTCTGCTGAAGAGTTAGCGTAGCCGCCGAATTCCTTTCCTGCCATAGGGTGGATACCGACATATCGCAGTCCGTTTTCTTCTGCAAGCGACTTCATTCGTGCCGAGAAAGCTCCCTTTATACCGCAGACATCGGTCACGAGGGTAGACTTATCGAATTTTGAGATGTTCTCACGCAGATAGTTTTCGGTGCCTTCCGGAAAGAGTGACATTATTATAAGGTCGAAACCGCTGTAGTCACCGCGAAATTCCTCGTCTATAGCCACATCACGAAGTGCGGCATACTCAATATCATGGTTGATGTCACATCCGACTACAAAGTGGTTGGTATATTTTTTCAGTGCCTTACAGACTGAGCCTCCGATAAGACCGAGTCCGACAACAAGTATTTTCATGTTATGCTCACCTTTCATTGTTTATTGAGATTGTCAAGGATATTGTTAACTACAGTATATCACTTTACAGTTACAAAGTCAAGAGAACACGTTTCAGGCAGGCGGAGTTGAATAAGAAGATATTATTAAAAATTTAAAAAATATTAAAACCCGATTTTTTTCCTGAAATATACTTTACAGAAAGGCATTTTTAGTGTAAAATAAAAATAGTAATTTTTTGTGAGGTGCTTTATTTATGGAACCAAAGTATAAAAGAATATTATTAAAAGTCAGCGGCGAGGCTCTCGCAGGCGATAAGAAGACCGGTCTCAATTACGATGTTATCACTGATATCTGTAAGAGTATCAAGAAATGTGTCGATGAAGGTGTTCAGGTCGCTGTTGTTGTTGGCGGCGGCAACTACTGGAGAGGACGTTCAAGCGGTGCTATGGACCGTACACGTGCAGACCACATCGGTATGCTCGCTACTGCTATGAATGCTCTCGCTCTCGCTGATGTTCTTGAGTCACTCGGCTGTACCTGCCGCGTTCAGACTGCTATCCTCATGCAGCAGGTCGCTGAACCTTATATCCGCAACAGAGCTGTCCGTCACCTTGAAAAGGGCAGGGTAGTTATCTTCGGCTGCGGAACAGGTAACCCATTCTTCTCAACCGATACTGCTGCTTCGCTCCGTGCTGTCGAGATAAATGCCGATATCTTCCTCAAGGCTACTCTCGTTGACGGTGTTTACGATAAAGACCCCCACAAGTTTGATGATGCGAAGAAGTACAGCACTCTTACATTCTCACAGGTCATCGGTGACGACCTCGGTGTTATGGACAGCACTGCTGCTGCAATGTGCCGCGATAACAAGATGAAGATGCTCGTATTCGACCTCAGCCGTCCTGATAATATCTATGACGCTGTTATGGGTGCTGATGTAGGAACTGTCGTATACGAGGGATAATAATTCAGTTAACAGACCGCAGTGACGCGCATTGCACGTTCACATAAACTTATACGGCTTCAGCCGGCAGTCTGCCGTTATACAGAATAGCCGTTTGTATTTATGATTATTGAAAGGAATGTTTACCATGAAAGAAACTATCAATACCGCTAAAGAAAAAATGAACAAGAGCCTTAATGCGCTCGCAAATGAGTTTGCTGCTATCCGTGCAGGAAGAGCTAATCCCGCTGTACTTGACAAGGTTCAGGTAGATTACTGGGGAACTCCTACTCCTATCAATCAGATGGCTGCTATCTCTGTTTCAGAGGGACGTATCCTCGTTATCTCACCTTGGGAGAAGAATCAGCTCAAGCCTATCGAGAAGGCTATTCAGGCTTCAGATATCGGTATCAATCCCACTAACGACGGAAACGTTATCCGCCTCGCTTTCCCTCAGCTCACTGAGGACCGCCGTAAGGAACTCTGCAAGGATATCAAGAAGCTCGGTGAGGAGTCAAAGGTTGCTATCCGCTCTATAAGACGCGACGCTATCGACAAGCTCAAGAAGATGCAGAAGAACTCTGAGATAACTGAGGATGACCTCAAGGATGCTGAGAAGAAGGTTCAGGACATCACAGACAAGTGCTGTGCTGATGCTGATAAGGCTGTAGCTGACAAAGAAAAAGAAATAATGACTGTATAAGGTGCAACATGGCAATATTCACTAAAAAGAAAGACACGGAAAAACAGCTCCCTGAGGTGCTTCCGCAGCACGTCGGTTTTATCATGGACGGCAATGGCAGATGGGCGAAAAAACGCGGTCTGCCGCGCCCCTTCGGTCACCGTGAGGGTGCTAAGACTTTCCGTAAGATAGTCCGCCACTGTAAGGACATCGGAATCAAACATATCTCGTTCTATGCCTTTTCAACTGAAAACTGGCAGCGTCCGCAGGAGGAAGTTGACGCTATTATGAAGCTTTTCAGTGACTACCTTGACGATGTTCAGGAACTTCTCACTGAAAAAACACGTATGGTCTTCCTCGGCGATAAGGCTATGTTTCCCGACTATCTCCGCGAGAAAATGGAGAAGACTGAGGCTGAGACCGCTGTTTACGATGAGATGGTACTGTTCCTTGCTGTTAACTACGGCGGCAGAGATGAACTCGCTCATTCTGCACGTCTTATCGCGGAAAAGGTTCAGAAGGGCGAACTCAGTCCCGAAGATATCACTGAGCAGACTGTAGCTGACGGTCTCTATACAGCCGGATATCCCGACGTTGACCTCGTTATCCGTCCGAGCGGTGAGCTGAGACTCTCAAACTTCCTTATCTGGCAGTGTGCCTATGCGGAGTACTACTTCACCGATATTCTATGGCCTGACTTCTCGCCCGATGACCTCGATGACGCTCTCATCGAATTTGGCAGAAGAAACCGCCGTTTCGGAGGCGTGTAATGCTTACGAGAATAATCTCAGGCGCAGTCGGTGCTTTGCTCCTTGCTGTTGTCCTCTATTTCCATGACACTCTATTCCTGCCGATAGCTGTTGCGGCTATGATAGCTGTAATGCTGTTCGAGCTTCTTCGCGCTGTAAAGCTTGAAAAATGTCTGCCTGTTCTTATTCCGGCAGAGCTTTGCGGTGTTCTTATGCCGCTTATTTACTCGTTCAGTTTCTATCGCGACCAGGTGGAGAAGTTTTCGCTTGAAAACAAGTACGCCGCTCCGTTTGATAAATCACTTCCGGAGTCGGTGGTAGATATTATGGGACTGAAAGTAAGTCCTGACATTCTCTCGTTCGCAGTTATTCTTGTATGCGCATTTGTGATATTCGTGGCATGGCTCAGAAATCATAAGTCTATCCGCTATGAGCAGGTATTTTTCGTTCTTGCTTGTATGATACTCGTTCCGTCGGCTATGACTACTATGGTGCGTATAGAGCGCTATGACTCGAAAAACGGTCTGTTCCTCCTCATTATGGGACTCTGCGGCGCTTGGATAGCTGATACAGGTGCTTACTTCACAGGTGTTGCAATAGGCAAGCATAAACTCTGCCCCGAGATAAGCCCGAAGAAAACTATCGAGGGCTTCATCGGCGGTATACTCACTACTGCAATTGCCTATACTGCGGCATTTTCAATATACTATGGCTTTACACCCAAACGTGCTGTTGTTGCATTTGTGACAGGCTCATTCTGTGCTGTCGTGGGAGCTATAGGCGACCTGTCGGCTTCTATGGTAAAGCGTCAGATAGGCTTCAAGGACTACGGAAAGATAATGCCCGGTCACGGCGGACTTATGGACCGCTTTGACAGTGTTCTTTTCGTTCTGCCCACATATTATGTATTTATCTCACTCTTCGGAGTGCAGTAATATTTGCGAAAGGAGACTAAACGTATTTATGCGGATAGTCCCTTTTGTGCTTTACGGACTCATTATCTGCTGGAGACCCATGCAGATGGAATCTACATAATCGTGACAAAAAGGAGATATAATAATGAACAAGAAGGTTTCTATCCTCGGCTCGACCGGCTCGATAGGCACTCAGTCACTCGAAGTCTGCGAGAAGCATGGATTCGATATTGTGGCTCTCGCCGCTCACAGCAGTGTAGGACTGCTTTCGGAACAGGTGAGAAAGTTCAAGCCGAAGTATGTGTGTATTTTCAACGATGAGAAGTACAGTGAGTTGAAAACTTCACTCGCTGACATGGACGTTGAGATACTCTGCGGTATGGAGGGACTTTGTAAAATCGCCGCTCTCGAAGAGAATGACATCGTTCTCAATTCGGTAGTCGGCATGGTCGGTCTTCTTCCGACTCTTACTGCTATAAATGCCGGCAAGGACGTTGCTCTCGCAAACAAGGAGACTCTCGTTGCAGGCGGTACTCTTGTAACTGCTCTTGCAGAGGAAAAGGGAGTTAAGATATATCCTGTTGACAGTGAGCATTCGGCTATATTCCAGTGCTTACAGGGAAATAAACGCAGTCAGCTCAGCCGCATAATACTTACAGCTTCGGGCGGTCCTTTCTTCGGCTACAGCTATGACCAGCTGAGAAATGTCACCAAGGCGGACGCTCTCAAACACCCGAACTGGGACATGGGCAACAAGATAACTATCGACTCCGCTACACTCATGAACAAGGGTCTTGAATTTATCGAGGCAAAGTGGCTCTTCGACCTCGACCCCGAACAGATAGAGATAGTCGTTCACCGTCAGAGCGTTATCCACTCAGCTGTTGAGTATGACGACTATGCTGTCATAGCTCAGCTCGGTGTGCCGGACATGAAGATTCCGATACAGTACGCGCTGACATATCCGGACAGATATGAGTGCCCGACAAAACGTCTCTCACTCACCGATTACGGCACTCTCACATTCGCTAAACCAGACTATGAAACATTCAAGTGCCTTAGTGCGGCTATAGAGGGAATCACACGCGGAGGTGCGTATCCGTGCCTCATAAATTCTGCTAATGAAGAGGCTGTACGCGCATTCCTTCACGATGAGATAAAGTTCATACAGATAGGCGAGATAGTTTCGTCTGTCCTTGATAAATTCCCTCAGTCTGAGATAAAATGCTATGAGGACGTTATGTCCGCTGACAAGCAGGCTCGCGAGTATGTGAGAAATATCATCGGCTGAATCAGAAAGAAGGAAAGGATACACATGGGTATTGTTATTGCACTTATCATTTTCGGACTTATCGTTACTATACATGAATTCGGACATTTTATCTGCGCTAAGCTGAGCGGAGTAAGGGTACTCGAATTTTCTGTTGGAATGGGTCCGAAGCTTATCAAGAAACGCAAGGGAGAGACTTTCTACTCGCTGAGACTGCTTCCTATCGGCGGTTACTGTGCTATGGAAGGCGAAGACACTTCCGGTGATGACCCGAGAAGCTTCCGCAATGCCAAATTATGGAAGCGTATGCTCATACTCGTTGCAGGAGCGTTCATGAACTTTGTTCTCGGCTTTGTAATGATAGTAGTCTTCGTTAGTATGTTCGAGGTTATCCCGACTAATCAGGTAAAGGGTTTCTACGGCACAGAAAACGAGGACGGTACTAAAACATATTATTCGCAAAGCTGTAATACAGGTCTTCGCTCAAACGATATCATAGTAAAAATGGACGACGTTACTATCTACAGCTTTCTCGACGTTGATTACATCTTCTCGTCTGCTCAGTCAGAAGTGCATGATGTTGTCGTAAAGCGCGACGGTAAGCGTGTTAAGCTCGAAAATGTTACCTTCCACAATGAGCAGACCGGCGAAAGTATGGACTTCGGATTCGTCACAAAAGAGAAGAATCCGCTGACCGTTACAAAGTGCTCGGGTAAGGTGTTCATGTCAATGGGACATATCATCGAGCTTTCACTCAAGCAGATGTTCACAGGTAAGGCAAAAAAAGAGGACGTATCGGGTCCTGTGGGAGTAGTTACCTCGATAAGCGAGACTACAAGTGAGGCTCGCTCGGCAAGTGACGCAATTTTCATGCTCGCTTACATGACCTCGATGATAACCATAAATGTCGGCATATTCAATCTTCTGCCGATACCTGCCCTCGATGGCGGCAGACTGCTCTTCTGCTTTATAGAGCTTATTCGCCGCAAACCTGTAAAACCTGAACACGAGGGTTACGTTCACCTCGCAGGAATGGTGCTCCTTTTCGGCATAATGATATTTGCTACCTATAACGACATCATCAGACTGATTCACAAGTAATATAAACGGAGGAAAAATTATGAGAAACGTTAAACCTGTTAAGGTCGGGGACTGTGTCCTCGACGGCAAGCACATATACATACAGTCAATGCTCAATGCACGCTCTGACGATATCGAGGGAAGTGTCAGACAGGCTGTAGAGCTTGAAAAAGCCGGCTGTGAGATAGTACGTGCGGCTATACCTAATATGGACGCAGTAAAGCTTATCCCTGCTATCAAGGAGGCGGTGAATATCCCCCTTGTTGCAGACATTCACTTCGATTACAAACTCGCTATTGAAGCCGCTGCTGCCGGAGTTGACAAGATTCGTATAAATCCCGGCAATATCGGCGGTATGGACAGGGTAAAGGCTGTTGTTGATGCGTGCCGTGCAAGAAATCTTCCTATACGTATAGGTGTCAACTCAGGTTCGCTTGAGAAGGAGATACTCGCAAAATACGGTTCTCCGACACCGGAAGCACTCGTTGAGAGTGCAATGGGTCACGCGGCTCTGCTTGAAAAATTCGACTTTGATGACATTGTTATCTCTATCAAGTCCTCCGATGTTAACCGTATGATAGCTGCTTACAGACTTGCTGCTGAGAAGTGCAATTATCCGCTGCACCTCGGTGTTACAGAAGCAGGTACTGAGCGTATGGGACTTATCAAGTCGTCTATCGGCATAGGTTCTCTCCTCTGCGACGGTATCGGCGAGACTATCCGTGTATCACTCACTGACGAACCGGTCAAGGAAATTGCGGCTGCTAAGGATATCCTCAAATGCATCGGCAAGCGCGGCGGTGTGAGACTCGTTTCATGTCCTACCTGCGGAAGAACTCGTATCGACCTCATCGGTACTGCTAAAAAGGTTGAGGAAGCTGTCAAGGACCTCGACAAGGACATTACTGTTGCAGTTATGGGCTGTATCGTAAACGGTCCCGGAGAAGCGCGTGAAGCTGATATCGGTATCGCAGGCGGCGATGGCTGTGCTGTTATCTTTAAAAAAGACGGTACACAGAGAAAGATAAAAGAGGAGGAAATAGTCTCCGAGCTTCTTGCTGAGGTAGAGAGACTCTGATATGAATATTGCCATTTCCGAATTCTTAAAGGAGTATTGTCCCGAACTTCCTGATTCTGTCAGGGCAGGCGAGATCTACAAGCTTACCTACACTGAGGACATGAAGCATTTTAAGTTCCTCGCGCACTTCGGTTCACTCGTTCCGTCAGACGATATTTTTTCGTTCGAGAAGCAGGTCGCCGAAGCAATAAGGGTCGAAAGCGTGAGACTTTTCCCACGCTATAATGAGTCTGTATTCGGACTTGACTGCTACGGTGAACTAATAAAGCTTCTAAAGCGCGATATCTCCGTTGTAAACGGTTTCCTCGACGGTGCTGACGTTAAACTTTCCGATGGCAAGCTTTCTATCGAGCTTATGCACGGCGGCAGGGATATACTTGAAAAATTCCGGTTTGCAGGAACTTTCAGGCAGATGATATACAATCAGTTCGGAGTTCAGGTAAACGTTGAACTCGTCGGCGGTGAACCTGTGAGTGCAGAAAAGTTCGATGCTATGCAGGAGGAGATAGAGGCAACACTGCCTGACTACAGTGCTCAGCTCGTGCCTGAGAAGTCAAAGGACGAGCTTCTCCGTGAGGAGGCTATGGCTAATGTGCCGACCAAGTCGGTTGACCTGACATCGACTAATAAGGAATTCGACCCCGAATCTGCTGAGCTGATAAAGGGCAGACCTATACGTGAAAAGCCGGAGTCTATCGGCGACGCTGTAGGAAAACTCGGTGAGAAGGTGGTCGTAGTAGGAGACATTTTCGCTTCCGAAGTAAAAGAACTTCGCAACGACAAAACAGTCATAACTTACTGCATTACCGATTACAGCGGTTCACTTATGGTGAAGTTTTTTGCCAAGACCTCAGATGAGGAGGAAATGGCGAAGTTTGCAGGAATGAAAAAGGGTCAGACTATCCTCGTTGCTGGTAAGGTCGATTATGACCAGTTTGCGCATGATATCTCTATCATGCCGAATTCAGTGATAAAGGTTAAGCGTATCCCGAAAAAAGACGTTTACCCCGAGAAACGTGTTGAACTCCACTGCCATACGAATATGTCAGCAATGGACGCTGTTACTGACCCCGTTACCCTCATAAACCGTGCCGCGGATTGGGGACATCAGGCTATGGCTATCACTGACCACGGCTGTGTACAGGCTTTCCCTGACTGTATGTACAATATGCCTAAGGACTTCAAGGTAATCTACGGTATGGAGGCGTATGTCGTTAATGACATCGACCGTGAGCCTATCCTCAGTGAGGACGTCGACCGCAATTTCAATGACGAAATCATCATTTTCGACGTCGAGACTACCGGACTCAGCTTCTCGAATGACCGCCTTACGAGCATTGCGGCAATAAAGGTAAGAAACCTTCAGAATGTAGACAGCTTCGAGACTTTTGTTAATCCGCATAAGCATATCCCTGAGAAAATTACCGAACTCACCGGTATCACCGATGACATGGTAAAGGACGCTCCCGATGAAGCGGAGGCTCTGCGCAAATTCATGGAATTCTGCGGCGACAGACCCGTTCTCGCGGCTCATAATGCAAACTTCGATACGACGATGATAAATCAGATATGCCTGAGGAATAACATTGATTTTCCTTACACCAAGCTTGATACGCTTGTAATGTGTCAGGCAATGCTTCCCGAAATGGGACGCCATAAGCTAAATCTCGTCGCTAAAAACCTCAAACTCGGTACTTTCGAGCACCACCGCGCCGATGAGGACGCGCTCATGCTCGCGAAAATATACATCGAACTCGTCGGCAGACTCAAGTCTCAGCGCGGTTGGGACAACCTCAAAAGACTCAATAAGCTTGTCTGCGAAATAGACACCAAAAAGCTCAGGTCCTATCATCAGATAATCCTTGTACGTAATCAGGCAGGACTGAAAAATCTCTATAAACTGGTCTCGGTCAGCAACCTCGAATACTTCTATAAAAAGCCGCTTATACCTAAGTCAGTACTTGAACAGTACCGCGAGGGACTGATATTCGGAAGTGCCTGTGAAGCGGGTGAACTGTTTCAGGCGATGGTCAACTATAAACCTGATGAAACTATCGAAAAGCTGGCGAAGTTCTACGATTACCTCGAGATTCAGCCTATCGCCAATAACGAGTTCATGGTCCGCGAGGGTACTGCTAAAGACGATGAGGAACTCATGGACTACAACCGCCGTATTATCGCTCTCGGCGATAAGCTCGGAATACCGGTCTGTGCGACCTGCGATGTCCACTTCATCGACCCCAAGGACGCGATATACCGTAAGATAATCCTCACAAGCATGGGATTCAAGGACGCGGAAAATCAGGCTCCGCTATATCTGCGTACTACCGACGAAATGATGAAGGAGTTCGCTTATCTCGGCGAAGACAAGGCTAAGGAAGTTGTTATAACTAATACTAACGCTATTGCTGATATGATAGAGGTTGTCCGTCCGATACCGAAGGGCACGTTCACTCCTACTATCGACGGTGCTGAGGAGGAGCTTGTCCGCATTACCCACGACAAGGCTCACGAAATATACGGCGACCCGCTTCCCGAACTCGTTGAAAAGCGTCTCGACCGTGAGCTTTCGTCTATCATCAAGCACGGATTCTCGGTTCTGTACATCATCGCGCAGAAGCTTGTGTGGAACTCCGTTGACCACGGTTATCTTGTTGGTTCGCGTGGTTCTGTCGGTTCATCATTCGTGGCTTCAATGGCGGGAATCTCCGAGGTAAACCCTCTTCCGCCGCATTACATATGTCCGAATCCAGAGTGCAAATACAGTGAATTTCTCCTTGATGGTGTTTACGGCTCAGGCTTCGACCTTCCGCAGAAAAACTGCCCTAAGTGCGGCACTGATATGCACCGTGAGGGACATGATATACCATTCGAGACATTCCTCGGCTTCGACGGCGATAAAGCGCCTGATATCGACCTTAATTTCTCCGGAGAGTATCAGTTCTGGGCTCACCGCTACACAGAGGAACTGTTCGGTAAATCGAACGTTTTCAAGGCGGGTACTATCTCTGCTGTCGCTGAAAAAACAGCTTTCGGCTACGTAAAAAAATACTGTGAGGAGAACGGTATCACTCTCAATAACTCCGAACTGACGCGTCTCGCGGCAGGCTGTACAGGTATCAAGCGTACAACAGGTCAGCACCCCGGAGGCATGGTAGTTGTGCCGTCAGACTATGAAGTCGAGGACTTCACACCTGTTCAGCATCCGGCTGATTCACCCGATTCAGCGGTTATTACTACCCACTTCGACTTCAACTCGCTCCACGATACCATTCTTAAACTTGACGAACTCGGTCACGTTGTACCTACTCTCTACAAGCATCTCGAAGACCTCACCGGTATCAAGATAAAGGACGTTCCGACGTCTGACCCCGATGTTATTCGTATGTGTACAAACTGCGATGTGCTCGGCGTAACACCGGAGGAAATATACTGCAAGACCGGAAGTCTCGGTATCCCTGAGATGGGTACCGGTTTCACGATACAGATGCTTCTCGACGCAAAGCCTACAAAGTTCAGCGACTTCTTACAGATTTCCGGACTTTCCCACGGTACGGACGTTTGGCTTGGTAACGCGAAAGACCTCATCGACAACGATATTTGTACGATTTCGGAGGTTATCGGTACCCGTGACAGTATCATGACTTATCTCCTGTACAAGGGCGTTGAGCCGAAAATGGCATTCCAGATAATGGAGTGGACACGTAAGGGTAAGGCACCTAAGCAGTTTACACCGGAAATAATCGAAATGCTGCGCAGTCACGATGTTCCTGAATGGTACATCGAGAGCTGTCTTAAAATAAAGTATATGTTCCCGAAGGCTCACGCCGCCGCTTACGTTATTGCCGCGATAAAGCTTGGCTGGTTCAAGCTTCATATGCCGCTGGAGTATTATTCAACTTACTTCTCGGTTCGAGGTGAAGACTTTGATGCAGACCTCGCTGTCAAGGGAATTGACGCTGTTCGCGCAAGAATAAACGAGCTTCGGGAACTGGGTAACGACCGCTCCAAAAAAGAGAATGACCTGTACGATATCCTGCTCATCACGAATGAAATGCTCTCGCGTGGGTACGAGTTCCTGCCGATAGACCTTTTCAAATCGCACGCTACGGACTTCCTGCCCGAGGACGGCAAGCTGCGTATTCCGTTTTCGGCAATGTCGGGAGTCGGTGAGAATGCTGCAAAGGGTCTCTATGAAGCCGCTCAGAAGGGTGGATTCATCTCGATTGAGGAGTTTCAGTCGCAGAGCGGCGCGTCAAAAACAACAATTGATATGTTGAAAACCGTAGGAGCTTTCGGCGAACTGCCTGAATCTTCGCAGATGAGCTTCTTTTAACTTGACTTCTTAGTGGTAATATGTTACTATATTATCATGTTAGCAGACTAAAGTGAACGCGGTCCACTAACCGCATACATGGAGGACATTATGAAATATTATGATTTAATTACGCCTGAGGGTACTAAAGACCTGCTCTTCGGCGAGTGCATCGTAAGAAGAAATATCGAGAAGACCCTCTTCAAAATTTTCAGAAGCAGGGGTTACAGCGAGATGATAACTCCCGGTCTCGAATTCTTTGACGTTTTTAATCTCAATTCACGCTATTTCCCACAGGAGAATCTCTACAAGCTCACTGACAGCAAGGGCAGACTGCTTGTTATGCGTCCCGATTCGACAATGCCTATCGCAAGAGTTGTGGCAACTCGTCTGCGTGACGCTGTTCTTCCGCTCAAGCTTTGCTATAATCAGACTGTTTATCGTACTGAGCCTGCTCTGAAGGGCAGAAGTGATGAGATTGTTCAGGCAGGTATTGAGCTTATCGGCTCACAGCTTAAAATGGCTGACCTCGAAGTTATTTCGACTGCCGTTGATTCCCTCAAAGCCTTCGGTATGGAGTTCTCACTTGAAATAGGTCATATCGGTGTGTTCAAGGAACTTGTGGGACGTCTTGAAGCTACAGACAAGGAAAAGGAGCGTATCCGCAAGCTCATCGAGAACAAGAACTTCCCTGCACTCAACGATATGCTCGATACTTTCGGCAATAACCCCGTAACTGCGGCTCTCAAGAAGCTTCCGGCACTCTTCGGCGGCGAAGAGGTATTCGAGAAGGCTGAGGAACTTATCCCCGATGAGAATGTTAAACATATTCTTGATGAACTCCGCGAGATTTACCGTGATACAGTTGAACTCTGCGGAAGTGAGGGCAATATCACTGTTGACCTCGGACTTGTAAATAAGACTGACTACTACACAGGTCTTATCATAAAGGGTTATTTACAGGGTCACGGCGACGAGGTCGTTTCCGGCGGACGCTATGACAAGCTCATTTCCGAGTTCGGATACGATGTTCCGGCTGTCGGATTTGCAGTAAATGTAAATGCTATCTCAAAGGTTATCGAGAAGAACGGTGTTTTCCCTGCAATGCCAAAGATAGACGCTATTGTTTTCGCTCAGGAAGGCTGTGAGGTTGCGGCTATAAAGGCGGCTAAGGAACTCCGTGAGCAGGGTCTCGTTGTTGAGAACGCTCTCTTCGACGACATTGAGTCGGTTCGTGAGTATGCAAAGGAAAAGAAAATTGCCAAGGTCGTTGTTATCGACGGTGAAGACATGGAGGGAAGAGAATGAGCAAGCCTATTCGTATAGCTCTTACTAAGGGCAGACTTGAAAAGGATACAGTCGGACTTCTCGAAAAGCTCGGCTTTGACTGTACAGCAGTCCGTGAAAAGGGCAGAAAGCTTATACTTCCTGTTCCGGACGCAAATCTTGAGGTAGTCCTCGCAAAGGCTAACGACGTTATCACCTACGTTGAGCACGGTGTGTGCGATATGGGTGTAGTCGGAAAGGACACTATCATGGAGATGAAGGGCAAGTTCTTTGAGCTTGTTGACCTCGGATTCGGCAGATGCAAATTCGCACTTGCTACCAAAAAAGGATACGATTTCTACAGCGGCTACGGTATCAAGACTATCGCTACAAAGTACCCCAACGTTGCCCGCAGTTTCTTCGAGAAAAAGGGCATGGACACTGAAATTATCAAGATAGAGGGTTCGGTAGAACTCGCTCCTCTGCTCGAACTTGCTGACGGTATCGTTGACATCGTCGAGACAGGTACTACTTTAAAGGAAAACGGACTTGAAGTTATCGAGGACGTTGCTCCTATCTCTGCACGACTCATCGTCAACACAGTAAGTCTGAAACTCCGTCAGACTGAGATAGAGGCTCTCATAGAAAAGATACAGGCAAATCTTTGATTCGACGTTAAAGGAAGGGATAAATATGAAGAAGATATACGCTAACGGTAAAGATGAAAAAAACTTCCTCGCAGAGCTTTCAAAGCGTGCAGGTGAGACTAATAAAAAAGTCACTGAGACTGTATCAGCCATTATTGAGGACGTAAGAGAAAACGGCGATACTGCCGTAAAGAACTACACTCTCAAATTCGACGGCAACCTCCCGAAGTATTACGAAGTTCCGCGTGAGGTCATCAACGACGCGCTCACAGAGGCTGACCAGGAATTCGTTGACGCTCTTCTCAATGCACAGGAGAATATCGCTGATTTCCACAACAGACAGGTAGAGCAGGGATTTATCAATGCCAAGGAAAACGGCTGTATCATGGGTCAGAAGGTTCGCGGACTTGAACGCGTAGGTCTTTACGTTCCCGGCGGTACGGCTGCTTACCCTTCAAGTGTGCTTATGAACGCTATCCCTGCTAAAATCGCAGGAGTTAAGGAAATAGTAATGGTTACTCCGCCCCTTAAGGACGGTACTCCCAATAAGGATATCCTCGTTGCAGCAGCTATCTGCGGAGTTGACAGAGTATTTATGTCAGGCGGTGCACAGGCTATCGCCGCTCTCGCTTACGGTACTGAGGAGATTCCGAAGTGCGACAAAATCGTCGGACCCGGAAATATCTACGTCGCAACTGCTAAGAAGCTCCTTTACGGTGTCGTTGACATCGACATGATAGCAGGTCCGAGTGAGATACTCGTTATCGCTGACGATACTGCTGAACCTAAATTTGCAGCCGCTGACCTCATGTCACAGGCTGAGCACGATGTTCTTGCATCGGCTATAATGGTAACTACAAGCGAAAAGCTCGCTGACGCTACTATCGCTGAGATAAACCGTCAGAAGGAGTACCTCTCACGTAAGGAGATAATCGAGAAGTCGCTTGAAGACTACGGCGCTATCATCATCGCTGACAGCCGTGAGAAGTGTGTTGAGCTCGCAAATGAAATTGCTCCTGAGCACCTTGAAGTACTCATGGAGAATCCGTTTGAACTCCTCGGAAGCATTGAAAATGCAGGCTCAGTGTTCCTCGGAAACTACGCATCAGAGCCTCTCGGCGACTACTATGCAGGTCCTAACCACGTTCTCCCGACAAGCGGTACTGCACGTTTCTTCTCGCCGCTCGGAGTTTCAAGCTTCACTAAGCGTATGGCTTATACCTACTACACTGAAGACGCTCTTCGCAATGCCAAGGACGATATCGTACTCATTGCTGAACGTGAGGGACTTACTGCTCACGCTAATGCTATCAAGGTTCGTTTTGAATGAGCATATTCTTTGGTGATGATGTGGAAGCTGAGATAAGTTCTTTCAAAAAGAGAATGAATATCGTTTTTACTGTAATAGCGACG
>CADAYP010000017.1:0-40858 GCA_902792235.1 Ruminococcus flavefaciens
GCGTGGATAATGCGTGTGGACTTGTCTGTTCCGAATATGCCGGTATAGCCCTTCTTAGCCGCAAGCTCGCTGTCTATTTCAAGAACAGTTTCCACTATCTCTGAAATCGAAGCGTCCGAGATAGAAAGCGCCGCAAGGATAGCGAGCTCGTAGCCCTTGCTGTACTTGCGTCCAGCCTCCTTGAAAGCCTTAAAGAGCTCGATAAAGCGTTCAGTCTTGACCTCGGGGGAAGATGTGGTCATGCTGAGTATCTGTGCGCAGCTCTGGTCGGCGTCCTCATGGTTGGGGAAGGTCTTTTTCAGCAGCTTGTAGCATTCCTCGCAGTCGTTGACGAGTTCCTCGTCAGACTTCTCGGAAAACGACATGAAGCCCACAAGAAGCGTGGCGCTCGAGGAAGTGAGTATCGGGTGCTGCTTCTTCATCATCTTGTAGAGAGTCTTGCTGCGCTCGGCAATTCTTTCAGCCTCGGTCTCGCTTACGAGGTCATAGAGCATTATCGCCAGCAGAGCGAGATACTCGGTGCTGTCGAACTGAGTTTTCAGTATTTCATAAGTCTTGCTTATCCTTTCAGCGGCAGAAGCAGGGTCGTCAGAGGCATAAAGCGCCGCAAGCACCGGAAGCTCGGAGCTGAAACGCAGATACGACCAGCCGCTTATGCTCTTGCTGAGTATTTTTCTGCATTCCTTGAGCTCGTTTGCGTCAGCGGTGATACCCGAAGCTGTAAGAGCAGTCGCTGCCGCACAGTACATATACGAGCTTTCAAGCACTGCCGTTTTCTGGAGCGCATCGCGGTTTGCGATGAATCTTTCACATAATGTCTACAGTGTTTACCTGTGCATTTCCGCCAAATTCACCGTCACGAGTCCATGAAATATCCTCACCGCTAAGCGATGTAAAGGTTATCTTATTCGTGCGGAAGAACTTTATATAGTCCTTGTCTATCTCTTCGGTTATGTTCAGAAGCGAATGAACTATCTGCTGAAGCTGTACTATATTTGACGGCTTCTTTATAAGTGTTACCTCGAATACTCCGTCATCAAGCAGAAAATCGTTCATCGAAAGAAGTCCTGCAACAGACGACGAATTCGTAACCATTCCATATATGAAATCGCCTTCTATAGAATTGTTATTGTACTCTATCCGCATATGCTTCGAGCGTATCGCAGGAAGCTGCGTGAGTCCGTTCAGAACGTAGGAAACGTGTCCGAACATATTCTTGACCTGCTGAGGAGTCTCATACGCTACGTTTGTGAACGCTCCGAATGCAACGATATATGAGAAGTAGTTATCATTGAACTTGCCGATATCACAAGCCATAGGAGTTCCCTGAGTTATCCACTTCACCGCTTCCATCGTATTTTTGGGTATACCAAGTGTTCGTGCAAAATCATTTGTCGAACCTGCGGGAAGGTATCCTATCGGTATTTTTCTGCCGCACTGCATCATTCCCTGCAAGCACTGACTGAGTGTACCGTCTCCTCCTGCACATACAAGTATATCATATCCGTTCTCACAAGCATATATAGTAGAATCAGCAGCATCGGTACCACTTTGAGTTATATGCACAGTGACTTCGTAATCAGCCTTGTTAAATTCGTCTATTATCTCACCGAGACGGTCACCTATAGTCGCTCTTCCGGCAATGAGATTGACGATAAAGTACAACTTTTTCATTTACACTCTCCATTTTGTAAGTTGTCGATTTCTTTCCATATTAATTATAGAACAAAACAATGTTTTTTTCAATAGGCATCAAATAATTAAAATATAAAAATATTTCTAAAACGCTTGACATTGTCGCCGAATGATGATATAATAATAAAGCTGAATCAAGCAGATACATATTGGGGTGTCGCCAAGTGGTAAGGCAGCGGACTCTGACTCCGTTATTTCGAGGGTTCAAATCCTTCCACCCCAACCAGCAAAGCTCACGCAATCGCGTGAGCTTTTTTCTTTCCTGATATCGGCTCGGTTTAAGTGGATTTCACGAAATGTGAAAGCACTGAAATCGAGTTTTTTCTTAGTACAGCACTCATGCACAGTCAATAGAAATGCCATAGTACCTCTGACACATCAGAAATACTATGGCTTAAAACTTCTATATCAGCGCCGTACCTAACAGGCGCAGATTACAGTTAGCATAAATAAATCGTTTACTTCTTGATATGCTCAACGAGATTTATAGAAAATCCGGAAGGCGAAACCATCAGAGTAGCCTTAGACGAACCAGTCTCTGTTGTACGTTCGCCCTGACTGTTTTTAAAGCCACGCTCTGTGAGGAAATTATAAGCCTCGTCAAAATCGTCAACATTCATTCTGATAGTAGAGATATCCTTGTCTACATGTGCTTCTGCAACATCTATATGGAAGCCGTTGGGGTCAGTCATTCTTACACTTGTAATATCTGCATCATTGATATTCTCCTTTGTATGACGTCTCTCAAATCCGAGGGCCTCAAATACCTTGATAACAGCCTCTGCGTCCTTAGTAATTATCATCGGGTTGAATGTAGTTATTTTCATAACGGCAAACTCCTTATTTTTTGATATGTTTAATGAGATTGATAGAGTATCCCGAAGGTGCAAACAGCAAAGCCGACTTTGAAGAAGGTGTATCTACAGTATCATTGCCGTAGAAATTCTTGAATCCATGTGAGATGAGCAAGTTATAAGCTTCATCAAAATCATCAACATTCATTCGGATAGAAGTCATATCCGGAGCTTCCGGCATAGCATCGGGGTTTGATATATCGATTTTAAAGTTGTCCTCATTGCGCATTATAATGCCCTTAACGACCATATCACCGATATCATCTTTCTGATGGCGTTTCTCAAATCCGAGTTCTTCAAACAGTTTTACGATTTCATCTTCATTTTTTGTTATGATCTGAGGGTTAAATGTTGTAATTTTCACTTTTTATTCCACCTTTTTTTATTTTTTGATATGTTCTGCGATACTGATAGTAAATCCGGAAGTCGAAGCCATCATAGTTGCCTTCGACGAACCTGTATCTGTTACCTTATCGCCCTGAACATTTACGAACCCATGAGCAGTCAGAAATTCATAAGCTTCATCGAATTCAGTTATTTCTTGATATGCTCAACGACCACGATACGGAATCCGGAAGGAGATACCATTGTAGCGGCTTTAGCACTCTTTGTATCAATAGTATTGTCACCTCTTGTATTTGTAAATCCATGTGCTTTCAGGATATTATATGCTTCATCAAAGTTGTCAACGTTCATTCGGATAACTACATAGTCCTTTGTAACATTGCCTACATCGGCAATATCTATATGGTATCCATTCTCGTTTTTCATTCTTACACATTCAACATCACCGACCTCAACTGTTGTGACCGGAGAGTGAGTTTTAACGAATCCAAGGTCTTCAAACACCTTGATAGTCTCTTTCTGATTTGCAGATATGATTATCGGATCAAAAGTAGTGATTTTCATAATAAGTATTTCCTTTCAAATTTTAAATTATTTTATATGCTTAACAAGAGCAATATGTAATCCCGAAGGTGATACCATAGTAGCGGCTTTAGCACTCTTTGTATCAACAGTATTGTCGCCTCTTGTATTTGTGAATCCATGTGCTTTAAGAATATCGTACGCTTCCTCAAAATTATCAACATTCATTCTGATAATTATAACGTCCTGCGGAACCTTCATATCCGCAACATCAACATGGAATCCGTTCGAGTCCTTCATACGTGTATCCGAAACTGCCCCAATTTCGATATTAGTTATCGGATTATGAGTTTTTTCAAACCCAAGGTTCTCAAAAAGCTTTATAATATCATTTGCATGGTCAGTTACGATAAGCGGATCAAAAGTAGTGATTTTCATAAAAAGTTTCCCCCTTAAATTACTCACTTATTCCTTAATGTGCTGACAGAGGTCGAAAGCAAATCCGGAAGGAGACGAAAGCATAGCCGATCTGTTTGTTCTTGTATCAACTGAATGATTTTCTCCCTTAGGATTCTTGAATCCCTTTGAAGCAAAGAATTTATAAGCTTCGTCGAAATCATCAACATTAATGCGGATAAGAGTCATATCGCGAGGAAGGTCATCGACCTGCGAAACGTCAACACGGAATCCGTCAGGATTCTTCATGCAGACAGTAGTGATATCCTTACCGTTTTCATTGATCGTGATAGTATGACGTCTCCCGAAGCCGAGTTCCTCAAACATCTTGATAGCAGACTCTGCATCTTTTGTAAGAATAAGCGGATTAAAGCTTGTGATCTTCATGTTAATTTCCTCCTTTATATATTTACATACGGCTTATCCGTATATAAAACCGTAGGTTATAAGAATGACAGAGAATCGAGTTTCTCTGTAAATTCAGCGACACGGCTGAGATACTGTTTTAAGGTCTTCTGCGCATTCTCAGACGGTTTACCGCGTTTATACATTCGGTGTATCATTCTGACACTGCCCACAAATGCCGCTTTATCTATTATACTTTTCAGTACCTCTTCATCGTCAGTTTCAAGATAATTTCTCAGGAAACTGTTGAAAAACTGCCGTGACGTATCATATGAAAAACCCATGTATTTTTCAATTACAGACGGGTCTTTCTCACCGAGAACAACGTAGAAATAATACAGGTCGCTTATTTCAATTATCGGGTCACCTCTTGATAATCTGTCCATATCAATCAATAGCGGCTCTCCATTCTGCATGAACACATTTCCCGTATGAAAGTCGCCGTGAAGAAGCGTATCGGCAGGTTTGAGCGTATCCAGCAGTTTCATGCACTTTCCTGCAAGTGCTTCATCTTCATATGCCACACCGGTCCGGACATACTCACGCAGTCTTTCAGCGGCATACGGGAAACCGTCCTCATCTGAGGATTCTATACTGTGAATAGTACGTCCGAGTTCAGCCATAAGCTTAGCATACGAATCAACGAGTCCGGGATTCTTTGCTATACATGACGAAAGTGTATCCGAGTCTACCAATTCATACATTGCACCGTAGCGGTCCCCTACTGACACTATTCCAAAGGATATCGCTGTAGGAATACCAAGAATAAAAGCTTTTCGGCTAAGTGCTATCTCGCGTTCAACGTCAGCGTATGTATTGTTCTGATTGTAGACCTTGATGATAAGCTCTTCGTCGTAGCGGTACACCTCACCTTTTGCGCCCTTTCCGATAATCCTGCACCCGTCAATTGACACCTCTTTATATTTTTTGTATCTTGCTTTTTCAGAGTCAAAAGTTCCGGGCCATATAAAATTGATGTGTTTGATAAGCTCCTTAAATGCACCGGTCTTGTTGAGGGAGAGTTCAAGATTTTCAGCAATGCTCTTATAGTACCAGCACTGCATAGCAGGGTCTTTCTGATGAAGATGATTCCATAATTCATCGCCCATTTCAGAGTAACTTCCTGCAAGAGAGCGGATATTTGAAAGCTTATCTGCGAGCCATAGCATCTTAACACCTGTATCAGTACTGTTTTTCAAGGCAAGGAGCGAATCTTCCTTACGTCTTTTCCATGTAGTGCTCGGGTCCTCATCGGGATACTCTTTTTCCGATTCAGACGAAACAAGCTCCGCAACTCTTTTACCGAAGCGTTTTTCTATTTCCTTGAGAGTACCATCGGTATCTTCGACAATATCATGAAGGATACCGGCAGTTATTATTTCCTCATCGTCTGTCATAGTAGACAATATCTGCGCCACTTCCAATGGGTGAAGAATAAAAGGCTTGCCTCTTATTTTACGTTTAATACCCTGATGCATAACGGTTGCATAGATAATGGCTTCTTCAAGTAAATTCATCATTAGTACTTGTCCTACCTTTCAATTATGGCAAGCAATAATTCATATAGCCATATATGCTAAATGCGATAGTCATAATAATTATCCGGATTTATAAAACATTATATCATAATTTGCATAAACAAAATTCGTGTTTGTCTGAATATTTTATTAATATATAATTAATAAGTTAATATAAAGCACTTGTCAAAAGATTCTGACAAGTGCTTCCTTGCTGTTTTTCAGGCAATAATATTCATTTTTTTCAGTCTTGCTCTTATTGCTCCTGCGGTACGTTTGTGTGCACGTCCTATCTCTGCGATGGTCATTCCCTGCGAAAACTCCTCCGACAGCTGACGCTCTTCTTCATCAGTCCATGCACGAGGTACTGCTGACCGACGATTGCTCGCAGTCATTTCACGGAAGCTATCAAGCTGTTTCTGAAGCGGACTCACCTCATTCTCGGGAGCTTTTTCCTCGTCAGGATTTGATTTCAAATGCTCGCTAATCAGACTGCAAAAGGCATCGCCATATTTCTCAGCTTTGCGTCTGCCTACTCCTGAAACGGTCAGAAACTCCTCAGACGTGGTCGGACGTATCCGGCACATATCCATCAGTGCCGCATCAGAAAAGATAATATATGCCGGTACTTCCGCCTCAGAAGCGAGTTTGCTGCGCAGCTTGCGAAGTTCTGCAAACAGCGGATTATCCGCATAGAAGAGGTCGTCCGCACGCTTCTTGCCGAGGGGAGTTTTCTCCTTTGGCAGATTCATTTTTACCGTGATACGCTCCTTCACTATCTTTGCCGAAAGCGGAGTAAGTGCGACTACCGGATAGTCGTCATCACTGAAACTGAGGTATCCGCCTGCGACGAGGTGGTCAATCTCAGCGCGTATCCGCCGTGAAGATACGTCACTCATAATACCGTAAGTTGAAAGCTTATCAAAGCCGAGAGAGATAAGCCGCTCGTTTTCACTGCCTCTGAGTATGTCAACGACCATGCCTTTGCCGAAATACTTTCCCTTCTGCCTGATACGGTAAACGCACGAAACTATCTTCTGCGCGTCGATAGTGATATCTGTCTCCTCAAAACCGTTCACACAGCACGAACAATTTCCGCAGTACGATGGTGCTTTTTCGCCGAAATAATTGAGCATGAACTCTCTGAGACAGCCGGTAGTAGTCGAGTAAAAGGTCATTTCTTTCAGGCGCTGTCTGTCACGCTCAAGCATAATGTCCTTTTCCTCTTCTGATAGGTCGTTATTCTCCTCGCGGCTTTTTTCAATTATGAAATTGTTGGTGCGAACATCGGACGAGCCATAAAGGAGTATGCACTGTGCCGGACTTCCGTCTCGCCCTGCACGTCCGGCTTCCTGATAGTAGCTTTCGATATTTTTCGGCATATTGTAATGTATAACGAACGACACGTCCGACTTGTCTATTCCCATGCCGAATGCATTTGTAGCGACCATTATACGTTTGCGGTCGTAGATGAAATCGTCCTGATTTGAGCGTCTTTCCACATCAGGCAGTCCTGCGTGATACCTTGTTGCCGTGAATCCGTCAGCATTGAGTTTCTCGCACACCTCCTCTACATTGCGGCGCGAAAGGCAGTAAACAATGCCGCACTTACCGTCGAAACCGTCGAGAAGTTTTCGCAGTTCAGCATATTTATTCTGCGGCTTCATCACTGAAAAATACAGATTCGGACGGTCAAAGCCGGTTATCACCGAAAAAGGTGACCGCAGTCCGAGAAGACGTATCATATCGTTTCTGACGTCCTCAGTGGCAGTAGCCGTGAATGCACTGACTACCGGACGCTTTGGCAGCCGCTCAATAAACTCTGAAATATGCAGATAGCTTGGCCGGAAATCCTGTCCCCACTGTGAAACACAGTGTGCCTCATCGATAGTGACCATAGATATTTCAACTGCCGACGTCAAACGGCTCATTTCCTGAGTTTCAAGCCTCTCAGGAGCGACGTATATGAGCTTGTATTCGCCGCGGCAGGCACGGTACATCGTTTCCGAGTACTCCTCCTGCGTGAGAGAGCTGTTTATGCAGGCGGCACTTACTCCCGCAGAAGTAAGTGCACTGACCTGGTCCTTCATAAGCGATATAAGCGGTGATACGACTACTGTAATGCCCCTGAGCATGAGTGCCGGCACCTGATAACACAGCGACTTGCCGGCTCCAGTAGGCATTATTCCCAGTACATCTCCTCCGGCAAGAATATGGTCGATGAGGTCAGCCTGTCCGTTTCGGAAGTCCTTATGACCGAAGTATTCATTCAATACGGACAGCTTATCCATCTGCACCGTCCTCCTTTTTCACGAAAACTTTTCCGTTTACAATTACTATTCCAGCCGCAACGAGTACAAGTGCGGCAACGGTCCTGAGCGGACCGGCAGGCGGCTTTTCCGAAAGCAGAAGTGCCGACAGTATCACTCCGAATACAGGGTTCATAAATCCGAAAACCGACACCGACGAAACCGGATTATACTTCAGAAGCAGACTCCAGAGCGAAAACGCTGCCGCCGAAATAAATGCAAGATACAGCAGCATAGCTGCTCCGCCGATGCCTGCATTGCCGATTTGTCCGCCTGAGACTAATCCCACTGCTATCATGAATGCTCCGCCAATTATAAACTGCCAGCTGCTGAGGAGTACAGGGTCTGACGAAGACGAGAATCGCTTGGTTATCGACGCTGAAAATGCATATGACAGTGCCGATAGAAAGACCAGTCCCTCACCGGTAAATCTGAAACTCAGGTCACTGCCGCGTGTCAGGTTTATGAGGATAACTCCGGCAAATCCGGTCAGACAGCCTACAAGTTTCTGCGATGTGAGCTTTTCAGTCCTGAAAACGAACGCTGATACTATTATGGAGAGAAACACGTTTGATGCCGTTATTACCGAGCTTTTCATGCCTGTAGTGTGCGAAAGACCGATATAAAAAAACGTGTATTGCAGTATAGTCTGAAACAGTGAAAGCAGACATACCCGCGGAATCTCCTCACGGTGCGGCACAAGTACACGCCTTTCTGCAATGCTTCCGGCGACTGCCGCCATTATTCCAGCAAACAGGAAACGCAGTCCTGCAAAAAGAATCTGCGACGACGTACTTGCAGAGTCGATATCAAACATTCCGCAGCCTATTTTTATGCATGGGAAGGCACTCCCCCATAACAGACAGCATATCAGCGTAAAGCTGACAACAACCGCCCTGTGCGTGAAAAATTTAGTCTTATCCATTTCTTCTCCTGATATTATTTAGTCCGACTAATATTATAGCATTTCTGCACTCAAATGGCAACTGCGGAAATTTTTTCAAAAAAAGTGTGACACTACGGTGCTTAACACTGAATGTTATATACGAAAGCACAATTCCATGGAATCTTTCAAAAACAGGAGGAATCGGTATGACCGGTAAAGAATACAGCAGGCTGTACGCGAAATCGCCAGATAAAGCCTATGATGCGCTTTTTGAGAATTATTGCGATTACGTATATACCATTGTCTATAACAAGCTCAGAAGAGTTGCTGCGCGTGAAGATATTGAAGAATGCGTGAGTGACATCTTTGCTGACGTATTCTTCGGTTATGACCGTTCAGGTGAAAAATCCGGCGATATGAAAGGTTACATAGGAACTGTTGCAAAACGCAGAGCTATCAACGCTTACCACAGCCTTACCGCCCGGGCAGGGCATATTTCCGATGAAACCGATGACGAACTCGCTTTTATCAGGTCTGAAACTGACATAGAAATGGACTCCGACCAAAAAGAAACTCGAGACATTCTTATGAACAAGATAAACGAACTCGGTGAACCGGATTCAACTATAATCCTCCAGAAATATTACTTCGACCGCTCCTCAGGCGAAATTGCCGAGCTGCTGTCAATGAAAGCGTCGACAGTCCGTATGAGGGCAGCAAGGGCGCTCGAAAAGCTGAAAAAATCACTGGCAGCTGCCGGTATAACACTGTAAAGGAGATGCGACTATGAGAAAGGATCAGGGATTCGATATGCTTGATAATGCTGATGATAAAACCATAGAACGCCTCTCAGCAGTACCGGTGCTAACCGGAAGAGAAAAAGAGAGGATTCTTAAAATGAGTAAGGACAAGCTTAGAAGAAGGTACAGAGATAACAATATTGAAGAAGAAGTTAGCGGAGTTGAAAAATACAGCCGTCCGAAGTGGTATTCATTTGCTGCACTCGCTGCAAGCTTTGTACTTGTATGCGGCATTGTAGGTACAGGAGTTCTTGTAAGCCGTAACGGCGCAGCTCCCGACCCCGAAAAGCCTCAGCTCGCAACCGCTTCTTCAACAACTACAACTACGATATCAACCGCAACTGAAAAGACATCTGCAACTAACAAGTCTGAAAGCAAGACCACAGCCATCGCTCAGGCAGATTCAACAGAGACAACAGTCTCACCAAACGAGACAGACAATAATTCAGCTACACTTATCGCACTCTTTGAACAGCTCGAACACCTCAATGATATCTGCTGTGGCAAAGGTGTGAACGTTGACACATCAGATAGCATTTCATACGAATTTGACGGCATAAATTATGTCTACTACCGTGTTACAGACAACCGTTTCACTACCGTTGACGAAGCAATAAACTATTTCAAAGAAACTGTAACAGGTACAATATGGAGAGAGAATTTTTACAAGTGCTTCTACGACAACTTCTCTCCCGCTATTTTCAGAGAATCCAACGGCAATCTCTATTTCCTCGTCGAGAACAAAGAAGTTGACCGCATAACTATAAGCAATTTCAGTGACCCGCAGATAAGCAATGTTACAGATGAAAGCTTCGATTTCACGCTTCACGCGGAATTAGGCAGTAACCCGACTCTCATCGTCGGCAACGCTGTTTCAGAGGACGGCAAATGGAAACTTAGCAACTATCAGCACGAAAATACAGCTTCTCCCGCACAGTCAAATCCCGCTGACCTCTTCCCCTCAGATGAACCCGAACCGCAGACTTTAGAGGAATACTTCATATCCAACTGCAAAAGCGAGATAAAGAATGTATGGATAGATACATACAACGGAAGCAACGGCAGTGTAAGCATAGAATACACACTCTACGACCTTGACGGTGACGGAAGCCGCGAATTCTTCCTGAAGTACGGCACCTGCGAAGCTGACTACAGAATAAATGCCTACACCTATAAGCACGGATATCTTGAACCAATCGGAAATTTTCCCGGCGGTCACACCTCATTCCAGCATGATACCTCAACAGGTGAATTAGTCCTCGCATGGGGACATATGGGTTACGGCGAGTATGACTGGTATAAGATTGAAGATAATTACATCGTTCAGACAAGAACTGAATCAGTAGATTACAGTATAATCGGTAAAGAAAATGTGCAGGGGTTTGAAAACGTCGAAGCTTTACCCGTCTATGGTGCATATTCACTTGCTGACGGCTCTGTTATATCATTTGCGTCGAGCAACGGCAATTATCAGGAAGTAGAAGGTCTTGACCTCAGCTTCTTAAAATAAAAAATATAAAAACAAAAGAAAGTATTACATAAATAAAAAGCAGTCCATTAGAGTGCTTCCCTTAGCGGAATTTGTGGGCTACCGAGCCGTAAATTTACGGTACATATTCGGTATCCTGCGAAACTGCCAAAGGGGGCTCCCCTTTCGGACTGCTTTTTATTTATTTATGTAATTCTGTTCCGAAAAAGACCTTATCAAAGAAGTCCTTGGTCGTTTCCTCACCGAGTGCTTTTTTGAATACGTCTGTAGATACTCCGCCCTTTGAGATAAGGTTGTCGGAGTAGTCCTGAGTTATTTCGAGTTTCTTTTTCTTTGCAGTGTCATCAAGCTTTTCAAGCTCATTTGCAGAGTTCATATAAGTACTTATAGCGTCACAGAACATACCCTTTATGCGGTCGTCGTCATTACGCTTACCCGCTTTATGCATGACAACAGTAAGCAGGTCATCGTACCATGCAGGCTCTGTTTCGATGTTTTCCATATCAGCATATCCAGCCTCGAAACCGCGGATAGCGTCAAGAACAATTGTATATTCGGGAGATGATGTATCTTCAACGAGGTCATAGAATTCCGCATACGATTTACGCTTACCGAACATATACATGAAGTCCATTGAAAGAAGCGGCATATTCTTCTCATAAGGAGTTATAACGAATGATACCATCTGCATGAAGCCCATGTTTACCTTCATAACTGAGAGATTACCGAGGTCCTTGACCTCATACTGTGAAACATCGAACTTCATAAGACCGTATATTTTGATTTGTTCATACTCGCCTGCATCAAGCGGAGTTATTTCCGCACACTCAGAAAGAGTCTGCAAACCTGCGTCAACGGTATCATTCATCACCTTCATATTTTTTGAAGCATTAACACATATCAGCGCCGCAACAGCGCCTATGACAACAACAATTACTAAAAGCACATAAGGCAGCTTTTTCTTTTTTGTCTTTTCGTTTCCCATATTTTAACGTCCTTTTCCTGTTTTTCAAAATTTAACCAGCACAAAATAAACGCTCCCGCTTTTAAACAGGAGCGTTTTTTCGCATTAATTATACGATAGGATTTGTTATTGCAGGATTATGCTCAGGCGCAGGAGTTTCAGTAGAAACTACCTTAACGTGGCTGTAGCATTCCATACCTGTACCGGCAGGAATAAGCTTACCGATAATAACGTTTTCCTTAAGTCCGAGGAGCTTATCGCTCTTACCGCGGATAGCCGCATCAGTGAGAGCCTTAGTAGTTTCCTGGAATGAAGCTGCTGACATGAAGCTGTCAGAGTTTGAAGATGCCTTTGTGATACCCTGAAGTACAGGAGATGTCTGTACGAGCTGTACATCATACTCACCTGCATCAATACGAGCCTGAAGCTCTTCATTGATAGCGTCGATCTCCTTGCTGTCAACGAGGTTACCGGGAAGCAGATAGCTGCTGCCTGACTCCTCAACCTTTACCTTTCTGAGCATCTGACGAACGATAACTTCGATGTGCTTATCGTTGATATCAACACCCTGTAAACGGTAAACCTTCTGAACTTCGTTGATGATGTAGTTCTGAACGTCGTGAATACCGAGGATATTGAGGATATCAGCAGGATAGATGTTACCCTCTGTGAGACGAGTTCCCTTGGTGATCTGCTCACCTTCCTGAACGCGGATCTTGAGGTTATAGGGGATCATATAGTTCTCAGACTCACCTGTCTCATCGTTTGTAACGATGATATTACGTGTAGTCTTGACTTCTTCAATGTGGATCTTACCTGAGATCTTGGAGAGGATAGCCGCACCCTTAGGACGTCTGCTCTCGAAGAGTTCCTCGACACGGGGAAGACCCTGTGTGATATCTTCCGCATCGGCAGAAGCAACGCCGCCGGTATGGAAGGTTCTCATGGTAAGCTGTGTACCAGGCTCACCGATAGACTGTGCAGCGATTACGCCGACAGCTTCGCCGACTGATACGATATTATTGAATGCAAGGTTAGCACCGTAGCACTTTGCACATACACCGTTTCTTGCCTTACAGTTGAGGACTGAACGGATCTTGATTCTCTCAACACCAGCGTCAATGATCTTCTTTGCATCAGCGTCAGTGATGAGCTTATTGCGTGAAACGATGAGTTCGCCTGCATCGTCGCGGAGGTCCTCAGAGAGGAATCTGCCGACGAGACGCTCTGCGAAAGGCTCAACGATCTCGTTGCCGTTTCTGATCTCGTATACTTCGATACCGTCAGTAGTACCGCAGTCTTCCTCACGGATAATAACGTCCTGAGAAACGTCAACGAGACGACGGGTAAGGTAACCCGAGTCAGCGGTACGGAGCGCTGTATCAGCAAGACCTTTACGAGCACCACGGGACGCGATGAAGTATTCGAGGATGTTAAGACCTTCACGGTAGTTAGCTCTGATCGGGATCTCGATTACGGCACCGGAGGTATTAGCGATAAGTCCGCGCATACCTGCGAGCTGACGGATCTGTGAGATTGTATCTGTCGAAGTTTGCCTTCAGAGCGGCAGTAACTTCGTCGTTGGTGTTAGTCCAGAGTTCGATTACCTGCTTGGACTTCTCCTCAGCGGAAATGTAACCATACTCGTAATCCTCAGTGATACGTGCAACTTCTTCATCAGCCCTAGCAAGTATCTCCTTCTTCTGCGGCGGTATAGAAGCGTCGCAGACAGCAACAGTAAGAGCTGCTCTTGTTGAGAACTTATAGCCGAGAGCCTTGATACGGTCAAGAACCTCAGAAGTAGTTGTTGTACCATGTATCTTTATGCAGCGCTCGATAATATCGGAGAGCTGCTTTTTGCCTACGAGGAATGCAACCTCGAGGTCGAACTGCTTATCAGAATTTGTTCTGTCAACGTAACCGAGGTTCTGGGGGATATTCTCATTGAATATGAGACGTCCGACAGTAGCGTCGATTATCTTGGATACCTTCTTGTCGCCGATATCCTTTGTTATCTTGACCTTGATATTAGCGTGGAGTGAAACATCGTGCTCGTGGTAAGCCATGAGAGCCTCGTTCACATCGCGGAACACCTTTCCCTCGCCGGGTTCACCGGGCTTATCCATAGTCAGATAGTAAGAACCGAGTACCATATCCTGTGAAGGAACAGCAACAGGCTTACCGTCTGAAGGCTTGAGGAGGTTGTTAGCGGCGAGCATGAGGAATCTTGCCTCTGCCTGAGCCTCTGCTGAAAGCGGAAGATGTACAGCCATCTGGTCGCCGTCGAAGTCAGCGTTGAACGCTGAACAAACGAGAGGATGGAGCTTGATAGCTCTGCCCTCTACAAGTATAGGCTCGAATGCCTGAATACCGAGACGGTGGAGCGTAGGAGCACGGTTGAGCATTACAGGGTGGTCCTTGATAACGTCTTCGAGAGCGTCCCATACCTTATTATCTGCGCGGTCGATGAGCTTTCTTGCAGACTTGATGTTAGCGATAGCCTTCTTGTCAACGAGTCTCTTGAGTACGAACGGCTTGAAGAGTTCGAGAGCCATTTCCTTCGGGAGACCGCACTGGTACATTTTAAGCTCAGGACCTACGACGATAACTGAACGTCCGGAGTAGTCAACACGCTTACCGAGAAGGTTCTGACGGAAACGTCCCTGCTTACCTTTAAGCATATCAGAAAGTGACTTGAGAGCACGGTTGCTCGGACCTGTAACAGCTCTGCCGTGTCTGCCGTTGTCTATGAGAGCGTCAACAGCTTCCTGGAGCATACGCTTTTCGTTTCTAACGATGATGTCAGGAGCGTCGAGCTCGAGCATTCTCTTGAGACGGTTATTTCTGTTGATAACACGTCTGTAGAGGTCATTGAGGTCAGAAGTTGCATAGCGTCCGCCGTCGAGCATGATCATAGGACGGAGGTCAGGCGGGATTACCGGAACAACGTCCAGAACCATCCACTCAGGCTTATTGCCGGAAAGGCGGAAAGCCTCGATTATCTGGAGTCTCTTGAGAAGCTTTACCTTCTTCTGTCCGGAAGGAAGTCCGACGAGTTCAGCCTTGAGGTCGTCAGCAACGAGTTCGATGTTGTTTTTCCACTCAACATCGGTGAGCTCTGCGAACTTCTGGCATTCCTCGCACTCGCACTCAAGAGGATTGTTATAGCACTCAACCTTTTTACCGCCGAGAGATATTTTTCCCATGTCGATAAGGCGGTTCTTGAGCAAATCATATCTTGCGGGGTCGTACTCATTGAGGAGCTTCTTTATAGCCTCAGCACCCATCTCAGCCTTGAAGTCGTCGCCGTACTTTTCGAGGTATGAGAGGTACTCCTTCTCGGAGAGGAGCTGTTTCTTTACGAGCTCGGTGTTGCCGGGGTCTGTTACGATATACTTTGTGAAGTAGAGAACTTCTTCAAGGCGCTTCTGTGATACTTCGAGCACCTGTCCGATACGGGAAGGAGTTCCCTTGAAGTACCATATATGCGATACGGGAGCTGCGAGTTCGATGTGACCCATTCTCTCACGGCGAACTCTTGCTCTTGTTACCTCAACACCGCAGCGGTCGCAGACCTTGCCCTTGAAGCGTATCTTCTTGAACTTACCGCAGTGGCACTCCCAGTCCTTAGTAGGTCCGAATATTCTTTCGCAGAAAAGACCGTCTCTCTCAGGCTTCTGGGTTCTGTAATTTATAGTCTCAGGTCTTTCAACAACGCCGTAGGACCAGCTTCTGATCTGTTCCGGAGACGCAAGACCAATTTTTATTGATTCAAAAGTTGTAAATTCCAAACTGCTACCTCCTGCAATTTATTGCGAAATTCATGAATATGAATTAGTTCTTATTCCTCGTCGGAGCCGTCGCCGAGATCAAAGCTGTCAAAAACGTCGCTCTCATCGTCTTCGTCGTTGAATCCGAGGTCGTCCTCATCATCATCGAATGAGAATTCGTCGTCCTTGCCAACGCTGTCGAATTCGTCGTCTTCGCCTTCAAAGCCGAAGCCGGCATCGCCCATCTCGTCGTCGGAGTAGCTTGTGCTGTCAGCAGTGTCCTCATCGGAGAATGAATCTCTTGCAGGTATCGGATCGTCGTCGAAGTTCTGCTTGAGGTCGATCTCTTCCTGGTTGATGTCGAGAACCTTGACATCGAGGCAGAGAGACTGCATTTCCTTGATAAGAACCTTGAACGAC
This sequence comes from Ruminococcus flavefaciens, assembly GCA_902792235.1. Classification (GTDB taxonomy): domain Bacteria; phylum Bacillota; class Clostridia; order Oscillospirales; family Ruminococcaceae; genus Ruminococcus; species Ruminococcus flavefaciens_AE. Next base: position 16,433 of record CADAYP010000017.1, read on the forward strand.
TCAGGAATACCCGGAGTAGGAACGTTCTGACCCTTAACGATAGCCTCGTAAGTGTTTACACGTCCGATCGTATCATCAGACTTGACAGTGAGTATTTCCTGAAGGGTATAAGCTGCACCGTAAGCCTCAAGAGCCCAAACCTCCATCTCACCGAAACGCTGTCCGCCGAACTGAGCTTTACCGCCGAGAGGCTGCTGAGTTACGAGAGCGTAAGGACCAACTGAACGTGCGTGTATCTTATCGTCTACGAGGTGGTGGAGCTTGAGGTAGTACATATATCCCACCGTTACGCGGTTATCGAACTTCTCACCGGTACGTCCGTCGTAGAGAGTGAATTTACAATCATCAGTAAATTCGAGGGCCTTCGGGTTGATAACTTTATCCATAGCATTGAGCTCGAACATATCGTCCTTATGCTCCTGAGCGTACTCGTTAGCCATCTTGAAGCATTCACGGATATCGTCCTCGTGAGCGCCGTCGAATACAGGGGTCATGATGTGCCAGCCGAGAGCCTTACAAGCCATACCGAGGTGAACTTCAAGTACCTGTCCGATATTCATTCGTGAAGGAACACCGAGGGGGTTGAGTACGATATCGAGAGGTGTACCGTCGGGGAGGAAAGGCATATCTTCCTCAGGAAGTATACGTGAAACGACACCCTTGTTACCGTGACGGCCGGCCATCTTATCGCCGACAGTGATCTTACGCTTCTGAGCGATGTAGCAGATAACGCGCATATTTACGCCTGCGCTGAGTTCGTCGCAGTTCTCGCGTGTGAATACCTTAACGTCAACGATAACACCGGCTTCACCGTGAGGAACCTTGAGTGAGTTATCGCGTACTTCTCTTGCCTTCTCACCGAAAATAGCGCGGAGGAGTCTTTCCTCAGCAGTGAGTTCAGTCTCACCCTTAGGAGTAACCTTACCAACGAGGATATCGCCGGAAGTAACCTCAGAACCGATACGTATGATACCGTTCTCGTCGAGGTTTGCAAGAGCGTCATCGCCGACATTCGGGATATCACGGGTGATCTCCTCAGGTCCGAGCTTAGTATCACGGCACTCGATCTCGTATTCTTCTATATGAACTGATGTGAACACATCTTCTCTTACAAGGCGCTCGTTAAGGAGAACGGCGTCCTCGTAGTTGTAGCCTTCCCATGTCATGAAGCCGATGAGGGCATTCTTACCGAGTGAAATTTCACCGTCGGCAGTAGCGGGACCGTCTGCGAGGACCTGTCCCTTCTTGACCTCTTCGCCTGCTGAAACGATAGGACGCTGATTTACGCAGGTACCCTGGTTAGAGCGCTTGAACTTGATAAGCTCGTACTTGTGCTCGATACCTTCGGAGTCGATCATGTGGATCTGGTCTGCGTCAACATATGTTATCTTACCGTCATAATCGGATACTACGCATACACCCGAGTCAACGGCTGCCTTGTATTCCATACCTGTTCCTACGAACGGACGCTCTGTCTTAAGGAGCGGAACTGCCTGACGCTGCATGTTTGAACCCATGAGGGCACGGTTAGCGTCATCGTTTTCGAGGAACGGGATCATAGATGTAGCGACTGAAACGACCATCTTAGGAGATACATCCATGTAGTCGATCTTATCGCGCTCGATTTCGAGGATCTGGCTGCGGTAACGAGCGTTAACTCTCGGACGTGCAAGCTTGCTGTCCTCAGTGAGGGGTTCGTTAGCCTGAGCAACAACGAAGTTATCCTCAGTATCAGCTGTCATGTATACAACTTCATTTGTAACAACGCCTGTAGCCTTGTCGACCTTGCGGTAAGGAGCCTCGATGAAGCCGTATTCGTTGATTCTTGCGAATGTAGCCAGGTAGGAAATAAGTCCGATGTTAGGACCTTCAGGGGTCTCGATAGGACACATTCTTCCGTAGTGGCTGTAGTGAACGTCACGAACCTCGAATCCGGCACGGTCTCTTGAAAGACCTCCGGGACCGAGAGCGGAGAGACGTCTCTTATGAGTAAGCTCAGCGAGGGGGTTATTCTGGTCCATGAACTGTGACAGAGGCGATGAACAGAAGAACTCCTTCATAGCTGAAGAAATAGGTCTGATATTGATAAGTGTCTGAGGAGTGAGCGTATTCACATCCTGAGTCTGGATATTCATTCTCTCACGGATACCGCGCTCCATACGAGCGTAACCGATACGGAACTGATTCTGGAGAAGCTCACCGACAGAACGGATACGTCTGTTGCCGAGGTGGTCGATATCGTCAACAGTACCAACACCTTCACAGAGGTTGATGAAGTAGCTGATAGTAGCGAAGATATCGTCGAGGATAATGTGCTTGGGAACGAGCTCATCAGCTCTCTTCTTGACATTGTCCTCAAGTTCTTCAGCGTCAGCGGAATTTTCGAGTATCTCGCGGAGTACCTTAAAGGATACCTTCTCGTTGATACCGTACTTTTCAGCGTCGAAATCAACGTAACCCTTGATGTCAACCATGCCGTTACCGATGATCTTGACATTCTTCTCAACGAAGCGGATCTGAGTTTCACCGCGGTCATTTGTGAAGTATTCCTTAGCTTCAACTGTTACGAATGCATGGTATACACCAGCCTGCTCGATCTCGCAAGCCTTGTCGTAGCTTACAGTCTCGCCTGCTTCAGCCATGATCTCGCCTGTCATCGGGTTGATAACGGGTTCAGAAAGGGTATGACCAGCAAGACGTGAAGCGATTCCGAGCTTCTTATTATATTTGTATCTTCCAAAGCGGCAGAGATCATATCTCTTAGCGTCGAAGAAGAGGTTGTTGAGGTGAGTAACTGCGCTCTCTACCGTAGGAGGCTCGCCGGGACGGAGCTTTTTATACACGTCGATAAGAGCGTCGGAGTTATTCTTTGTCTGATCCTTCTGAAGGATAGTCTGCTTGAGTCTGTCGTCCTCACCGAAGAGCTCATAGATCTCCTCATCTGAGCCTACACCGAGAGCACGGATAAATGTAGTAATCGGTATCTTTCTGTTCTTATCGATACGAACATAAACGATATCGTTTGAGTCCATTTCGTACTCAAGCCATGCACCGCGGTTCGGGATAACAGTAGTATTGAACAGGTCCTTACCTGTCTTATCCTTCTCGAAAGCGTAGTAAACGCCGGGAGAACGAACGAGCTGAGATACGATAACACGCTCAGCGCCGTTGATAACGAAGGTTCCGCTGTCAGTCATGAGCGGGAAATCGCCCATGTATATCTCGCTCTCGCTGACTGCGCCTGTCTCTTTATTGCAGAGAGTAGCAGTAGCTCTCATAGCTACCTGATACGTTGCGCCTCTCGACTTGCACTCTGCGAGAGTGTATTTCGGAGTATCATCGAAACGGTAGTCTTTGAAATTGAGGACGAGGTTGCCGTTGTAGTCCGTGATAGCAGTCATATCGCGGAAGACTTCTCTAAGTCCCTCTTCTCTGAACCACTTATACGAGTTTTTCTGTACCTCGATAAGGTTCGGCATTTCAAGAGGCTCGGTAATCTTACCGAAGCTCATTCTGACGTTTTTTCCCAGCTGCTTAGGTGTAACATTCACCATAGGCGGAACCTCCTTATTATTTCATTGCCTGCCCTGTAAAGGACTGACAGATTTATTAACGTATGCGTATCCTTTTCGGAAAAAATTTTGCAAAAGCTATTGACAAGAGCATTGCAGATATGCTATAATATCTTGCAGAATAGCGCTGCTTCCCCATACTGATACATTATATTATTATAATACTTTCCGGCAAAGGTGTCAAGCCATTCCGGTAAATATCAGCATTGTTGCCGGATTTTCAGATGAAAGTCCGGCTTTTTTGTATCACTTTGCCCTGTGTGCACCTTTTCATCTGCCAAAGCCGTAAACCGGCTTATTTTCAACATACACAGCACCTGACCCTTGCTATTTCAGCATTATTGTGGTATACTATTCTTATCTGAACAAAAGAGGTGATAAAGGTTGAAAAAAAAGGCTTTGCCCGAGGTTTCTCCCGACCACAGCCACTATGCCGCGTATGAAGCGCGAAAGGCTGAGATAGATATATTCTCCCGCAATGTTTTCGTCTATACTGCCGGCATCTCGCTGATACTCCTCTTTTTCACCTTTATCGGCGTTGATATACCCGTAATTTCATGGATACCCGAGTATTTCGGAGACCCTACCGAGCTTGGTCATTTATTTTCGCAGACCGCTGAACTCGTATTGTTCACTCTTACTTCGTTCATTGCATACGGAAAGAGAAAATACCTTCACATCCCGATTTTTTTTGCATACATTTCAATATTGGTAGGTTCACTGTTCGACGGAAGGGCTATTTCCGCCATTACGGTAATTATCGGTATTATCGGCATAATCGTTACCAAAGACTGCTTCTCCTGCTGTACTGACTACAGACAGCTCATCGAAGCCGAAGGGTGGCCGCATTTCAACATTCATCTGACAGAACATGAAGAGCATCCGTCGTATACATCGCGATATGCCTCCGAGCTTTCAAAAGCTCCCGCAGACAAAGTTGAGGCATATGCCCGCATAATGTCACGTTCGGCAGTTCCCAAAAAGGCATCTCCGAAGCCTGCTCCGCTCCGTCCTGAACCGTTAACAGCTAAACCGGACGAAATACCTTCAATGGAGGAAATGCCGTCTATAATGACTATCAGTTCCGATGCTCCCGATGCTCCGGATGCCGATTTTTTCGAGCCGGACTCCGGACTTTACGACGATATATCTGACATTTAATTAAGGAGGGAAAACCGTGTTCGCAAAAGTTGCAAGTCTCGGACTTTTTGGTCTGAACGCATTTCCGGTCGATGCCGAAATCGACATAAGCCGCGGTCAGCCGCATTTCGATATAGTTGGTCTGCCCGACACCGTAGTAAAAGAGAGCCGCGACAGAATACGTGCCGCACTCCGTGCCTGCGGAATCAATTTTCCTGTCGCCTCTGTAATGATAAACCTCGCTCCTGCCGATACTAAAAAAAGCGGCTCAGTCCACGACATGGCTATCTTCATGGCGATACTCAAAGCCATGCGCATGGTAGACGAAGTTCCCGAGGACTGCGCTTTCATCGGTGAATTGTCACTGAACGGCGATGTCCGCAGGATAAACGGAGTTCTGCCTATGGTAATGCTCGCTCGAGAAAAAGGCATGAAGGCAGTATTCGTACCGGAGGAAAACTCCCGCGAAGCCTCTGTAATCGCAGGTATCGACATTTATTCAGTCAAAAATGCCGAACAGCTTATCCTGCATTTCCGCGGTGAGGAACTGCTTATCCCGTGCGAGCACTTCATTCCCCCGGAAACAGCCTATAATGAACCTCTCGATTTTGCCGACGTAAGAGGTCAGCAGTCAGCTAAAAAAGCTCTCGAAATTGCCGCGGCAGGCGGTCACAACGCTCTGCTGATAGGTTCTCCCGGAAGCGGTAAAAGTATGCTTTCAAAGCGTATGCCGTCTATACTTCCTCCGCTCACCTTCGAGGAAGCACTCGAAACTACCAAAATCCACTCGATATCCGGTCTGCTTACTCCGGATACGCCTATCATAACAAAGCGTCCGTTCCGGTCGCCGCACCACACCATCTCCTCAGCCGGTCTCGCAGGCGGCGGAACTGTCCCCCACCCCGGCGAAGTATCACTCGCACACAACGGACTCCTCTTTCTCGACGAACTCGCTGAGTTCGACCGCAAGACCCTTGAGATACTCCGTCAGCCCCTTGAGGACAGAAAAGTAACTATCGCACGCGCTTCCGGAACCGTTACATATCCGTGCACTATAATGCTCATTGGTGCGATGAACCCATGTCCGTGCGGATATTTCGGACACCCGCGGAGAAAATGTATATGCTCACCTAAAAAAGTTTCTGCGTACCTTTCAAAAATATCAGGACCTCTCCTCGACCGCTTCGACCTGCATATAGAAGTCGCTCCTGTCGAATTCGAGGACCTCTCCTCAAAGGCACAGGAAGAGTCTTCGGAAGCGATACGTAAGCGCGTTATCGCCGCAAGAAAAATACAGGAGGAACGTTTCAGAGGTACAGGAATAACCTGCAATGCACTGATAACTCCTGATAAATTACAGGAATTCTGTCCTATGGACGACGGGGCTGAGACAATGATGAAAAAAGTTTTCGACGGTCTCGGACTAAGTGCACGTGCATATGACAGAATACTTAAAGTTGCAAGAACTATCGCGGATATCAACGGATGCGAGGTCATAAGCCGCAGACACGTTGCAGAAGCGGCACAGTACCGCAGTCTCGACCGCAAATACTGGAACGAATAAAAGATAATAACAAGGAAGATAACAAATGGGAACAGTTTTTAAAAAATTACCCGCAAGCAAGCATAATATCGACCTCGGACTTCTGTTCGCGGTATCGCTATGTGCGGGAATCAGCTCGATGCTTATCTACTCTATTGTAAAGAGCGGCATAAGCGAAAACGAGGGCGTTGGCGACAGCTACTGGCAGACTCAGCTGATTTCTGCCGGTCTCGGCATAGTCACTGCACTTATCATTTCATTCATTGATTACCGCAAACTCGTCAGGATATGGTGGATATTCGTACCTATTACGCTGATTCTTGTCGCTTTGCCGTTCACAGCACTGGGTTATCAGCGAGACGGTGCCGACGACCAGGGTTGGATACGCGTTTTCGGTATCAGTATGCAGCCTTCTGAGGTAATGAAAATCGCTTTCATTCTCACGTTCAGCTACCACCTCTCCCGCGATGAGGAAGACATGAACAAACCCTTCCATATGCTCCTGCTCATGATTCACGGCATGATACCAATTGGCATCGTCGCATTACAGGGCGACTACGGTACCGCTATCGTATTCGCGTCAATACTCGGATTCATGCTCATATCCTCTAAAATTTCATGGAAATACATCATTGCCGCTCCTTTTGTAATTGCAGGAGTAGTTGCAGTTATGTGGTTCAATTTCCTGAGTTCATTCCACAAACAGCGTATCCTCATTCTTTTCCACCCCGGTACAGACCCCGAAAATATCGAGTATCAGCAGGACCTCGGTCTCGCCGCAATAAAGTCAGGCGGTGTTTTCGGTAAGGGACTCTTCTCCGGCAGGAAAGAGTATATTTACGTCCCTGAGCTTCACAACGACTTCATTTTCGCTCACGTCGGACAAGTTTTCGGATTTGTCGGTTCTATCGGCATCATTATCGTACTCGCGTACATCGTACTCAAAATTTTCGCCGACAGCCGTATTACCCGCGACCGCCTCGGCAGATTCATCTGCATGGGAGCATTCGGACTCTTCTTCACCCACTGTATAATGAATATCGGCATGGTACTGAAAGTTGCCCCTGTTATCGGTATACCGCTCCCCTTCCTGAGCGGCGGCGGTACAGCTATGCTGAGTATGTACGCGGTCATCGGTCTCGTCATCAGTACCTACAGCCACCGCGCTGTTACGTATAACGTTTTCTACGATGAAGACGAGGATTGACCTTATGAAAAAAAGACTTATTATCGCCGGAGCAATTACGCTCAGCGGCGGAATACTCGGTTTTATCGCAGTGTTGGCTCACTTATTATCCTCCGTCAGTCAGCCTGCTGATTCAATCGGCATAATCGGCGGAGCCGACAAGCCGACAGCCATATTCCTGATGTCACGCCTCGGTTTCAGCAGTTTGCTTATCATTCTGCCATTCCTGATACTCATTACAGCCGGAATATCTCTGCTGATTTCCGCACTCATATTTCATCTTAAACAAAGAAAGCCTGAGAAGTGATTCTCAGGCTTTTATTTTTAAAAACTTCCAACCAAAAGATTGTGCAGTTTTACACTTGACATTCATAGTCCCCTAAGGTATAATATACATAAACAAACATATATACATATACACATACATAAATACACAAGGAGGTGACCTCTATGCCAGCAGGAAAAATGTGCCCTGAATGCGGATTATACACCTTTATCACAACCCCAACAGGAAGACAGTGCTCTAAATGTGGATATAAAATGGTAGTGAATCCGGGTCCCGGAAAAGGAAAAAAATGCGCTAACTGCGACAAATGGACTGTTTTTGACGGAAAATGCAGAAATTGCGGAGCTGTTTATATTTCAGCCGCTAAATAAGCCGCTAAAGCAAAAAGCCTGAGGTTATTCCTCAGGCTTTTTTCAGTTTAATAACTTCCAATTCTTTATATCTCTTGCATTGTCTGTAACTTCAAACAGATAGCTATTCGTCCTCATGTAAAGATGTATGTAACGAGGTTTATGCATATCATTTTCAATTATATCATTATATGACTCCCCGAATTTAGCATGATCCAAACCAGCATATTCCAGAATACTTGCCGTGAAATAATAGTTTGAAAGTTCAGATTTATCGTCATACTCAAGCGGTCCTCTTGAACCAGCTTTTTTCACAAGAAGAGCAGTCATATAAGGTTCATCAATTTTACCTTCTTTTTTCATCCATCTGCCTGCCCCGTGATCTCCAAGTATCAATATCGTGGAATCATCATAAACTCCAGCGGCTTTCATTTTTTCAATATAATTAAATATTATCTGAAAGTCTCCGCGTGCCGTATCAATAATGTCTTCACCCTTACTCTGACTGTAAATACGGCTGATCTCAGGCGATGCATTATGGGTGCCACTAAAATGTATAAAGGAAAACACCGGTGAAGGATTATCACTATCAAGCTCATTATCCATCAAGTATTTATTAAACTTTACATCAGAAGCAGGATTTACATACGGATCCATTCTTTCAGGAATTTTATCCGCATTCAATAATACCATATTTCCCTGAAAGTCTGATGAAAGTTTTTCAAAGAAAAATGACTTCATCATATATGGACTTAGTTTTACCGCTGACAATATCGTCATTGAAGGCATCACACCATCAAATTCACCGTTTTCATTATGGCGGTAATAGTTAACATCAAACGAACAGTCTGCATCTATACATATATTATCACACAGTCCTTCGACCTGTTCAAACGTTTCAAAAGTTGCAGCGTTATCAAGATAAAGGTTAACATTAAATCCATTACGTTTAAGTATCTGTGGAACACTTTCTCCCCCCCATGCCTTATCAGCATACTCAAGGGCTGGTTCACCATCATACTCCAGACCAGTAAGCATCTGTATTACCATAGGAAATGTTCCGGGATAGCATGAGATATTATTCCGATAGTAAGTAAATCCATCAAGTTCAGTTTCAAGATCAGGATAGCGCTCTATCGCTTCATCCATGTAAACTCCGTCAAGTGCATCAGTAAGAAAGACTATGACATTTTTTTCTTTTGACAACGACAATGCATTTTCATATGAAAAATAACTGGTATACTGATTGTCATCAACACTCTTAACTCCGTTTTTTACTGCAAGTGATACGTTGCCCGCAATCTGCATAGCAATAACTACGCATGAAGCAATGCCAGCCAATCTGATGTTAAAGAATCTTTTCAGGTCTTTTTTCTTTTGATCAACGAAAAAATAAACTATCAGCGGAATAAACATTATAATGTAAAAAATCACAAAATTTAGTGTATCGAGTACATCATCCCGTTTGAATCCACTTGCGCTGCCCATTAACTGTTCAACTCTGCCATTCATGAAGAACATCTGCACATAAAATGCCAATTCCAATCCAGCAGCGAGACAGACCATAGTATTAAAAAGCTTCTTATTTATTATAAGTCCGAGCATAAATATAAGCATAAAAACAGCAAAAGCTGCAAGTGATATGCCCATCATAGGCAGAAGCATTGTAAAAAATCCTACCTGAAAATCACGTTGACTTGAGAGATAGATATCTGCCGGAGAAAACAAGAACACCGTCAAAGCCAAAGCTGCACTGATTCCCAGTGCACTAAGGATATTTTTCTTACAAAATCTTTCTTTCATAATAACGACCTATATGAAATCATTCCTGTTCGCCGAAAGTACGAACAGCCTTCATCATGATAGCACATTCAAGACGTTTCTTTTCTAGCTGACATGAAAGCTTATGAGCGGTTCTGATGTCACCCATATACTGGTAATTATTCGCATTACATCCGCCGCTGCAATAGAACTTAGCCCAGCACTTGCGACATTCGGGTTTAGAGTAAACATGAGCTTTTGCGAAGTCAGCCTTCATCTCCTGATTGAAGGTACCGTCGTCGATGTTGCCCATTTTGTACTCGTCAATACCTACGAACTGGTGACATGGGAAGATATCGCCGTCGGGAGTGATAGCGACATAATCGTTGCCGCATCCGCATCCGCGGAGACGTTTAATTGCACACGGACCCTGGTCGAGGTCGAGCATAAAGTGGAAGAAGTTGAACTTCTTGCCCTTCTTCTCATTCTCGATAAGCTTCTTTGCGAGAACTTCGTACTCCTTGAAAACTGCGGGGAGTTCCTTCTCGGTGAGTGCATACTCGTCGGAATCTCCGACAACCGGTTCAACCGATATCTGGTCGAAACCTGCCTCATAGAGAGCGAAAACGTCGTTGGAGAAATCGAGGTTTTTCTTGGTGAAAGTACCTCTGACATAGTACTCCTTGTCGCCTCTGCCCTCAACGAGTTTTTTATACTTAGGCATGATTATATCATAACATCCCTGACCGTTCGGAAGAACACGGAAATAGTCATTAACTTCCTTACGTCCGTCGATAGAGAGAACAACGTTTGACATTTCCTTATTGATGAAATCTATCTTATCATCATCGAGGAGGAGACCGTTAGTTGTGATAGTAAAACGGAACTTCTTGCCGTATTCAGCTTCGCGTGAACGCGCGTACTCGACAACCTGCTTTACGACGTTAAAGTTCATGAGCGGTTCGCCGCCGAAGAAATCGAGTTCAAGGTTAGGACGGTCGCCGGAGTTTTCGAGGAGGAAGTCGATAGCGTGCTTACCTGTCTCGAACGACATGAGCTTTCTGCCCTTGCCGAAATCACCTGTTGAAGCGAAGCAATACTTACATCTGAGCTGGCAGTCATGTGCGATATTAAGGCACATAGCCTTAATCGGAGAAGCTACGGAATACTGCGCATACTTCTCGTAATCGTCCTCGGAGAATAGTATCTTATCACCGTAAAGCTCAACAATTTCCTGATAACATGACTCGATATCCTCAGGAGTATACGAACGCGAGAGCTTTTCAACTACTTTTGATGGACATTTGCTTTCAAAAGGCGGCTCTACATTGTCAAGCAGGTCGTATGTAAGCTCGTCAACGATATGAACTCCGCCGCTGTTAACATCAAGAACGATGTTGAATCCGTTCAGCTTATACTTATGTATCATAGTATAATTCCTCTCTTTAATCAGTTTACGCTTGTTATTTGAGATGACCTGCCGGAAAAACCGGAAAGTCCGATATAAAAAATTCGAGGCAGCATTAACATACTGCCTCCTGATACTTCTTTAAAAAGCGTCAGCTTATCTCTCGCACTTCTGGTTAGCAACTGTGCATGAAGTCTTGCAAGCGGACTGGCATGAAGCCTGGCACTTACCGCAGCCGCCCTTCTGAGCAGATTCCTTGAGATTAGCCTTGTTGATAGTCTGGATATGTTTCATGTTTTTACCCTCCTGTAATGTAGCTCAGCTACTGTATATATTATGGTTATTATACCACAACTTTCAGAATTTTTCAATAGTAATTTAGCAACACAGTGCAACTTTGTTAATTTTTGACAAGAGAAGATATTATTCGATATCAAAATGCCACAAATACAATCACGAGCATATACCCTTATATAAATAATAAATTCATATTTGCGTCAAATATTATCCAACGTGTACAAAATTATTGCCATTTTACAAATTTACTATTAATAACCAACAACAAAATCAACTGTCAAGCTCTATAAGCTGCTCAAAATTCTCCTCTATTTTTTGTTTGAGCGAGTCTATTTCCGAACACTTCTGAGCCATAAGCTCATAGTCGGAGTACACCTCTTCACGCGAGATTTCCTCTGTAAGAGCGTCTATCTGAGCCTGAAATTCATCAATTTCCTTTTCAAGACGGCGCATTTCGTTTTTGCGTGCCGCATCAGCACTCCTCTGCTGTTTGCTGCGGTATGACTTCTCATTCTTCTCCTTTGCAGCTTCGGCTGCCTTTGCGAATTTAGCAGCATCAGCAAGACGTTTTTCCTCTGCCTGCTCGTCTCTGAGTACATCAAGGTACTTGTCAAATCCGTAGTTATGCTCACGAAAGCCGCCGTCAGTAAGCTCTATAAGGCGGTCAGCGATACGGCTTAGCAGGTAGCGGTCATGCGACACGAATATAACAGTGCCCGTATATTCCGCGAGCGCCTCCTCGATAGCTTCCTTTGAGCTGAGGTCGAGGTGGTTTGTAGGCTCGTCGAGGATAAGCACGTTGCCATGCTCCTGCATCATTATCGCGAAGCAGAGCTTCGCACGCTCTCCGCCGCTTATAACTCCCGTCTCCTTGAACACATTCTCGCCGACAAATCGCACCTGAGCAAGAAGATTTCTTACTTCAAGGTCGGAGAGTGACGGATAGCGGCTGTGAAGCTCCTCCATAACGGTCAGCTCGCGGTTGAGATTAGTACTTTCCTGCTCGAAGTAGGATATTTTTATATTGCTGTTCCAGCGGACAAGTCCCTTGTGAGGCAGTTTTTCCTGTATTATTTTGAGCAGAGTCGATTTTCCTATTCCGTTATCGCCGATGATTCCGACCTTTTCGCCCCTTCTTACTTCAAAACTCACATTGTCGAGCAAGGTCTTGCGTGCAGCACCCTCTCCGACGGAAATATCAACGTCCTTGACCTTTAATACGTCAATAGGCGGCTCCATAGCGTAAGTAAAATGTATTTTCGCATGACGGGTATCATGGAAAGGCTTCTCGATACGTTCTATCTTGTCGAGCTGTTTACGGCGGCTCTGCGCCATTTTAGTAGTTGAAGCACGCACAAGATTGCGTGCAACGTAGTCCTCCATCTTCGCAATCTGCTTCTGCTGCTGTTCGTACTCCTTCTCCTGTCGGACATCATTTTCCTCACGCTGACGGATAAATGCCGAATAATTACCCTTATAGCGTTTCAGCGTACCGCGCTCAATCTCACAGACTGATGTGCAGAGACGGTCGAGAAAATAGCGGTCATGCGACACGATGAGTACTGCTCCGCGATAACTGCGGAGGTAGTCTTCAAGCCACATGATAGTCTTGAAGTCGAGGTGGTTAGTCGGCTCGTCGAGAATGAGCAGATTCGGCTCTTCAAGCAGAAGTTTCGCAATGCAGAGACGTGTCTTTTCACCGCCGCTGAATCCTGAAACAGTACGCGAAAGCTCAGCTTCGGAAAATCCCATACCGTTGAGTATCATGCGTATCTTTACGTCCGTATTATATCCGTCGTTAGCCTCTATCCATGATGAAAGCTGCTGATACTCGTCTGCGGAGGAGTTGTCCCCGAGCTGAATCTCAAGCTCTATATCGCGGAGGCGCTCTATCGCCTTATGTATCGGCTCAAAAACCTTCTGCATCTCGTCCATAACGGTGCTTTCAGAATCAAGTCCGCCCATCTGTTCGAGGTAGCCTACCGTAGTTTTCGACGCGAATGAGACGATTCCGTCCTTCTCCGTAAAACGGTCAGGCTCGACTGAACCAGTAAGTATCTTCAGAAGAGTAGATTTACCACAGCCGTTGTTTCCGACGAGACCTATCTTATCCGTTTCGTCTATAGTCAGCGACACATTGCTGAGTACCTGATTTCCGTTGTAGAATTTGTTTATATTTGTAAGGCTTGCAAGCATAATATCTTCCTTTATTATAATATTGCTACAATTATACCACATCTTCGCAGATTCTGCAAGTATAAACGATATTTGAGACTGTATTTTCCCACTTGACAAATCAGGTTTTATGTGATATAATGCTTCATATAAACCTATGACGAAGTGTAAGTAGCTGTTTTGGCGCATTTCAGAGAGCCTGCGGTCGGTGCGAGCAGGTATGACGAGATTCAGTGAATGGACTTCCGAGGGCAGGCTGAAAAGACTTTTTGTCCAAGTATGCGAGCCGCAGCGGTACTGCGTTATCAAATCCAGTGTATGAAGTACACACGAGCGGACGTATTTATACGTCAAGCGGGGTGGCACCGCAGAAGCTGAATGATTATTCGCTCCTGTCCCGGCATATTAGATTATGTCGGACAGGAGCTTTTGTTATTCCATTTTATATGCAATATCCGACGGACTATTTGTCCGATACTATTATTAAAAGGAGAATGATTACTATGGCAAACGAAAAAATACCCTACAAAATCTACCTCGAAGAGAGTGAACTTCCTAAGCAGTGGTACAATGTCCGCGCTGATATGAAGAAGAAACCCGCTCCCCTCCTCAACCCCGCTACAGGCAAGCCTGTAACCGCTGAGGAGCTCAGCGCTGTATTCTGCGATGAACTCGTAAAACAGGAGCTCGACGAAACAAATGCCTACATCGACATTCCTGAGGAGATACTCTCATTCTACAAGATGTACCGTCCTTCTCCTCTCGTAAGAGCTTACTGCCTTGAAAAGGCTCTCGGCACTCCCGCTAAAATTTACTACAAATTCGAGGGAAACAATACCTCCGGCAGCCATAAGCTCAACTCCGCTATCGCTCAGGCTTACTATGCTAAGAAACAGGGACTCAAGGGTGTTACTACTGAAACAGGCGCAGGTCAGTGGGGTACAGCTCTCTCAATGGCTTGTTCTTACTTCGACCTCGACTGTAACGTATACATGGTCAAGGTTTCTTATGAGCAGAAGCCTTTCCGCCGTGAAGTTATGCGCACATACGGTGCAAGTGTAACTCCTTCACCCTCGACCACAACTGAGGTTGGCAGAAAGATACTCGCTGAATTCCCTGATACAAACGGAAGCCTCGGCTGTGCAATTTCCGAAGCTGTTGAAGCAGCTACAAAGCGCGAAGGCTACCGCTATGTGCTCGGAAGCGTGCTCTCGCAGGTACTCCTCCACCAGACTGTAATCGGTCTCGAATCCAAGATAGCTATGGATAAGTACGGCATCAAACCTGATGTTATCATCGGCTGTGCAGGCGGCGGTTCAAATCTCGGCGGACTTATTTCTCCATTCGTAGGAGAGATGCTCCGCGGTGAAGCTGATTACCGCATCATCGCTGTTGAGCCGGCTTCATGCCCGAGTCTTACACGAGGCACCTACGCTTATGACTACTGCGATACAGGTAAGGTTTGCCCGCTCCAGAAAATGTACACTCTCGGAAGCGGCTTCATGCCGTCTCCTAACCACGCAGGCGGACTTCGTTACCACGGTATGAGTTCAATACTTTCCGAGCTCTACGACCAGGGTCTCATGGAAGCTGTTTCCGTTGAGCAGACTTCTGTATTCGAGGCTGCTGAAAGATTCGCAAGAGTTGAGGGTATCCTCCCTGCTCCTGAAAGCAGCCACGCTATCAAGGTTGCTATCGACGAAGCACTAAAGTGCAAGGAAACAGGTGAAGAAAAGACTATACTCTTCGGTCTTACAGGTACAGGCTATTTCGATATGTACGCTTACGGTGCTTACAACGACGGTAAGATGAGCGACTATATCCCCACTGATGAGGAAATCGCAAAGTCTGTCGCTAAGCTTCCCAAAATATAAACTCACAGCATAAATATAAAAGCTCCAAAGGGAATTCCCTTTGGAGCTTTTTTCATTATTCAACTGAAATTATGTAGTAGTAAACAGGCTGACCGCCGTTAACAAGCATTACCTCTATCTTGTCGCTGAGCTTTGACTGGAGAAGCTGCTGTATTTGTTCAGCGTTTTCTTCTGTAACGTCTGAGCCATAAATCACGGTAACATAGCTTGCACCGTTCTTGGCAAGCTTTTTGGTAAGCTTAACAGTTGCCTTGTTTATATCCTTTTCGGTGAACGCAAGTTTTCCGTTATCAAGAGCGAGTATCTCGCCTTCCTTGATAGTGTGACCTTCAAATTCAGAATCTCTTGCAGCAAAAGTGATAAGACCTGTCGAGACCTTCTCGAATGCCTTAGTCATATTAATTCTGTTTTCAGCAAGTCCTACGCTGTCATCGAATGCCATCATGGCGGATATACCCTGAGGTACTGTTCTTGTCTGGAGAACACACACGCTCTTGTCTGTGAGCTTTACAGCCTGTTCAGCTGCCATGATGATATTTTTATTGTTTGGCAGTACGAAAACAGTTTTTGCAGGAGTTGCGAGTATAGCACGGAGAATATCGTCAGTGGAGGGATTCATAGTCTGACCGCCTCTGACAACAACGTCAACTCCGAGGTCGGTGAAGAGAGCTTCAAGTCCGTGACCTGCGGCAACTGCAACGAATCCGAATTCCTTCTCGGGAACTGCCGGAGCAAAGCCTGCTTCAAGCTGCTGAGCTTCCTTGACCTTATTCTGGTGCTGAATTCGCATATTCTCTATTTTCGGCTTAGGGTCGTTGATGAAGTAACCGAATTCGAGTGCCTTCTGAAGAGCCTTACCGGGGTTATCGGTATGAACATGAACTTTGATTATCTTTTCATCATCAACTACTACTACACAGTCGCCGATAGTTTCAAGATAAGCTCTGAGCATGAACGGGTCAGGACAGTTCTCACTCTTTTCAAGCATGAACTCTGTGCAGTATGTAAAGGTGATATCATCGTCGTACTGGCTTACAGCTGTTCTGAAAGCTTCTATAGAGTTATCATCCTCGCTCGGCTTTTCATCAGATTCAGCGATAGTACCGCCGTTGAATATCTCATACATAGCCTTTATGATGATAGTAAAGCCCATACCGCCTGCGTCAACAACACCTGCTTTTTTGAGCTGCGGAAGCATATCTGTAGTCTTAGCAAGAACCGCCTCAGCCTCAGCACAGACATCGTGCCAGAAAATGACATCATTGCTTGTGGAGAGTGCCGACTCCTTAGCCTTTTCAGCAGCAGCCTTTGAAACTGTGAGGATAGTACCCTCAACAGGCTTCATAACAGCCTTATATGCAGCCTTGACACCAAGTTCAAGTGCTCTTGCGAAATCTTCACAGCCAGCCTCATTAAGTCCTGCCAGACCCTTAGAGAAACCGCGGAAAATAAGCGAAAGTATAACACCGGAGTTTCCTCTTGCACCTCTGAGAAGTGCAGAAGCTGCGGCAGATGAGACCTCGGAAACAGTAACAGAATCGGGCATTTTTTTAAGCTCAGCAATAGAGTTTCCGATAGTCATGGACATATTTGTACCTGTATCGCCGTCAGGAACAGGGTAAACGTTCAGCTCATCGACCTCGCGTTTTCTGTTATTGATAGTAATGGCGGCAGAAATAACAGCGTCTCTTAATAACGCACCGTTTATCACAATAATGCTCCTCCCAATCAGTAATTCATATCGTCAACATATACATTTACGCGGCTGACATCTATACCGACCGATTCTTCAACAGTGAACGTCACCTTGTGGGTGATACTGCTTACAGCGGCGGAGATGTTAGTGCCGTAAGTTACTTTTATATGCAGGTCTATGATAAGACCGCCGTTGTCGTCAGTACGGACAAGCACGCCCTTGCGTTTAAAGAGCCTGCCGCCTGTCAGTGAAGATACGGCTGAGCGGAAGGTGTTGACATTGCACACGTCGGTAACGCCGAAGCAGTCGCAAACAGCGTGACGGATAAGCTCGGTCAGATAATTTTCAGAGATTGAAATTTTGCCGATATGATTTTCAACGTTTACCATTGAGCACACTCCCTTTGATATATAATAAAACCTAAAGCGGCGCAGATTTGCACACATAATTATTATATCATAGCTTTCGTGAATTTACAATAGCTGAAGGCTATTTTTTTACAAATAGTATGATAATTGTTAATATCCTGTCAATAAAAAATTTGTGCATAAATGCAAAAGGCGCACAAAAAGCAGTTTTCTCCGCTTAACAATGTACGCCGCGCTGATTATTCTTCATATAATTTAACGATTCCGTCCGACAGCTTTTCAATAAGTTCGAGTACAGGTTTTATACCGTTGTCGCAATACTTGAAATAGGTGTAATAACCGCCGTAAATGAGATACGACATCATCATACGGCTTTCAAGATTAGGCTCATAATCAGGATAAACACTGAGTATTACGGCTGTCAGCTCCTCCTCAAAGAGTGAAACAAAGCTACTGCTGCGGCTGCCCTCAAAAAGTATCTTTATCAGCTGTTCATTTGCCACAAATGAGTCCTCAAGGTCTTTGATAAAACGTCGGGTGTCGTGCAGAATATCCTCGGGATGCTGAATACCTTTGAGGCAATCTCTCACGACCTCTCGCTCAAGTGCGACTGAAATGTCGTAGATATCGCGGTAATGCAGGTAAAATGTAGCTTTATTTATCTGTGCATTTTCAGCAAGTTCCTTAACAGTTATTTTTTCCGTCGGCTTTTTCGAGCGCAGTTTGATAAATGCGTTGATTATTGCACGTCGGGTTTTTTCAGTTCTGAGGTCCATAAGCAGTCTCCTTTGTAGACATTTTTAAACATCAGTCTAATATGCGACAAGTGTAGAAAAATGATGATTGAATTCTTTCACTTTTCATCATATAATATAATTATACTGCACAGTAAGTTGTCTGTCAATACAACTGTAAAAGGAGTTTTTTATGGACATCTATGGTTTTTACAAAGGCGAAGCTTTTGAAGCTTACGAATACCTCGGAGCTCACCTCACCTCCAACGGTACCGTTTTCCGCACATATGCCCCTAACGCGTCAAAAGTTGCTGTAGTAGGCGATTTCAACAACTGGACCGACGAAGAAATGTCCCGAGTTGCGGACGGCAGATTCTTCGAGCTTGAATGCCCCGAGGCAAGGGAAGGTATGCGCTACAAATACCGCATCTACGACCGTAAGGGCAATTTCATCGACCACGCTGACCCTTATGGTTTCGGAATGGAAATGCGCCCTAACACCTGCTCTGTAATCAGACGAATCGACGGATACAGATTCAGTGACGGCAAATGGCTTGCAAAAAGAAGCGACTGCCGCGATAAACCGCTGAATATATACGAAGTACACCTCGGTTCATGGAAGCGAAAACCCGGAACTGTTCCCCACGAAAACAACGAACCTTCTCCGGATATTTCGTCTATGACCAGCGACGAAATTCGTGCACTTGAAGGCTGGTACACCTACTCTGAAATTGCAGAGATTCTGCCGGACTATGCTGCCGAAAACGGCTACACACACATCGAACTCATGCCTCTCGCAGAACATCCAAGTGACGAATCATGGGGGTATCAGATAACCGGTTTCTTCTCACCGACCGCAAGATACGGAACCCCTCAGCAACTAATGGAACTCGTTGATAAATGCCACAGTAAGGGAATCGGTGTTATTATGGACTTTGTTCCTGTACATTTCGCCGTTGACCACTATGGTCTTACCGAATATGACGGTACCCGCCTTTACGAGTTTCCCGACGATGAAGCCACCTACAACGAGTGGGGAAGCCGCAATTTCATGCACTCGAAAGGTGAAGTACGTTCATTTTTGCAGTCTGCGGCAAATTACTGGCTCTCCGTGTATCATTTCGACGGTCTGCGAATGGACGCAGTACGCAATATGATTTACTGGAACGGTAAGGAATATCTCGGCGAAAACCGCTATGCGATACAGTTTCTGAAAGATATGAACAGCGGACTCAAAGCACGTCACCCCTCCATCATTCTCGCGGCAGAGGACTCCTCTTCCCACCCCAAAGTTGCCGCTCCCGTATTTGACGGCGGTCTCGGTTTCGATTACAAATGGGACCTCGGCTGGATGCATGATACACTTGAATACTTTCAGAGTGCACCAATGTACCGCACCCGCGATTACCACAAACTAACCTTCTCTATGCTATACTTTTACAATGAGCGGTACATTCTCCCTCTTTCGCACGATGAAGTTGTCCACGGCAAAGCTACGATAGTACAGAAAATGAACGGTCAGTATGAGGACAAATTCCCGCAGGCAAGAGCTATGTATATGTACATGATCGCTCACCCCGGCAAAAAGCTGAATTTCATGGGTACAGAGTTTGGTCAGCTTCGCGAATGGGACGAAAAACGTGAACAGGACTGGGATATGCTGAAATATCCCATGCACGACTCATTCCGCGAATATATCAAGGCACTCAATCATATCTACCTTGAGTATTCCGCCCTCCACTACGATTATGACCCGACTAATTTCACATGGGCGGACTGTTCTTCCAACGACAGATGTGTATATGCTATACGGCGTAAAAGTGCTGACGGAGATATTCTCGCAGTGCTGAATTTTTCCGACTGGTACCAGTTTGACTACTCAGTAAACATCGGTGCCGGTTATAATGCTGAACTTCTGCTTGATTCCGACGACCAGATGTACAGCGGCGGTACACCTCACGGCAGTACCAAATTTGAAAAAAACGGCTCAAAGCTTGATATGGATATTCCGCCCTACAGCGGAAGACTTTTCCGTCTTGTCAAGGCTTGATAAACAAATAAAAAAGAACGTCCGGTCGGACGTTCTTTTTTATATTGGAAGCGATATTAGTCATAGTTAAGTGCCAACCGGAAATCTACCGCTCCGGTAAATGGGTCATAGTATATCTGCTCGTTGTCCTTTTTCGCGATAAGATAGGAATTCTTATAAAACAGCGGCACAAATCCACAGGTATCAATTATTCGCTTTTCAGCATTTGTATAGGCTTCAACAAGTGTACTTACATCTCCACAGCATCGGAGGTCGGACGTTATATCGCTGTCATCACCAAGAATATATCCAAGGCACGGCTCAGTTTCAAACCTTTCAATGCACGCGCACCCGTATCCAAGGTCTGCTTTAAGAGGATAAAGAGCTATGCCATAGTCACCGCTCGCTATACGCTCATTGAACTGAGTCTCGCTTACCTCGTCGATTCCGATGTAGCCGCCAAACATATCCTGCCAACTTTGTGTCAGCTTGTGAAGGTACGACGAATCAACCGTATCTCCCCTTACAAGCACCTTCATCTCGCCAAGACTTTCTATGCCCAACTCAGTCTTTGCCACACTGTAACACTCTACCGCCTTCTCCTTATCGTAGCCGTAAAATGTACGGTCGGAAACAAGTTCACGATAGCTTCTGCCGCCAAGTCTGACAGCAGGCGGAATTATTCCTCCGGCAACTGATAAGTCATCGCTCATATCCTTGCTAAGCATTTCCCTGTCAACAGAATAAGCTATAGCCTTGCGCAGATTTATATTTGACAGATTCTTGTTTTCGGGGTTGAATATAAGTCCGAGAGTAGTCGCAGCTGTTGGAGTTATCGAATACTTCTTCGGGTTATACGGCGATTTGCTCAGTGATGTAAAGCACTCAGTCTCTTCATCTTTGAATCGCTTTCTTATATCGTCCTCATTTTTTTCTATGCTGAAACTAAGGTACGACGGTGCGATATCATATGTCTCACTCCAGTCGGCATCATTGCGTTTCATGTAGAGGATATTATTGCTGCCGTATGGGTCATAGAACCACTGACGCACGAAAAATGCGCCGTTTGACATTACCGAGCGGTCGTCGAGACCGTATCTGCCTTTGGTAGAATCAAAAAATTCCTTATTGCACGGATATGCTGCCGGAGTTGACATAAGATAAAGGAACTCCGTATCCGGATTTTCAAGGACAACAACAAGAGTTTTCTTGTCAACAGCGTAAATCTCCGCCTCTTCGGGTTCAATGAGTCCGCGAAGTATGAGGTGAGCGTCCTTTATACATGAGAAATCGTTTGCATACGGCGACTTCATTCTCGGGTCAAGAACACGGCGCATTGCAAAAACATAGTCGTCAGCCGTTACCGGAAAGTACTCGTCCTCAGTTATGACGTCATCATCATTTTCGTCGAAATACCAGTAATTATCGTCTCTGAGGGTAAATGTATATACTGTTCCGTCGTCGGAAACTGTGTAGTTTTCGGCATTGCAGCATGAGATATTGCCGTTATCGTCTACGGACATGAGTCCGCTGTAGAGGTTCTTTATAACTGTATTCGAGGCAGTGTCTTCTGCAAACTGAGGGTCAAGACTCTGCGGATTTCCGAGAAGTACAGCGTTGTACATATGACCTGTACCCGAACCCTTGTCGGGACTTCCGCAGCCTGTTATCACAGCTGCCATTATAATTGCGCTCACCGCGAGCGATACTTTTTTCACATTAAACTCCGTTCTATCCTGTAACTGTAACGATAAAGCCGTCGATATTGTTTCCGGAAACGGTATACGCCTTGCCATTCGGTACCGGTACATCTGTTGCACCCTCAGCAGACGCTGAAACGTAGTATACCTGAACCGTTCCGCCGGCTGTTGTTATTTCAAGAGGCTCGTCCTTAGTATGCTTCTTGACCTCTGCGATATACTCCTCAAGGCAGATTCCCTTTGAGTTCATATACTCAGCATGAGGGGTTCCGACGTAGCGGTATGTATAACCTCTCGACTTTTCGCCGGTAATATCGTCCTTGCCGTCGGGATATCTTACAACAAATCCGAACTTTGCAGCATTGTCAGCAAACCATGCACAGTCGCCCTCAGCAGCAAAGTAAGAGATTTCTCCGCCTTCGCTCATGCGGAACATATCAAAAGTTCTGCCGGTATGGTAATCGGAGTGACCGGCTTCAAAAGTTCTCGATTTACCGCTGCTGTGACGCTCTAACTGTTCGTCATAGGTTCTGTAGCCGTCGAGAACGAAAATGTCGGTAGAAGTCTTAGATGAAGCAGTCGCATAAGCTTCCATCATAGCATTGAGGCGTGTCAGAACTTCTCTGTCGAGTTTAGTAACGTAGTCGCCGTTATCATAATAATCATTTCTGTTATCAAAAAGTGTTATGGGGTCAACATCGCCGTCAATGAACTTATACTCGTAATCAGCGTTAACGAGTACGAGGTTGCCCTTATATATATCGTCGTGCTCATGAGACTCTGTCACAAACGCTTCTTCCTGCGGTTTCTGAGCTTCTGTCGGAGCTTCTCCGGTACTGTCAGACGGCTTTTCTTCTGCTTCCGACGGAAGAGTAGTGTCAGTAGTCTGCGATGACCTTGACCTGTTCTTTACAGCAGGTTTATCGTTCTTTTTAGTAAGTGCTATAACACACGAACTTACAAGCACTATCACAACTGCTGCAACAAGCACCATGATAACGATACGGTCGTATCTTACGCGGTATCTTCTGCGGTTTCTGCGGCGTTCTCCTTTATTCATATTCTGTTTTCTCCTTATACAATCGTTTTATTTATATGTCTATTCCGTACAAAACTACATTATAAATTATATCACAAAGCTTTCAGTGTGTAAAGATATATTTTATATTTTTTCACAAACAAGTCATATATCTTCCCCATTATCGGCATCTTTCAGCTCATTCGCTATCTGCATTTCAACTTTGCGGCGGTAGTCAGTGGGGGTATATCCACGGTGCTGTTTGAACTGACGCATGAAGTAGGAGTCACTTTCGTAGCCGCACTGTTCCGCTATCGCACTGACGGAGAGGTCGGTTTCTGAGAGAAGTTCCTCAGCATAAGCGAGTCTGCTTTCTATAACGTCCTGACGGCACGTAACCCCGAATGCCGCAAGGTAAATACGGTGGAAGTAAGTTCTGCTGACTCCGAGTTCGGCACATATTTCGTCAATCGACCAGCTGCGCATAGGGTCGTCGTAGATATCATCGCGCAAAGCTTTCAGCTGCGGATATTTAGGTACATTTATCTCTTCTTTAACAGATTTGCCATAGTCATTCTGGTCGGCAACGCATATGAGTATCATTCGCATGGACAGTTCCATGAACTCAGATTTGCGTCTTCCGTCCAGTCCGAAGCAGACCTTCATGTTTTTGAGTATGGACGATATCAGGTAATCGTCCTTTATATTCATCGGCACATCGAATGGGATATTCATTCCTGCTGCGTACTGCTTATCCGCTGACGAGGGACGGAAAAGTACCATGTCGTATTTCAGTGTGCCGCCTTCTTCGGGGCGGAAATACTGACGTTTTCCGGGAGTGTAGAATATTATAGTCATTCCGCTGCACTTTTTTTCAGTTCCTCCGAAGTCAAATATGACCGGTGACCGGAAAAGACATACGCAGCATTCCTGATATCTCTCGCCGTATACCGAGTTTGTTCTCCGGCAGCCAAGCGCTATCTTCGTTATTTTCATACTTTCCCCCCTTTTCTTCGTCCGGTTGCAGTAAAGCCGGTACCAATGCAGACATTGTATACTTTTGTTAAGGGCACCTCTTTCTTCAGAAAGAGATACCACTGTAAAGGTATAAACATCTATATCGATACCGGCTTATTTCCGCTGCACGCATTTCAGCGTTTTTCGATAAACTCCAGTCCCATATCGTAATTATCGCCGAGCCATGCCTTATATACTAAAACAGTTCCATCGTCGGCGGTAAAAGTAACCTCGGCAGAGCCTTTATGATAAAACTCAGCTTGCATACCATT
>CADAYP010000018.1:0-26560 GCA_902792235.1 Ruminococcus flavefaciens
GTGACCCCAGTCGCGCTTGGAATCCATGTTTCCGAGCTCAACATAGTCCTGAACGCCGAGCTTGATACGTGCAACAGCGTCTGTTATCTTTCTTGTAACGAACTCGATTCCGCGGCGCTCAGACTCGTGGTTGAAGAGGATACCTGAGCAAGCGAACATATTGTAGCTCTCGCGGTAGTTCTTGGTTATCCAGTGACCATAAAGCTTAGCTACGCCGTACGGACTTCTGGGGTAGAAGGGAGTTGTCTCCTTCTGGGGAATTTCCTGAACGAGACCGAACATCTCAGATGTAGATGCCTGATAGAAGCGGCACTCAGGCTTTACGATACGGATAGCCTCGAGCATATTTGTAACGCCGATAGCGTCGATGTCAGCAGTACCAAGGGGAGTATCCCAGCTTGTAGCAACGAACGACTGTGCAGCAAGGTTGTAAACCTCGTCAGCCTGTGATATCTTCATAGCAGAGATAAGGGATACAGGGTCAGTCATATCAGCGTAGATAAGAGTTACCTTGTCCTTGAGGTGAGCGATATTGCCATAGTCAGCAGTAGCCTTTCTTCTCCAGATACCGTAAACATTGTAACCCTTCTCGAGAAGAAGTTCTGCGAGGTATGAGCCGTCCTGACCTGTGATTCCTGTGATAAGAGCGTTTTTCATTATATTTTCTCCTTAAATAATTATAGTTTTATATCAAGGCGAAGCATCGCCTGTTTTACATATTAAACGAGGTCGGTTCTGCCCTGGTCTTTGAGCTGAGTGATGACCTTCTTAACGTCCTGAGTGCTGTTCTTTGAGCAAACGAGAACGGCATCGTCGGTATCGACGATGATGATATCTTCAAGACCTACAGCCGCGATAAGGCGCTTGCCGCCGCAGATAGTTGTATGCTCACTGCCTACGGAGATGACATTGCCTTCAATGTAATTCTTGGCAGAATCCGTCTTGTTGATACGCTCAACCGCGAGCCAGCTTCCAACATCATCCCAGCCGAAGCTTCCGGGAATAGTGTAGATATTCTCAGCCTTCTCCATGATACCGAAGTCAACGGATTCACTGCGGAAAGCTGTGAACTCCTTGATAAGAACGTCGCTGAACTGCGGAGTTCCGAAAGCGTCACCTATTTTAACTGCGCCTTCGTAGATGTCAGGCATGAGAGACTTGATATTAGCCATGATGGAAGAGAGCTTCCATACGAACATACCGCTGTTCCAGAGGTACTTTCCGGAAGCGAGGTACTTTTCAGCTGTAGGAAGGTCGGGTTTTTCAACGAAGCGCTCAACCATGTATGCACCGTCCTGCTCATCGCCGAAGTTGATGTAGCCGTAGCCGGTTTCGGGGTACTCGGGAGTGATACCGATAGTAACGAGGTTCTGACCCTGTTCTGCGACCTTTACAGCCTTTTTGAGAGTGTGGATATAGAGGTCTTCAAGACCGATGAGGTGGTCAGAAGGGAGCACCATCATTACAGCATCGTCGTATTTTTTATTGATAACAGCAGCCGCAAAAGCAATGCAGGGAGCTGTATTTCTTGCAGCAGGCTCAGCGAGGATATTCTCCTTGGGAATATCGGGAAGCTGCTCGGATACGAGGGAAGTATAAGCGGCATTTGTTACGATGTAGATATCGCTTATATCCACAAGCGGAAGCAGACGCTTAACTGTCTTCTGAATCATTGTATCGCCGTCGGCAGTAAGTGAAAGAAACTGCTTTGGGCACGAATTACGGCTCTTGGGCCAGAAACGTTCGCCTCTGCCGCCAGCCATTATAACTGCTGTTGTTTTCATTTGGTATCCTCTTTTCTTTTGCTGCTTTCCGAAGGGATAAGACCCTCGCCAGTCTCGGCATTGGTCTTTGGCGGGAAGAGCATAGTTTTTATTGTCATGAGAACTATCTGAAGGTCCATGCGGAACGAGTAATTCTCAATATACATCAGGTCCATTTTAAGCTTATCATAGGGAACGGTATCGTAGACACCGGTCACCTGTGCATAGCCGGTAAGTCCTGCTTTGACCTTTAAGCGGAAGCCGAATTCCGGCATTTCTTCCTTGTACTTCTCCGTAAGCTCGGGACGCTCGGGTCGCGGTCCTACTACGGACATATCGCCGCCGAGGATATTCAGCAGCTGCGGAAGTTCATCGAGACGCACCTTTCGCAGGAATCTGCCTATCGGTGTGATTCTCGGGTCGTCCTCGGAAGCGAGAACGGGTCCGCTGAGTTTTTCAGCATCTACAACCATGCTGCGGAATTTCAGCACGTTGAACTCCTTGCCGTCGAGGGTAAGGCGCTTCTGTTTATAAAGCACAGGACCGCCGTCGTAAAGCTTTATCGCGATAGCTGAAAAAAGCATGAACGGCGAAGCGATGATGAGTGCAAACAGTGAAAAAACTATATCGAATGTACGCTTGAAAAGGCGCTGTTCAAAGTCGAGACCGTAGTTGCGGCAAAGCAGCAGCGGTGTATCGAACAAGCGGATATCGTCCGCACCTCTTACGATAATATCTGAGATTTTCGGTGCAATATACGCTCTTGCGGAGTTATTGTAGCAGAATTTGAGGTAATCGTTGCGTTCCTCCGCAGGGATATCGCAAATAATAACGCCCTCGTATTTGAGTATCAGCTCGCGTATTTTCTCAGCAGGTTCTGTAATGCTGACGGATTCGCATATCATATACTTGTCCACGCGCTGACTCATTTTCAGTACCAGTGAAGCCGCCTGATGACTTCCGTAGAGTATCATCAGTTTACGCGGCGGATATATCATAAAGTAAAGCTTGCCCATTATCAGCGTCCACACCGATATCACGGCGATATCGACAAAAGTGAGCAATATCATCGGTGTAACTATCATGAAATGTCTGCCGATAAGGCTTATGATGAAATACGCGACAAAGTTCACGCTTACTATTGATATCAGCTGAGAATACAGCATATCCGTTTTTTTGAGATATCCCAGTTTGAAGCCGCCGTATGCCTTGATAAAAAGCCATACGAGCACAGCGTATACACCAATAAGGGTCCAGTTACCGCGTTTGTAATAGGGCAGTATCAGCTCTTCAACGTAGTGACTGTACCATATAAAGGCGAATCCGGCTGTAAGCAGCACCATGAGCGCCATCGCACTGCAAAAGGATATCATCCTTTTATATCTGTCTCTTCTACTAACCATAATTTTTCGCGGCAGTATGCCGCCATCGTCTCCTTGTATCTCCGTGCGGACGAGCCTTTTTTCTGTCGGCAGCCGTGTACGGACGTTTATCTTATTTCTGAGCGGATATCCACAAATATCCTATAATACACTATACAAAGCTATTATAGCAAATAGTTATCTTTCTGTCAATAGAAACCGACTGATTTTACAAGAAAAGCTTCCTTAATCTGTCAATTTGCACAAAAAGACCCGGAATAACCCGGGTCATAAAAATTATTCAGTTACAGCTTTGCCGTGACGCTCAACAACTTTCCAGTTGTTGAAGTCGGAAGAATCGCCATTTATCTCGTATTTGAGGATATCCTCGATATTGCCGATACCGTGCCAGCAGTAAACTTTGAGATATCTTGCAGGATAGTTTCCGCTCTGCATGAGCTCGTTATAGGAAGGTCCGAATTCATCGTGGGATATTCCGGCGAAGTCAAGGATACTTGCGGGGAAGTAATCGTTTGAAAGCTCCGCATCGTCATTGATAATGAGCTTGTCACGCTCAGCTCCGGCAGGCTTGATGAAAAGAGATGTTCTTACAGGCTCTTCGAGGTCCTGCTTCTTGTCTATTTCAATCTCAACAGGCGGATGGCCGTGGTCACCGAGGACTACGATAGTCGAGTTATCATAAACTCCTGCCTTTTTCATTTCATCAAAGTAGGTGTTAAGAAGCTCAAAGCCGCCGCGTGCGGATGTGTACTTATCAGCCTCACCTTCAAATCCGTCATACAGACTTGAAAGGTCCTCACTTACATCATGCATGAAATCGAGGTGAATGAAGGTAAAGGTCTTGCTCTTGCTGTTGGTGTTTATACCTTTATCCTTAACGTAGTTGTAAATCTTCATATCCGAATCTGTTCCGATAGAAGCATCAAATCGCTCGGGAACATTATCAGTAATTGTGTAGAATTTGCTTGAAAAGTCCGAATTATAGCCGTTCATAAGCATTCCCTTCACAAGATAGGGAGAAAGCTTTCCAAGCGAGAAATGTCCCATTGTACGGAGTATACCGTGGGGTCCGAAGTAGTTATAATCAACGTAATTTCCGGCAGATTCGATGTTGTCGCACTGGTCTGCGATATTTTTGTAGCTTGAAAAAGTGGTTGAGCTGTCAATGAGCATATTAACAGTGTAGCCGTTATCATGGAGTACGCGCGGAACTGTCTGTCCTGCCCATCCCTCGTCAAGATACGGCACCCATTCACCGCCGTCATACTTATGTGCTGTAAGCATCTGCGGAACCGACGGGAATGTATTTGTATATCCGGAAATATTATTCTTATAGAAAGTGAAGCCTTCCAATTCGTCATTCAGTTCCGGATAATCGTCGAGGAGAGTCTCCATCCACTCAGCGTCGAGACGGTCTGTAAGGAAAACAACGATATTCTCGTCCGAACTGAGTTCAGTCGCTCCATTGAGGGAGAAGAAGTTTTCAAACTGCGAATCATCGCTCTTTTCGATACCGATTTTCGTAATGCGTCCAGCGATTCCGACACCCTGCATTACAAAAAGAACAACTGAAATATATGTAAGTGCACGCATATGGAAGCGGTTCTTCTTTTTCTTTTTAAGGTCGCCCGTGATTATCATGAACAGTGTCGGCATGATAGCGATAGCTATGAATATCGCAAGGTTAGCAAGATTGAACTTTGAGCGTACCGAATACGGTGCCGCGTCACCTGTTATAGCCACCATACGTCCGTTCATCAGCATCATCTGTGAATAACCGGCTATCAGGAGTCCTGAAATAAGTGTTGAAACGATTTTCCACAGTCTCACATTGATTGCAAGCATGATATTGAGGAAAATCACCATTGCAACGGTAGTGATTCCAGCCGCTTCGAGAAGCGGGTAGAGTATACGCGGTGCACTTACTGCGAAATCAGTCTGATTTCCAATGAAAATATCAGCCGGAGCAAAAAAACATACAGTAAAGCAGAACGCCGCACTTATCGCTAAAATAGTAAATTCCTTTTTAAGAGTGAAGCGTTTTTTCTTCTTTTTCTTTTTCACGGGTTCAGCGGAAGCGGCAGTCTCAGCCGCAGAAACTCCGTTATCGGAAGCGGTGTTTTCAGGTTCAGGTGCTTCTTCCGGAGCGTGAAAACTGTTTTCATCGTTGATATTCGTCTCGAATTCGTTGTCCATATTTACCCTCATTTCTTTTTTCTCATTAAAGCCTTACGCTCAAAAAACCGATTTCAATTGTACCACAAAGATAAATAATTGTCAAGGTATGATTAATGCGGAATCAATAACCGCAGTCAGGCGGTTATTTTCCCGAACTTCAATCGTGAAGTGCAAATCTTTCATATATCATGGATTTTTCACTTTACATAAAAACACCGCACAAAACTGAGGTATTGTACGGTGTTCGTTGTTATATTAATATGGCAGAGTGAATTTGCCGGCACGCCATGAACCGTCAGCAGTCACAACAGCTGAGAATTCCTTGTCCTCGGAATAAGGTTCGTCACCCCAGCTTGAACCGTCGTAGTAGTTGCGTACAGTGAAGAATATCTCGTTATCACTCTTGCTGTCAACACTCACTATCTCCGACCTTACATAGAATATATCCGAGCCTCTTGCACCGTTGAGGCAGTATGCGTGACCATTCTCCTCCTTGTAGGTCTCCTCAATATTATCGGGATAATTCTCACTGAATACTTTGTGATAGTCAGCTCTTACATCTGCAAGCGAGTTGATATTCGGGTCTGTAATAAGATAAAACTGCCAGCCGTACTGATTCTCGACATAATTATTGGTATCAAGGCTGTACGGACAGCCGACTGAGTAATTGAAGCTTGTCTCGCAGGCTTTGGTAAAAAGTTCCTGAGCCTTTGAAATCAGAGCCGCGTCCTCACTGCTGACGGTATTGTTTCCGCCGGCAGAAGTTGCAGTAGTTGTCGTACTTGAAACTGTACTTGTGGATTTTTCGGTCACTGACGAACCGGAAGCGGTAGTCTGTCCGCTCTCTGTTTCAGCAGAAGTCTGTACCTCAGAAGCTTCTGTAGGTGCAGTTGATGAACCATTATCGTGTACTGAAACTTTGTTTCCGCAAGAAGAGAGTCCACAGAGCATGGCAGCCGCAATTGCGGCAATAGCAGTCTTTTTCATATTTTTGTATCCTTTCTTAATCTTCATCGGGGTCATCGAGAACAAAGTCGATAGTTCCCTCGCTGACATTCACAGAGGCACAGGTGACCTGCACGGTATCGCCGAGTTTATAGGAAACTCCGCTGAATTTTTCAGTCAGAGCAACAGGCTCGGTGTAATCGTACTCGCCTTCGGGAAGAGTGCGTATGTGCACGAGTCCCTCGACAGTATCAGGAAGCTCAGCATAGAATCCGAACTCGGTCACACCTGATATCTTAGCCGTAAACGTCTCTCCGATGTGCTGTTTCATATATTCAGCCTTGTAGCAATCCTCACATTCACGCTCTATCGCAACTGCACGCAGTTCGGCATTAGTTGAAGTTTCGGAAGCTTTAGCGGCAAATCCGCTGTAGCGCTTATTCAGCCATTTTTCGTCGTATCCGGCGAGTATGTCAGTAATAATGCGGTGTATAGCAAGGTCGGGGTAACGTCGGATAGGCGAGGTGAAATGCGCGTAATCGTCAAGTACGAGACCGAAGTGACCGAGCGGCTCTTCGGAGTATTTAGCCTTTGCCATTGAGCGGAGCACCATCATATTTACCGCTTCAAACTTCTCAGTATCGCGCACATTGTTCAGTATCTCAGCGGCATGAGCCGGCTTGAACTCCTGAAAATGCGGATATTCGACTCCTGCCTTGCGAAGCATTTCGCAAAGTGCGGCAGTTTTCTCCTCGGGCGGAGCTTCGTGTACGCGGTAAACGAACGGAACATTCTTATCCTTCGCAAGCTTTGCCGCACACTCGTTCGCCGTGAGCATGAACTCCTCAATCATACGCTCAGACTTGCCGCGTTCACGCGGCTGAACATCGCGGCAGATGCCGTCCTCGTCGATTATGAGCTTGCTCTCAACAGTTTCAAGTTCGGGCGCGTGACGGTGCTTCTTCTTATTTATAAGAACGTCCGCAAGCTCATTCATGAGCGGAAGCTCTTCCGCAACGCACGCATATTTCTCCGTAATATCACTGTCGGCAGTACCGTCAAGTATCGCGTTTATCTCCTTGTATATACCCTTCACGCGCGAACGGATAACGCTCTTGCAGAAGCGGTAGCTGATTATCTCACCCTCGGGGGAAAGCTCTGTAAACGCCGAAAGCGTGAGCCTGTCCTCATCGGGATTAAGCGAGCAAATGCCGTTTGAAAGTTCCTTCGGGAGCATGGGTATGACCTTGTCCGCGTAGTAGATACTCGTTCCGCGGCGCATCGCTTCCTTGTCGAGTTCACTGTTTCCGCGGACGTAATGCGAAACATCGGCTATATGAACTCCGAGCAGGTAACCCTTATCTGTCCTCGAAACTGATACCGCGTCGTCGAGGTCTTTAGATTCGGCACTGTCTATAGTGAAAATCGGCAAATCGCGGAGGTCTTCACGGTTGTTGAAGTTGTACTCCTGCACTCCGCCCTCAGCTATACGACGTGCCTCTTTGAGCGAGTCAGCCGAGAATTCCTCGGGAGCGCCGTGAATGCACAGGATAGACTGCGCACACGACTGAGCAAGTTCACTGCTTCCGAATACAGATGTGATACGCACCTTATGCTCAGCATGACGCTTTCCGCGGCTCACTATCTCCGCAAGGACCTTGTCACCTGCCGCAAAGCTTACTGCGCTGTCCTTTACTATTATCATATGATTGCGCGGAGCGATATCCGGCACAAGATAAAGCTCGTCGTCCGCAAGCTCAATGCGTCCGGTGAGTACCGAGCTTCCGAAGCTGAGTATATCAACGACTTCGCCCTCCGGCTCACCTGTGCGTGACGCGATATCTGCGATGAGCACGCGGTCGTGCGGCATAGCTCCGAGCATACACTTTCCGGGAATGAAGTACTCAACTCCGCTGTCAGTCACTGCGAAGCCGAAAGTTCGGCTGAGACGTGTTATCTCGCCGACTTTAAGTCCGAGCTCCGAACACAGAGCCGCTTTCATGCCCTTCCTGACTGTAATTATGCCCTCGTCGCGGAGTTCTGCGAAAGCCGTTGTAAAATTTTCTCTTCCATTCTTTTTAGTGCGGCACTTTGTTTCGAGGTCGGCGATAGAAGTAGTCTTCTTGCCGTTTGCCTTCAGGAATGTGATTATCTTGTTCCTGTAGCTCTCAACGCTTACAGCTGATGCGCCCTTTTTTTCAGACGTTTTTTTCTTTGATTTTCCTGCCATAATTATCTCCTGAAATAAAATCAGCCCCGTGACGCAGGTCACAGGGCGGTGTATCACTTGTTAACGAAAAGCGGTACGATGTTGAGTGCAAGTGTTACGATGAAAAGTATAACACCGAAAACTCTTGTTATCTTTGCGAGGATAGCCTCACGCGATCTGCCCTCATTCTTACCGTAGAACGAATCTGTGCTTGCGCCTGTAAATGCGGCTGTCATGCTGTCCTGTGATTTCTGCTCCTGAGCGAGACAGATGATGATAGTCAATAAGCTTACGAGAAGGAGAACTGCTCCTCCGACAATTTCTAAAACTGACATTTTGTTACCTCCGTAATGAAATGGTATAAAACGGCATACAGCCGAATATTTCAATTAGCTTTACTATTATATCACAATGCGAATAC
This sequence comes from Ruminococcus flavefaciens, assembly GCA_902792235.1. Classification (GTDB taxonomy): domain Bacteria; phylum Bacillota; class Clostridia; order Oscillospirales; family Ruminococcaceae; genus Ruminococcus; species Ruminococcus flavefaciens_AE. The sequence continues at coordinate 8,899 of CADAYP010000018.1, forward strand.
ATTTACAAGAGGTCTGAGGCAAAAATACAAGAGAATTTCAGCCGTGTTTTTTGTCAGTTTTGCACAACAGGAATATTTCGCGCATCGCATGAATAAGATTCTATATAACATTTGTCTGCGGACAAGGAGGAATATCATGCAGGAAAATACCATTAAAAAAGACCACAACATTATAATAGAAAACCGCAAAAGTATGACCGTATCCGGCATTACAGACGTCGATAGCTTCGACGAAAAGGCGATATGCCTTTATACTCAGCTCGGAGAACTCACTGTGCAGGGGCGCGAACTGCATATCGACGCGATGAGCGTTGAAACGGGTGATATGACCATAACCGGCGATATATGGGCGGTCGTGTACGGTGACCGCGACAGAAAGGGTCCGCTTTCTGCACTGGGAAGGCTGTTCCGATGAACGTTCCTGAAACCTTTTTCTCAGTCCATGAGGAACTCGTGCTTTTTGCACTGTCATGCGTTGCAGGAGCAATTATCGGCATATACTACGACGTTCTGCGTGCGCTGAGACTCGTCTTTCCGCATGGATTATGGCTGACAGCCGCTGAAGACGCGGCTTTTCTTGCGCTGTACGCGGTCTTTCTCTCAGCATTTGCGTCTGCCGCCGCACGCGGTGAACTCCGATTCTACTACGTGATCGGCAACGCAGTCGGCTTCTCGCTCTATTTTTTCACTATCGGAAACATCGTCATGCGAACCCTTCACAAGCTTATATCTGCGGCTAAAACAGTTCTGAAGTGGATAACAGCTCCGTTTCGGCGCGTTAGTGTGCTAATATGTAGAAAAGCAAGAGCCAAATTTGTGGGAAGTTCCAAAAGTTTAGTAAAAAATATAAAAAAGATTAAAATGCTATTGCATTGCCCACTGCATTTGTTGTATAATAAAACAGAAAATAAAAAGAGAAAGACGTGAACATCGTTGCCAAAAAGAATCAAAACAAAAATAAAGAAAAAAGGTCTGTTTAACAGAGGCCTTTTCAAAATCGTTGCTGTTGCAGTTATCGTAGGATGTGCTGCTCTGTTTGTAACGACTGAAAAGGATTGCAGCGATAAAGAGAAGGAACTTGCCCGCATACAGTCTAAAATAGATGCCTGCAAAATGGAAAATGAGGATATGCAGAGAACCCTCGACAGCGACGACCTCTCAGCCTATATGGAAAAAATCGCTTTAGAGGAAAGAGATTACGCTTATCCGAATGAGCGCCGTTTCTACGACAGATCAAGAGACTGACCCAACAGTGCAGGGTATTATTAAGCAAGGAGTATCATATCGCTATGCAGCTTGAGATAGGTAAAATTTACACAGGTAAAGTCAAAGGAATCACTCAGTACGGAGCTTTCGTCGATATCGACGGCGGCGGCTCGGGAATGGTACATATATCAGAGATCGCTAATACTTTTGTTAACGAGATCCGTGACCACCTCACTGAAGGTCAGGAGGTAAAAGTCAAGGTCATCGGTATCAACGAGGCAGGAAAGGTAAGCCTTTCCATTAAAAAAGCCGCTGATAACGATGGCGAGACTCAGGAGAGAAGACCGCGTCCTGCACCGAATAAGGAACGCAGAAGCAAGCCGCTGATATGGGAACCGAAAAAAACTGTTCCCCAGTCGGAAATGTCTTTCGAGGACATGATGTCGCACTTCAAGCAGTCAAGTGAAGAAAGAATAGGCGACCTTAAAAGAAGTACCGACAGAAAAAACGGTACAAGAAGAAAATAACAAAGTATCCCCTCCGAACACAGGTCCGGAGGGGATTTTTTCGTGTATGCCAAAAAGTCAGGCTTACCATAAAAAATGCGGATGCCCAAGGGGAGCCCCCTTTGGCGGTTTCGCAGGATACCGAATATGTACCGTAAATTTACGGCTCGGTAGCCCACAAATTCCGCTAAGGGAAGCACTCCAACGGGCATCCCTGCAATTCGTTTGTTTTTAGTTTAATTATGTAGGGACGACCATTGGTCGTCCGCTAAACTCGCAAAAAGTTTTTGACATTCTGAACGGCTTCCAATGGGAGCCGTTTTAAATCATACTGCCGTTTTTTCAGTTTCAGTTTTTGAATCCGGCTTATCGGGTACACTCACCTTTTCAATATCTGCGCCCATTGCACGAAGTTTTCCTTCCATGCAGTCATAACCGCGCTCAATATGGTAAATGTCCTCTATCTCGGTAACTCCGCTTGCTGCAAGTCCTGCGATGATAAGTGCAGCACCTGCTCTGAGGTCGCAAGCCTTTACGGGTGCGCCCATGAGTTTACCTGTGCCCTCTATGAGAGCTACTTTGCCGTTTACGGTTATATCAGCGCCCATGCGTCTGAGTTCATCAACGTAGCGGAAACGCTGTTCCCATATGTTCTCGGTGATGATACTTGTTCCCTCAGCGAGAGTGAGCAGAGTTGCTATCTGCGACTGCATATCAGTCGGGAAACCGGGGTGGGGAGCTGTTTTTATATTAGCCTTTACAAGCGGTCCATCGACCCATACTCTGATGCTGTCATCGTACTGTTCGATGTTTACACCTATTTTTTCAAGCTTCTTTGTAATGGATTCAAGGTGCTTGGGAATAACGTTCTTTACGATAGCGTCGCCCTTTGTAGCGGCGATAGCCACCATGAATGTACCTGCTTCTATCTGGTCAGGGATAACTGCATAAGTAGTTCCGTGGAGATGCTCAACGCCTCTTATCTTGATAACGTCTGTACCTGCACCCATGATGTTTGCACCCATGGAGTTGAGGAAGTTTGCGAGGTCAACGATATGTGGCTCTTTAGCGGCATTTTCGATAATTGTGAGACCCTCAGCCTTTACAGCCGCAAGCATTGCATTCATTGTTGCGCCGACTGTTACAACGTCGAAGAATATCTGATTTCCTCTGAGCTTATCGGCACTGAGGTCTATCATTCCCTGACTAAGGCTGTAATTAGCACCGAGCGCTGAAAATGCTTTGAGATGCTGGTCTATAGGACGGTCGCCGAGAGGACATCCGCCGGGCATTGATACGCGGGCTTTATTGAACTTTCCGAGCAGTGCGCCGAGGAAGTAGTAAGAAGCACGCATTTTTCTTGCAGTTTCGTAAGGCACGCAGAACTTGTCAATAGTTGTGGGGTCGATTCTGTAAGCGTCCTTGCCGACAGAAGTGACCTGTGCGCCCATCTCCTCAAGAATACGAAGGCTGATAGTAACATCGCTTATAGTAGGCACGTTTTCAACTATACAAGGCTCATCTGACAATATAACTGCCGGAAGAATCGCAACTGCGGCATTTTTTGCGCCGCTTATTGTAACTTCACCTTCAAGGCGTCTGCCGCCCTTGATAACAAACTTATCCAAATGAATTCTCTCCTTATTTTTCAGGAATTATTTATCTGCTCCTGAACTCTTTCTTTTGTTTGTATAAACTTTATCACAGATATCCGCTTATTCAGCAGTTGTTGTCTCAGTTGAAGCTTCTGTTGAAGTTTCCTCTTCTGTAGACTCGGCTGTTGTATCAGCCTCTGTCTCTGCTTCGGTCTCAGCCTCAGTAGTATCTGCTGAGCCTTCGTAATCGGAAATATACCAGCGGGGGGATTCTCCGTCGTACTTTTCAACTGTTACTGATTCTATGATAAGGTCTTCCTTAGGCTTATCGCTTTCGTCTGTTTCGGTGTTCTGAGCCTTGAAGATTATATCGAGACCATCATATACCTGACCAAATACGGTATAGCGGCCATCAAGGAAAGGTGTTCCGCCAGCTGTTTTATATACCTTTTCAGCAGAATCGGTAAAACTTGCTCTGCTCTTGAGTTCAGCGAATTCGTCATCGCTGTAAACCTTACCGGTAACTATATAGAACTGGCTTCCGTCTGTAGAAGTTGAGCCTGAATTTGCATAGGCGATCGCACCTGCGGCATGGATAAGATTGAAATACTTACCGCCGTCGAACTTGCCGCCCCATATTGACTCGCCGCCTGTACCGTCACCGCTCGGGTCGCCGCCCTGAATCATGAAGTCCTTGATAACGCGGTGGAAAGTCAGACCGTCGTAATAGCCGTCCTTAGCGTGTGTGATGAAGTTCTCGACAGCCGCCGGAGCGTACTCGGGGAAGAACTTTATCTTAACGTCGCCGTAGCCTTTGATTTTCATATTGACTACTTCCTCGTCCTTTTCCGGAGCTGTGAAGTTCGCAACTTCCTGAGCAGTGGGGTCATCGTAGTCGTAGTCGCTGAGGTGCCATTTAAGCTCCTCGCCGTCGTATTTGCCGACCTTTACAGATTCAATAACAAGGTCGCTGAGAGGCTTGTCGTTTGCGTCTGTACCAACGTACTGAGCCTTGAATATGATATCAAGTCCGTCATAGACCTGACCGAATACTGTATAATTTCCGTCAAGGAAAGGCGCACCGCCGTTCTGCTTGTAGAAATCCTTCTGATTGTCTGAGAAGGAATAGCCATTCTGCTCATAGCTAGAGAAGGTATCGTCGGTGATATCCTGAGTACCTGTAACGATATAGAACTGGCTTCCGTCTGTAGAAGTGCTTCCTGAGTTAGCGTAAGCAAGAGCACCTGCCGCATGAACGAGGTGGTTATTTGTGCCGCCGTCGAACTGACCGCCCCACATTGACTCACCACCCTGACCGGTACCCATTGGGTCGCCGCCCTGAATCATGAAGTCCTTGATAACGCGGTGGAAAGTAAGACCGTCGTAGTAGCCTTTTTCAGCGAGACCGATAAAGTTTTCAACGCCCTTGTCAGCGTATTCGGGGAAGAGTCTGATTTTGACTGTGCCGTAGTCCTTTATGGTCATCTCGATGATTGTATCGCCCTTTTCGGGAGCTGTATAGTTTGCGATATCAACATTTTCCGGAGCCGCCTTCTCAGAAGTTGAGGAAGACGAGCCGTCGCTCACGTCGATATCTTTACCGCAGGCAGTCATAGCACAGGTAGCTGTAAGTGCGCAGAGAGCTACTGCAAGAAGTCTTTTTTTAAGCATTATTTCCACTCCTTGAAAATATGTTTCAAAGGCAAATGCCTTTAAAATTCCCTGTTTTCGTCGTTTAGATACAGTTAGTTTATATCTCAACCTTTACATTATACTACATCTTGACGAATTTGTAAATAGTTTCCGAATATTTTTAGTCATATTCCGGCAAACCATTTGTCAAAACAGGGGATTATTCTTTCACAATGCTTAAAAACGGTTATTATTTGGTGTTCCCTTACTGGGCTTTGTATTTATCAATTTTCACTGAATTTATCATGATATCATCGACCGGACGCTTGTTATGTCCGTCATTTTCAGTTTTTACACGGGTAATAGCGTCGATAACTTCAATGCCCTCATAGGTCTGACCGATAACCGTCATCTGCTGTGAGAAATTAGGCACTCCGCCGTTTTTTATGAAAGCCTCACCAAGTTCCTGACTTTCTGAAATATCGAGGAGCTGTTCCTTCATTTCGTCGGTAAACTCAATAGAGTCAATGAGTGCGAAACGGCTTCCGTTGAAGTATTTTCCGCCGCCCATGAGCTTATTCTTGAAAGTGCTCTCCTTTTCAGTGTTGAGCATACAAACCGCACCCTTGAAAGGCCACAGGTCCTGACTAAGCTCGCGCTCGATGACTTCGTGTGCCTTGTCGTAGCCTTCCGGCATCTCGCCGCTTTTGAGTTTACTGCCTGCTGAAGCGTAAACTCCTTCCTCTGCATTATAAATGTAGGTATTATCATAGTAGCCGCTCTCAGCGAGGCTTGTGAAGTTCTTCACCGCCTCGGGACTCTGCTCCGGATAGAGTACAAATCTGAATTCGCCAAGGGTAGTATCGACTACAGCGATAGGGTCGCCGTCCTTCGGCGGTTCGAGCTGTATCAGCTTCATCGTATCGGTATCTATCTGAATATAGCTGTCATTCTCAGCACGCTTTGTCGAAAGATACAGCAGTAATATCGTCAGTCCGAACATGACCGCTGACACGATAAGTATAAATTTAAGAAACGTTCTGTTTTTTTTCATGTATGCACCTCTATATACTATTATAATAAATCGGACGACCAGAGGTCGTCCGATAGACATTTTACATTGAAATTTGAAACACCATTGCCGGCATTTCCTACTTTCAGAGCTTGCTCTTTTCGCTCTCTATCATCTTCAGAAGGTCATCGACTGACATATCTGAAGGATTCTTAACCTTGCGGTCGAAGTCAGCCTGCGAGAGGATATCGGAGATATCCGGCGAACTGCTCTTCTTCGGTGCAGGAGCCGGAGCTGATGCCTGACGTGACGGTCTCGGAGCTGTGTATCTCGGAGCCTCGTCCCTTGTAAGCTCTTCGACCTGAGCTGTTGAAAGGATACCTGTGTTGTCGCTTACGCGCTCCTGCTCGGGAGCGGAAGATGTTACGCTTACTGAACCTGCACGCTCGGCCTCAGCTGTTTTTCTGAGCATTTCCTCTCTGAGAGCATCAGCTGTAGGAGCTGTTGACGACTGTACGCCGAGGTTTCTTGCCGCAAATGATGTTTCAGCAGAACCGCCTGTCGGGAATGAACGTGTATTTGTAAGACTGCCCTTCTGAGCCTTGAACTGCATTGTGCGTTCCTTCTCCTTCTGATAGGGAGAATCGTGGTTGACTTCCTTCTGACTGAAATGCTCTGCAATAGACATCTTCTTGCGCTCAAGTTCCGAACCGCCGAAGTTATCATGTTCAGGCTCAAAGAGCGGGTCGCCGCCGTTTCTGTGCGGGTCAGGACCCGGAACAGGCTGGTCGTTATCGTATTCGTAGAAATCAAACTCGTCCTCATCGTCCTTTGAAGAGATGACCTTTGCTATACCTGCGATTATGAAGATAACAATGATAACGCTCGGAATAACAAGAAGAACGATTATGCCCTTGATTCCCTGAGTAAATCTCACGAATGAACCGAGACTTGCATTCTCAGGATAGCCTGTACATATAGCAACTATCTTGTCTCTTGCGATCGAATCTGTTGTATCATCATGAAGAGCATCCTTTGTGTAATAGCTCTCTGTACCGTCATCGCCTTCAGCAATATAGCTGATACTTCTTACGCTCAGCTTATCAGGAGCGTCAGCAGGATAGCAGAGAACGATATCTCCTACGGAAGGACGGAGGTTAGCCGCATCTTTTGCAAGAAGTGCCGCACCTGTTGTAAGGTCGCCCGACATAGGGTTGGGGTCTTCAACAATGTATATATATCTGCCGAATAAATGGGGTGTACTCTTCTTTGAGAAGAGTATGTTAACTCCTAACGATACTATGACGCAGGAGACGCAGATTATGATGAGCATTAATTTGAGTATCGACAAACCTTTTTTCTTTTCCATTGGGTATCATTCCCTTTCTTTTTCGATTCTACACAGTTTCTTCTGTCGGAAAATGTATGTGAATATATTATACCACATAATAGTGCAGATTTCAAATGTTTTTTATCGTTTTAGCAAGTTTTTTATTTTAACCATTTTCAAGTGCATACCGGCAATTTTGCACCTCGTTATTTTGTACAATTTTCTCGTCTTTAAGTTTCGTTTCCGGACATTCTTTACAAATTTTACCTCGTTATTTTTTGCAAAAGTCCCATTTTTTCATTAGTTTTTCAGTAATATGTAAATTACGTTGATAAATATTTGTTGAAATACACAGTTGAAAATTCGCACAAAACATGGTACAATATATAATATACTGTTTGTAAAGGATGAAACGATAATTCTGCAATAATACGTTTGTGATAAAAAGCAAGAAATATACAAACGGTAATAAAGCCGCTTGTGCGGCAGAACGGAGAATCAGATATGGCTAACAAAAAAAACAACCCTCTTATGGAAGAGATAAAAAAGGAATTTCCTAAGAAACTCCAGTCTCTTTACAGCGTTACTCCCGAGGAAGCTTCTGATAAACAGGTGTATCAGGTGCTTTCTTCTATAATTGTTGATATTCTCGCAAACAAGCGCCAGAGCTTCATCAACCACACCCATTCAGTCGGCGGCAAACAGGTTTACTACCTCTCTATGGAGTTCCTCATGGGCCGCTCGCTCAAAACCAGTCTCTACAACCTCGACATCGCCGACGACGTTCGCGCTATGCTCAAGGAATACACTATAAACCTCGACATGGTTTTCGAACATGAGCCTGACGCAGGTCTCGGAAACGGCGGTCTCGGACGTCTCGCCGCTTGCTACCTCGATGCTCTCGCTACAACAGGATTCCCTGCAATGGGTTATTCTATCTGCTATGAGTACGGTATCTTCCAGCAGAAGCTCGAAGACGGCTGGCAGACTGAGCTCCCCGATAACTGGCTCCCCGGCGGAAGCGTTTGGCTCGTTCCGAAGCCTGAACTCTCAATTGATATCCACTTCGAGGGCGACCTTCAGGAGTACTGGGACAATCAGTACCACTATATCTCTCATGTAAACTACAACACCGTTGTTGCTATTCCTTATGATATGTACGTATCAGGCTACGGCGGTGAGGGCGTATCCGTACTTCGTCTGTGGTCAGCAAAGGCTCCCAGCTTCGATATGAATATGTTCAATAAGGGCGACTACGCAAGTGCTCTTGCTCAGAACTCTATCGCTAACGCTATCTCAAAGATCCTTTATCCTAACGATAACCACCTTGAGGGTAAGAGCCTCCGTCTCAGACAGCAGTATTTCCTCTGTGCGGCTTCTATCGGCGATATCGTCAATAACCACATGATGGTTTACGGTACTCTCGAAAACCTCGCTGAAAAGGTAGCTATCCACATCAACGATACTCACCCGACTCTCGCTATCCCCGAACTTATGCGAGTTCTCCTCGATGACTGCGGCTACGGCTGGGATAAGGCTTGGGACATCGTTACAAAGACCTTCGCTTACACTAACCATACTGTTATGGCTGAAGCTCTTGAAAAGTGGGACGTTAACCTCGTTAAGCGCGTTATACCGCGTATCTTCTCCATCATCGTTGAAATAAACAACCGTTACTGCCAGTCTCTCATGGAGAGAAACGGCGGCGACAGTGCTAAGACAACACGTATGTCCATCATCAAGGACAATATGATCCACATGGCTTCTCTCTGCGTTGCCGCTTCACACAGCGTAAACGGTGTATCAAAGCTTCATTCCGAGATCATCAAGCAGTCTGTATTCCACGAAGAATATGAGAATACTCCCGAGAAATTCAAGAACGTTACCAACGGTATCGCTTACAGACGCTGGCTCACACAGTCAAATCCCGGACTCACAAGCCTTCTCAAAGAAACTATCGGCGACAAGTTCGTCAAGGACGCTTCTGAGCTTGAAAAGTTCCGCGCTTATCAGGACAATGAAGAGATACTCAAAAAGCTCATGGACGTTAAGAAGCAGGCTAAGGAATACTTTGCCAAGTATGTCATGAAGAACAACGACATCGCTCTCAACACTGACAGCATTTTCGACGTTCAGGTAAAACGTCTCCACGAATACAAGAGACAGCACCTCAACGTTATGAATATCCTCACAGATTACGCATATCTGCTCAATAACCCCGATGCTGATTTCACTCCCAAGTCTTATATCTTCGCAGCAAAGGCTGCTCCCGGATATTACCTTGCTAAGCAGATAATCAAGCTCATATGGGCTATTTCAGAGGAGATAAGAAAGAATCCCAAGATATCTGAGAAGCTGCAGGTAGTATTCCTTGAAAATTACTGCGTAACTCTCTCTGAGCTGCTCATGCCTGCTGCTGATATCTCTGAGCAGATATCTCTCGCAGGTACAGAGGCTTCAGGTACAGGCTGCATGAAGCTCATGCTCAACGGTGCTATCACACTCGGTACCCTCGACGGCGCTAACATCGAGATAAGACAGGCTTGCGGCGAGGATAATATCGTTATCTTCGGTATGACAACTCCTGAGGTAAACGACCTTAAAGCAAGAGGCTATGCTCCTATCAATTACTACTCAAGCGACAGCAGAATCCGCGACGCTATCGACCGTATGTACAGCGGTATCAACGGCTGCACATTCAACGATGTCGCTAATTCACTCAAAGACCGCGACCCATATATGGTCCTCGCAGACTTCGACAGCTACAGAAAGGCGCAGGCTTATATCACTGAGTGCTACAAGGATAAACTCAAATGGGCTAAGATGTCACTCAACAACATCGCAGGTGCAGGTATATTCTCTGCTGACCGCGCTGTTACTGAATACGCTGACAACATCTGGCACCTCAGATAAGACATAAAATAGCAATAACCGGGATCGCCGTCTGCGGCACCCCTGAATAGGACGTTCATATCAACATTGAACGTCCTTCCTTTTAAGGGCATCTCTAAACCTATCTGTTTTTTCTTTAACCAAATAGGTTTTTAGAGATGCCCTTAGATTTACACTTTGTATAAACATTTATCTGAAACTTGCGGAGGTATAAGCTATGAAACCTATCTATGATACATGGGACCTGAGCTATAAATCTATTTTCGGCGCTGTAAGACAGTTCGAGACCTGCCGGTTCTCAATTCGCCTCGCTAAGGACATTCGCCCCGATTTTCCGCCTGTTCTCGTGCTTTTCCGCACCGGCTTCAAAGAACGCTTCATACCTATGTATGTCACCTCGGAGGAGAACGACTGCTTCGTTTATTCATGCGAATATAACGCCCGCTACAGCGATGTTCACTACTATTACTTTTCGTACACCTGCGGTGGGATACGCCGCTATATCAAACGTGTGAACTGCCATGAGGGCGCTGAACAGGAGGGCGACCTCTTTCAGCTTACCGTTTACAATAAAGAGTACGAAACTCCCGATTTCATCAAGGGCGGTGTGATGTATCAGATTTTCCCCGACCGCTTCTATAAAAGCGGAAAGCCTAAGGAAAATATCCCCGAGGGGCGCGTTCTGCGCGAGGACTGGGGCGGTACTCCGTGGTACAAGCCCGACTGTAATGGTCACGTATGGAACAACGATTACTTCGGCGGCGACCTCGCAGGTATACAGGAAAAACTGCCTTATCTCCACGACCTCGGCGTTACGTGTATATACCTCAACCCCATTTTCGAGGCACATGAGAATCATAGGTACAATACCGCCGATTATACCAAAATCGACCCCCTCCTCGGTACGAATGAGGACTTCGCCGAACTCTGCAAGGAAGCAAAAAAACTCGGTATATCCATTATCCTTGACGGTGTTTTCTCGCATACAGGCGCTGACAGCGTCTATTTCAACAAGTACGGCAGATACCCCGAAGCCGGCGCTTATCAGTCGCAGAACAGCAAATACTACGACTGGTACAGCTTCATCGACTACCCCAATGTCTACGAGGCTTGGTGGGGTATCGACACTCTCCCCAACGTAAACGAAAACGATGAGGACTATACCAAGTTCATCTGCGGAGAGGAGGGTATCATTAACTACTGGCTGAAACAGGGGGCGGCAGGCTTCCGTCTCGACGTTGCCGATGAACTCCCTGACCAGTTCCTCAATAATCTCCGCAAAGCCGTAAAGAGAGTAAGCAAGAATAAACTTATTATAGGTGAAGTGTGGGAGGACGCTACAAATAAGGAATGCTACGGAGTTAAACGGCGCTATCTTCTCGGCGACCAGCTTGATTCCGTCATGAACTACCCCTTCCGCGAAGCTATCCTCAATTACGTTAAAGGCTGTGACCCTCGTGACTTCATCTACTCCATTATGACAATAATCGAACACTACCCCAAACCTGCTATTGATACCCTCATGAACTTCGTCTCCACACACGATATCGAACGTGCGATAAACCGCCTCGGCGGCGAATACTGCGGAGATAAAGACAAGGACTGGATGGCTGAACACTGGCTGTCGGATGAACAGTACGAACACGGCAAAAACCTCATGAAAACTGCCCTTGCACTGATGTTCTTCCTCCCCGGAGTACCATGTATTTACTACGGTGATGAAGCCGGTCTGCAAGGCTACAAAGACCCCTTCAACCGCCGCTGTTACCCATGGGGCAATGAAGACCACGACCTCATTGAATACGTTAGTCAGCTTTCACGCATAAGAAAGTCTATACCTAATATGAAATCCGGCAGAACCTACTTCGTAATTAACAACGGACAAGTCCTCGATGACCGCGTTATGGCTTTCACAAGACAGGGTACTGATATCGATTATATGTTCTTCATCAACAGAACAGGTGAGGAATTCGTTTTCAGCAATGTCACCGACTATTTCTTCAACTTCGGACGCTTTGAACCTTTCTACGGTGAATACAAAAACGATACCCTCATAGTGCCGCCTTACGGCTACAGCATATTAAAAGCAAAATATACCGGTAAATTTTAAGACTATTTTAAGATTAACTGCTTATACTAAAGGAGGATTAAGGCAACACCGCAAGATGTGCTTTGTGAAGTGTTGCCTCACGTAATCCCCCAATTCCCTTTCTATTTTTATCTTTTTCTCTATCTTTATCATTACTGCGTTTCCCATATGGGCAGCGCAGCTTTTTTTGTGCTTTTTTCAGAAATTGTGAACAAATTATTGACAATTCCGCACGCAGGATTTATAATGTATATGAGAGTGCGGCGGCTTTGCCGTCAAATGCTGCTCTCCGGAGATTTACGATGAAAAAGAACTTTTTTAAATCCATCGGAATGTTTCTGCGCGCTCTGCCGGATGTTCTGATGTTTGAACTTATATATAAACTTGTGCTCGTCGCAATAGGTGCACCTTTGCTCGCACTCCTGCTAAAGCTTACCATGAAGATATCACACGTAAGATATCTCTCTGACGAAAAAGTGTGGTTTTACCTGAAAAATCCTGCTACTATCATCGCTATACTGATAATACTGTTCTTCGCGGTTGTATTCTCTTTTATCGAACTTTCAGGTCTCGCCGCCTGCTATTCGTGTTATGCAAAAGGTGAGCGGCTTTCTGTAATAGGTATGTTCCGTGAGGGACTTTTCGGCTTCCGCAAGTCGTTGCGCGGAAGGGGTATACTGAGTATCATTCCGTATATGTTTTACATTCCTATCGCTCAGTTTACTATGGCATCAGGTATTTTCCTCGCGCCGCTTCTGCCAATAATCAGAACCGCACTCCATTCTATAAACAATACCACAGCCATTATAATTTACATATTTATTCAGCTTCTGTTTTCAATGCTGATAATCGGTCACAGCTACTCTATGCACTTCCTTATCCTCACAGATAAGCCTTTCAATGAGTGTATAAAGGAAAGCAAAAAGCTATTCGCAGGCAAAAAAATCAAGAATGCCCTTTCACTAATTCAGTGGACTCTTTTCATTATCCTTGCAACTGCTATAATTTCATTCATAATAAGCTTCCTCATAATCATGTTCATCAAGGGTGTATCAAGTCCGCATAAGGCTATGGTATCGTCACTGAAGGTGCTTAGGTATGAAAGCGAGATTTTCTCCGTAATATCGGTATTTTTCGCAACTCCGGCAGTAATGTGCTGGCTGACAGGCAGATTCTTCGCAGATGTTCCCGAATCCGAAAATCTCACCCTCCCGAACAGAAAAAGTCACCGTCTCAGACGTTCTCAGCGTGCGGTACTTTATTCAGGTTTGCTCATAGGAAGCCTGCTCCTGAATTACTCGTACATCGACGCTCTGTACAAGGGAAATATCAGCCTTAACGTCGGACTCCTCACACGTACACAGGTCACCGCTCACCGCGGTGCTTCCAAAAAAGCTCCCGAAAATACACTCGCCGCATTCAGAAATGCCCTCGACAGCGGCGCTGATTACATCGAGCTCGACGTTCAACTCACTAAGGACGGTCAGCTCGTGGTCTTCCATGACGAAAAACTCGACCGAACTACCGATGGCACAGGAAAACTCACCGATTTCACCTACGATGAACTTCAACAGCTCTCCGCCGGAAGCTGGTTCGGCAAGGACGAAGAATTCGCAGAAGAACGTATACCGCTCCTCTCAGAGGTATTCGAGCTGATCGGAAACGATATCCTCCTGAATATCGAAATCAAAAACCACGGCGATGTTCTTCTCACCGCTGAAAAAACTGTTGATATGATAAATGAATACGATTTTGAAAACTCCTGCTACGTCACATCATTCTCGTATGCCGCCGTAAAGCGTGTTAAACAGCTCGACCCCGACATTAAAACAGGTCTTATCGCAAATGTTGCAACTACTACAGCGTTTACACAGCTCAAATACATCGATGCACTCAGTATGAACCACCTTCTCGTTAATGCAACTGTGGTCAATAATGCTCATCAGAACGGCAAAAGAATCTTCGTATGGACCGTCGATAACAACAGCGAAATTAAAAATATGATGGCTCTCGGTGTTGACAATATCATAACTAACCGTCCCGAAAAGGCTTCGGAAATCGTTTATTCGCAAAATTTGGGCGAAAAGGTCCTCACCGGACTGAAAACTGTCTTCGGCTCATATTAACATCGAATTATTGTAATAAAAAAGCAGTCAGAAATGTAACTCCATTTCTGACTGCTTTTTGTTACTATTAAAGAGTATCGATAATATCGAGTGAGTGCTCCTCGTTCATAGTTTTACACATCTCGATGAACTTGTCAAGCGGTACATTCTTGAGCTGCTTGTTTCCTCTGATATTGATCGAAACCTGCTCATTCTCTGCTTCGCTGTCGCCGATGATAACAACATACGGGTCTTTATAATCCTTGAATCTTCTTATCTTATTCTTCATGTTGTCATCAGTGTAATCGGCCTCTGCTCTGATACGATTCTTCTTGAGGAGTGCCGCAACCTTCTTTGCATACTCGTTATGCTCTGTTCTGATAGGTACGATACCTACCTGCATAGGTGAGAGCCAGAACGGGAATGCACCCTTGAAGTTCTCTGTTATGATACCGATGAATCTCTCGAATGAACCGAATATTGCACGGTGTATCATTACAGGCTGCTTCTCAGAACCGTCAGACGCAATGTACTTCATCTTGAAGTTGAGCGGAAGCTGGAAATCAAGCTGAATAGTACCCATCTGCCACTCGCGTCCGATAGCGTCCTTCATCTTGAGGTCTATCTTAGGACCGTAGAATGCGCCGTCACCTTCGTTGAGCTCGTATCCGTCAGGACCGTACTTCTCCTCAAGAATTGCCTTGAGGTCAGCCTCAGCCTTATTCCATACGTTTATATCACCCATGTAGTCGTCAGGACGTGTTGAAAGCTCTGCCTTGTATTCAAGACCGAATGTGTTATACATCTCTGTAGCTATGTCCATGATATCGTTTATCTCAGAAGCTATCTGCTCCTCTGTTACGAGGATATGAGCATCGTCCTGTCTGAACTGCTGAACACGGAACAGTCCGTTGAGTTCACCTGACTTCTCCTTACGGTGGATAACGTCTACCTGATTGAACTTGAGCGGAAGCTCCTTGTATGAACGCTGTCTGTTCATATAAACCTTGATAGCGTTAGGACAGTTCATCGGCTTAGCGCAGTAAACCTCGTTATCTTCCTCAGCCGGAATAACAAACATACCGTCCTGATAGTGGTCCCAGTGACCAGATGTTACCCAGAGTTCCTTCTTTGAAAGAACAGGTCCGGAAATCTCAGTGTAGCTGTGGTCTTCGTGAACACCTCTCCAGTATTCGAGAAGAGCGTTGAAAAGCTTCCAGCCTCTCGGGAGCCAGTAAGGCATACCGGGTGCTGTATGGTCGAACATGAAGAGTCCAAGCTCCTTGCCGAGCTTCTTATGGTCGCGAAGCTTTGCTTCCTCTATCATTTTGAGGTATTCGTCAAGCTGTGAAGCCTTCGGGAAAGCAATAGCATATACTCGTGAGAGCATCTTGTTTTTCTCGTTTCCTCTCCAGTATGCACCTGTACATGAGAGAAGCTTGAATGCCTTTACAGGAGCTGTTGTCATAAGGTGAGGACCTGCACAGAGGTCTGTGAACTCGCCCTGCTTATAGAACGAAATAGGCTCGCCCTTGCCAACGTGCTCCTCACAAAGCTCTACCTTGTAGGGTTCGTCCATATCCTTGAGCTTTGCAAGCGCTTCCTCAGGAGCAAGTTCAAACTGCTCAAGTGCAAGGTCTTCCTTGACTATCTTCTTCATCTCTGCCTCGATTTTTTCAAGCTCCTCGGGAGTGAAAGGCTTCTCAAGGTCAAAATCATAGTAGAATCCGTTATCTATAGCAGGACCTATTGCAAGCTTTGCAGAAGGATAGAGTCTCTTTACTGCCTGTGCAAGAATATGTGAAGCTGTATGCCAGAAGGTCTTTTTACCGTCGAGGACGTCAAATGTACATACCTCAAACTCGCAGTCGCTGTCGATAACAGTGCGGAGGTCCTTGACCTCGCCGTTTACCTTTACGCAGCAGGCTGCCTTGTAAAGTCCCATACCAATGCCCTTTACTATCTCAGCAGCAGGCTGTGCATTTTCAATCTCGCGGACGCTGCCGTCCTTTAATGTTAATTTTATCATGATTATCTCTCCTTAAAGATATTTTATCCTTGTATGAATAATTCGTCGCTTTCCCAGTTTTCAGGATTAGCTTCGATGTATTCCCGGAATGCGCTGTATTCTCGCTCGTTTCGTATTATACGGTCGTAGAATCGTCCCTGCCAAACATGAAATCCAGACTTTCTCGATACCGCCCCTTTTAATTGATTTACAACTGTTGATATTGTAGGGACGGCCATTGGCCGTCCGCCATTATCTGAAAACGTCCGCGTATCAATGCGGAATATAACGTGAACATGATTCGGCATTATCACATATTTATCAACGAAAACTGCCGGATAATGCTCATTTACAGCATTTAACGCTTCTTTGACATATCTTCCATATTCCGAAAGACGTATTCTCCCTGTATTCTGCGGACGGCCAATGGCCGTCCCTACAGGAATATTTTGTTTTATCGAGTCATGTTTTACAGGTTCATATTTATCGCGATTATCCCACAGAATACACATTTTATCCTTCGTGCATATGGTTACGAAATATGCACCGTTTCCGGAATAATCGTAATTTTCAAGGCGGATTTTCTTCCGTATCGGACGATTCGTCATGTGACCCAGCCGGTTATCTCAAACATTTCTCCATACAGCTCGATATGTGCGGGGTCTCGCATATATCCGTCGGAAGTGCTTACATCGAAACAGACGATTATCTCGTCTTCGTCAATATCGACATAGGGATTTGCCATTTCGAGTATTTTTGCAAGTGCGTCAGAATCTCCGCCCTCATAGTAACCCTCGTCGATAAGGAGTCCGGCTATCTGTTTGCGGCTTCCGTCTACCTTTGCAAGCTTTTCCGCGATAGCTTTGAGGTTCTGCATTATCTCTGCTTCCTCCTCAACGTAGAAACGTACCGTAGCAGTCTCGTCCCAAAGCTTATACGGCAGCTCGAACGCCTCTTCCTGCTCGTTATACTTTATATTGCTCAATTTTTCACCTCCTGTGCGAAAAGAACAAAAAAGTCCCTCACGCCTGAAATAGCGCAAGGGACGATATTATACCGTGGTTCCACCCTGATTCACACGGAGACGACTCCGTATCTCATTGGCTCTGTAACGGGAGCTGCCGGCGTTTATTAGACGCACTCAGAGGGGGTGTGCCGTACCCTTACTGCTGCTGCCTCGCACCTTACGGCAGCTCTCTGAAAGCAATATTAGCGGATAAAGCCTTCCTCGTCATAGCTTTGACTGTATACGTTTATAGTAGCACAATTATACGGATTTGTCAAGCA
>CADAYP010000019.1:0-26070 GCA_902792235.1 Ruminococcus flavefaciens
TCGGCAGCGATATATTCGTCCGTCAGCCTATGAAGATAAAGGCGGATATGACCTATACGCTCGTGCATGAGCCGGAAAGGCTCGTTCTCGCGTACAGCGTCGTTTCCAATAAAAAGCTCCGCCCTGATACTCAGAAGCTGCACATCGAAAACAAGATAAACTCAGTCGTAAAGCGTAAGATAGTGCCTGTTCTCACTAAGGTAGTGCATATCCTGCGTGAACTCTATACCACCGGCGAAGTCTATATGGACAAGCTCTATGAAGGTGTTACAGACCGCTCGGCAAGAGTTGCGACTTTCCTCGCTGTCCTTGAACTTACACGATTCGGACGTATCACTATCAGCGAGGACAATACTATCATCTTCTTCAAGGGAGAAATGGAAAGAGAGGGCCGCAAAAAGTGGAAATCAAAGAGAAACTCGGAGCAATAGAGGCTATACTCTTTGCAAGCGGCGAGCCGGTCGAGATGTACCGTCTCTCTCAGGCAAGCGGCATCGACGTCGGCACTATCCCGTCAATGATAAAGCTGCTGAATGAACGCTACGACGGCTGCGGCAGCGGTATCTGCATAAAAAAGCTCGACAGCAGCTATCAGATGTGCACCCGTGAGGAGTTTGCTCCGCACATTCGCATGGCTCTCGAAACTAAAAAGAATACTCCGCTCTCTAATGCCGGTATGGAGGCGCTCACTATTATCGCCTATAATCAGCCTGTATCAAAGAGCTTCGTCGAAAACGTCAGAGGTGTCGACAGCTCGTCAGTAGTCAACAACCTCGTCGAAAAGGGACTCGTCGAAGAAGCCGGACGTCTCGACGTCCCCGGCAAGCCTATAGTATACAGGACTACTCCGGTTTTTCTGCGTACATTCGGTCTCAGCTCTATCGCCGACCTTCCGCCTCTCGCCGGACATGAAAACGTAGTTGTCGATGAGGAACAGCTTCCGCTTGATATTGCTGATGAGGATACGGAGTCAGTCGGACTTACAGAATAATACGAAAGGAGCGGCATGAATGATAGTTCTGAAAATTCTGCTGTGGATAATTCTTGCCGTTCTTGGCATCATATTGCTGATACTGTTCCTGCCGGTAAGGGCAGAAGCCGCATTTATCGGCAACAAGCTGACATATAAGCTGAAATATTCGTTTCTGCTTCTCTACGACTCCGATAAACGCGGACTTATCGCGTGGTATCTCAGGCGCAAAAAGCAAAAGGACAACGAAGCCGATAAGGACGACGATTCGTTCGATGACGACACATCGGTAAGTGATGATACTTCCGATAGCGCCGACCTCAGTGCAGATGATGTTCCCGATATGACAGCGGAGGAGGAAAATGCTCCTGAAACTGACATTGATTCCGCTGCTGAAACTGATGCCCCCACACCTTCCGAGGACAATGTCGCCGAAACTCTCGCTGACGATATCCCCGAAGAAAAACCTGAAAAAGGCAAAAAGAAGAAGAAAAAGAAAAAAGAAAAGGAAGAAATCGTCTTTCCCGATACACTTATTGACAAAGCAGACTTCGTACTCGATATATGGCGTGCCGCTGACCGCCCGATACTCCGGATTTTCAAGGGCATAAAACTGCACGAACTCTATATCGACTTCATCATCGCAAACGAAGACGCTTACAAATGTGCACTCAACTACGGCAGAATAAGCGGTGCTGTTTATAATTTGCTCGGCTGGATGGGAGTCCTTTTCAATGTAAAACTCAAAACCGTCGATATCAACGCTGGTTTTGGACTTGAAAATTCCCGATGGGACGCTGCCGGTAAACTGTGTGTACGTCCGATAACCGCGGTTATTGCAGGACTTTCGCTCCTGATAACATATTTGTTCAGATATTTCATTCCTTATAAATTACAGGAAAGAAAACTAAAAAAACAAGCCATTAGGCAAAAGTGAGGTTTTAAACATGGATTCAAGAAAAACACCCGTAAATGAAATACTCGGCATCTCTATCGACAAGATAAGAGAAATGGCTGACGTTAACTCAATTATTGGCGAGCCTATCACCCTTGCCGACGGTACTACGATTATCCCGATATCTAAGGTTTCCTACGGTTTCGCTTCAGGCGGCTCTGACCTTCCGTCCAAATACGATAAGGACCTCTTCGGCGGCGGTGCAGGTGCAGGAGTAAGCATCAAACCCGAGGGTTTCCTCGTTATCAACCCTGCCGGCGAGGCTAAGATGATAACTATGGAATCAGCTAACGACCCCATCAGCAGCGCTGTAAGCGCTGTCCCTGCTATCGTTGAGAAGGTGCAGGACTTCATCGCTAAGAAAAAAGGCGGCAGCTCTGAAGAGGGCGACGTTACTTTCAACGACTGAAAACCAGTATAATCCTTTTTTTCAGTGCATAACCTATACTGAATAACGATTCGGAGGTATGTACATGAAAAAGACTGTTCCAGTAATTGCCGCGGTCCTGCTTATGGCAGGACTGCGTTTTCCTGCCGCTCATGCGGCTGATGAGCCGGAGGTTTCCGCTAAGGCGGCGGTAGTAGTCTCTGCCGATACAGGCGAAGTAGTCTACTCCCGTAACAGCGGTGAAAAGCTCCCTATGGCAAGCACTACCAAGATAATGACTACTCTGCTCTGCCTCGAAAGCGGCGGACTCGATGTACCGTTTGTCGTCGACAGCGACGCTATTCACGTTGAAGGTTCGTCAATGGGTTTGCAGGAGGGCGATATCGTCACAAAACGTGCACTCTGCTGCGGTATGCTGCTGCCGTCCGGCAACGACGCCGCTAATGCGGCGGCTGTACGTATTTCCGGCAGTATCAGCAAGTTTGCAGACCTTATGAATGACCGCGCTCAGCAAATAGGACTGTCAAAAACATATTTCGTGACCCCTTCCGGTCTCGAAGGAGAAGGGCACGGCTCATCTGCGTATGATATGGCTGTCCTCGCATCGGAAGCTCTGCGGAATGAGACATTCCGCGACATCTGCTCATGTGAGACAATGAAGGTCGAATTCGGTAATCCGCCCTATCCGCGGTGGCTGAAGAATACCAACAAGCTCCTGTCCATGTACGGCGGCACATACGGTGTCAAGACCGGTTTCACTGATGAAGCAGGCAGGTGCCTTGTGTCAGCGTGTGAGCGCGATGACAAAAATCTCGTCTGCGTAACACTCAATGACCGCAATGACTGGAACGACCACATGGCTATGTATGACTACGCTTTCGGCAAGGTCAATACATTTCAGCCTGATATTCCGCCTGATATCGAGCTTCCGCTCGCCGGCGGACTAAATGATACCATAAAAGCAACGGCGCAGGAGCTTCCGGCTCCGGTAACGGCAGTCAGCGAAAACGAACTCAGCTACACCGTCATCTCGCCGCCTTTCATATATGCC
This sequence comes from Ruminococcus flavefaciens, assembly GCA_902792235.1. Taxonomy (GTDB): domain Bacteria; phylum Bacillota; class Clostridia; order Oscillospirales; family Ruminococcaceae; genus Ruminococcus; species Ruminococcus flavefaciens_AE. The sequence goes on from CADAYP010000019.1 coordinate 3,365, forward strand.
CCTGTTAAAAAGGGCGACAAACTCGCGGAGCTAAGCATAGTCTGCCGCGGTCGGGAGATAAGACGTGTTCCGCTGTATTCAGCGGAGGACGCCGCACATAAGGAGGCTCCCGCAAAAAAGAAGAAGAAATCGCTATTTTCCGGAAAGTGAAGGAGATAAAGTGGAAAAAATAAGAATTCAGAAAATGATTGCCGACAGCGGCTACTGCTCTCGCCGTAAGGCTGAGGAGCTTATATCAAGAGGAAAAGTTAAACTCAACGGTCACCCTGTTAAGCTCGGCGACAAGTGCGGATTCAAAGACCTTATCACCGTCGATGGTGAACGAATCTATATGCCGCGCAAAAAGAACTTCATTTACATAATGATGAACAAGCCGCGCGGCTATGTTACCACCGTTTCCGACGAACTCGACCGCCGCTGTGTTATGGACCTCCTTGAAGACGTCGAGGAGCGCGTTTACCCTGTAGGCAGACTCGACCGCAATTCCGAGGGTCTGCTTCTGTTCACGAACGACGGCGAATTCGCAAACAGTATAATGCACCCCAGCAGACATATCTCAAAGACTTACAGAGTTACCGTCCGCCCCGATATCAACGATGACCAGCTAGTTCAGCTCTCGGAGGGTATCGAGATAGACGGCAGAAAAACTATGCCGGCAACTGTCGTAGTTAAGGACAAAACTCCCGGCAGAGTTGTCATGCTCATTACCATAAAAGAAGGCAGAAACCGTCAGATTCGTAAGATGTGCGAGGCTGTGGGTCTTGAAGTTGCAAGACTCCGCCGCGTAAGCATCGGTCCGCTCAGACTTGGTATGCTCAAACCCGGCACCTGGCGTGAGCTGACTGCTGAGGAGCTTCGCGCTCTCAGGACCGCTATCGGAAAGGTCGGCTGATATGCTCGAAATACAGGAAAAATTCGATTCCGCCGGCTATGAATCAGTCGTAGCCGCCGCAGAAGTCAATAACGTTCATATAACAGAAGCTCTCGACGCAGACTCCCCTATCGGCTTTATTGCCTATGCTTACGAGGCTGAACGCACCATCGTCTACGATTACGACGACGGCGGCGACCTCCTTCTCTGCGACGGTCTCGTCCGCTCTGTCATGTTCAAAAGCGTACTCAAAGGCATCGAGACTATGGTATTTCAGCTTCCCGACAAGACCAAATACGAAAGTCTCGTCAAGCTCCGCTTCCTCGAAAGCGGCTCCGACACCTGTGAAAACCTCGACGGCTTCATGAATGCCTGCGAACACTGTAATAATAAGTAAATACACTTGTAAGAAAGGAGCGATTTGAAATGCCGATTCGCATATCATCGGAACTTCCGGCGTTCAAAACGCTTGGAGAAGAAAACATCTTCGTAATGTCAAAGGAAAGAGCTGAACATCAGGATATACGTCCGCTGAAAGTGCTCATTCTCAACATTATGCCCAAGAAAATCGAAACAGAGTGTCAGCTTCTGCGACTGCTCAGTAATACCCCTATTCAAGTTGATATCGAGCTTTTGCAGATGGCTTCACACGTTTCAAGAAATACATCACGTCACCACCTCGAAGCCTTCTACAAAACATTCGACGAGATAAAAGACCGCAGATACGACGGTATGATAGTTACCGGTGCACCTGTTGAACTCCTCGAATATGAACAGGTGGACTACTGGAATGAGATAACCGAGATTTTTGAGTGGTCAAAGACTCACGTTTTCTCCACTATCTACATCTGCTGGGCGGCTCAGGCTGGTCTGTACTACCACTTCGGTGTACCGAAATATCCTCTTGAAAAGAAAATGTTCGGCATTTTCCCACACAAGGTCGAAATCGAAAACCGCCAGCTTCTCAGGGGATTTGACGACGTATTCTACGTTCCTCACAGCAGAAACACCGAGGTGCGCCGCGAAGATATCGAAAAAGTTGAACAGCTTGAGATACTCACCTCGTCTGATATTTCAGGTGTACACATCGTCGCTAACAAGAACGGCAGACAGTACTTCATAACCGGTCACTCCGAGTACGACCGCGATACTATCGCCGCTGAGTTCTTCCGCGACAAAGAAAAGGGTATCGACATTCAGGTGCCATACAACTATTTCCCGAATGACGACCCTGAACAGACTCCTGTTTTCTCTTGGCGCTGTACCGCTAACCTCATGTTCTCAAACTGGCTGAATTACTGCGTTTATCAGAAAACGCCCTATAATCTCGACGAACTTGAGATAAGAAGCTGGACCTGGGAAACGAATTTCTGACATACAGAAAAGGATGTGAATCTATATGTTCGGCAACAGAGAAACTATTGACGAATCATCATGCAGTATGATAGACGAATCGCATTATGAGGTAATCGACGATATCAAAGAAGAAAAGCGTAAGGGCACTCATGCCGGTCATCTGTGCGATGAGGGAACTTTTCATGAACGCTATGATAAATGGACAGGCAGTACATATAACCGTACTCCGCGCAGTACCGCCTATCCGAGTCCGGATAGCAAGCAAACTATGGAGTACCCTCAGCCAACTCAGCAGATGTCAGCTCCCGCACAACAACAGCCACGTATGCAAACTACTGTCATGAACGGCAGAACATATGAAAGACCTGCCGGACCTGATACTAAGAATCCGGTTTCAGGCAAAGCTTTAGCAATATTCCTGGTACTCCTTTTATTTGGTATTATGCTGCTTTGCAGCGGCTCTCCGATAACCCTGATAATTGCTATATTCATGGGTGTAATGATAATGAAAGCGTCCGCGAAGGGTCCGGGTACGGAAACTGACAAAAAGGTCAATGCACTGACTGCACTTGCTGTAGTACTGATAATCTTTTCAGCCATATTCTCATGTACAGGATTAGCACTGTTAAAGAATTTCGGTGAGTTTTTCAATGAAATAAAGGAGACTTAAATGGACTACCAGTATAATAACAATTTTCAACAATACAATATGATGCAGAAGCCGCCTAAAAAGTCTATCGCTCTTGCACTCACCGGTTTTATCATTAGTCTTACAACTATGCTGATGTGCTGTTGTACACTTTTTCCGGCAGTGTCGGTATTTCTTTTCATAGTTTCACTTTTTGCTATGATAATGTGTATAGTGTCGCTGTGCACTAAAAAAGGCGGAAAGGGATTCGCTATCGCGGGTATACTGATATCAGCGATGATGTGTGTGGTATACCTCCTGTCCTTCACGGTATTCAAGGGGGTTAACGATGATATGGTCGCTTTTTCCCGCAATCCGCAGAAGTACATTGACGATTATCACGAAACAGGCGAAATTCCTGAAGAATTCTCTGAGTATACCGACCCTAAGTACGACGCATTCTGGAAAGCCTCCGGTTATGACGGATTTGAGGAATTCTACAAGCAGTTCATTGAACAGTACGACACACAGGGTTTCTCCTCTTACTCATATGGCAACAGCAATGATGATGACGAAAGCAGTGAATCTTCAACCGAATCAACCACCCTTCCCGATAATTACGGCGAAGACCCCATCACTATCTGAAATATGAACATATAACAAAAACCGTTACCGGAATTATCCGGTAACGGTTTTATTTTTTAGAATACTATAATCGGGATTCTTTTGAAGTATCTGAGAAGTGTTTCTTTTCCGCCTGTTGACTTGTACGAGTAGTATTCAAGTACGTCTGAAGCGTCCTTTGCGTCAACCTTGCCATCAAAGTTAACATCGGAAAGTCTTGCAGATTCAGCCTTCATTTCACTTCCGCCTGTCGCTCTTGCTGCAAACTCAGAAAGTATTGCTGATGCATCGCTTGAATTTATCGACTTATCGCCATTTGCATCACCAATCTCAAATGTACGCTTGAAGTGCATTGCCTTGCCCTCTTCTATGTAGCATATGAGGTCTTCACCGTCGTGTAATACATCATACTTCTTTCCGCCATCAAGAGTAACGCTTATCTTATTATTAGCTGCTGCCTGCCATACAAGTCCGACTCTCTTTGAACCGTCTCCTGAAATATCAGCACCTGTATTGTATCTGTCAATTATGAGGATATGAGCGCTGTCAATGGGAAGTCCGCTTGAAATTCCGCGGTTAGATGTCTTGTATGCTATCCAGTTTCCTGCATAATCGTCAACGTTCACTTCATTAGTAGTTGTTGTTGTTACTGCTGTGGTTGAAGCTGTAGTTGATGTAGTGGTTGTAGGCTTTGCTGTAGTTGATGTAGTGGTTGTGGGCTTTGCTGTTGTTGATGTTGTGGTCGTTGTTGTGGGCTTTGCTGTTGATGATGTTGTAGTAGTTGTTGTGGGCTTCGCTGTTGTTGATGTTGTAGTGGTAGTGGTAGTGGTTGTTGTAGTAGTTGTGGTGGTTGTGATAGTTTCAACATTTTTAGCTGTGTCTGCTGTTACCTTGTTATATGTTGCAAGTGCAGCTGCCGGATACTTCGACTTTTCAGGAAGTGACTCAAAAGTCTTTACGATAAGGTCACCGCTTCCCTTCTTTGTACCGATAGTATCGATAATTTTTGAAGCAATAGCTATATTTCCCGCCTGATTCGGGTGGATATCCAATTTAATGCGGTCATTCTGAATATTTGTGAAATACCAGCCATACTCAACATCAGGCGACTCAAATGAAGTAAAATCCTCATAAACGTCTGCCATCTTTATTCCTTCAACCTTTGAAAGCTGGTTTCTGAACGAAACAGTAACATCTCTGAATACAGGAACAAGGAGATTGAGTGCTTTCTGTGAATTCGCTGAATATGTTTTCTTAAAGTAAGATGGTTCAAACTGTGTAGGATTATATATGGACTGAACTATTATCTCTGCATCAGGATTTATATTCTTTATCTCTGTTACAGCTGCGACAATTCCTGTACCCTCACTGTCAGCGATGATATTCTTCTCAATTATGCATTGATAGTTCTTCTTGTTAGGGTTATCAGTTGTCATTGTAAGGTTTGTACGTATCTTGTTGACCTCGCGATTAAGCGCCATAAGATTACCGCTATCAGCAGAGTACGCTCTTAACGCTTCTTTGTCGAGAGAGTTCATAACATCTGACAATGAAGCAGATTCAAACTGGGCAGCTGTTGCACCTTCAACAAGCAGATTGTTTTTCTCGCAAAAAGTGAGAAGTGCAGGTATCGCATATCTCATCATATCATTTCCGCCTATGGAAATTACAACATCGTCAGCCTCTTCAAGTGCCTTTTTCATATCACCTGAAGGCGACTTGAGAAGTGCGAGAAGGTCTTTAGTAGTATCACCCGCATGAGCGAAATTGCTTACACTTCCTCCGTAGTAGTCAGCGAGAAGTTCACCGTAATTGTGGTCACTTTCAGAGAGTCCGTAACCTGACGCAATGCTGTCACCGAGAACTACGATTTTGTTTCCGTCAGTTTTTGAAGATGCAGAGTTTGTATCAGCTGCTGAAACTGTCGGGACTGCTGTCATAGAAGCAGCCATTACCGCAGCCGTTACTGCAGAAAAGAGTTTCTTCATTTTTCTTATCCTCCTTAAATCAAGTGCGGGAAACCGCTTGTTGTAATTATAACACATTTCATACTGATTTGCAACACGTTTGTGAAAAACTTCCTATACAAATTTAACAAAAAACTTTTGTATAAAAAAACAAAAACGGGCTAAGGAGAGCCCGTTAGTGTCAGTGAGTTGCGGTAGTAGTGGTATCTACTGATGTTGAAGTGCCTGTATTTGTGTCAGTACCTGTTGTGGTTACTTCTGTTGTACCATTTCGTACCTCCGGCGGAAGCACCGCGTCAGGCTTTGAACCCCTGATACCGTAGCACTCCTGATATGCAAGAAGAATATCGCGTATCATGTACTTAGAGTACTCACCGCCTTCTATAACACCTGCAAACGCGACTTCGGGGTCGTCTGCGGGAGCAAATCCGATGAATACGGAATTCTGCTTGTTTTTATCGTTCATATCGGTCTGCGGAGTACCTGTCTTTATAGCAACATCGTATCCGAGGTCAGTAAGCTGATAGGGCGCCGGACAATTTCTTGCCGCGTCCATCATACCGCCGATAATGTAGTCATAAACATCGTCGTGGTTTATCGTTATCTGTTCAGCGACCTTTGGCTCGGTCTTTTTCACAAGCTCATTTGAGCCGAATGAGTAAAGGCTGTCAACAAGATAAGGCTGATAACGGGTACCCCTGTTTGCAATAGTTGCGGCAACATTTGCAAGCTGTAACGGAGTAAAGCCGCAGTCCTGGTTACCGATACCTGCCTGAATAACGTAACCGATGTACCATTCCTGACCGCGCTCTGCAAATGTCTCTGGGTTACAGAGGAAGCCGGGAGCGTCGCCCGTTTCAATTCCGGTACTGCTTCCGAGACCGTAAAGCTGTGCATATTTGGTGATGTTGTCGATTCCGAGCTGACGCGCAACTTCGTAGAAGTAAACGTTGCACGAGACCTCGATAGCACGGCGGACTGAGATTGTGCCATGCTGACCTGTACACTGGAAGTGTCCGCCGTAGAAATCGTAGAATCTGTTGCAGACAAAAGATGTGTTGCCGGTAATTACTCCCTCATTCAGACCTGCCGTAGCAGTTATGGTCTTGAAGGTCGAACCCGGGAGGTACTGTCCCCATGTACAGCGGTTGAACATAGGTGCATTTTCTGCCGCAAGGAGTGCGTCATAGTTATCTACCATATCTTTGAGATTGTACGTAGGAGCGGTCGCCATGCCCTTTACAGCACCAGTTTTTGTGTCAAGCACAACGAGTGCACCCTTGTTTACCTTGTTTCCGTTATAGGTAGGGCGGTCTTTCAGGAACTTATCAAGTATACCCTGAAGCTTGACCTGATATGCACCGTCGACTGTGAGCTTTACACTCTGTCCGGGAACAGGTTCTTTTTTAGTTCTGATATCAGCAACAGCTCCGTCGAGTACAGTTATCTCCTCAGTACCTGCTTCACCGCGGAGTTCACGCTCCATTGCAAGCTCGATTCCGCTCTTGCCGACTTCATCGTCCATTGCGTAGCCTTTGTTTTTGAGGTCGTCGTACTCCTCAGCGTAGATAGGTCCGATAGTACCTATCTCATGCGGAAGAATGTCTCCGCGGACTATCTCACGTTCAGCGGAGTCTACCGCTTCGATACCGCGGCAGATATTTCCGAGTTCTTTCAGCTCGATAACAGTTTCCTCGTCGACTCCCTTTGCAATCACAAGATTAATGCTGTAGGAGAAGTCGCGTGCAAGCATCTGATAACGCATTCCTGCTATGATACGCTGTTCATCGGGGGTGTAGGTATCTGCTATCTTGTTATCGGAAATCAGCTTGTCTATGCAGTTTTCAGCCGATGCATAAACATTCAGATTCAGCTTTTCTATAACTTCAGAAACGTCTTCCTCGGTATAAACATAAGGTCTGTCGTGTGTTATGGGGAGTTCCTCCTCAATTTTACAGCTGTGCTTTTCGAGGGCACGGTATATTTCGAGGAGAACACGGTTTCCCTCCTGTAAGTCCTCAGGGAAGAATGCTTTTTGCAGTACAATATCTGTACGGCTCGCATTGCCGATTATTCTGTTGCCGTTAAAATCGAGTATCTCCCCTCGTGTCGGCACTATCTCACGCTCATAAATAATCGCGTCACTCGCATACTTATTCGGTGCGACGATATCGTCTCCGCCCACAATCTGAATCTTCATCAGTCTCATGGAGGCAAGTGTACCAAGCACGATTACAAGCGCGATTATAATAATGGATTTAATTGTATCCGAAACTGTTTTCAAATACTTCTCTCCTTTCTCTGATGACAATGACAGCACCGCACAAGGAATGTGCTGAATCTGCAAGCATTTCAGAAACTTCAAGGTGTTGCCTGAGAATTTAAACGAATATAAGGGCGGATACTATCCGCCCCCTGCGATTTTATATTTACTGTCGGTAACAATAAGCGAAAGCAGACTCCGCCATTTTAAAAACTATGTCCTTGTGAATCAGCTTGTGCGGATAGCCTCTTCGATAGTCAGGTGTTCACGCGGCATGAGGAAATGGTTTATCAGCTTGAATATCAGATAGACCACTACCGATGCGATAATTGTAAATACCCATATCTTCATGGTGTGATGATAGAAGATGTGCTTGACATCGTCGTAACCCCACATTTCAAAATAAAACTTGTAATCAAGCCAGCATTGCAGGAATGAAACGAGTGCTGATATCCATAGATAGTTGATGAATTTATTGCGCAGATAAAGCTCGAATACAAGCGTTACCGCAACGCAGAATACAGTGAGCAGTACCGCATTATAGCCGAAAAGTCTGCCGCACGCCATGTCTGTCAGGAATCCGCATACCGCTCCTGTGACCGCCGATGCCATTACATCGTTGCCGATTGCTATACATAATGCGGCAGGAACAAGAAGTACAGGCTTTGTATAGGTGCCTGATGTCATTATCGTGAAAAACAACAGTATCAGCACATAGTACAGTACCCATCTGACTATAGTTTTCGTGTAGAGGATACGCTTCTCACGAGTTGTTTTTATCCTCATCAGCGCCCTCCTTTTTGCCGTCAAAGTCAAGGATAACGAATACTGAACCGAGTCGGGTTATATCGGCACAAGGCTCAATTTCGGCGCAGGCGGTGAGACCGTTAGCCTCAAAGCCGATGCTTTTAACTGTGCCTATTGCGTAATCCTTTGGAAACAGTCCGCTGTTTCCGGAAGTTATGATAAGGTCGCCCTCCTTGAGTCCGTGAGTGGTATTGAGGTGGGTGAGCTTTGTTGTACCCTTTTCCGCTGTGAGTACCGCTCCCTCGACGATTCCGAAGTCAGTGTTAGTAGATGAACACACAGCCGCTATCGAAAGGTCAGGAGAAAGGATAGTGCGGACAGTCGAGGTCTTTTCCGAAACCTCTATTGTTATGCCGACTACTCCCTCGGGTGTGATTACCGGACAATACGGCTTTATACCGTCCTCAGAGCCGCGGTCGATAGTGAAGCCGCGGAATGGGTCGTTTGCAATATATCCGAGCACTTCCGCCGACTGTGAGTAAACATTGTCGGGGTGTTCCTCTTTGATGACAACAAGCTTGCGGAGGTCTTCAACCTCCTTTTGGAGGTCATCATAATTAGTGAGCTGCTGATTCAGCTCACCTATCTGCTTTTTAAGCCGCTGATTCTCGTCATAATATGAATCAGCATTTGAGATACGGTCAACAGTTTTTTCAAGCTTCATTGATATACCGTTGCTCACGTACCTGAAAGGCTTTGTTGCTGTATTCACGAAGGAAGCGCCGGAAAGGGAATATCCGCCTTTCGTTACGGCATATATCATTATGCCGATAAGAAATGCGAGAAAAGCAAGCAGAACCTTGAATCTGGTGCTTTTAAGAAATTCGCGCATTGACAGCCTCCTTAATAATACTTGATATTATCGGTAAGAGCGTCCTGATAATCGCTGATATTTTCGAGTATCTTACCCGTACCCTCTGCAACGCAGTCGAGCGGATATTCTGCGATATATACCGGCATACCGGTCTCGCGGTTGATGAGTCGGTCGAGACCTCTCAGCAGTGCACCGCCGCCTGCGAGTGTAATACCGTGGTCGATGATGTCAGCAGAAAGCTCGGGCGGAGTTTCCTCAAGAGTAGCCTTTATCGCGTCGATAACTCTTGCAAGCGGCTCAACGAGAGCATCGCGTATTTCAGCGGAGTTGACAGTGACGTTTTCCGGCAGTCCGTTGAGGATATTTCTGCCCTTTATCTCCATAGTGTCCTCTTTTTCACTCGGGAAGGCTGAACCTATCTCTATCTTGATATTTTCCGCAGTTCTCTCGCCGATGAGGAGATTATACTTTTTCTTGATGTAGTTGATGATAGAGGTATCGAATTCGTCTCCGGCACATCTTATCGAGCGTGAAGCAACGATTCCGCCGAGGGAAACTACTGCGACCTCACTCGTGCCGCCGCCGATATCAACTATCATACTGCCGGCAGGGTCGTTAGTCGGCAGACCTGCACCTATAGCCGCCGCCATAGGCTCTTCAATGATCAGGACGTTGTTAGCTCCTGCTTTTTTACAGGATTCCCTTACTGCACGGCGCTCAACGGCTGTAACACCGGAGGGAATGCATATAATAACGTTAGCTTTTGTGAGTATAGTACCCTTGAGTGCCTTCTTGATAAACTCCTGAAGCATCGTTGTCGCAATATCGAAATCAGCGATAACACCGTCCTTCAGCGGACGCACTGCAACGATAGAACCGGGAGTTCTTCCGATAACATCTTTAGCTTCCATACCCACGTAACGAGTCTTGTCAGTTCTTGTATTGACGGCTACGACCGAGGGTTCTCTTATTATAATACCCTTTCCGCGGACATACACAAGGGTATTCGCGGTACCGAGGTCAATGCCGATATCTTTAGTAAACATTTTGCAGCTCCTTAAAACTTGATTTTTCTGTATCCTTATTATTATAACACCAAACCGCCAAATAGACAATATTTTTCGCAGAGAAATTCTGCCTCTGCAAAATTTTGTAAAATTTCGGATATGTCAGCAGTCCGGCTAAGATGAAAACTGTATATTATTTTCCTGCAAAAAGTTTTGGAGCTGTGTTATAGTATACGATAATTGAAATGATGATGAGCAGTATCTGCGCAATGCTCACTGTAAGGCTAACACCGAATGTGAGACGGAATATGTCGATATCAAGGAATGTACCCGGCTCGAATGCGAATGTCTTTGAGTAATTGAGCCAGCTGAGTCCGGGGGTATTTCCAACAAGTCCGCCGAAGAATCCGCCGAGGACTATTGATGTGATGATGAGAAATGACATATACAGAACTTTTTTCATGGTGATATCTCCTTTTCTTTTATTTACACTTTATACCTGTTGAGCCGAATCCACCCTCGCCTCTTTCTGTTTCGGCGAGGACCTCCCCTACTTCTACTTCCGGGAAGAGGACTTTTGTCGGGATAAGCTGTGCTATCCTCATGCCGTTTTCGACTGTAAACGGCTGTTTTCCGTGGTTTATAAGCGGTATGAACCACTCGCCGCGGTAATCAGTGTCGATTACCCCTACGCAGTTAGCGAGAGCTATACCGTGCTTTGAAGCGAGTCCCGAGCGGGGATATATCAGCAATGCAACGTCGTCGCAGTCACTCATAGCCGTCAGCCCCGTCGGTATCATTTTTATCTCGCCGCATTCAAGTGTTACCGGTGCTTCAAGGCAGGCACATATATCCATTCCGGCACTGCATTTCGTCGCACGGGACGGTATTACGGCATTTTCGCTTAGCTTTTTGAAGGTGAGTTTCATTATTCTATACCTCTGTAGTAAAGTCCGCGGGTGATGTTTCCCGACGGCTTGACCCCGTTTATCGCGTCAACGGTCTGCTGAGAGTTCTCGTTATTCAGCAGTATTACACCGAATCCGGCACCTTTTATCTCTCCGAGCCTGTCATGCATATAAAGCACATCGGAATTGAGTATCTCAACGTACTCCTTTGAGCACGCAACAGGCAACTCTCTGCCTGTACGGTCAATGAGTCTGCCGGTGCAGTTTTTGCATCCGACCTCATTCTTTATCGGACAGTTGCGTGTCAGCATGAGCGGAAGTCTGCCATACAGAACTGTTCCGAGCGGCAGAACTGTTTGAACATCTGCAAGCTGTTCAAGAGTTGCCTCAACGGAAAAGACACAGTCCTCTAAGCCGATATTATGCAGATATTCGGCACTGTAGGAATTGTACACATTCAGCGTAAAGCTTCCGTGAAGGCGGAAACCGAGTTCCTTTCCGAGTGCGATATGGTCAGGGGTGTGACAAAGCAAACGCTCTGCACCTGCTTGCTTTACCCTCGCAAGCATTTCTTTGACAGTGTCTTCATCGGCAATAAATCGCGGCGGAGAGACTATTACCTTCTCCGCGGGAACACGGCTTAACAACTCATTGCTGATAATATCCACCGGCACCGCAACAAATTCGGACTTTTCCGCCGCGGCGACAGCCTGTTCGGCAGTCCGGCAGAATGTCCTTAGCGGCAGCACTCCATCTCGCGTTTTACGCTTTATGCAAGGCAGCTCCGGCATCGCTCCGGAAACTGTATAATGCGGTGTATAATGCGATATTACGGCTTCTGTAAGCTTTCCTGCAAGCTGTCGGCGTAGTTCATTCAGTTTGCCGGCAGGAACGAAGAGTCCGTCATCAATGTCGGCGGTGAGCTTTCCGAGCCTGAAAACCGTGTCGCCGAGCTTTGAAAACTGCTTTTCAAGCATTGCTGTATCAGTCGGGCGATTCTGCGCTGTATCGGGGATATCCCCCTCAGCATCGGCGGTTATCCCGCCGCAGACCGCCTTTACACGTATCGGCTTGCCTGACTTCATCACAGCGTGAATCTCTATAGTATGGACCTGCCGCTCACTGCGGTAAAGCTCATGTATCTGCGGGATAAGGGTTCTCGCAGCAGTTACATCGTCCTTCTCGCGGACTCCGAACATATCCTGTCTTCTTCCGGTAAAATAGCCGTCAGTGAATCCGCTGCGTGAGAAAATACCCCTCAGCAGCTGCATATCCGGCTCACCGCCGTCAAGTGCGGTTTTCAGCTCGTTCACAGCCGATGCAACGTACTCGGGACGTTTCATGCGTCCCTCTATTTTCAGCGAATCTATGCCAATTTCCTTTACCTCGTCCGCTCTTTCAAGGAGTGAGAGGTCTTTAAGCGAAAGTGCTGCACAGCTCTTATTTCCGACCGCCGAAAAAGGCAGTCTGCAAGCCTGTCCGCAGCATCCGCGGTTAGCTGAACGTGAGCCTATCATCGCCGACATATAGCACTGTCCCGATACCGACATACAGAGTGCCCCGTGAACGAAAGCCTCTATTTCAATATCTTCACGGCACATTCTTTCAAGTACCGAACGGTCGAGTTCACGTGCCGGAACCGCCCTGACATAGCCAAGTTCACGAAGCAAACGGACTCCCGCTGCCGTGTGAACCGACATTTGAGTTGAAGCGTGAAGCACAGCGTCAGGAACAGCTTTGCGGATTATCTCCGCAGCGCCCCAGTCCTGCACGATATAGCCGTCTACGCCCATTTCCGAGGTCAGCATTATGTGCCTGCGGAAATCGTCGGCTTCGTCGTCGGAAATTATCGTATTGACCGCAAGGTAGAGCTTCGCACCGTAGCTGTGACACAGCCGCAGAGCGTCCGCGAGCTCCTCGTCTGAAAAATTCGCGGCACTGCTTCTCGCGGAAAACCGCTTGCTTCCGGCATAAACCGCATCAGCGCCGGAACGCAGTGCTGCGGAGAGAGTTTCAGGACTTCCCGCAGGCGCAAGTATTTCCGGAGATTTCGTCATATGCTGTCGCTGAGCTGTCTTAGCTTGACCATATTCTCAAGCTGTACTATCTTAGCCTTGAGTGCCTCTATCTCCTTGACTGCCGCATCGCGCTCTATACGGTTCTTTCCGGCTTCATCAACATATTCCTTTGTCTGTGTACGGATATCGTCGAGACGCTTGTTTGACTTGTTGAGGTCGTCAAGCAGACTGAGTGCGACCATTATAGAAGCTGTGTAGGGCGATGAGCCGCTTCCCGAGTTCATAAGCTCGTTAATACGGGATTCAAGCGCTCTTGCAAGCGAGAAAACGTAATTAGGAGATTCTGAAGTCTTGAGCTTATACTCTTTTCCGCATATGATTACTTTAACGTCGTTAAGCATTTTTATCTTCCTTTCTTAGCTATACATTAATAATATCTTTTAAGACCGATAACTTTACCGAGTATCTCGCACTCGTCAAGTATTATCGGTTCCATTGTGTCATTTTCAGGCTGAAGCCGGTAGTACCCCTTCTCCTTATAGAAACGCTTTACCGTAGCGTCCTCGCCGTCAACGAAAGCAACTACGATATCGCCGTTTTCAGCGTATTCCGTCCTCTGCACGATAACTATGTCACCGTCGAGTATTCCCGCATTTATCATACTCTCTCCGCGTATCCTGAGTGCGAAAAGGTCATTCGGGTCACAGCCGGGAGCTTCAAATCCGAGGTAACCGGTGATGTCCTGAACAGCCGTAATCGGCTGTCCTGCGGTTACTGTACCCATTATCGGGACTGATGCAGTAGTACTGTTCGGCAGGCGGAGAGAACGGTTCAGGCTGTCGGATTTTTCGATAAGTCCCTCGTCTACAAGGGCATTGATGTAACGATGAGCCGTAGAAGTAGACTTGAATCCTGCCGCATCCATTATCTCACGGACAGACGGTGATATTCCTTCGCTCAGACGGCTCTTTATGAAGTTAAAAACTTCAAGTTCCTTTTCCTTGGACATATTATTTCTCCTCCGAAAGTTGTTTCAGTATCATCTTAGCTATCTTGTATGCATCACCGCATCCAAGTGTTATTACGAGGTCGCCGGACTGTGCGTGCTCGCATACGTAATCGCATACCTGCTGGAAATTAGCGTATTTGCGCTCATCTGTCCACTCTGCCGACTCGTCCTGCGGGAACCATATGCAGTCAGGGATTTTTTCTGCGAGGTGACGTGTGAAAATGCCATAAGTGTTCTTTTCACGGCTTCCCATTATATCCGTGAGGACTGCGTGGTCGGGTATCTGAAGCACACGTGCAAAGTCGTCGAGAAGAAGCTTTGTACGGCTGAATGTGAACGGCTGGAATATCGCCCATACATGACCGAAATCCATACCCTTTGCCGCTGTCAGTACTGCTTCAAGCTCTGTCGGGTGATGAGCGTAGTCGTCAACAACGGTTATTCCCTTTTCAAAGCCGAGCTTCTCAAAGCGGCGCTTAGCTCCGCGGAATTCATCGAGTCCCTTCTGTATAGCCGCGAAGTCGGCTCCGACATATCTTGCCGCCGCAATTGCCGCAAGTGAGTTGAGTACGTTGTGTATTCCGGCAACGTGGAGAGTTATGGTACCGAGCTTTTCTCCGCGGTACATAGCGTCATAAGTCGTCAGCAGACCATTTCCCTGCTTTACATTTTCGGGATAGTAGTCACACGAACTGTCCTTGCCGAATGTAATTATCTCCTTACCTGTGATTCCCTCAAGCGACTTCATTGAGTTCGCATCGGAACCGTTTATTATGATGCACCTGGACGTGTTTTCGTTGAATTTGTGGAACGACTTGATGATATTCTCAAGTGTGCCAAAGTAGTCGAGGTGGTCAGCGTCGATATTGAGAATAACCGATATATCGGGGAAAAACTTGAGAAAGTGGTCCTCGAATTCGCACGACTCGCAAACGAGTATATCGCTTGTGCCGGACTTTCCGCTTCCGCCGATACATGGGAGTTTTCCGCCGATATATGCTGAAAGGTCGATTCCGGCGGTGAAGAGTATCTGTGTTATCATAGAAGTTGTTGAGGTCTTGCCGTGAGTACCCGATACGCAAATCGCGTTATCGTACCAGCTTGTCACGATTCCGAGTAGGTCTGCACGCTCAAGCACCGGTACTCCGCTCGCCTTTGCCGCCATAAGTTCGGGATTGTCAGCCATTATAGCCGCTGTATGCACGATAAGGTCCGCACCCTCGATATTCTCAGCACGCTGTCCGATAAATACCGGTATTCCCATGCTTCTTACAGCGTCGAGGGTCTCAGTCTCGTTATTATCTGAACCTGTGAGATAATACCCCTGACCGTGAAGTATCTGCGCAAGCGGGTACATTCCCGAACCGCCGATACCTATAAAGTGTATGTGCTTTTTGCCTTCTAAGATATTCAAGATACTCTTATCCAAAATATATCACCTTTTCTTATATGAGTTGAGCCAGTTCTGTCTGCAAACTGACATAATATACCTATTTTATTATTGTAACATATTCCGTGTGATTTTTCAATAGCAAATTTGAATAAATGTTCGTTTGGTTTAATTTGTCACCGCTTTCTCACTTTCAAGGGTTACATCAATAAATATTTTTTTAATTATTTCAAATAAGTATTGCATTTTTTAGATTAATGAGTTATAATATAGTGCAGACGTATGCTTCGATGTATAAACAATAGTAAAATTCGTTTATCAATCTGACGTAATATATTACATAGCAAAGGAGGTAAAAACATGGAGATTACAGACGTAAAGATCAGGAAGATCATGTCGGAAGGAAGACTGCGTGCAGTCGTATCGGTTACGATAGATGATATGTTTGCCGTACATGACATCAAGGTCGTTCAGGGTGACGAAAGGCTGTTTGTGGCTATGCCCAGCAGAAAAGATGAAAATGGTATCTTCCGTGATATCGTTCATCCTATTTCACCTTCAGCAAGAAAGCTTTTTGAGGAAAGTATACTCGATGCTTACGAGAGACAAAAGGCTGTTATTGCCGCAGAAGAGGCTTCTGACGGCGAATCGGAAGAGTCAGGCACAACAGAAGAATGACATAAAAAAGCATCCTTACGGATGCTTTTTTCATTATATCAGTCTATGCCAAGCATTTTTGCGGCTTTGAGAAGTATTATCTGTGTTTTTCCGTCGCGGATAGTTCCGTCCATTACAAGTCTGACAGCATCGGAAAGAGGCATTTTCTCAACGTCAAGGAACTCATCAGGGTCGAGTGACTGCTTATCATAGGAAAGTCCCCTTGCAAGGTACATATATGTTATCTCGGTATTGTATGCAGGGGTCGGAAGCATCTCTCCGAGAAATGTATACTCTGTACAGGTACAGCCTGTCTCTTCGAGGAGTTCACGTCTGCCGCACTCTGCATGGTCCTCGCCCTTTTCAAGCTTTCCGGCAGGTGCTTCGAGTGTAACTGTGCGGAACGGATAACGGAACTGCTTTACAAGAAAGACCTCGTTTTTTTCATTTACAGGAAGTACACATACTCCTCCGTGATGAAGCAGTACATCGCGTATTGCTTCTTTGCCGTTTTCGAGTTCAACAGTATCGTGGGTTATAGTGAAAATCGGACCCTCATAAATAGTCTCGCTTCTGAGCGTTTTTTCATCAAGATGCATTGTATTTTCCTCCTAAGTATATCTCACTTTTTTATAAAGCTTCGTGTGTATATTTCCGACGCTTTCACCTTTTCAAGTGAAGCATAGTCATAGCTGTGAGTGAACTTCCTGAATCTGCGCTTTTTGTCAGTTACGCGCATTATCAGCAGGTAGGCTATGAATACTGCAAGACTTGCTATCGATATATAGAATCCGCCGCGCAGTCCGGGAGTTTCATAGTGAAACTCTATCTCATTCGCACCCTCATCAGCCTTTACCGCCATAAATCCGTATGAGACCTTTTCAACGTCAGCAGGTCTGCCGTTTACAGTTGCGGTCCAGCCCTCGCTGTACGGCACACTGAAAAATACAAGCTGTGGCTTTTTCAGTGTTATTTCCGACCTGAATCCGTGCGAATCGTATGAAAAGCTGTCGGAACAGTTTTTCTGCTTCTCACGGCAGACAGCGACATAGCTGTCTCTTGAAAAAGTCGTAGGAAGGGTCGATGGCATTTCATCGAGAATGCCGCCGTATTTTTTTATCTGTTCATCATTGAGAACAAGTGCTTTTATCAGCATTTTCTCGCGTGAACCCTTGAGTAAGCCTGACGCTTCAGTTTCAGACATATAGGTGTCATAGCCGAATCCCATAGGTATATAGAGTTCATTCTCGTACACCTCAAAATTCTTCCCCGATCCAACATATTTAAATCCGGGAAGATAGTCCCTGACATCGACCTTTGACGCATTTATACCGTCTTTTCCGCTTTTGTCAGAAATGTCCGTCTCCGACTTTTGTGACAACTCTTCAAGCGAGTAGCCTTTAGTTATTTCACGGTAGAAGTACTTCGTCGAAAGCAGTCCGCGGAGTGTGTAGTGAGTTACGTCGGGACGGCTTGCAACGTCGCGCTGTATGCCGATATTGTCGTAAAACTCCATTATTGACGTACTTACTACACTCTGAAATGCCCTCATACTGGGAAGTCCCCAAAGCATAGGATAGTTGTCGCAGTCCTCCGAAATATCGACGCGGAAGAAGTTGTCCTCAGACACTTCCTCATGAACATTCTCTTTGCCGTTTATTGCAGAGTCGATGTACACCCGCGCATCTTTCGGGGAATTCGCTCCGTAGATAACGACTGCAAGAATACATATGACACTCGCGACTGCTGTACTGTATACCGCTAAATTGCCGAACGGCTGTCCCCTTTTTCTGCGTTTGAGTATGTAAACGGCAAATATCAGGAATCCGACCGCTATTGCCATCTGAAGCCAGAAATAGCCGATATCATACGGGAAACCGAACCACTTCGTCTTGCCGTCCACTTTCTCGGGTATGAACGATATCGCACCGAAAAATGCAAGCATGAATATCGTCAGCTTTACTGCCGGACGGAAGTCAGCTTCCTCATCGTCGAGTGACTTTGCGGTCATCATTGCAAAAATGAGTATCGGCATGAAAAACCACCGTGCATAGTAAGCGGCATTGAACGTATAAAAGCCGGAGTTGAGTATCGGCACGAATGCACAGAGTATGCATATAAGTGACACCTTAACCGACCAGTGTCTGCGGTGTGTGCGGATAAACGTTATGACACCAAGCATCGCAAACAGCGGGAAGTACCCTCCGACTGACGACCATTTCGCATTTTCGCTCTTGAAAAGGTTAGGTCTTGCAGGTGCATCTGCCGGCATGAAAAAGGTCTGTATCACGCGTATCACACGTGAGCGCTCGTTGTAGAGTATCATATTCTGACCGTAAAGGCGCTCGTTTATGCGGTAATTTCCGAGTATCGCGATTGCCGACGGCAAAAGCACTATGCAGGCAAGTCCGCCGCCGATAACAGCTTCAAACAGCAGTCCGAAGAACTTTTTCCACGTTGCACTGAAATCCTTACAAGGCACTCTAACGAGAAAATATATCACGAGGAACACTGCTTCTCCGGTAAAGAAGTAGTAGTTGAGTGCACCCATTACAGCCGTTATCAGTGCAAACCAGCCTCGCCGGCGATTGTTTATATTCTCCTCCATCGCTATCAGCATAAGCGGGAAAAGTGCTGTCACGTCCTGAAAGTGATTGAAGAAGATGTTGAATATCTGAAAGCCTGAAAATGCATAAAGCAGTGCACCTACCAGCGATGCTTCCTTACTCCTGACAAAACGTCTTATATAGCAGTATGCAGTCAGTGACGCAAGACCGTGTTTCAGTGCGAGCAGAAACGGTATCGCATACGTTACAAGTCCGCGCGGAAGAAGTACCGACAGCCAGAAAAACGGACTTGCCGCAAGGTAAAATGAGTACGATGTTAACCAGTCAGAACCGAGGTCCGTGAACCAGTTCCAGCCGAACTGTCCGTTCCGCACTGCGTCGTTTGAGAGATTGTAAAACGGTATCTGCTGTGCATTGAAATCGCCGTAATATATGAAGTATCCCCTGTCGCACAGCATTACCGGCAGAAGGGACAGCAAAAGTACAAAAAATCCGAGCAGGAATGCCGTAAGGTAGCGTTCCTTCGTATATCGGGTGTATCTTAGTTCCTGAGTTTTCATAATAGCCTCCGCATTACAAACATAACAGGATTATTATACCACACTTATTATAATATTGCAAACCTGATTTTCTTCGTGACTTTGTATGTATACACAGTAACACCTTTGCCGCATCTGCAATATAATGAAATGACGGGAACGATTCCCGTCTAAAGCAAAGGAGGAAATATCATGGCAGCATTCTATAATCAGGCAACTCTTTCCTATAACGGCAGCGTTGCAGTTTCAAATATTACCACAGGCGAAATTATCGAGACCCTTTCCGCTACTAAGGAAGCAGTCACCGACACCTATACAACAGGTTCGGATACCGTTTTCGCGGTCAGTCTCGTCAACAGCGGAAGTGCCGACTTCGTCGGTCTCACTCTCACTGATAACCTCGGCGAATACTCCTACGGTGACCCCGCCGCAGAAGCAGTTCCCCTCACCTACAGAGAAGGTTCTGTAAAGTATTATATCAACGGTGTTCAGCAGGCTGAACCTACTGTTTCCGAAATTGAACCGCTCACAATAACCGGCTTAACAGTTCCGGCAGGCGGCAGCACAATGATACTCTACGAAGCTTCCGTGAACAGATTCGCTCCGTACGGCGACGATGCTTCTATCACTAATACTGTTGAAGTATCCGGTGCAGCAAGAGCAGTCCTCGCAACTGCAAGCACAACTATAACTCCCGAAAGCGGCGCTTCTCTCACTATTGCTAAGTCTCTTTCACCGGCTGAGGTCGCTGAAAACGGCGAGGTGACCTACACCTTCATCATTCAGAACAGCGGAAGTGTCCCTGTTACAGCTGATGACTGCGTCGTCTTCACTGATGTTTTCGACCCTGTTCTCGATATCACTTCCGTTACCTTCAACGGCACAGAATGGACTGAGGGCACTAACTATAACTACGTTCCTGCTACCGGCACTTTCACTGTCCCCGAAGGACAGATAACAGTTCCCGCTGCTGAATATACTCAGAACCCTGACACAGGTGAATGGAGTATTCAGCCCGGCGCTGCGGTACTCGTAATAACCGGCAACATCACTGTTCAGTAACAGCACAAAAGCGGCTCATATGAGCCGCTTTTTATTTTCATTGCGATGAAGGTCACCGCGTATTTATCATTCGCTGACTGCTGCCTTGAGAGCTTCAACACGGTCAGTCTTTTCCCATGCAACGCCGAGGTCTTCACGTCCCATGTGACCGTATGCTGCAAGCTGTCTGTACTGAGGCTTTCTGAGGTCAAGCATCTTGATGATAGCAGAAGGTCTGAGGTCGAATACCTTTGATACTGCTTCTGAAAGCTTGTTCTCGTCTGCCTTGCCTGTTCCGAATGTGTCAACAAGGATAGAGATAGGCTTAGCTACACCGATTGCATATGAAAGCTGTACCTCACACTTATCTGCAAGTCCTGCTGCAACGATGTTCTTAGCGATGTATCTTGCTGCGTATGCGGCACTGCGGTCAACCTTTGTCGGGTCCTTACCGCTGAAAGCTCCGCCGCCGTGACGCGAGTATCCACCGTATGTATCAACGATTATCTTGCGTCCTGTAAGTCCGCTGTCACCCTGAGGTCCGCCGACTACGAAACGTCCTGTAGGATTGATGTATATCTTTGTATTCTCGTCCATAAGCTCTGCCGGGATTACCTCGCGGATAACTGTCTCTTCGATGTCTCTGCGGAGCTGCTCAAGCGAGATATCAGCTGAATGCTGTGATGACACTACAACTGCGTCAACACGCACCGGCTTGTCGTCGTGGTACTCTATAGTTACCTGTGTCTTGCCGTCGGGACGGAGATAACGGAGTGTGCCGTCCTTTCTTACCTCTGTAAGACGGAGCGCGAGCTTATGTGCGAGCGAAATAGGAAGCGGCATGAGTTCGGGAGTCTCGTTGCAGGCATATCCGAACATGATACCCTGGTCGCCGGCACCGTTTGAAAGTCCGTCGCTGTCATTGTTCTGCTCTCTGTACTCGAAAGCTTCGTTTACACCCATTGCTATGTCAGGCGACTGCTCGTCGATTGATGTAAGTACAGAGCAGGTGTGAGCGTCAAAGCCGTATTTTGCTCTGTCGTAACCGATGTCGGAAACTACATTGCGTACTATCTTAGGAATATCAACGATTGCCTTGGTCGATATCTCGCCCATGCAGAGTACCATACCTGTTGTTACAATTGTCTCGCAGGCAACTCGTGACATTTCGTCCTGCTCAAGCATTGCGTCAAGGACTGCATCAGATATCTGATCACAGATCTTATCGGGATGTCCTTCAGTAACAGATTCCGATGTGAAAAATACTTTTTTCATTTTATGACCTCCAAAATTTTTGAGTTCCTTATCAAAAAACGCACGCCCCTTCGGACGTGCGTACTGAACAATGTTCAAACTCCTCATCTTCCGGTTATACCGCAGGATTTAGCACCTTGAATGTCAGGTTGCCGGGCTTCACAGGACCTGTTTCCTCCGCCTCTCTTGATAAGGTTATGTTATTATTATACTACACTGACAAGATATTGTCAATAGGTATCGAAAAATGTTATAGCGAGTTAGACAAACCATATGTCTATGAATTGTTGAATCTCACAGTAATTATTAACCAAGTATTAACACTATACAAAATCAATTGACATTAACTATATAAAAATGTATGATAAATATATAATAAACATATTGCAAAGGAGTTGTAAAAATGAAAGCTCGCAAGTTTATTTCTTCACTCACAGCAGCAGTTATTGCTTTTTCATCTGTACCTATGGCTGCATCCGCTGCTGATTATCCTGATGGACAGAAAACTGACCTCACAAACTATGGTACCGCTGCTGATGCTACTGTAAAGCCTGTTCTCACTATCTCTGTTGATGGAAAGGGCAACGAAGTTGTTTACAACGATGCTGCTGATATCGCTGGCAAGACAGTTACTTGCTCACTCGATGTAAGTGGTGCTGCTGGTAAATACGCTTCTACAGGTCTCCACGTATTCTTTGATAGCAGATTAGAACTCGTTCCTAACTCTAAGGGCGCTGTTGCTACAAAGGGCGCAGCTATTGACTATATCATGCCCAGCAAGCCTAAGGCTGATCCTACAGCTCCCGAGGGATTCAGCGGTTTCTTCGTTGCTACAGCTGGTGAAGATGACGACGGACAGGATGGTACAATGTGGACATTCACCTTCGAGGTTCCTGCTGATGCTAAGAAGGGCGATGTATTCCCGATCGACATCATCTACAGAAACGAAAGCGCTGAAGATATCTTCATCAACAAGGCTGTTGACG
>CADAYP010000020.1:0-67728 GCA_902792235.1 Ruminococcus flavefaciens
AGTCCTCTGAGATGATTTGATTCTGCTTCAAGCACTTTATCATTCTCTTTATCACGTATTATAAGGTGAGAGAGCTTTACAAGCATTGGGGTGAACGGCAGAAGGATAATTGTAGTTGCAATATTGAATATTGAGTGCATAACAGCGATTCCAACATAGCCTACAGTCTGATCAAAGATGCTGAGATGGATAACGTGCTGTAGAATAAGAGATATCGGCAGAAGTATCAATGTTCCGAGAACCTTTATGAGTATGTGAATGCAGGCAACACGCTTCGCATTCTTGTTTACTCCGATACTTGAAATAAGCGCTGTGATACAAGTACCAATGTTAAGTCCCATGATAATGGGGAGCGCCATTCCATATGTGAGGGCACCTGTCTGTGAAAAAGCCTGTAATATACCGACAGAAGCGGCAGAACTCTGAATAATGCCTGTAAAACCGGCTCCAACAAGAACACCAAGAATAGGATTATGAAATGCTGTCAGTATTTTCTGGAACTGCGGTGAATCTGCGAGCGGTGAAACAGATTCGGACATAAGAGACATACCTGTCATGATTATAGCGAATCCAACAAGAATACGTCCGATATCTTTCTTTTTATTCTTCTTGGCACCCATGATAAGTATTACACCAACGAGTGCAACTAATGGTGCAAAGGAAGAAGGCTTGAGCATTTTGATGAACGGATTTTTGCCGTCAACTCCTGCGAGGCTGAGTATCCAAGCAGTAAGTGTGGTTCCTATATCAGAACCGAAGCATACACCGATAGTCTGCTCAAGAGACATGATTCCCGAGTTGACGAAGCCGACGAGCATTACGGTCATCGCGGACGAGGACTGTATCGCTATCGTGACCATCATACCGAGGATAATCGCCATGAATTTGTTTGAAGTCATTTTCTTGAGAGCTATTTCCAGTTTACCACCGGTGAGCTTTTCAAGACCTGTGGACATAACGTTCATTCCATAGAGGAAGAAAGCGAGTCCGCCGAGCATAGTGAAGATGTTAAAAATTGAAAAATCAGTGCCACTCATAGTATGAGCTCCTTTTTAATATTATTCCCTTATTTTATCTATCTAAGATATATTATATCAGTTCCAAAGCTATAGTCAAGAGTTGGAGCGATGATTTAACGTGAATTTAACATTTATATTTCATATATTGAAACATAAGCCCGGAGCGACGGTATATAGCGCAATAATCGGCTTGACACCGCAATATCCGGTATGAAAAAAGCACATACAGCAGAGCTGTATGTGCTAATGAGCGAAAGCAGATTATGCCATTTGTACAGAGTAGGCCCATGCCGGGGCGCAGGGACTATTTGTAGCGCATAGGTCTGCGGGCAATACCAATTTTTTCACCGTACTTTACTACAGTTTCGTAGCCTTCTGCCGTGTTTTTCAGCAGGTCGGCATCGGGAGTTATCCTGCCCTTTTCAACAAGGAGAACTATAGTCGAACCGCCAAACTCGAACATTCCCTTTTCTTCGCCGCGGCTGAAAGAGTGTTCCTTGTGGTGGTTTTTTATCTTGCCGACAAGCATTGCACCGACTTCTACCTGTACCACGTCGCCGAAATTTTCGGTATGCAGAACGGTATACTCGCGCGAGTTGCGCTTGTAGATATTATATCGTCTCAGTGCTATCGGATTGACAGTGTGAAGCTCGCCGCGGATAAATGTATTGCCGGTCTTTGTACCGTTGTCTATGTAGCAATAGCGGTGGTAATCGTCCACTTCGAGGCGGAATATCATGCAGTAGCCGCCTATGAATCTGCGTGCGAGAAAATCGTTCCTCAGCAGGTCGCTTACGCGGTACATTGATTCCTTTATGCGGAAGATACTGTGTTCGTCTATCTCGTAGACTGAAAGCTTTGAATCGCATGGACTTATCAGATGTGACGGAGCAAAGTCGATCGGGCGCTTATCCGGCTTTATCCTGCGTGTGAAAAACTGGTTATAGGAGTGGAAGTTTCGCATCTGATACTGTGATGTGTCGATGTGATTCTTCAATATGAACGGACGTATCAGCGGCTTTGAGAATATGGAGTTCATAAAGTCGCCTGCCGCCATTGATACTATCGGAAGCGTTAAGAATTTAAGGAGTCTGCGTCCATCGGCAGTTCCGTACAGCTTTTTCAGGAGCTGACCCTGTTTCTCATTTGTGACGATTACCTCGCCTGTTCTTCTCTTAATCATCTCTTTATATTTTTTACGTCATCGCTTTGCATTAGCAAGCATAAGCTTAATACGGTTTTCCTGATTTACTCTTGTAGCGCCGGGGTCGTAGTCGATAGCGACTATATTTGCGTTGGGATTCTGCTCTTTTATAGCGCGTGTCATTCCCTTTGCAACGATGTGGTTCGGCAGACAGCCGAACGGCTGAGTGCAGATGATATTCTCAACACCTGACTGAGCAAGTGCCGCCATTTCAGCCGGAATGAGCCATCCCTCGCCCATAACGACTCCCTGACTTATGTACTTGTCAGCAAGACTGCGGAGGTGTTCAAAGTCGTGGAGCGGCTCGAACTTGCCCTGCGCCTTCATTGCGGCGATGAGTTCTTTCTGCTTCTTGTATATAAGCTTATAGCCGAGCTTGTATATACGTGAATTCAGCGACTGATTGTTGTAAATTTTCGCATCGTTGAATGTTCCTGCGGCGCAGTACATCACGAACTCAAGAAGTGACGGAACGACCGGTTCACAGCCTTCTGAGATGAGGAAGTCCTCGAGGTGATTGTTTGCGAGGGGTGAGTATTTTACATATATCTCACCGACGATGCCAACACGTATCTTCTTTTCACCTGATAATTTCACAGAAGAGAAATCGTCGAGTATCTCTTTGTAAAGCTTTTTGGTTTTGAGGTATTCACGGCTTCCCTTGCGGAAAATGTCACCGAGTCGGGACTGCCACTTGTCGAGCATCGCCTTAGAGTCGCCGCTGTTGACTTCATATGCGCGGCACTTGTTATAGCAGGTCATGAGCAGGTCGCCGTAGAGGACCGCGTACAGCAGTTTCAGGAACATCGGAGCTGTGATTTTGAAGGCACTGTCCTTTTCAAGTCCGCTGAAATTGAGTGATACGACAGGTACCTGCGGATAGTTTTTGGCAACAGCTTTTCGCAGCAGGTGGATATAGTTTGAAGCACGGCAGCCTCCGCCGGTCTGAGTTATCAGGAGGGCAGTCTTATCGGGGTCATACTTGCCGCTGTTGAGCGCGTCCATAAACTGTCCGATTACAAGCAGAGCCGGATAGCAGGCATCATTGTGGACGTTTTTGAGTCCTTCGTCAACAACTGCACGAGAGTCGTTTTCGAGCAGCTCAACTGTGTAGCCTTTATTCTCAAATATCGCCATAAGCAGCCTGAAATGTACAGGCAGCATATTCGGCACGAGGATTTTATGAGTTTTTATCATATCCTCGGTAAATCTAACGTAATCAGCCATTCTTACTCCTTTGTGCTGTCCTTTTTATGGGCGGTATCGGCATTCATAGCGGCAACAAGACTGCGGAGTCTTATTCTTGCAGCGCCGAGGTTGTTTATTTCGTCGATTTTGAGCTGTGTATAGAGCTTGCCCTTGCTTTCAAGGATATTGCGCACCTCGTCACTGGTGACAGCGTCTATTCCGCAGCCGAAGGATACGAGCTGTATGAGCTGCATATCCGGCTGAGTTGTGACGTACTCAGCGGCTCTGTAAAGACGTGAATGATAGGTCCACTGGTTGAGTACTCCGAGTTTTGGAGTGTGAGCAAGCTGTGCGACGCTGTCCTCGGTGACTACAGCCATTCCGAGACTTGTTACAAGCTTGTGGATACCGTGGTTGATTTCCTTGTCGATATGGTATGGTCTGCCGGCGAGGACGATTATCTTGCGGTTTTCCTCTCGTGCCTGACGGATTATGTCATAAGCCTTTGCCGCTATATCGCGGTGGAAGCGGTCGAGAGCTTCAAATGCCTTATCGACTGCCGCCGGAATCTTGCCTTTGATGTTGAACTGTTTCAGTGTATTTTTCATTACCTTTACAACGTTCTTTCGGACGTTGAGGTCCATATACGGATGAATGAAATTTTTATCGTTGAGGCGCGGATTATTTCTGAGCAGAAGCTCGGGATAGTATGCAACGACAGGGCAGTTGAAGTGGTTATCGCTTTCTCCCTCGTCGAGGTTATAGCTCATGCAGGGATAGAAAATGAAGTCTGCACCTTTGTCGAGCAGATTCTCGACGTGACCGTGTGTAAGCTTTGCGGGGTAGCAAACAGTATCCGAAGGGATAGTATGCTGACCGAGGTAGTACATATCACGCGAGCTTTCGTCACTGAAAATGGTCTGGAAACCAAGCTCGGTAAAGAAAGTATGCCAGAAAGGCATCTGCTCATAGAAGCTGAGCGAGAGCGGAAGACCTACCTTAGCGACGGGGCGCGACGGCTGAGCGGTCTTTTCGAGGGATATTATGCTGTTATACTTGTACTCATAGAGGTTCGGCACGTTGTTTTTCTTAGCCTTGCCGCCGCCTTTTTCACAGCGGTTGCCGGAGATGAAATTTCTGCCTTTGCCGAAGTTGATGATGTTGAGCTGACAGTTCGCAGTACAGCCTCCGCACTGTGCAGACCGCGATGTATAGGCAAATGTAGCAAGTTCGTCCTTTGAGATGATACTTGATTCGCCCTCAGAGCGCTCCTTTGCATAGAGTGCACAGCCGAATGCACCCATAAGTCCTGAAATAGCCGGACGAATAACATTTCTGCCGAGTTCCTTCTCGAATGAGCGGAGTACCGCATCATTGAGGAATGTGCCGCCTTGTACGACGATATTCTTTCCGAGGTCGTCTGGCGAATTTGCACGTATAACTTTATATATGGCATTTTTAATGATAGACGAAGAAAGACCCGCGGAGATGTCCTCGACGGTAGCGCCGTCCTTCTGCGCCTGTTTTACGGAGCTGTTCATGAATACGGTACAGCGTGAGCCGAGGTCTACGGGGTGTTCAGCGAAAAGACCGAGCTGAGAGAACTCAGCGATATCGTAGCCGAGAGCCATAGCGAATGTCTGTATGAATGAGCCGCATCCCGATGAACACGCTTCATTCAGCATGATACTGTCGATGCTGTGATTTTTGATCTTGAAGCACTTGATGTCCTGACCGCCGATGTCGATGATGAAGTCAACATCGGGGCAGAAGTAAGCGGCAGCCTTGAAGTGAGCGACAGTTTCAACGATGCCGTGGTCGATAGAGAGTCCGGCTTTGATGAGGTCTTCTCCGTAGCCGGTTACAGCCGAGCCTTTTATCGTGATATCGGGGTTCATCGCCTCGTATATCTTTTTGAGCTGATCGGAGATCTTGTCAAGCGGCTGACCCTGATTCGAGCTGTAATGGTGATAGAGAATGCGTCCGTCATCGGTTATGAGCACGAGCTTTGTTGTGGTTGAGCCTGCGTCGATACCGAGGTAAGCGTCGCCTTTATATGTACGGATATCGCCGTATCCGAGGTCAAATTTCTTATGGCGGTCGATGAATTCATCGTATTCAGCCTGCGATCTGAAGAGCGGGTCGCCTGTGACTATATCATCGGAAGCGCGGGCGTTCTTAACCTTGTTGAGAAGTTCAGTGACTGAGTATGCATCAGCCGCCTGTGAAGCGTAGAGCGCACAGCCGTATGCCACGAAAACAGGACCGTCTTCCGGAAATACAGCGTGTTCATCGTCGAGTCCGAGAGTTTTAACGAATGCCTGCTTGAGACCCTTCAGGAAGTGGAGCGGTCCGCCGAGGAATAGTACCTTTCCCTCGATAGTTCTGCCCTGCGCAAGACCTGATACAGTCTGGTCGACTACAGCCTGAAATATACTTGCGGCAACGTCCTCACGTCGAGCACCCTGATTGAGAAGCGGCTGTATATCTGATTTAGCGAAAACTCCACAGCGTGAAGCTATGGGGTAAATTTTCTGTGCCCTGAGCGAGAGTTCGTCGAGCTGGTCGGCAGTGATTCCGAGGAGAGTAGCCATCTGGTCGATGAAAGCACCTGTTCCTCCGGCGCAAGAGCCGTTCATACGCTGTTCAACTCCGCCTGTGAGGAAGATTATCTTAGCATCTTCGCCGCCGAGTTCGATAACAGCGTCAGCATCAGGCTGTTTTTCCTTTACTGCGAGGAAAGCTGCGTGAACTTCCTGAACGAACGGTATCTCTGCTGAATTAGCAAGTCCGAGACCTGCCGAACCGGTGATGCAGACCTTGAATGATTCATCAGGGTAGTCTGCCTGAATCAGTTTCAGCTGGTCGGTAACGGTTTCTTTTACCTTGGAAAGGTGGCGCTGATACTTTGAATATACGATATTGCCTTCGATATCGGTTATGACAGTCTTTACTGTAGTAGAGCCGACGTCGATACCGAGAGAATAGTTATTCGCCATAGTTTTACCTCTTATATAAATTTCTCCCTATGGAGATGCTTTCTGACTTAAACGTAATTACTATCATTATACTACATTTACGGAAAAAAATAAAGTGGTAAAAATTATTTTTATCATTTTTTCTGAAAATGCGTGCTTTTTTGCGAGTATTTGTAATTCTTTGCTATAGTTGAAGGGGAATCCGAGCGATATTACGGCTGTTGCTATTCGCGGAAAAGTGTGTTATAATTATTTCATATTACCGAAAGGAGCAGACTATGGCTGCCAATCTTTTTTCAGAAATTGAATACCTGAAAGGTGTAGGCAAGGCAAGAGGCGAAAAATACCGCAAGCTTGAGATAAGCAGTCCCTATGACCTGATTTATCACATTCCGCGTGCTTACCTTGATTTCCGTGCATATGTACCGATACAGCAGGCTGTTATAGGCAGCTATAACGTGCTGAAGCTGACCGTAGTGCAGAAGAATCGGCCTCAGCGAGTGCGCGGCGGACTTGTTATATGCAATGCCGTTGCAACCGATGGTATCAGCACGATAGTTATAGTAATATATAATAACATTTACGGATTTCAGGCGCTTAAAGAGGGACAGACATATTATATGTATGGCAAGGTAAACGGCAGTATGCTTCGACGTGAAATAGCTGCGCCGGTGTTTATCAAAGCCGATGAGAAAGTGCTTATTCAACCGATATATCGCCTTACGCAGGGACTTTCCGTGAATATGGTGAGGACGAATATGCGGCAGGCACTCGATATCATGAAGCATTTTCCTTTTGAGACTCTTCCTCAGGACATTCTCTCGCAGTATCACCTCGCACCGCTGATGTGGTCACTTGAGAATATCCATTTTCCGACGAGTGACAAAGCTGCTGAGGAGGCACGCCGCCGCCTTGCATTTGATGAACTGCTGAAGCTTCAGCTCGGTATGACTATGCTGAAACTCCGCCGCAGAAAGACTACCGCTTTTGCAATGGACAGCAGTGTCGATATCAGCGGCTTTAATCGTGCGCTGCCTTTCGAGTTTACTGAGGGACAGGCGCAGGCGGTGAGCGACATTATTGCCGACCTCTGTAAGGATACTCCCATGAACCGGCTTTTGCAGGGCGATGTCGGAAGCGGCAAGACCGCTGTAGCAGCGGCAGCGTGCTGTTTTGCGGCAAAAAATGGTATACAGTCCGCACTCATGGCTCCTACAGAAATACTCGCAACTCAGCATTTCAACACGTTATCCGAACTCCTCGGACCACTCGGGATAGAAGTTTGTCTGCTGACAGGTTCGTCAACTGCAAAAAAGAAGAATATGATACGTGAAAAACTTGCAAGCGGCGAGATTGATGTTATCGTCGGTACTCATGCCATTATACAGAAAGACGTTGAATACAAGACTCTCGGACTTGTCATAACCGATGAACAGCACCGTTTCGGTGTAGCACAGCGAGCGGCTCTCGCTGAAAAGGGCGATTCTCCGCACAGGCTTGTAATGTCGGCAACTCCGATACCGCGAACTCTCGCACTCATGATTTACGGCGACCTCGATATTTCCGTGATAAAACAGCTTCCAAAAGGCAGACAGCCTGTCAAGACATATGCTGTGACCGGAAAAAAGCGTGCTGATGCATTCGGGTTTGTCCGTGAGCGCCTTGATGAGGGCAGACAGGCATATGTGGTATGCCCAATGATAGAGGACAGTGAGAGTGACCTTTTTGCTGTAAAATCCTATGCCGAGGACGCGGCAAACGGTAATCTGAAAGGCTATACTACCGCACTTCTCCACGGAAAAATGCGTTCAGCAGAAAAGGAAAAGGTAATGAAGAAATTCCGCGACGGCGAGATACAAGTGCTGATTTGTACGACTGTAGTCGAGGTCGGGGTAGACGTTCCGAATGCGGCGGTAATGGTCATAGAAAATGCTGAACGTTTCGGACTTTCTCAGCTTCATCAGCTTCGCGGAAGAGTCGGCAGAGGAAGCTGTGAGAGCTTCTGCATACTCATAACCGACAACAAAAACGACGACTGCATAAAGCGTATGAAGATAATCTCCTCCACGACGGACGGTTTCAGAATTGCCGAGGAGGACCTCAAAATGCGCGGACCCGGTGACTTCTTCGGTAACGCTCAGCACGGACTCCCACCGCTGAAAATTGCCGATGTTGCGTGCAGTATGGAGCTTTCGGGAATGGCACAGGAGTGTGCCGCGAAAATTCTCGCAGACGACCCCGAACTCAGCAAGCCACAGAACCGTTCACTGAAAATGGATACCATGCGCCTGTTCAGAAACGACATAACAGGTTAACGTCAGGAAAAAATAAATGCGGACAGCCATCGTGCCGTCCGCATATTTTATATAATAAATTGATCGTTTCCTCATGTTAAAATGGGAAACCTCAGGTGAAATACAGTGGTATTATTCCTTACTTAGTGATCTTGTTGATAAGGTCACTGATCTTTCCGCCGATACCGTCAGCAGTTACCTTTGCCTTTACACCGTCAACTATCTTATTGATCTGATCGTCGGGGAGGTCAACTCCGATAACACCTTCAACAGCCTTGACAGGGTCATTTTTGAATTTTTCAGCGAAGTCCTTGTCGTTCTTGACTTTGTTTACGAGTTCTTCGATTTTTGCTTTGATATCCATAGCGGAATACCTTCTTTCTTATAAATTTATATTTTTATTATATCACTTGCCGCTGAAAAAATCAAGCTGTTTCTCAAACATAAGCACAGGGTACCCCTCATAATACGGCTTTACTATTTCGGGGTGAGAATCGGCATAGCTGAAAATAGCGTCAGCAAGTCCTTCTTTAAGAAAGCCGCTCAGCTGAGAGAGTGGTCTGCCGAACATTTCCTCGCAGATAGATGCTATAGTTATGGCTCTTCTGCCGCCTATTTCCATTATCCGGTAAGGCCATATACGGCAATCGAACGGCTTATCATCGCCGAGCATACAGCCTGTTTCGGTGAGTGCGGGACATGAAAAAAGTTCGTCCTCATCGAGTTCTTTCAGCTTGAAAATATATCCGCCGTCCTTAGGTACAAATTCTGTATCAGGCTTAGCGGCGCGGATACGTTCGCATATTTCGGCTGTGAATACCGGAGTTTCCCAAACGTCGTATCTGTCGAATCTACAGCACAGCTTACATTCGGCACAGCTTTTGCTGTCAAGAATTTTTTTCAGCATCGTTATTTCTCCTTTTTTCGGTATCGTTTATAAAATCGGCTACTATATAACGCGGACGCTGTTTGACTTCGGCATAAATTTTTCCGATATATTCGCCGATTATGCCGAGTGCGAGTATCTGTATTCCTCCGATTAACCATATCGAGCACATTGTACTCGACCAGCCAAGTTCGGAGTGTCCGAGTATTTTTACCACGAATGCCCATATTATCGCCGCCGTACTTATCAGCGACATGATAAAGCCGATTGCGGTTATCAGTTTAAGCGGCTTAGTGCTGAACGATGTTATGCCGTTTACAGCGAATGCAAGCATTTTTTTCAGCGGATACTTGCTCTCACCTGCAAAGCGCTCACTGCGCTCATAGTAGACGTTTGCACTCTTGAAACCTATCAGCGGGACTATCCCGCGCAGAAAAAGATTTACCTCGCGGAAACCGTCAAGCTCTTGCAGTACTCTCCTGCTCATAAGTCTGAAGTCCGCATGATTGTAGACGATATCCGCTCCCATTGATTTCATGAAGCGGTAGAAGCTTTCGGCAGTGAAGCGCTTGAAGAAGGTGTCGGTTTTTCGTGCACTGCGGACTCCATATACTACCTGACAGCCTTCGTTGTATTTCTCAACCATAGCGTCTATGGCATTTATATCGTCCTGTAGGTCAGCGTCCATAGTGATAGCCATGTCGCAGATGTCCTTGACGGTCATAAGTCCGGCGAGTACAGCATTCTGATGACCGCTGTTGCGTGAGAGGTTTATACCGGAGAAAAAACCGGGCTCTGAGCGGTGAAGCTCCTCTATTATCTGCCATGTCGAGTCTTTTGAGCCGTCGTTGACAAAAACTATCCGGCTTTCGGGGGATATCATTCCACGCTCTGTGAGGACGGTGTATTTTGCCTTCATTCGTGAAGCAGTCTCGTGAAGAACAGCTTCCTCATTATAGCATGGGATTACCATATATAGTATATCAGCCATTGAGATTCCTCATTTCATATATATGAAATAATTTTACCATGTGCATCACGGAAAGTCAATATCGCTGATATACAAAAAACGTCCGGACAGAGAGCCGGTTAAATATCATACTTGTATTATTGACTGTTTTGCCGTATAATGATATAATATATTTTACAACATCAATATAAATAGGACGGTGAACTATGAGGAAACTTTCAGCATTATTCTTATCGGCAGTACTTGCACTGTCTGCAACAGGCTGTGAACTAAAAAAGTCCGACAGCGAACCACCGGAAGATGTCGAGACAGTGACCGAAACTGAGACGGACACGGACACTCCGGCTGACGGCGAAACGGAATCGCCGGACGCTGATGACAAGAAAGAAACGTCAGAGCCGGTTTTCCGCAAATACAGCGAGGATGATTTTTCTTCAATAAAGCTGAATATCAATGAGACCGATGCCGCACCGCCGGTAGATATTAAATCTGTCGAACCCGGAAAAATGAGTTTTGGTGAGAGAATGTCGCCGTGCAAGGCGGAAGATGTCTATCAGAATTACGGTTCGTACTTTTATGCCGGAGGCGATGAAAGCGTTCAGAATACTGACGACACACGCTATCAGCGTGCGCTTGAGATATGCTCAAAGCCTTGCAGTGGAAACATAGTGGATATAGTGTATCTCGACGGATATTTCTATATGTCCGTTAATTTCGATGATTACTGCTCACTGCATGACTCGTCGCTTTTCCGTTATGACCCCGAAACCAGCAAATATGAAGAGGTCGATACACGCACAGGACTTGATTATCACGGCTG
This sequence comes from Ruminococcus flavefaciens, assembly GCA_902792235.1. Taxonomy (GTDB): domain Bacteria; phylum Bacillota; class Clostridia; order Oscillospirales; family Ruminococcaceae; genus Ruminococcus; species Ruminococcus flavefaciens_AE. Next base: position 11,360 of record CADAYP010000020.1, read on the forward strand.
TTATAATGCTCTCTGCGGATACTGCGGTAAACTTTATTATACCGATCTCCGTGTTTCACAGGACGAGCCGTGTAATATATACTCCTACGACGTTAAAACAGGAGAAACTGCGGAAATCTCACACATAGACAAGAACATCGCCTACCTGATTCCAACCGAAAACGGACTGTATTCCGAAAGCTATGTGTTTGATACAGAGGGACAGGACTATTCCATGGAGTACGATGTTATTGATTATGATACCGGCAATACCATTGCTGTTTCGGAAGGACTGTTCGGCCGTGAGGGAGACCGTATGAGGTTTTTCTGCGAAGGAGAGCCTGTTCGTGTGACAGGAGGATATGACGGATTTGAATATAGGCCGGTCACGGTCACAACTAAGTATTACAAAATATCCACCGACCTTGAACAGTACATCGACATATTCGCATGGAAAGACAGACTCTGCATACTCAATTCGGAATCAATTGAAAACGGTTCAGCTAAGCCTTGCCTTTATACCTACGACCTCAAAACAATGGAGCGTACAGTTATTGACTTCAGCGAGTATAATCAGGGAATCAGGAAAAAGTCCGGAGACGGTATATTCATCTGTTCGCAGGATAAATACGAATGGGGAAAGTCGGAATTTACACTGTTCTATCTTATGCCGCAGTATGGCACGATTTTCAAGATAGACTCCGGTATAGAAAATCCATACGATGGACAAAGTGCAGATGCTCCGTATATCATGTCTATGGAGGAGCGTTATGGTGAAGACGAGTTCGATGACTATTATTGGGTGCCTAAGAAAATATATTGGGTAAATTAACGCAGAGGAGGACGAAAATGCCTGAATTAAAATGTAAAATGTTCAAGGAATCGGAAAAGTCAGCCGCTTCTGAAAGTATAGTGATACAGATTTTGTCATTTGTGTTCATATTTGGCATAATCATGCTCGCGGAAGCGATTATTCCGTGGCTTCTTGCCGATGATGAGGTAAAGGAAAAACTCACACTGCTTGGCTTTTACAGCGGCAGAGAACTGAGTATGGCGGAAGTGCGTGATGTTACTATGGAGGTAGCGATTCAGCCGAAAATATTTGTCCCGACGCTTTTGTGTACCGGTTTCGGAACCGTTATAAGCATTATTTACTGCCGCTTTTTTGAGGCAAGACCTCTGCGGTCTATGGGATTTGCAAAGGAAAAAGCCGTTTCACACTATCTCCGCGGACTTCTCACAGGTGCACTTCTTATGACGGCAATAACGCTGTTGTCGGTAGTGTGCAGAGGCAATAATATCACTGTTTGCAGCAATATCAATTTCGGACTGATAGGACTGTTTTTCTTCGGATTTCTGATACAGGGTATGAGCGAAGAGGTGATTTTCCGCGGATTCTTCATGAACTCTGTTGCCGGTAAATTCCCTGCGGTGATAGGCATCGGACTAAGTGCGGTCGCATTTAGTATTGCACACGTGATGAATCCTGGATTCGGAGTTCTTGTGTTCATAAATCTTGCGATGTTTGGTGTATTTGCGTCGCTGTACATGATAGCATACGACGATATATGGGGTTCATGCGCGATACATTCGGTATGGAACTTCACGCAGGGCAGTTTTTACGGTATAAGCGTAAGCGGTTCAGGTGACCAGGAGTCTGTTTTCCGCACAACTGCCGCAAGTACGTCAAAGCTTCTGACCGGCGGTGACTTCGGAATTGAGGGAAGTATATTCACTACTATCGTCCTTGCAGCAGGGATAGCAGTCGTTATTATGAAACTGAAAAAAGCTGAAAGCAGCAAATAACATGAAGCCGGACTTGTATAAGTTCGGCGGAGACTGTAAAAAGCTGGATTTGAAACAATATCTTTCGGGCGAACATTGTGCGCCCGTGCTGCTTCCATATGAAATTGGAATTTTTTGACAAACAGAGCCGGACTTTTATAAGTCCGGCTCTGTTTTTTTATGCAAAAAGGGCAGTCCTTATAGACTGCCCTTAGCTTATTTAATTATTAGCCCATTACGATCTCAACTTCGTGAACACCGCCGTCGCAGGCAGGAACTACGCAGCCCTCGATAGCCTTGCCGTCGAGAGTCATAGTCTTAACACCCTTGCAAACGTGGTTGGGGTTCTTGACAGTGATCTTGTACTCTGCGCCGCGGAACTTACGAACAGCTGTGAAGCCGTCCCATGCAGCCGGGATAGAAGGATCAACCTTGAGGCCGTCAAATACAGGCTGTACACCGAGGATATACTGGGAAATAGCCACCATATTCCATGCAGCTGTACCTGTGAGCCATGAGTTCTTGCCCTGACCGAAGTTCTTTGCGTCCTTACCGCCGATCATCTGACCATATACATAAGGTTCTGTCTTATGGATATCAGATGTTTCCTCTGTGAATGCAGGAGCGATCTTTGAGTAATACTCGAATGCCTTGTCGCCTCTGCCGACATAAGCCTCAGCACAGATGATCCATGCGTTGTTGTGTGTGAAGATACCTGCGTTCTCCTTGTATCCGCCGGGATATGTTGAGATCTCGCCGTACTGTATATAGTACTTTGTGAATGCAGGGTTATTGAGGACAAGACCGAACTCGCAGTTGAGGTACTTGTCGATAGAGTTAAGAGTCTTGATGTCTGCACCCTGATCCTTACCAATCTCAGACATTACAGCGAAGCCCTGCGGCTCGATGAAGATCTTACCCTCTTCGCACTCCTTGGAGCCCATCTTCTCGCCGTTTGCGTCATAAGCTCTGATGAACCAGTCGCCGTCGAAAGCAGATTCCATAACGTTCTTCTTCATCTTGTCGATCTCAGCCTGAGCCTTCTCAGCCTCAGCAGTCTTGCCGAGGTGTCTGAGGATCTCTACATAAGCAGGACCTGTGTAAGTGAAGAGTGTGGCAACGAATGCAGACTCAGCGATCTTGGAATAGCCGCCCTCTGCTGCAAACTTAGGATTGGTGTAGGTCTGGAATGACTCACCGGGTGTGTCAGAGAAGCATGAGAGGTTGATACAGTCGTTCCAGTCAGCTCTCATTGCAAGCGGGAGACCGTGAGGACCAAGGTTGTTAACGATATGATAGAAGGAAACGTCGAGGTGTTCGAGCATCTTGTGCTTGCCGTTCGGATCATCGTCGAAAGGAACGTCAGCATCGAGGATACCCCAGTCGCCTGTTTCCTTGATGTAAGCTGCAACAGAAAGTATCATCCAGAGCGGATCATCTGAGAAGTCACCGCCTATATCAGCGTTGCCCTTCTTTGTGAGAGGCTGATACTGGTGGTAGCAGCCGCCGTCTGAAAGCTGTGTTGAAGCGATGTCGATAAGACGCTCTCTTGCACGCTCAGGGATCTGGTGTACAAATCCGAGGATATCCTGGTTGGAATCACGGAAGCCCATACCTCTGCCGATACCGCTCTCGAAGTAAGAAGCAGAACGTGAGAGGTTGAAGGTTACCATACACTGATACTGGTTCCAGATATTTACCATTCTGTTTACCTTGTCGTCAGGTGTATTTACCTTGAAGATAGAAAGGAGGCTGTCCCATGTATTGCGGAGCTCTTCGAGTCCGGCAGCTACCTTCTCGGGAGTGTTGTACTTCTCGATCATTGCATAAGCCTTTTCCTTATTGAGCACCCATGTTTCTCTTGTAAGGAGGTTAGCAGGCTTTTCGGAAGCAAACTTCTTGTCCTGAGGGTTCTCAGCATAGCCGAGGATATAGATAAGTGTCTTGGACTCGCCGGGTGCGAGTGTGACCTTCTTATAGTGAGAAGCAACAGGTGACCAGCCGTCTGCGAATGAGTTGGAGGGCTTGTCAGCCTTAACGGTTTCGGGGTTGTCCCAGCCGTTGTAGATACCGCCGAGGAATGCGTCACGGTCTGTATCATAGCCGTCGATCTCGTCATTTACAGTGTAGAAAGCGTAGTGGTTACGTCTGTCTCTGTACTCAGTTACGTGGTAAATTGTAGAGCCTTCGATCTCAACACGGCCTGTTGAGAAGTTTCTCTGGAAGTTTGTGCAGTCGTCCTGTGCATCCCAGAGGCACCACTCTGCGATAGAGAAGATAGAGAAGTTCTTTGCTTCATTGCTCTCATTTGTAAGAACTACCTGCTGAACTTCGCCGTCGTAATTCTGAGGAACGAAGAAAGTAACTTCAGCCTTGAGGCCGTTCTTCTTACCTGTGATGATGGTGTAACCCATACCGTGGCGGCACTGGTACTCATCAAGGGGAGTCTTAACAGGCGACCAGCCGGGGTTCCAGATGGTGCCGTTGTCGTTGATATAGAAATAACGTCCGCCCATGTCGATCGGAACGTTGTTGTAGCGATAACGTGTGATACGGCGGAGACGAGCGTCTTTATAGAAGCAATAGCCGCCTGCTGTGTTGGAAATGAGTGAGAAGAAACCCTGGTTGCCGAGGTAGTTTATCCACGGATAGGGAGTCTTGGGGGAATTGATAACGTACTCCTTTTTGGAGTCGTCAAAGAATCCGAACTTCATAATTTTTCTCCTTTATTTTTCATTGCAAAAGCGGAAGGAAAATCTCCGCAATTTCTATCATTATAACATATTTCTGCATTTATTACAAGTCTTTACCTGAAATTAAGAGTGTACTATTTTCACTATTGAAATTGTGCAGTTTAGACAAAAAGTGACGGATCACGGCTTGGCAGAAGCCGGATAATATCCGCCTCTACTTTTTTCGCGTTTTGGCTTGAAATGTGACCGGATTCATGGTATAATAAAAAATACAGATGTTTTTTGATTTGAATTATTTATCAGGAGGAAATATATAATGAAAAATATTTTAGTTGTAGGCGGCGGCGGACGTGAGCACGCTATCATCATGAAGCTTGCAGAGAGCGAAAAGGTAGGCAAGCTCTGGTGTGCTCCCGGAAACGGCGGTATATCGAAGTATGCCGAGTGTTTCAACGTCTCTGCCACTGATATAGACGGTATAGTTGAACTCGCAAAGAAGCTCAGCCCTGATATGGTAGTGGTTGCCCCCGATGACCCGCTCGTGCTTGGTATGGTAGATAAGCTTCAGGCAGAAGGATTCATGACATTCGGACCTAAGGCAAATGCCGCTATAATCGAGGGCTCAAAGGTGTTCTCGAAGGAACTCATGAAGAAGTACGATATCCCTACAGCATTCTACGAGGTTTTCACTGAGAGCGACAAGGCTATTGCTTACCTCAAGGAGCAGAACAGCTATCCTGCTGTTATCAAGGCTGACGGACTTGCTCTCGGCAAGGGCGTTATAATCGCTCAGAACGAGGAAGAGGCGGTCAAGGCTGTACATGATATGATAGACGAGCTTAAATTCGGAAAGAGCTCTGCAAGAATCGTAATCGAGGAATTCCTCACAGGTCCTGAGGTTTCAGTGCTTTCATTCACTGACGGCAAAACTATGGTACCGATGATATCTTCTATGGACCATAAGCGTGCACTCGACGGTGACAAGGGTCTGAATACAGGCGGAATGGGCACTATCTCTCCTAACCCCTACTACACCGACGAGGTAGCAAAGGAGTGCATGGAAAAGATTTTCCTCCCGACCATGAACGCTATGAATGCTGAGGGCAGAACTTTTGAGGGCTGTCTCTACTTCGGTCTCATGATCACTCCTAAGGGACCCAAGGTAATAGAGTATAACTGCCGCTTCGGTGACCCTGAAACACAGGTAGTCCTCCCCATGCTTGACGCTGACCTCTATGAGATTTTCGAGGCTATTTATAACCATGAACTCGACAAGGTTGATATAAAATGGCACAAGGGAAGCTGTGCCTGCGTAGTTATGGCGAGCGGCGGCTATCCTGAGAGCTACCCCAAGGGTATCGAAATGAACGGCTTTGACGATAACGGACAGGTCGAGGGATGCTTCGTTTACCACGCAGGTACAAAGCTCAGCGACGACGGAAAGTTCCTCACAAACGGCGGACGTGTTATCGGTGTAACTGCTAAGGGTGATGACCTCCCGAAGGCTCTTGACAATGCATACAGCGGTGTAAAGAAGATAAGCTTCGAGGGTGCCCACTACAGAAAAGACATTGGACAGAGAGCTGTCGCCGCTCTCAGTGAGGGTAAGGCATAATGCAGGAAAAGCTTGATAAAGGTCTGTTTTTCGGTCTTATCGGCAATGCACTGTTTGTGGCATTCGGAATTATATGTTATATATATTATCTGACGTATAAGGACGAGAGTTTCCTTTCAAGAACACTTGAAGCTGTTGCCTATTGTACCGAATTTCTCGGATTCGGACTGCTTGTTTACGCGGATTATCTGCTTTCAGCAAGCCTTAGACTGAGAAAATTGCTGAAAATCAGCTTCACAGCATATATCGTGCTTGAAGCACTCATAATGATACTCGAACTTAATTCGTACAAACTTGATTTTTATCAGCCGTATTCTATGGCGATAGCGATAATCCATGCGATAGTTTCGGGTGCGGCTTGTTTTGCATTCCTTCAGCTTGACCCCGACAACACAAAGTTTGAGATTTGGATAGTTATTTCTATCGCAATGATATTCTGCGGAATGCTTGGTGTTGTACTCGGAATACGAGTATATTTCGGTGTTCTCATAAACGCACTCAGCTTTACTGTGTTGTTTGGTGCGATACGTTTCCTTCGTTCAAAGGAAGATATCGAAATCGACTGTAACGGCGATGCGGCAAGAGTTGCTGAGTATACGAGCAGTATGTTCAGTGATGACGACAGCATAAATCAGTAATATTTCCCCCTCTTGGATAAAAAGAGGGGGATTTTCTTTATTTTCGACATGAAGCGGATTTTTAGGGTTGACACGATAGAAAATATGAACTATCATTAATATAAGTGCGGATTGTTGGCGAGGTGAGACTATGAAATGCAGCTTTCTTATTGGTGACAGATTTGATGGGATAGGTAGAATACTTGCAGAAAAACTCGTCTCACTCGGATTTGAGGCGCGATGTTGCAGTAATGACCCGGATACTATACTCAGTATCCTTGAGAAAGAGTATTATGACGGAGTAGTTTATAATATAATCTATCAGAAAAAGGAAACGGCTGACCTGATTCGGCGTGTTAAGTCGCTGTATCCGGAAATAAAAATGTTCTTGCTGTCTTATTCAAGGTGTAAGTACATTGAGGCTGAAATGTATAAGCTTGGAGCGACTGCTTTCATTGTGATGCCTGCTACAGTAGACTATATAAGCAAGGTCATCATGTATAACCGCTCCGATATCTGCGGACAGCTTATTATCCCTGAGATTGCGGAATTTTTGTGCAATAAGGGATTTTGCAGTGAGGTATCCGGATTTGAGTATATATGTATTGCGGTTGAGGAGTGTATAAAGTCGCTAGAGCTGCTTTCGGAGGTGACGTAGCAGCTGTATCCGCTTATAGCGGAAAAATGCGGCACTATGCCGCTGCTTGTTGAGCGTATGCTGCGGCATCTTGGTGAACTTGCAGTCAAGGACGGAGTCGGATTCAGGAATTTCAGCGGAGACTACCCTATTTCAAATCATGAAATGATAGCGGCTATTGCAGACGAATTTGTTGAAACGTACAATATCTTTGATGAACCTGAAGAATAAAAAACGCACGATACCTGTGGCATCGTGCGTTTTTTTATTCTCCGTATACTTTTGCTGCGACATCTACGGACTGTTTTGCGTCCTTTGCGTAGAAATCCGCGTGTATCTGCTCGGCATATGAAGCTGTGAGGACAGCTCCGCCGACTACAGTCTTACATTCCGGATACTGCTCATTCAGCAGCCGGATAGTCTCCGCCATAGAGCCGAGGGTAGTAGTCATAAGGGCGGAAAGTCCGACGAGTTTCACCTTGTGCTCGATAGCTGTATCTACTATGAGCTGAGGGTCAACGTCCTTGCCGAGGTCGATAACAGTGAATCCGTAGCTGTCGAGCAGAACTTTCACTATATTTTTTCCGATATCATGGATATCACCTTTTACCGTCGCGAGTACGACCTTTCCCTTCGATACTGCTTCAGTATTTGAGAGCGAGAGCTTGTTCTTGATGACCTCAAAGCAGGCTTGTGCAGCACCGGCAGTGAGTATCAGCTGAGGCAGGAATATCTTGCCCTTTTCAAATTTTTCACCTGCTGCATCGAGTGCGGGAATGAGGTAGCTGTTGATTATCTCCATCGCATCAACTGTGTGAAGAAGCTCTTCCGCAGCCTTTACAGCGTCAGCTTTAAGTCCGTTTTCGACTGAGTAAACGAGGTCGGGAGTACCCTTTTCCGCTGTTGCAGGAGCAGCCTTCGGCGCTGTGTCATCGTTTGCGTAAACGGCTATGAATTCGGCTGAATCGCGGTCGATACCTGCAAGCAGGCGGTAAGCGCGTACAGCTCCGATTATTGAGGCTATGTTGGGGTTTATGATAGGAAGGTCGAGACCGCTGTGAAGAGCCATAGTAAGGAATGTGCGGGTTATGAGTTCGCGGTTAGGCAGACCGAATGATATGTTTGATACACCGAGAACAGTATGCAGTCCGAGTTCGGTTTTTACGCGGTGCAGAGCGTTGAGAGTCTCCATGACACCGTCCTGCTCGGCTGATGCGGTAAGAGTAAGGCAGTCGATGAAGACATCTTCCTTAGGGATACCGTATGACATTGCACGTTCGAGTATTTTTTTTGCAATAGCAAATCTGCCCTCTGCGGTTTTCGGTATACCGCCCTTGTCGAGTGTAAGTCCGACTACTGCCGCACCGTATTTCTTCACGAGCGGAAGTATATTATCAAGTGACTCGTCCTCACCGTTTACGGAGTTTACGATAGGTTTGCCGTTGTAAACTCGGAGTCCTGCTTCGAGTACCTCGGGGATAGTGGAATCAAGCTGTAACGGAGTATCGCATATACCCTGTATCGCCTTGACAGCGGTCACCATCATTTCCTTTTCGTCGATACCCGGCAGTCCCACGTTTACGTCGAGAATTTCGGCTCCTGCATGAATCTGCTCGACAGCCTGTCCGAGGATGTAGTCGATATCATGGGCGAGAAGAGCTTCCTTGAAGCGCTTTTTTCCGGTAGGGTTGATACGTTCGCCGATAACACGCGGCTGATTTATCTCTACGCAGCATACTGCTGAACAGACTGCACTTCCGCGTTTTACTTCGCGTTGTGTATACTCCTCGCCGGAGAGTGCCTCTACAACTGCGGCAATATGTGCAGGAGTAGTTCCGCAGCAGCCGCCGAATATCTTGACTCCGGCATTTGCGAGCCTGACTGCACTTGCGGCAAACTCGTCAGGACCGACGTTGAATTTATTTGTAACAGGGTCGGGAAGTCCTGCATTAGGCTTTGCGATGACCGGCAGAACTGTAAGACTGCATATTTTATCAAGTACGGGGAAGAGTTCCTCCGGACCGAGTGAGCAGTTTACACCGATAGCGTCAACGCCGAGTCCTTCGAGTACTGCTACCATACACTCTGCCGAAACACCGGTAAATGTACGCATATTTTCCTCGAATGTCATTGTCACGAGGACCGGCTTGTCGGAGTTTTCTTTTGCTGCGAGAACCGCTGCCTTGACCTCGTAAAGGTCGGTCATAGTCTCAATGACGATGACGTCGGCATCTGCTCCGGCAATCACGATTTCCTTGTAGCAGTCGTAGGCTTCCTCGAATCTGAGAGTTCCTGCGGGTTCGAGAAGCTGACCTATAGGACCGATATCAAGCGCCGTGAGAGCCTTTCCGGCGGCAGTTTTTTTTGCGTTCGCAACACCGGCAGACACGACCTCGGCAACGGTTTTTCCGCAGCCGCTGAGTTTGTATCTGTTTGCGCCGAAAGTGTTTGCATAGATTATATCAGCACCGCTTTCGACGTATTGTCTGTGTATATCCATGATAGCTCCGGGGTTTTCAAGGTTGAGAAGCTCGGGTACATGACCCGTCTCAACTCCTGCCGCCTGTAGCATAGTTCCCATGCCGCCGTCGAGAATAACGAAGCTGTTTTTTTCGAGAAGTTCAAAGAATCGTCCGGACATTTTGTGCCCCTCCTTTACGACTTAAAAGTTCCAAGGAAACGGAAATATTCAAGATTTGATGCAAGGTCGTTCATGACTGCCTTAACGCTCGGGTCGTCTATTCTGCCGCTGAAATCGAGATAGAACATTACATCGAAGCTGCCGTCCTTTACGGGTCTGCTTTCGATGCGGAGAAGGTTCATGCCGTTAACGTAGAATTTAGTGAGGAGTCGGTAAAGACTACCTTCCGTATGCGGTATTTTCAGCATTACTGATATAGCATCGGCTTCCGGAGCAACTTGCAGATTGCGCGAAATACACACGAATCGGGTGCGGTTGAGTGAGCAGTCGGCGATGTCTTTTGCGAGGATATTGAGTCCGAGGCGCTCCGCACACTCAACTGAACAGATAGCTGCAAGCTTGTCGGCAGGGTCACTCTCAGCTACCATTGCAGCCGCAGTAGCGGTGTTGCCGTATTCGGCATTTTTGAGCTTGTGAGCGGTGAGATAATCGCAGCACTGTGCTATTGCCTGCGGGTGAGAGTACACTACAGCAACATCATCTGCGGATATATCGGCTTTTGCTGCGAGGCAGTGATTTATCTCTACACATACTTCCCTTACCGTGTAGACGCTGAATTTAGCCATAAGGTCGTATGTGCTGTTAACGCTTCCGGCAGTTGAATTATGCACCGGCAGAACTCCGTAGTCAAGCTCGCCTGACTGTACTGCTGCAAAAACGTCCTCGAATGTATTGTAGAAAACCGGCTGCTTATCGCCGAAAATAAGACGTGCGGCAGTTTCGGAATTAGCACCGGAAGTGCCCTGGCAGCCGATGCGTTTTGCTCCGGAAAAATCGGGGAGCGAGAAGTTGTAGTCAGGACTGTCGGTCAGCAGTTTTCTGTTTTGCAGGATCTTGCTGATGTCCATGATTGTCGTAAACAGAGCGGCAGTGCCTGTTTCGAGGGAAGGGTCTCCGGTAAGAGCCTTTATCCTGTCGATGACCTGCTGTTCACGTCCGCCCTGAAAGACGGGCATATTGTGCAGTTTTTTGTAATCTGCCACATCACGGCAGAGCTGCATACGGCTGAGGAAGAGTTCGAGTATCTGACTGTCTATATCATCTATTTTGTCGCGAAGCTGCTGAATTTCCATAAAATACCTCCGGAAAAATAATCACATATATTATATCACTTTAACGTTATAAAGTCAAGGTGATACCGCACAAATCCATCAGGCGGACTTTATGCGGTGTTGTCTCAAGTACCGGATACAGCTTTTTTTCTGAGTGAGACCATGTCAAAACAATCGCATGAGCCGTCGAAGTTGAGGTCGGCGAGAACTGCGTCATCAGCGGAAATTTCCTGCGCTCCGAGCAGATAGCGGCTGTATGTTACGAGGTCGGCAGCTCCGACTTTGCCGTCAGTGTTTACGTCCCCCATAGGGCAGTCGCAGACGGGCATAGTCTTGCACTGGAACGTGTGAAGTTCGGAAGGTTCTGTAAGGTGCCATGTTTTGTGACTTCCGCCGGCTTCAGTAAGTTCGCTGTCAGAGTGGAGAAACCAGTCCATATTCTTATTGAAATCGTCCCATGTAGAATCGGTATGGAGCCAGTGTCCGCCTATTTTAACAATGTTCCATGCATGGTCACTGCTGCAAACGTAGCATGATTCGATTCCTGCTTCATGGCACAAAAGATTCATTGCGCGGGCATATCCTTCGCATACGCTTGTGCCGGTGATAAATACCGAACTGTCTACGTGGTTTGTGAGTGCACTGTAATGGGATTCATTCGGCTCGTATTCGGTATGGGCGCACACCCAGTCGTGGAGTACGCGGAGTTTCTCTATGTCAGTCATATCGGGAGTTATCTCTTCTGCGACGACCTTTTTTATCGTGGCATTGATATAATCATTTATGAAGCCTACGTTGTCAACTACTGCAAAATCACGCTTGACGATGTCTTTTTTATCGTGGAAGAAGTCGCCGGACTCTTCATTGAAAACCGGTTCGTTGTTGATATTTCGCAGGTTGACACAGTTTGAGAAGCCTAAGCCTTCAATGCCTGACTCTGTGTCGTAATTGATATTTTCAAGCGAATTACAGCCGTAGAAAGCATTCTTTGAAAGAACGGGAGCAGCTTTGAATGTGATATCGCTGAGAGATTCACAGTTTCTGAAAGAATAGCCGTGAAGTTGGGTCTCACCTCTGAAATTAAGGGATTTGAGGTTTTCGCAGTGCGAAAATGCCGCCGTCATAACATCGACATCCTGCGTGAAGTCGAGTTCAGTGAAACCGGTAGAAGCGAACGAATTTCCGCCGAATTCTATAAATCTGCATTCCGGCGGGAAACAGAGTTCGGTCAGCTTCGGACAATTTGCAAAAGCGGGAGTATCTATGGTGAATTTTTCACCGAGGTTTTTGAAGCTGACTTTGCGCAGTTCCGGATTATTGGCAAAATTCAGATTTGTGGAACCGCGCCAATCCGGCAGAGGTTTCGGTATTTCGAGTTCTTCTATGGCTGTGTCTTTAAATTTTGACTGGTAATGGAAACATATCTCGTCACCCTCGAAAACGAGCTTTTTCAGATGCGGAAAGAAGTCTAACGACATATCTGAATCCTTGACGGAAGCCGGTATCACGAGTGAAGACAAGGGCCTTTTATAGCTGTCTATTTCCTTTGCTTCCGGAAATTCTTCGTAGTAACTATCATCAGTCCGGTAGCAAAAAACGTCCTCGAGACGCTGTACGGGCAACCCCTCGATTTCAGAAGGGATAACAATATCAGTTTCATCGCCGTTATATGCGAAAATACAGATGTGTTTATCATAGCTTACAGATTCGTCACTGATGAAATAATCCCATGCCCCGTCCTCGGTAGTACCATCATCGGTGTAATTAACAGCCCAGTTTTCAAGGGCTGATGCACTTGATAAATCAACAGCAAAAGCAGAAATCAAGGCTGCCGCTGACGTTGCCGCGGCGATTTTTTTAATAAACTTCATGCAGGCACCTCCTTTATGTTTCCTGTTGATTAGATTTTATCACACATAGAGTGCGATGTCAACCGGATATAGCGCTGTAAAGCGTGATATCAAGCGAGTGACGAGAAACAATCCGGCAGTGTGTTAGTTAAAATAAAAATAAATTAATTCCCATAAATAAAAGGTTGCAATGGACGGCTGATTTGTGTTATAATAATAATGTATATGGTGAGACAGTATGACTATGCGCAGATTTATAGTAAATATATTTTACAGGTATAGGTGTTGCATTTGAAGAATATTCGTATATTAGGCGTAGACCCCGGCTATGCAATAGTCGGATTCGGTGTACTCGACTATGATGGTATAAAATTCACTCCGATAGAGTACGGTGCTATCCTCACGGAAGCACACACTCCTTTCCCCGACAGGCTTAAAGCTATCCACACTGATATGGAGTTCATATTTGAAAAATACGCTCCTGAGTGCATGGCTATAGAAAAGCTCTATTTCACGTCGAATCAGAAAACCGGTATAGACGTCGCACAGGCAAGAGGCGTTACGGTGCTTTCTGCTGCCGAAAGAAACGTGCCGATATATGAGTATACACCTCTTCAGGTGAAATCCGCCGTAGTCGGCTACGGCAAAGCTGAAAAGAAACAGGTCATGGAAATGACTCGTCAGCTTCTCAATCTTGCGCAGATACCCAAACCCGACGATGCGGCTGACGCTCTTGCAATAGCGATTTGCCACGGACACTCAACTCGTTGGGGATGATAAAGGAGTAAAAACTAATGATATACAGTGTACGCGGAAAACTCATAGTCAAAGAGCTCGGACTCGCAGTAGTTGAATGCGGCGGAGTAGGTTACAGCTGCCGTACTTCCTACAGCACGGTTGCGCAGCTCGGCGAAATCGGAAGTGAGGTTACGCTCTATACATACCTCTATGTCCGCGAGGACGCGGTTGAATTGTTCGGATTTGCAACAATGCAGGAACTCAGCTGTTTCAGGCTGCTTATATCAGTATCCGGCATAGGTCCGAAGGCTGCTACGGCTATACTCTCGGATATGACACCGGAGAAATTTGCATTCATAGTTGCTTCCGGCGACAGCAAGGCTTTCACAAAAACAAAGGGAATCGGTGCAAAAACGGCACAGAGGATAGTCCTCGAACTTAAAGATAAAATATCGGCGGAGTCGCTCGGCGGTTCTGTTGCAAAGGACGCCGCAGACTTCTCAGCAATGCCGCAGGGTGCGGTAACATCAGCTGTATCAGAAGCTATGGAGGCTCTTATGGTACTCGGTTACTCGCAGGGCGAGGTCGCTCCGATACTCGGCAAGCTTGACCAGTCGCTCGATACGCAGGACCTCATTAAAGAGACATTGAGGATAATGGCCGCTAAATAAAGCTCTATTCCCGATCATTTTAATATATACATTCAAACAGAAAGGACAGGATCATATATGATGAACCTTGACGAGCTGCTTAAAGCGGCTATAAAAGACCCGTCAAAGCGTTCTTTATTATAAAAAGCGATGTTTACGTAATCTGCAAGAATCCGGTAAAAAGAGAACGCGGCAGAGAAGAAGGCGGTATACAGCTCGAACTCATCACTACGCAGAACCCCGAGGGCGATATTTTTATCCCGTTTTTTACAAGCTACCGCTCACTTCAGCAGTTCGCAAAGCGATATGTTGACTGCTACAAGATAAATTGTCTGCGTCTTTTCGACCTTATACAGTCGGTTTCAGCAGTTCTCAACCCCAACTCCTACGGCAAGGAATTCTCATCGCAGGAGATAAAGAGTATTCTCATGATAGCAAGAAATCTCAAGATAAAGGCTATCTCATATAACGAGGCTGATACAATCAGCTATCGTCCGTGTGAACACTCCGTTGCACATCTCACAAAGGCTGCAACGAAATTCCTTTCAAAGCAGCCGAATGTAGACCGTGCTTTCATCATGGAGATGATAAAAGGCTGCGAAAGACCTCAGCTGCTGATAGTCCTTGATATGATAGGCAGCACCCGAAAGCTCTTTGTACCGCTTTCAAAGTATCTCTCCAAGACCGTCAAGGCGAATGAGCACCTCTGCTTCATAAGCTATGAACAGGATATGGGCAAGAAGGCGGCTGCTACAGTTGAGCCGTTTTATGTCCGCAAGAAGCGTTATTTCGAGAGATAAGCGAAGGGAGCGTTCAGAAATTTGATACAGACAGAGGATATGGAATTCGCCCCGAGAGTCATCTCACCCGAGGTCACTCAGGACGACGGCGACATCGAGGTGACGCTCCGCCCGCAGAATCTCCATGAATACATCGGTCAGGACAAGGTAAAGGAAAAGATAGCGATATACATCGAAGCTGCGAAAAAGCGCGGAGAGCCGCTCGACCATGTCCTGCTATACGGTCCTCCCGGACTCGGAAAGACTACACTTTCGTCTATTATTGCTCATGAGCTCGGAGTAAATCTCCGTGTGACCACGGGTCCGGCAATCGAAAAACCCGGCGACCTCGTTTCACTGCTCACAAGTCTCAACGACAACGATGTGCTCTTCATCGACGAGATACACCGCCTCTCCCGCGCAGTTGAGGAGATACTCTATCCTGCGCTTGAGGACAGGGTAATAGACATAATCATAGGAAAGGGTCCATCTGCACGTTCGATTCGCATGGACCTCAAACCATTCACCCTCATCGGTGCTACAACACGCGCCGGACAGCTTTCTGCCCCGCTGCGTGACCGCTTCGGCGTTATCGAGAGACTTGAACTCTATACCACTGAGCAGCTGACCGATATAGTCCGCAGAAGTGCGATGATACTCTGTATCCCATGCGATACGGACGGAGCTGCTGAAATTGCGAGCCGTGCAAGAGGTACACCGCGTATCGCAAACCGACTGCTTAAACGAGTGCGCGATTTTGCAGACGTTATGGGTGACGGAAGAATAACTCAGGAAATAGCATCAATAGCTCTCAGCAGGCTTGAAATAGACAATCTCGGTCTTGACAGCCTCGACAGACGTATGCTGCAAATGATAATAAAAGGCTACGGCGGCGGTCCGGTAGGACTTGAAACGCTTGCTTCCGCGATAGGTGAGGAATCAGTCACACTTGAAGATATCTGCGAGCCGTTTTTAATGCAGCTCGGATTCCTCGGAAGAACTCCGCGCGGCAGAGTCGCTACACGTCTTGCGTATGAGCACCTCGGTATAGTGCCGCCTGAAGCGGGCAGCGGCAGCGACGGTCAGCTCACATTCTGATGATATGAAGATAAAAACTACGCGCCGGTATAACTACGAGAGAAATCTCGCACACAAGCTTGGCGATAAAATGATAAATGGGCAGGGTATGGGTGAAGTTTCAAAGCTGAGATACGGACTTTGTCCCATGAGTTTCAACGGCTGCGAGGTCATATCCGTGTACAATGCGCTGCAATATATCGGTAAACCGCAGAAATTGCAGGATATCGCATTCTTTCTTGAAAAGTACCGTATGCTGCTCGGCTTTTTCGGCTGCAATATGTTTCAGCTCGGCAAGGCTCTTGATAAATTCGGGGCAGCCTACGAACGACGCGACAGTATAAAAGGACTTCCCGCGTTCATAGTTTCATTCTGGACAGGCAGACCCTTTCTGTCTGCGGCACATACGGTTTTTTGTGTGCGTGAAAACGACAGGATATGCATATATAACCGCTATAACAACTGCGACACAGTGAGATATGTGAAAAAGCCGGCTGAGATATTCGGCAAGCACAAGCCTTTAGTTGTGTATTATATCAAGAAACCCGAGCATGACAGCGGTCGATGATAACAAACTTCACTCCTGAGAGGTAATATTATGGGAAGAATATTCGGAAAGGACGGCATGAGGGGCATAGCCGTCACTGAAATAACCTGCGAGCTTGCCTTGCAGACCGGCCGTGCGGCTGCCGCTGTTCTTGCGGGACGCTCAGGCGATAAGGTGAGAATCTTCGTAGGCAAGGACACTCGAAGCTCCTCAGATGCGATAGCCGCCGCTCTCTGTGCGGGAATATGTTCTGCCGGTGCAGACGCTGTTTTGCTTTGCGAAGTGCCTACTCCTGCACTCTCATGGTACGTTAAGGAGAAAGGTGCAAGCGGCGGAATAATGGTGACAGCTTCGCAGATACACGCTGAATTCAGCGGTATAAAGCTGTTTGCCGCTGACGGTCACCGCCTGAGCGACGAGCGCGAGGACGCTCTTGAGCGGCTTATACTCGATAATCCTGCCGATATCGAACCTATCCCGCGCAGAGAGTACGGCAGAATGACTATCGATGATTCTGCGGCAGATGAGTATATTTCCTACATGAATGAGAAATTTCCCTCCGACCTCAGCGGTCTGAAAATAGCTATAGACTGCGCAAATGGCTGTGCAAGCTTTACAGCGGAAAGGATTTTCTCGAACCGCGGTGCAGAGGTTCTTGTAATGGGAAATGAACCCGATGGTACAAACATTAACAAGGACTGCGGAAGTACTCATGTTGACAGCCTCATGCGATTCGTTACTGCTAATGGCTGTGACTGCGGTATTGCCTTTGACGGTGCGGCTGAACGCTGTCTCGCTGTTGATGAGACAGGCAGTCTCGCGGACGGCGACGTAATCATTGCCGCCTGCGCTAAGGATATGAAGGAACAGGATAAACTCAGCCATAATACCATAGTCTTCACGCAGGCTAATAACCTCGGACTTCTGCAATTTGCGCGTGCGAACGGTATAGGAACTTCCGCTTCCTCGACCGGTGAGCGCAGTATGATAAGACGTATGCTCGAATGTGGTTACAGTCTCGGCGGCGACCCTGCCGGACACATTCTTTTCCCCGATGATTCGGCATCTGCTGACGGTCAGCTTACCGGACTTCGTTTGCTTGAGGTACTGAAACGTTCCGGCGGAAAAATGAGTGAACTTTCGTCCCTCATTGAAAAATGCCCGCAGGTAATGCTGAATGTGCCTATTGACAAGCGTTTCCGCGAGGTGTGGAAGAATGACCGTGCAATCACCGGTATAATCGATGAATTTGAGCAGATACTCGGCGAAGACGGCAGAGTTGTAGTCCGTGAAGCCGGTAAAGATCCTGTGATACGCATTCGTATCGAAGGCAAAGACTTTTCAACTATAAACACTATGGCTCTGCAAATAGCCGATACCATAAAAGAACGGCTCGACCTGTACAAGCCGCATTAAGGAGAACCGAAATTGAGAACTGCCAATAACTGGAATGATTATATAATATTAGATACATCTGACGGAGAAAAGCTCGAAAAATGGGGAAAAGTTTCCCTTGTGCGACCCGACCCCCAGATAATATGGAAAACCGATAAAAAAGACCCGCTCTGGAAAGGTGCAGACGGTCATTATCACCGCTCTAACAAGGGCGGCGGCGAGTGGGAGTTCAGGAAAAAGCTTCCCGACAGCTGGAAGATAAGTTACGGTCCGCTCACATTCAATATCCGCCCTACCGGATTCAAGCATACCGGACTTTTCCCCGAGCAGGCTGTAAACTGGGACTTTATGGCGGATAAGATACGCAGTGCCGGACGCGAGATAAATGTACTGAACCTGTTTGCGTATACGGGCGGAGCAACTCTTGCCTGCGCGGAAGCAGGTGCTTCCGTGTGTCATGTTGATGCTTCAAAGGGCATGGTGCAGTGGGCACGCGACAATGCCGCCGCTTCCGGACTTACCGAGAAGCCTATCCGCTGGATAGTCGATGACTGCGAAAAGTTCATCGCCCGTGAGATTCGGCGCGGACGCAAGTACGATGCCGTTATCATGGACCCTCCGAGCTATGGAAGAGGTCCCGGCGGAGAAGTGTGGAAGCTTGAGGACTGCGTTTACGACCTCGTGAAACTCTGCGCCGGAGTTCTCTCCGACGACCCGCTCTTCTTCCTCATAAACAGCTATACTACCGGACTTTCACCGTCTGTTATGGGATACATACTCGGAAGTGTTCTCACTGATAGATTCGGCGGCGAGGTCAGCTTCGACGAGATAGGACTTCCGGTAAAATCGACCGGTATGACTCTCCCCTGCGGCTCGACTGCGATATGGCAGAAATAATGTAGCGGCGGCGAAAGCTAACGGCTCAAAAAAGGAAAAATATGGAAAATATAATTGAAATATCCGGTCTGCATTTCAGCTATCCCGCGGAGGAAGGAAAAGAACCTGCGGAGGTGCTGAAGGGCATAGACCTCACAATTAAAAAAGGCGAATTTGTGGCTGTGCTCGGGCATAACGGCTCGGGTAAATCGACACTCGCCAAGCACCTCAATGCCATCCTTATCCCGACGGAGGGAAAGGTTACGGTCGGCGGTATTGACACTGCCGATGAAGCACGTATTTTCGAGCTTAGACAGAAGGCAGGAATGGTGTTTCAGAACCCCGATAATCAGATAGTTTCGTCAGTCGTCGAGGAGGACGTTGCATTTGCACTCGAAAACCTCGGCGTTCCGTATGATGAGATGAGGAAACGCGTAGACGACGCTCTGAAGGCTGTAAATATGTATGAGTACCGTCTCCATTCACCGAGTCAGCTCTCGGGCGGACAGAAACAGCGTATCGCAATTGCCGGTATAATCGCTATGCAGCCTGACTGCATAATCCTCGATGAGCCGACTGCAATGCTTGACCCTCAGGGAAGAAAAGAGGTCATGGCTACTATAAAGAAAATGAACCGCGAACAGGGCATCACCATAGTGCTGATAACGCATTATATGGACGAGGCTGCACAGTGCGGACGTATCGTAGTCATGGACAAGGGAAACGTTGTTCTTGACGATACACCGCGGGCGGTATTCTCACACGTTGAACAGGTCAAGGAAATAGGTCTTGACGTTCCGCAGGTAACTGAGCTTGCGTGGGAACTCCGCAAAGCAGGCTGCGATATACCGCAGGATATAATCACCGAAGAAGAATGTGTCAGGGCTATAAAGAAGCTCTTCGACCGCTAACCGAAAAGAGGTAAATACATTGGCAATACTTGAGACCCGTCAGCTCACATATACCTACAGCATCGGCACTCCGTTCGAGAAAACTGCCGTTGACCATGTGGACCTGAAAATCGAAGAAGGCGAAATGGTGGGCGTAATGGGTCACACCGGCTCGGGAAAGTCAACGCTGATACAGCATTTCAACGGTCTTCTCGCACCTACGTCGGGACAGGTCCTGCTCGACGGCAGGGACATATGGGCAGACAAGAAAAAGATTCGCGATGTGCGTTTTCAGGTCGGACTTGTTTTTCAGTATCCCGAGTATCAGATATTCGAGGAGACTGTCTACAAGGACATTGCTTTCGGTCCGCGGAATATGGGACTTGACGAGAAGGAGATAAAGCGCCGTGTACTCGATACCGCGCATGACATAGGTCTGAAAGAGGAGCTTTTACAGCGTTCGCCGTTCGACCTTTCAGGCGGTCAGAAGCGACGTGTCGCAATAGCCGGAGTTATGGCTATGGAGCCGAAGGTACTCATTCTCGACGAGCCGACAGCAGGTCTCGACCCCGCCGGAAGAGACAAGATACTGAGCCATATCAAGGCTTATCACGAGCGCACTAAGAATACTATCCTCATAGTTTCGCATAGCATGGAGGATATTGCAGGGTTCGCGGATAAGATACTTGTCATGAACAAGGCGAAGCTATTCTGCTACGATGACACGGTAAAAGTGTTCGGAAGAGCGGAGGAAATAGCGGAGATAGGTCTTGATGTGCCGCAGGTAACGAAGGTATTTACAGAGCTGAAAAAGCAGGGACTTGACTTCGGCAAAGAGGTCTACACAGTAGGCTATGCCCGCGACCTGCTTCTCAGGCATCTACAGGGAAAGGAAGAGTGAAAAATTGCTGAAGGATATAACTATCGGACAGTATTTCCCGGGAAACAGCATTATCCACCGCCTTGACCCGAGATTCAAGATAATCATTACATTTATATATATTCTCATGCTCTTTACCGGAAGCAATGTCAGCTGTCTCGCAGTAGGAGCGCTCTATACGACTGCGGCTGTGATACTCTCACGCATACCGATAAAGATGTTCTGGAAAAGTGTAAAGCCGCTTCTGCCGTTTCTGCTGATAACGGCTCTGCTGAATCTTTTCCTTGTTGACAGCGGCAAAGAGGTGTTTCACTGGAGATTCATCAAAATAACCGACGGCGGCATAAATATCAGTGTATTCATGCTGATAAGGATAGTCCTTCTCATTGCGGGAAGTTCTCTCCTGACGTATACTACCTCGCCGATAACGCTGACTGACGCTATCGAGAGACTGATGTCGCCGCTGAAACTGCTGAAATTTCCGGTACACGAGCTTGCAATGATGATGAGCATTGCGCTCCGCTTCATACCTACACTCATCGAGGAAACAGACAAGATAATGTCCGCACAGAAAGCCCGCGGAGCTGAGATAGATACAGGAAGCTTCGTCGCAAGGGCAAAAAATATGGTCTCGATACTTGTTCCGCTGTTCATATCGTCGTTCAGACGTGCAGATGAACTCGCAACGGCTATGGAATGCCGCTGCTATAACGGCGGTGAGGGCCGTACAAGACTGCGTCAGCTGCATTCCGCTCCGCGTGATTATATCGCCCTCGCGATAACACTGCTGTTCTATGCCGCAGCTGTAACAGTCGGAATCATAATGAAATAAAAGAGGAAACAACAATGAAACGCAGCAAGAAAAGCAATTTCCGCGCTAAATATGAACGGTTCAGAAAAAGCAGGGCAGCATATTGGCTGTACGATAAGGGAATACTCTACTTCGCCCTCTCTTTCCTGATACCGTCATCTATAATGCTTTTTGCATTTGCACAGCATTCGATACACCCTTTCGGTGATAAACAGATGCTCGTTATCGACCTGTGGCATCAGTATTACCCATTTTTCAGGGTAGTGCGTGAAAAGCTCATGACGGGCGGTTCGTTCCTTTATTCGTGGGAAAACGGCATGGGTACCAATTTTCTGTCGCTTATTTCCTACTATGCTGCAAGTCCGCTGAACTGGCTGTCAGTATTTTTCGCCGACGACAGTACGCGCGATGCTCTTACATTCATACTCATTGCAAAAATCGGCTTTGCAGGAGCGTTTTTCAGCAGCTTCCTGAGATATACCTATAAGCGCCGCGATTTCTCAATAGTCGTATTTTCGACGATGTTCGCGCTTTGCAGCTATATGCTCGGCTACTACTGGAATGTCATGTGGTTCGATACTGTGGCACTCTTCCCGCTTGTAATGCTCGGAGTAGTTGCTCTCTGCCGTGAGAGAAAGTGGAAACTCTACGCTCTCGCACTGGCGCTTTCACTGTTTTCAAATTATTACATTGCATATTTCACCTGTATTTTTACAGTTTTCATGTTTATATTCTGCCTTATCATTGAAGGCAGAAGCGTGAAGGACTATTTCCGAAAGACAGTAACTTTCATAGTCTCAACTCTTATCGGAGCAGGTCTTGCAGCCTTCATGCTGATTCCGGCTTATTTCGGACTCAAAATGACCTACAGTGTGAATAATCAGTTTCCGAATGAGGCTAAATTCTACGACAAGTGGACGGATATATTTGCTAATCTTATATCGTATCAGGAGCCTGCTACCAAAGAGGGACTTCCTAATTTCGCCTGCGGAATGCTTGCAGTCGTGCTGTTTGGAGTATTCCTCTTCTCAACCGGTATAAAGATACGTGAGAAGATAGCGTCAGTTTTCATGCTCGCGCTCATCGCCGTAAGCTGCAACCTCAATATCCTGAATTATATATGGCACGGTTTCCACGCAACTAATCAGATACCGCACCGCTTTGCTTTCATTTTCAGCTTTGTACTTGTTGCGGCAGCTTTCCGAGCTTATGACATAATGACACAGAGGGGCATAAAGTACTATCAGCTCATTCTTGTGTTTATTGCTCCTGCGGCAGTGCTTTACTGCAAATACTACAGTCTCGCAAATTCGGACGACGGCTTCAAGTTTGAAGGTGCATTCAGAAGCTCTGTTATCATCGCGGGTGCTTATATACTCATATTCATCGCGGCAAAGCTGTTTCCATTCAAGAGAGAAAAGGTGCGCCGCAGTTTACTCAATATCGCACTCTGTGCAACGGTATGCTGTGAGGTTGTCAGCAACGCTAACCTCGGAGTCAGTGCAGTAGGAAGTTCAAGCTACAGCTCATATCCCTATTCCGACCGGCTTGTGCAGAAGATGCTCAAAAGTGCCCGTGAGGACGACCCGTCACTCTTCTCGCGTACAGAGATGACCTACACTTACACACTCAATGACAGTGCACTCTACGGCTATCACGGAGTTTCACAGTTTTCATCGTCTGCAAACGTATCCGTGACAAAGCTTTTCCGCCGACTTGGTCTGTATTCTTCCGAAGCCGGAAACAGATACTACTACCACATATCAACTCCGGTAGTAAACGACCTTCTCGGTATAAATTATATCATCTCAAAGAGCAATACCCTCAACTGCTGTGATATGTCACTTGAACACATCGACGGCGAAGAAAATGTTCAGCTCTACCGCAGCAAATATCCGATGTCGATAGGCTTTATGATGAACAGTGATATTCTGAATCTGCCGGACAAGCTTGCTGCGAATCCGTTTGAATATCAGAATGATGTGATGAGACGTGCAACAGGCAGCGATATCAACGTGTTCGTTGCACAGCCTGTAAAACTTGCAAATTACGAAAATATAAACGTTAACAAGAGAAGCTTCGGCTCATACACATTCAATGCCGAAAATCCTACAGACAAGTCTAAGACTTTGAAGGCTTCATACGAATTTGCCTGCCTTGACGGTACAGAGCTTTACGGATATGCAAGCAACAGCTCAATAGACTCTGTTGATGTAAGGTGCGGCGAATCAGTAGTCGATACGAGTGTATCCGTTAAGGACTATCCTATCTCATTCCCTATGGGCAACGGCAAGGAAGGCGATACCGCTGTTATAAAGGTACAATTCAACAGCGAAAAAACGTCCGGCAGCTATGAGCTGCTTGTGTATGCACTTCAGAAAGATGAACTCGATATCGCGTATGATGAACTCGCCGACGAGCAGCTTGATATAACTGATTTCAGCGATACTGAGATAAAGGGAAAAATAAATGTTAAAAAGCGCGGCATACTTTACCTTTCCATTCCGTATGAAAAGGGATGGAGCGTATATGTTGACGGTGAAAAAACAAATTCCGTCAAGGTGCTTCATTCGATGCTCGGAGCGGAGGTAGGAGCAGGTGAGCATGAGATAACTCTCAAATATTCGCCCGAAGGCTTCAGCAATGGTGTTATCATAAGCGGTGTTTCACTCGCTGCACTGCTCGGACTTGCTGCGGCTGAGTACGTTTACCGTAAAAATAAGAAGCGCAGGATAGCGGAAGCTGCTGTTTCAGAAATTGCTGAAACTGAATCCGCTCCAATTCCGGAGGTGACAAATGAGAAACCTGAAAGTGATGACGGCTTACCGCGGGACTAAGTACCACGGATTTCAGCGGCAGGCAAATGCTGTTACCGTGCAGGAGGTGCTCGAAAAAGCCGTTTCAAAGGTACTGAATGAACCGGTCGGAATAACCGGCTGCTCGCGTACCGATACCGGAGTTCATGCGAGAAACTTCTGCTTCAACGTGAAAACCAACAGCACTATCCGCACTCTCGGCTTCTGCCGCGGAGTAAACGGTGAGCTGCCCGACGATATCTCAATACTGAGCTGTGAGGACGTGCCGCTCGATTTTCATGCGCGGTACGACTGCAAAGGCAAGGAGTACATCTATAAGATGCACTGCAGCGAATCTAAAGACCCTTTTTCGTCTGACCTTGCGTACCACTACCGCAGAAAATTTGATATCGAAGCTGCACGTAAGGCTGCGGCATATCTTGTCGGAGAGCATGATTTCGCGTCGTTTTGTGCAGACTGTACCAATGTATCAACCACAGTGCGCACGATTTATTCCCTTGATATAGAAAATAGTGGTGATTCAGTGATAATGCTTGTAAAAGGCAATGGATTTCTGTATAATATGATTAGGATAATAGCCGGCACTCTCATGGATATCAGTGAGGGCAGGATATCTCCTGATGATATGCCGGAAATACTTGCTGCTAAAGACCGCCTGCGTGCCGGCAGGACTGCTATGGCACACGGTCTTTACCTCAACCGCGTTTTCTACTCGGAAGAGGAAATGTTCAGATAAAAACAAAAGAGGATAACCAAAGGAGGCAGCATAATGCCAATGTATGACGCCAACGATATCGTTGAGCAGAAAAAAAGAGATAAACGAAGAAAGCGTCTGCTGAAACTTACTGCACTTCTGCTTCTGGCAGGCACCGGCGCGGGAATGTATTTTTCGCGCGAATCATGGCTGCCAAAGCTAAGAGGAATAGGCAAGCAGTATCAGATAATAGTCAATGACGGACGTCTCGCTGAGGGAAATTTCCCGATAGAAATAAACGGCGGTGCAGATTATCAGATGGCTTGTTCTGAGGAAAATGTTATAGTTATGAGTGACGCTTACATATACTTTTACAATACGGAAGGCGGTGAAATAAAACGTCGTCAGCACGCACTTTCTAATCCCCTGATGGAAGCTTCAAACGGCAGGGCACTGCTTTTTGAAAGCGGCGGAGATGAATTCAGCGTCGAGGACAGCGATGGGGTGCTGTACGACCACAAGCTTGAAAAGAACATAATGTTCGCACGTATCAGCAAGGACGGCTATGCGGCTGTTGTAACAACTTCTGATAACTATGCCTGCGAGATAAAGGTCTACGACCGCAAGGGCAGTGAGATATACGGAAGAAAATGCATAGAGCGTGTGAACGATATCAGCTTCAACAACGACAGCTGTGGATGCGTTATAAGCTATTTTTACGCAGAAAACGGCTCACTTGTAACATCGGTTCAGGAGATATCATTTTCCGAAGAAAAAGAAAAATGGAGTTCACCGGGTCTTGATACGCTCGGACTTGATGTTTATGGCTTTGAAGGAGGCGCATTTGTGCTCGGTATCGACGCCTGCGGCTATGTAGACAGCCGTGGACAGATAACTTCGCTTTACCGGTATGAGGGGGAACTGGAAGGCGGTTCGAGCAGTAACGGAAAATCGGCTGTTATAATCAACAGCGACGACAGAAGAAAGTATGTAATGGCACTTTTTGACGGCGGAAGCTCTGAGCCGAGGATAATCGATTTTGATAGTCCTCTCGTTGATGTTACCGTAAAAGATGACATTGCTTATGTCATGAAGAGTGACTCCGTGCTTGCATACGATTTTAACGGAGAACTCCGTTCAACTGCGTCTGTAAACGATTCATATATCGGTTTCGAGAGAAATAGTGAATATGTATTCCTGAAAAGCTATAATAAGATTGACAGAATTAATTACGAATGTTAAATTAATGAAGGGAGGTCACGCGGACCTTTCCGCGTACAGTCTATGGGAAGTCAATTTTGGTGGTTCTACGATATTATCGCGATTGCGATCCTCCTCATCTGCATATTCCTTTCAGCAAAAAGAGGCGTGCTGAGAGGAAGTATTGCAGCCGTAGGATGTGTTATAGCGATTGCACTTGCATTCGGAGTAAGTACAAGTGCTGCTGACAGCGCATATCGGAATACTATGAGAAGCTCAAATATCAAAAAAGTTTCAAAGGTGATAAAGAAAGACGTATTTATGAATAAGTATTCAGCTTATCTTGAATCACTTGGAGTTAATATTACACCGAGTACCGAAAGGCTCGATAGTATTTTTTCTTCAAAAGAAGGAAATTATGACGAGGCTCTGTGCAGCTATATCAATAACGTTAACGGCAGAAGAATCTATGAAGACGATGAGGCTTTAGAAGTCGTACATGAGGGATATGCCGTTGTTGTCAGCGAAATAGTTTCGCAGTGTATGAGCAAATATACCGCAGAGGTAGCTGCAAACGAGATACGCAGAGACCCCTCAGGTATGAATGAACTTATTCCTATGATACACTACCGCGAGGACGGAGACCCCGTACCGCCGGCTAAGTTTATCACTGATAACTATACGGCTCCGGCATACGTGACTATATATAAGCTTACCGGTATAGTTATTATCTTTGCCGCAGCACTTCTGCTGACACTGTTTACATCATTTTCAATTGCCAGCAAAAGTGAGCCGACACGTACGAGTGAATACATTATCGGCGGATTTACAGGTGTGTTCACAGGTGCAGCCATAATATTTGTTGCAGCGGCTTTAGTCCGGCTGTGGGCAGTTCTCGGAAGCAACGAGATGCTGTTCTTCAATAACGAAGTTATCGACAAATCAATAATTTTCAAATATTTCTACAACATTGTCTCTAAAATCTGAGACGTAAAGCAAATTCATTAACAGGAGGAACAACAGGATGATAATGTGCAGCAACTGCAAGAAGCGCCCCGCTGTGGTATTTATTACCTCTGTACAGGGGAACGAAAAAAAGAACGAGGGTCTTTGCCTTGCCTGCGCAAGAGAGAAAAAGATACCGCAGGTCTCTGAGTATATGGACCGTCTCGGCATAACAGATGAAGAGATAGACCAGCTTTCAGACCAGATGATGGGTATGCTCGACGGCGATTCATTTGAAATGGGTGGCTCAGGCATTATGCCGGAGTTCATATCAAATATGTTCGGTGAACCTAAGGATGAAGGTGCATCAGAGGACGAAAACTCTGCGGCTGACGATGAACCGAAAGAACCCCGCAAAAAGAGTATCTTCGGCAGAGATAAGACTGAAAAGAAGAAAAGAGAAAAGGAACTCAAATTCCTCGGAAGCTATTGTACTAACCTCTCACAGAAAGCCGCTGACGGTCAGCTCGACCGTATAATCGGCAGAGATAAAGAAATTGCGCGTGTAATCCAGATCCTTTCGCGCCGTACAAAGAATAACCCCTGCCTCATCGGTGAACCCGGTGTAGGTAAAACTGCCGTTGCTGAGGGTATCGCTCAGCGTATAAACGAGGGAGACGTTCCGTTCAATCTTGCGAATAAGAAGGTATACCTTCTCGACCTTACCGCTCTTGTTGCGGGAACACAGTTCCGCGGACAGTTCGAGAGCCGCGTTAAGGGTCTCGTAGACGAGGTAAAGCGCGAGGGCAATATCATACTCTTCATTGATGAGGTGCACAACCTTGTAGGAGCAGGCGATTCTGAGGGCTCGATGAATGCCGCTAATATCCTCAAACCCGCACTCTCACGCGGTGAGGTGCAGGTGATCGGTGCTACAACATTCGGCGAATACAGAAAGTACATCGAAAAAGATTCAGCACTTGAGCGCCGTTTCCAGCCTGTGACCATTTCTGAACCCAATATCGAGGATACTGTCAATGTACTGCTCGGAATCAAGCAGTATTATGAGGATTACCATAAGGTCCATATTTCCGATTATCTCATAAGGGTTTGTGCTGTACTTTCGGAGAGATACATTACTGACCGTTTCCTGCCCGACAAGGCTATCGACCTCATGGACGAAGGCTGTGCCCATGCGTGCATACGCTCTCCCGAGATAGCGGCATATGCAAATGTACAAAAAGAAATAGAGACTCTTGAAGGTCTTGAAAAGGAACTTTCAGAGCAGAGTGAACCGGATTATCAGGCACTTGCCGAGGTCAAGAGCAAGCTCATACACGCTCGCGACGATGCTGAAAAACTCCGCGAAAAGGCTGAAAATGTTCAGGTGACAGAGGAGGATATCACAAAGGTAGTTGAGCTTTGGACCGGTATCCCTGCAAGCAAAATCGCTGAGACAGAGTTCCTCAAAATTGCAAAGCTTGAAGGACAGCTCAAAAAGCGTGTACTCGGTCAGGACGAAGCAGTCGGAGTTCTTACACGCGCAATAAAGCGTACAAGAGTTCAGCTCAACAAGCGCCGCAGACCGGCTTCGTTCATTTTCGTAGGACCTACCGGAGTCGGCAAAACCGAGCTTGTAAAGGCTCTGTCTGAGGAGCTTTTCGATTCGACTGAACCGCTTATCCGTCTCGATATGACAGAGTATATGGAAAAGCACTCTGTTGCACGAATGATAGGTTCGCCTCCCGGATATGTCGGCTACGACGAGGCTGGACAGCTTACTGAAAAGGTACGCCGCAAGCCGTATTCGGTAATTCTTTTTGACGAGATAGAAAAGGCTCACCCTGACGTTATGAATATCCTCATGCAGATTCTTGATGAGGGACACATCGACGATGCACAGGGCAGAAATATCAACTTCGAGAATACGATAATATGTATGACTTCTAATGCCGGTTCGACCGATAAGAGCGTAGGTGTAGGCTTCAACCGCACTGAAAACGAAATATCACGCGATAAGGCAATGAAGGGACTCCGCGAATTCCTGCGCCCCGAATTTATCAGCCGTATCGACGAGATAGTAGTGTTCAGACAGCTCACCAAGGAGGACTTCGCACACATTGCGGCTCTCATGATAGACGAAATGAAGGAACCTCTCGCTGAAAAGAAAATCACTATCACTTACGACCAGCCTGCACTCGACCTCATTGCGGAAAAGTCGTTCGGCAAACCGTACGGAGCAAGAGATATCCGCCGTGTTATCCGTCAGGAGATAGAGGATAAAGTGGCTGAGCTTATAATCAATGATTCGTCTGATATCAGCGGTATTGCCATTTCTGCGGACGGCGACGAACTCACTGTTACCGGTACGAAAAAGGAGATGGCAGAATAATGGATATCAGAAGATTTGCAGCCGCATCAGCATCATTGCTGCTTGCAATGATGTCAGTGACCGGCTGTGGAAACAAGTCTGCATCGTCAACTTCTGAGGAAGCAGAAGGAGTCCTTATTCCGTCAGTTGATGCAAATGTTGAAGCAGCGTCAGACGGTCCTAAACTTTATTTCAACGACGTTACAGCTGCTCCCGGAGAGATAGCAGAGGTATCACTGTGCGTAAAGGACGCTGCTCAGAAATGGGCAATGTGCGGTATTCATGTCACATTCAGCGAAGAGCTTGAGTGTCAGATGGAAGACGTTGAGTCACGTTCCGTACAATATGAAGTTGGAGATGCTTCAAAAAAGAGCACAGGTTCTGTTTGTATGCTTTGGAGAGACGGTCTGCCGGATGAACTTGTAAATCAGCATCTTGGCTGTCTGTTCTTTACTGAGGTTTTTAAATCTGATGATGGCGGCGACGGTGAAATTGCAAAATTTTACCTGAAAGTACCCGATAATGCTGTGAGCGGAACGGAGTATTCCGTTGGAATATACTATGACCCTGAAATGGATATCTTCATCGATAAGGCTGGCAATGCGGCTATGCAGAAGTACGTTTTTGAAAACTGGAAGGGTGGCAAGATAACAGTCAAATAATGACTGATGTTCAAAAATGGCTGTTTTACGGCGATTACCATTTGTTTTTCACAAATATTCAGGTACGATATGTGACAATTATGTGAAATTGCTTATTGACTTTTCAATTAAAACATGATATTATAATAAATATAAAATATTCAGATATATGGAGGAAAACTTAAATGGACGAGAATAATCTCAATAACACAGGTATGCCTGAGGGTGCAGATTCTGTTGCTGACAAGATAAACGATACTGTTGCAGATGCTGGCAATACTGCTGACTCTGTTGCAGATACTATCACAGATAAGGTTGCTGACGCTGTAAGTACAGTGGGCGAAACTGCTGACAACGTTGCTGATAAGGTAGTTGATGCAGTTTCAGACATCGCTGGCGATGTTAAGGATGCTATCACAGGCGGTGCTTCAAACGCTGCTGATACAGCTGCAAATACAGCAAATTCTGCTGTGAATAATGCTGCTGGTGCATTCAACAATGCAGCAAACAACGTTCAGGACGCTATCAAGCCTGACGCTGTATACACAAACAACTTCAATGCAGTTCCTGAACAGCAGGGCAGCAAGACACTTTCTATCGTATCAATGGTACTTGGTATTGTCTCTCTTCTCGGTGGCTGCTGCTGCGGACTCTTAGGTCTTCCTTGTTCAATAGCTGCTATAGTTACAGGTATTATTGCTAAGGTAAAGAATAAACCCGGTGCTGGTTTTGCTATCGCAGGTATAATCACAGGTGCTATAGGAATTATTGTTGCTATCGTATCTGTTATCCTTGGTAATGCTATGCTTAAGGATATGGGTGGATTAAAATTCCAGTAAGCTGAAATGAAAAAAGTCGTTATAACACGAAAAATTAAAGCAGGGATAGTTGTTGCTATCCCTGTTTTATTGGTGATATTATATATATACCGCAATGAATTCATGAGTATCAGCAAGATATTCGGAAAGTGCGTTTTCCATGAATTGACCGGCTGGCACTGCCCCGGCTGCGGAAATACGAGAAGTCTGCGTGCATTGCTGAACCTTCATCCGTGGATAGCGATACGCAACAATCCGTCTGTACCAACTCTTGCATTGATAGGAATATGTGCGTATGTGGAACTTGTTTCAGATGTGTTGGGTAAGAAGATAAAGATACTTCCGAGGAGTATTATTTTCTGGTATTCGGTACTCGGACTATTCATCGTATATGCTGTTATCAGAAATATATTTCCCGTGCTTGCACCGATTCCGGAACCGTAAAAATGCGGATAATTCAAACAAATATAAAAGGCTGCCTGAAGGAATATTTCCTTTAAGCAGCCTTTTTATGTCTGTTAACATCGGGCGAAAGCCGACATTGCTTCATTTACAGAATGAACATTAATCAGAAGTGCCGTCCATAACGTAGATGAACTTGACACTGCCGTTCATAGAATCGGACTTGCCGGAGAATGTTCCATAGTCGCCGGCAGCTTCTCTTACAGCCTTGAAACGGTCTGTGAGGTCGGGGAGCGCTTCGTCGATTATCTTGCTTACCTTGCTGATTCCCTCGTCGTTGAACTTCTTCATGCCGTCGTCGAGCTGCTTGGAGCCGTCCTTGAGCTGTCCGATACCGCTTGTGAGAGCCGGTACGCTGTCGTGGAGAGTTGCAACTCCGTTGTAGAGCTGACCTGCGCCGCCGCTGAGTGTATCTGCACCTGAGCTGAGCTTTGCGAGGTTCTGATAAATCGCAGCTGCGCCATTACCTATCTGATTGCCGCCGTCGAGAAGCTGACCCATGCCCTCGTCGAGAGTGTAAGAGCCGGCATATGCCTTAGCGATACCGTCGTCGAGTGAGTAAGCGCCTGCATAGAGCTGAGCAGTGCCTGCCTTGAGGTCGTATGCACCTGCTGAAAGCTGAGCGAGACCGCTGTTGAGTGAGCTGTTGCCGGTCGAAAGCTGACTGAGACCTGCGATAAGCTGGTCGAGACCGCTTGTCAGACTTCCGCTGCCCTGTGCAAGAGTGGATATACCCTCATCGAGCTTTGCTGCACCGCCGGATACAGTCTTTGCACCCTGCGAGAGTTCAGCTGTTGAACCTGAGAGTTTGCCTGCACCGTCTGCGAGTGCCTTGCCGCCTTCATCAAGCTGAGCCATGCCCTGCTGTAAAGAGGCTGAACCTGTCTGAGCTGTACCGAGACCGGCTGAAAGCTGTCCGAGACCATCGCTGACCTCCTTAGCACCTGCTGAGAGAGCACCTGCTCCGGCATTTACCTGAGCGGCACCTGTTCCGAGCTGTCCTGCACCTGCTGAGAGAGCTGCTGCACCGTCTTTGAGCTGACCGCCGTCCTTCATTGAAGCGGCTATCTGTTTCTGAGCGTCAATAGTCTGTTCGAGAGTTCCTATTGCGACCGCTATCTCCTGTGATGGAGTTGCTTCGTACAGACCCTTCAAAGCTGCGAGAGCCTGTTCGTTTGCAGCGATAGTAGTATCGAGACTTGA
The DNA here is from genome assembly GCA_902792235.1 of Ruminococcus flavefaciens. Taxonomy (GTDB): domain Bacteria; phylum Bacillota; class Clostridia; order Oscillospirales; family Ruminococcaceae; genus Ruminococcus; species Ruminococcus flavefaciens_AE. The sequence continues at coordinate 44,082 of CADAYP010000020.1, forward strand.
AGCGGCTGTACCGATTCCGGCTGTGAGATTATCAGCACCTGCTGAAAGCTGAGAAGCACCTGTTTCGAGCTGTGAGGTACCTGCTGCAAGTGTGTCGGCACCTGTTTTGAGCTGAGAAGCACCTGCTGCGAGCGAGTCTGCACCGGTTTTAGCCGATGTGATACCTGCTGCGAGCTGGTCTGCGCCTGACTTTGCACCTGTTATGCCCTGTGAAAGCTGACCTGCTGACGAGCTGAGTGTTTCAGCACCTGCTGCAAGCTGACCTGCTCCGTCTGCGAGCTGAGCAGTACCGTCTTTTAGCTGACCGCTTCCGTCTGCGAGTGAACCTACACCGCCTCCGAGCTGCTGTGCACCTTCTGAGAGCGCAGCTGCGCCTTCGTTTACCTTTGTGAAGCCGGCAACGAGTTCATCAGAGCCTGATTTTGCCGAGTCGAGACCCTCACAGAGAGCTGCTGCACCGTTGTCTGCTGCGTAAAGTCCCTCATAGAGTGAACCCGAGCCGTCTTTGATAAGGTCGAGACCGTTTACAAGCTGAGCTGAGCCGTCCTTTGCAGACTTTATACCTGTTGTGAATTTGCCTGTTGAATCAGAGAGTGTCTTTGCACCGTCTGAAAGCTGTTTTGCACCGCTGCTAAGTTCGTCTGCGCCGTTTTTGAGACTGAGCGAACCGTCGTAAAGCTTATTGATTCCGCTTGTGAGGTCGCCGGACTTGTCTGAGAGTTCGCTTATACCGTCGTAGAGCTTTGCTGTACCCTCTGTAAGCTGATTTGCACCGTCGCGGAGCTGAGTGAGTTTATCTTCGAGGTCGCTTACATCGAAATTCTCATCGAGGTCGAGCTTTGTGAATATTTCATTTGAAACTACTGTAACAGAAGTGTTCATCTCGAAATCTGTAACGTCTGCCTCGATTTCAAAGCTCTCGGGCAGCTCGATATCAAGCGACTTTATATCATCGAGGGCAAGGCTCTTGTTAAGTCCCGGGAATGCTGCACCAACGGCGATAAGGCGGTTTCCGTCCGATATTACCTTGCCGTTTGTGACTTCAACGTTTACGAATTTGCCAGTATCGAGGACTGCTGCACTTGCTGTCATGAAAGGAACATATATATCGGTCTTTTTGCCGTTTATAGTTTTGGTTACTTTCTGCTTGTTTGTATACTCCCAACGGATAGTTACGTGACCGCTCTTACCTGTGAGGTCTTCGGGAGAAATCTCCTTGCCGTCGAGGAAATAGGTTATCTTTACGTCAACGGGAAGCTCTTTATTTGTCTTGCCCTTGTAGTAGATATCGCTGCCCTTTGTTGACCAGTTGAGAGCATTGCCGGTTTGTGTGTATTCCTCGTTGCCTTTTACGTTTTCAATATCAGTCAGGTCTGAGATATCTGCAAGACTGTCGAGGGCGGGAGTATTTTTCAGCCAGTCACTGACTACAACGTCCTTTACAGTAGAATCGTTTTTGCAGAGGACGTAAACGGTCTCGTCCTTGTACGCTTCTCCGTCGACTGTTTTCCTTGCAGTATTGCGTATCTTTTCAGCGTTGTCGTTAGTCTTTGCCGCTACTGTGTCAGCTGCGGACTTGTCTGTATTCTTTGCATATGCGATAGAGCCTGTTGCAGCGGCTGAAACTGCTACTGCGAGGACTGCGGCTGCGATTCTCTTATAATTTTTCATAATAGTCATCCTTTCCAATATATTAACCGAAAACTCTGAGGTTATGGTTTTGATTTGTATTTACCTCTTCCTTAGGACGGAAGCCTGCACTCGTTTTGCAGATGATGCCGTCAAACAGCATGAACATCGACGGCAGGACTGTTATTACGACTACCATTGATATGAGAGCGCCGCGTGAAAGAAGTACGCAGAGGGAAGATATCATTCCGATTTGTGAATATACCGCAACTCCGACTGTTGCAGCGAAGAAGCCGAGTGCCGATGTGATAACGGACTTGATAGAAGTTGCAAGCGCGATATTCACCGACTCTTTTTTGTCCTTGCCGCTTGCTCTTTCTGAGCGGTATCTTGTTGTCATGAGGATAGCGTAATCGACGGTAGCACCGAGCTGAATAGTACCGATTACCACGGAAGCGATGAACGGAAGCTCGGTATTTGTGAAGTAAGCGACTCCGAGGTTTATCATTATCGCAAGTTCGATAACAGCTACAAGTATCACAGGAAGTGATATCGACTTGAAGGTGAGTGCGATTATGAGGAATATAGCCGCTATTGAGAGTATGCTGACAACTTTGAAGTCACGGTTGGTGATTTCGATGAGGTCTTTTGTTGCGGGAGCTTCGCCGATAAGCATACCTTCGGGGTCGTATTTTGAAACGATGTTATTGAGCTTCGAGATCTGTTCGTTTACGTCGTCGGAAGCAACTTCGTATTCTGAGCCGATAAGTATGAGCTGTTTATTTTCACTTTTGAGCTTGCTCTTTACTTTGTCGGGGACTATCTCGTCCGGTATTGCCGGACCTACGAGGCTGTTATAGCCGAGTGTGAACTGTACACCGTCTACAGCTTCCATTTCATCGAGCATATTAGCCGCTGTTTTAGCGTCCATATCCGAGTCAACGAGGAGAATGTGGGTACTGTTCATGTTGTACTCTTCCGAGAGCTTTGTATTTGCGATAACGCTTTCGAGGTCTTTCGGGAGCGTGCTGTCGAGTTTGTAGTATACACCGTAGTGATTATATCCGAAAACAGCGGGGATAATAATCACAGCCGCAAGTGTGAGAAAAACTCCTGCATGGTTTACTATGAATGAAGAAATCCTTGAAAAAGCGGGGAGAAAATCGCGGTGAGAAGTTTTTTCGATAGCCTTGTCGAATATGAGTATCATCGCCGGAAGAACCGTTACGCAGGCGATAACACCGCATACAACTCCCTTTGCCATTACTATGCCGAGGTCGAGTCCAAGAGTGAAGCTCATGAAGCACATTGCAAGGAAGCCGGCAACCGTTGTGAATGAACTGCTGACAACCGATGTAACGGTAGTTGCTATTGCATGAGCCATAGCTTCGGTTTTGCTGTCAGGGAAGTAGTTTTGCTGTTCCTTGTAGCTGTGCCACAGGAATATGGAGTAGTCCATAGTGACACCGAGCTGTAGAACAAGTGCAAGTGCCTGAGTGAGGAATGAGATTTCGCCCATAGCGAAATTAGTACCGAGGTTCCATACTATCGCGATACCTATGCTGAGCATGAAGAATACCGGTATAAGGAATGAGTCCATAGTGACTACAAGCACTATACTTGTCAGTATAACTGCGATTATCGCATAGATTATTGATTCGCTGTCGGAGAGGTGCTTCATATCAGCTGTGATGGCACTCATTCCGCTGATAAAGCATTGTTCAGAAGTGATATCTCTCATTTCGTCTATAGCGTTGAGGGTCTTGTCAGCTGAGGTAGACTCCTCAAAGAATACAGCCATGAGGGTGTTATCGCCATTGTTGAAGAAATCATACACCTTCTGAGGGAGTATCTCTTTCGGGACGTTAAGGTCTGTGAGGGTTTCGTAGCATACAACGTTTGAAACACCTTCAACTCCGGATATTTTATCCGCGGTATCGGCTATTTCCTTTTCGGTCATGCCTTCGACCATTACAAATGAGAATCCGCCCTGTCCGAATTCGTCAATCAGTATGTCCTGACCGACCATTGTATTGATATCCTTCGGCAGGTAAGAGAGGATATCGTAGTTAACTCTTGTGTTGAGGTATCCTATAGCTGAGGGTATCAGGAGAATGATGCCTGTCAGGAGTATGAATATTCTGCGTTTAGCTATGAATTCACCGAATCTTAGCATAAGTATCGTTCCTTTCTCTGTAGGGATTTCCGGAAGTGGGGAAGTTTCACTTACCGGACTTTATAGATAGTATATTACAAAAATGACCGATAGTCAATATCTTTCGGAAGAAAAATTGACCTTCGGTCAGAAATTTGTATACCTGCACAATTCGGCACCCGAAAAATCGTGACTGTTGGTCAGTTTCGAGTGCTTGACAGTGCCTTATTTATGCGATATAATAAATCTGATGTATTGCAGCTCTTAGTGTGAAAAACTCTTCATGCCGAAAGGAAGGAATAATAATGGGCAAGGTTGATGTTAATAAACAGCAGAAGGAGTCTTCATTATTAAAGACCGCATTTGAATTTTTTACAACCAAGGGCTTCAGCAAGACTTCTATTTCGGATATTGCCGGAAAAGCCGGTGTTGCAAAGGGTACCTTCTACCTCTATTTCAAGGATAAGTACGATATACGCAATAAGCTTGTTGCACACAAGTCGAGCCAGATTTTTCTCAATGCAATGGAGGATATAGGCAGTGACATAAACGATATATCCTTTGAGGACAAGCTGATACGTATTGTTGACAATATCATCAATCAGCTGGACGAAAACCAGTCGCTTCTCACATTTATTTCCAAGAATCTCAGCTGGGGAGTTTTCAAATCGGCACTCACCTCTCCCGCTTCGGATAATGATGTGGATTTTTCACAGGTGTACGATATGATGCTTGCGGAAGCACCGTATAAATTCCGCGACCCCGAGATAATGCTTTTCATGATAATAGAGCTTGTGTCGTCTACCTGCTATTCGGCGATTCTCTATAAAGACCCCTGTACTCTCGCAGAGCTGAAACCTTATCTCTACAATACAGTCAGACTGATAATTTCCCAGCACAAAATAGCTGAACAGGAATAAAAAAATCCCGGAAGTATATGCTTCCGGGGACTTTTTATTTACTGTAAAGGTCACGCTGAGCGACAGCGAGTCTGTCACAGCGTTCATTTTCGGGGTGACCTGCGTGACCCTTTACCCAAACGAAAGTAACGTCATGCTTTTCGAGCAGAGGCAGCAGCCTTTCCCACAAATCGACGTTCAGGGCAGGTTTTTTGTCTGATTTTATCCAGCCTTTCTTCTTCCAGCCGTATACCCAGCCTTTAGTAACGCTGTCAACGACGTATTTGCTGTCGGTAGTGAGTATTACTTTACACGGTTCTTTCAGTGCAGAAAGACCGGTTATTACTCCGAGAAGCTCCATGCGGTTGTTGGTAGTCTGAGCCTCTCCGCCTGAAAGCTCTTTTTCTGCACTTCCGAAGCGCAGTACGACTCCGTATCCGCCCGGACCCGGGTTTCCGCTGCACGCGCCGTCGGAAAAAATCTCAACAGTTTTGATGATGTCCGCCTCCTTTCATTTCCTTAAGGCAACACCGCACAAAGACCGCTTGACGTCTTTGTACTGAATCTGCTTGGATATTTTCCGTCATCTTGCACAGAAATCCCTTGACATACGTCAGTCGGGGTAATAGTGTTCTATTATATCGCGCCACGAACTTCCTGCCGCCGCCATAGCGTTAGCGCCGTACTGACTCATGCCAACTCCGTGACCGTAGCCGCGCGTAGTTATCACAGCTTCATCGCCGTCGCAAGTGATATCGAAGTCGGCGGAGCGTAGTCCGAGAGCTTCGCGGATATCGCTTCCCTTAACGGTCATATCTCCTGCGCGGACAGTAAGAACGGTTCCGGAATCGGATATTTCCGCGACGGTAAGCCATTTTGTCATGTCGTCACCGAGCTGAATGCCGTCGAAAGTCTTTTCCAGTCTGCCGCGGAGAAAGTCCTTGTCGAACGATACTGTTTCCTCATATTTCGGAGCTGTCTTATCGAAACTGCTGTCAACAGGGACGAGGTAGTCTACCGGTGAACCCCATGCATTTTCGGCACTTTCGGTAGTTCCTGCGGACATTGAACAGAATGCCGCGATTATGGGTTCATCGTTGTATGTGATTATGTAGGGCAGTACCTCTTCTGCGGCGGCACTTATTTTTGCGTAGTATTCATCGTAATTGTCGCCGAAGTAGTGACGTATTTTTTCATCGTCGAAATAGCCCTGATACTTTGCAGTATCGTTCGAGAAATCGGCACCTCCGAGACCTTCTGTCGGCTCCGAGCGTTCGCGGATACGCTGACGCTCGGCATAGGTGTGAGCCGCGAGAGCCTGTGCTTTCAGTGCTTCCGGCTCGAATGAAGCCGGCATCTCCGCACACACAGCACCGATTACGTAGTCACGTACAGGCACTTCTGATATCTTGCCGGTGGAAATGTCGAGCACGCGGTATGGCTCGGACGAGTATGAATTATCCGGCAGACTGACCTCGGACAATGTGACTTCATGTACGGACTTTCCCTCTTCCGCAGCCGCTTTCCCCGAAAAGCAGACCGGTACAGCAGGTATCACAGCCATGGAGATACCCATGAACAATGCTGAAAACAGATATTTTTTCATTCTTTTGTCTCCTTGCGTCGGATATTGCCGGAAATGCGGTACATAACACTTACCCCAGACATAAAATATATTTGACACAAACATAAAATTGGTGTATAATTAATTGTGAATATATTTAGGAGAGTGATAGTATGCCGTCATTCATTTCAGGCGCTAATATTACAGGTTTATGCAAGGACCTTAAAGACCGGCGTAGTGGCAGGCATTACAAATATATGCAATGTTCACGGCTACCTCATGAACGAGGGCGAGCTTGAACCTATTCCCGGACAGCTCATCTACCGCGGATATAATATCAACGACCTCGTTGAAAATGTTGAAGCAGAGGACCGCTATGGCTATGAGGAAACTACCTTCCTCCTTCTGTTCGGACATCTTCCCAATCCGAAGGAACTACAGAATTTCAATACTTATATCTCGCTTAAACGCGACCTGCCTACAGGTTTCGTTGAGGATATGATACTCAAGGCTCCGTCAAAGAATATCATGAACAAGCTTGCACGTTCAGTACTTGCTCTGTATTCCTATGACGACGAGTGCGAAAACAAGGGCATCGAGAGCGAGATGCGTACAGCCGTAAGCCTTATCTCGAAGCTTCCTGTCATCATGGCTAACGCTTATCAGGTAAAGCGCCGTGTATTCGACAATGCAAGCATGATAATGCACCCCATAAACTATGAGGAAAATACCGCTCAGTGTATACTTTCTCTCCTCCGTCCCGACAGACAGTACACTAAGGACGAGGCACAGATGCTCGACCGCCTTCTCATGCTTCAGGCTGAACACGGCGGCGGAAACAATTCTACATTCACCTGCCGCGTGCTCACTTCATCAGGCACAGACCCATATTCGGCTTATTCATCGGCTATATGCTCTCTTAAAGGTCCCCGCCACGGCGGTGCTAACCTTCAGGTCATCCATATGCTCGATAACTTCAAAGCAAATATCAAGCACTGGGATAATGAGGGCGAAGTTGCTGACTATATGCGCCGCACTCTCCGCAAGGAGACAAACGACGGCTCCGGACTCATCTACGGTATGGGTCACGCTGTATATACTATATCAGACCCGAGAGCTGTTATACTCAAAAAGAAGGCTTTCGAGCTTGCAAAGGGCAAGGAGATAGAGGCAGAGTTCAAGCTCCTCGAAACTATCGAGAGACTTACTCCCGAGATATTCCTCGAAGAAAAGGGCTCGTCCAAGACGATGTGTGCAAACGTTGATATGTACTCCGGACTCGTTTACCGTATGCTCGGTATCCCTGATGAACTCTTTACTCCGCTGTTTGCTGTTGCAAGAATGGCAGGCTGGGCGGCTCACCGCATGGAAGAGATACTCACCGGCAACAGGATAATACGTCCGGCTTACAAGGCTATCGCCAAGGAGCACGAGTACATAAAGCTCGAAGAGAGAGAATAATCAACACGAACGGAGAATGAGAAGTTGAAATACATTCAGTCCGTTTTCAGAGCGGCGGTATTGTCAGCCGCTCCGGTACTCCTGACCGGCTGTTCGTTCGGTTCAAGTATCGATAATCTTATGGCACCGCCTAAGCTGAGTGCTCAGCAGGAGCAGATATACCACGCTCTTACAGAAGCGACCGGACAGAACATAAGTCTTAAATATCCGAAATCGGGTAAGTACCTCTCCGCGTTTATAGTCGAGGATATCGACGGCGACGGTGTTGACGAGGCTGTCGTTTTCTATGAGAGAAACGGTCTCGGAGTTGACGAGTTAACTCTCCGCATAAACGTCCTCGACCAGGACGACGGAAACTGGCGCTCGGTATGTGATACAGCCGCCGCCGGTGCGGAGATAGAAAAGGTCATGATATCAAAGCTCGGCGACAATGAACGTGTCAACCTCATAATCGGAAGCAGTCTTATAAACCGCTCGGAGAAGAACGTTACCGTATATAACTACGATCAGACGGAAGGAAATATCGCACCCACTTTTTTCTCGGAGTCTTACTCCTTCATGGACGTTACCGACCTCGACGGCGATGAAAAAAATGAGTTTCTGCTTCTGACAGGTTCGGCTAACGGTGCTCCCGCCGGCGCAGAGGTATATCAGCTCGATAAAGAGGGAAAGTACCACCAGTGTCCGTGTGAACTGAGCGGAGCTTTTACAGAGTTCGACGGTCTCAGCTACGGTAAACTGCCTAACGGCAAAACTGGTCTTTATATCGATGCGGTATCGGGTACCGGCTCTATTCAGACGGATATAGTCTATATGGAGGACAACAGACTGAAAAAGGTCTTTTCCTCGGCTGAGGAATCATTTGCAACTCTGCGTTCATCGGGATGTCCGTCATATGATATCGACGGCGACGGTGAACTTGAAATACCTGTCCAGGTCATTTCGCCCGGATATGAGGACGTTTCAGAGGGCGAACAGATAAAGCTCACCAACTGGATGCGCATCGGCGCGAATGACACACTTGAGCATAAGCATACGTCATATTACAGCATCGGCGAGGGATACGTATTTGTATTCCCTGAAAAATGGCAGGGGAAAGTTACTGTCAAGCGCGATGCCATCAATGATGAGATGGTATTCTGCTCATATTCCGGCGGAAAAGCCGGCAGAGAGCTTCTGCGCATATGCTGTGCAGAGGATATGGTCTCGCGTGATGACAGGATATCTACCGGCTATATGCTCCTGAAAACCAAGGGAGAATCGTCGTATCTTGCCTATATACCGCAGTCCGGCGAAAAGCAGGACGGTCTTTCGATAACTTCCGGCGATGCGGCTATAGGGTTCAGCTTTATAGAATAAAACTTCAAAGCTGAGCGGGCGGATGATATCCGTCCATATTATGCCCGTGATTTTGGGCGCAGGGAAATATGTTCCCTGCTTAGTCCAGAGGAAGAGCCTCTGGCGAAAGGAGTGAAATAGATTGAAACGTATACTCATTTGTGAGGACGAGGATACTATCCGTGAATTTGTCGTTATCAACCTTAAACGTGCCGGCTACGATGTCGTAGACGTCAACTGCGGAGAGGCGGCTCTCAAAACCTTTGAGACTGAACACGGCAACTTCGATATAGTCCTTCTTGATATCATGATGCCGGGTATCGACGGCTTTACCGTTTGCAAGAAGATACGCGAGAAAAGCTCGACTATCGGCATTATCATGCTTACTGCAAGAACACAGGAAATGGACAAGGTCAGCGGTCTTATGATAGGCGCTGATGACTATATCACAAAGCCTTTCTCACCTTCCGAGCTTACTGCCCGCGTAGACGCTATCTACCGCCGTGTTTGCATGAGCTTTATCAAGAATGAGAAGCAGTCAGTGATAGAGTCGGGTCCGTTTGTGCTCAATCTGAAAAGCCGTACCGTCACAAAGGACGGCACTCCTATCGAGCTTACTCAGGTAGAGTATCAGATACTTGAATACTTCATGAATAATAAAAATACCGCTCTCGACCGCGCAAGTATACTCAATCATATATGGGGCGAGAGCTACTACGGCGACGATAAGATAGTCGACGTAAATATCAGACGTATCCGCATGAAAATAGAAGAAGAACCTTCAAGTCCTAAGTATATCATTACGATATGGGGATACGGATACAAGTGGAATGATATGCAGTAATGGCTAAAAAAAGTATCACTAAGCGCTGGATAATCAATAACCTCGGCATTATCATACTTGCCCTGCTTGTTATTGAGATGGTCGTAATCTACGCTATTCAGAGCTACTACTACAACTCTGCGAAACAGTACCTCGTTTCAAAGCTGAATGCCGTGACGAGTGTTCTGAGTATTCATTCGCAGGACAGCTCCGCAAACTTTTCGGCGGAGATAAGAAACACGCTTGAAACCTTCAACGAGAAGGACAAAATAGAACTCATGGCTATCAACGCAAAGGGCAGAGTTGTTCTTACATCGTCGGGATTTTCGCCTGACGGCGATATGCTCATGCCCGATTACGAAAAGGCTATGGAAACAGGCGAAGGAAGCTGGATTGGCAGACTTCACGGCGGCGAGAAGGTACTCGCGGTGTCTATGCCGATATCCTCCTTCAACAGCGAATACAGCTCCGTGCGAATGGTAACGTCGCTTACGGAGATAGACAACACTATAAAAGGCTACATACTGCTGGTAACGGTCGTATGCGGCTCTATCATACTCATAATAGTCGTGACCGGACTCTATTTCGCAGGCTCTATCGTCCGACCGATACGGCAGATAAGCGGTATCACGCGAAAGTTCGCAATGGGCGATTTCTCGGTACGTATCGCTAATAACAGCGACGACGAGATAGGAGAGCTTTGCACCGCAATAAATCACATGGCAGACGAGTTATCGTCTGCGGAAGCGATGAAGAACGAGTTCATTTCGTCGGTGTCGCATGAGCTGAGAACCCCCCTTACCGCTATAAAAGGCTGGGCGGAGACTCTCATGGTCGATGGCGGAGAAAATCCCGATACAATGAAAAAAGGTGTCGGAGTTATCGTCAACGAGACTGAGCGTCTGTCGCAGATGGTAGAGGAACTCCTCGACTTCTCGCGTATGCAGAACGGTCACTTCACCTTGCAGAATGCAAATATGGATATCCTTGCCGAACTCGGCGACGCAGTGCTGATTTACAGTGACAAGGCTCGCCGTGAGCAGATAAAGATAATCTACGACGAACCGGAAATGCTTCCGTTTGTTTACGGCGATAAGAACCGTATTCGTCAGGTTTTCATCAATATCATCGACAATGCCGTGAAGTACTCTTCTCCCGGCGATACTGTCACGATAAAAGCCTGCGAGAAGGAAAACAGCGTTATCGTTTCAGTAACTGATACCGGATGCGGAATCAAGAGTTCCGACCTCGCAAAGGTAAAGACAAAGTTCTATAAAGCGAACCATACACGCCGCGGTTCGGGAATCGGTCTCGCGGTCGCAGATGAGATAATAGCCATGCACGGTGGTACTATGGACATTTCAAGTCCGGGTGAAGGCATGGGTACTACAGTAGAGATATCTCTTCCGGCAAAAACAAATAACTGAGAATCGAGAATGATATATGGGAAAGAATCAATCAGGGGAAAAGTTCAAGTCTAAGATAGGCGGACAGGCGCTTATTGAGGGAATCATGATGCTTGGCCCGAATAAGGGCGCGATGGCGTGCAGACTTCCCGACGGTACTATCGACCTTGAAACTTGGGACGAGAATAACGGAAAAAATGCACCGTGGTACAGAAAAGTTCCCCTTGTGAGAGGATGCTTCAACTTTGTTACATCGCTCATAAAAGGCTACAAATACACGATGAAGTCCGCTGAAAAGCAGATGCCGGAGGACGAGGAAGAGTCCGGAGAAGGCAAGACTGACGAGAAAAGCTCAGGCGGATTCTTCGACCTCATGATGACGATAGGCTCAGTACTGGGAGTTGTTCTCGCAGTAGGACTTTTCGTCTTTCTGCCGAAGCTTCTCATCGGCTTTATCCCCCGCATCGAGGACTACGGCATACTCCGTTCGGTACTCGAAGGAATTGTCAAGATAGCGATTTTTGTCAGCTACATGGCTCTCGTGAGCCTTATGAAGGATATAAAGCGCCAGTATATGTATCACGGCGCTGAGCACAAAACTATTGCCTGCCACGAGGCGGAGCTTCCGCTCACTATCGAAAACGTCCGCAAGCAGACACGCTTCCATAAGCGCTGCGGTACGAGCTTTATATTCATAGTGCTGCTGGTGGGAATATTTGTAATGTGCTTTGTCCCGAAGGGACTTTTATGGTGGCAGCGTTCACTGATAAGTCTTGCGGCACTTCCGTTTGTTGTCGGTATATCCTATGAGTTCATAAGACTCGCAGGCAACCACGATAATATATTCACAAAGATACTTTCAGCTCCCGGACTCGCTATGCAGCGCATAACTACACGCGAGCCCGATGACAGCATGATAGAAATAGCTATCGCGGCTATGACTCCGTGCATCCCCGAGGACAGGACTGAGGATAAATGGTAAGCATTGGCGAATTTTATAAGGAGTGTTCCGCTCAGCTTGAAAAAGCCGGTATAGCGGACGCTGAATTCGATACACTCTGCATTTTTCAGGACTGTCTCGGCGATAAGAATCCGCTCTTCCGACCGCTTGAAGCAGTCCGCGAGGATACCGAAAAAAGTATCCGTGAAATGGTCAGACGCCGCATAAGCGGCGAGCCGCTTCAGTACATACTCGGTGAGTGGGAATTCTGGGGATATCCGTTCAAAGTCGGGGAAGGAGTTCTCATACCGCGCCCCGATACGGAAACTCTCATTGACGATGTCATAAGGCTGTGCCGCGGATACAAACTCAGTGCCCCGAAAATCGCTGACCTTTGTTCCGGCAGCGGCTGTATCGCAGTAACGCTGAAAAAGGAACTGCCTGCCGCAGAAGTGACTGCGGTCGAGCTGTCGCCGAAGGCACTCGTTTATCTCAGACAGAATATAAGGCTTAATGAAGCCGATGTAAACGTGGTCGAGGGAGATGTTCTTGACGTGAAACTCACCGAAAAGCTCGGAACCTTCGACATTATCGTAAGCAATCCGCCGTACCTCACGGCTGAGGAAATGACGGAGCTGCAAACAGAAGTGCGCCGCGAACCGGAAATGGCACTCGCAGGCGGAAACGATGGTCTCGACTTTTACCGTGCACTGACTCCGCTATGGAAAAAATCTCTCAGAAGCGGCGGCTGGCTGTGCTATGAATTCGGTATGGGTCAGCACGAGAAAATAGAAAATATACTTGCCGGAAACGGCTTTGAAAATATTAACTTTTCACGCGACCTCGGCGGTATTATCCGCACGGTCTGCGCTCAGAAACAGGAGGAAAACAATGGCTAAAAAGGAACTTGCAAAAAAAGCCGCTGTCGTAAAAGTTACGACTAAGGAAGACAAGAAAACTGCCCTCGACGGTGCTATCAAGCAGATAGAAAAGAAGTACGGAGCAGGTGCTGTTATGCGCCTCGGACAGACGCAGACACTCAACGTTGACGCTGTGCCGACCGGCTCTATGACACTTGATATGGCGCTCGGTATAGGCGGTGTTCCTAAGGGAAGAATCGTCGAGATATACGGACCCGAAAGCTCAGGTAAAACTACTGTTGCGCTCTCTGTTATCGCTCAGGCTCAGAAAGCCGGCGGCGAAGCTGCTTTCATCGACGTTGAGCACGCTCTCGACCCTGTGTACGCTCAGGCTCTCGGAGTTAAGATAGATGACCTCCTCGTTTCACAGCCTGACAGCGGTGAGCAGGCACTCGAAATCGCGGAAGCTCTTATCCGTTCCGGTGCTATCGACGTTATAGTCCTCGACTCTATCGCTGCTATGACTACCCGTGCTGAAATCGACGGCGAAATGGGTGACCTCCACGTAGGTCAGCTTGCGAGACTTATGTCGCAGGCCATGAGAAAGCTCACTGCGGCTATATCGAAGTCAAACTGCGTTGCTATCTTCATAAATCAGATACGTGAAAAAATAGGTGTTATGTACGGCAACCCCGAAACTACTCCCGGCGGACGCGCTCTCAAGTTCTATTCATCGGTACGTATCGAGGTAAGAAAGGGCGAGGTCATCAAGGACGGAAGTCAGATAATCGGTGCACGTACAAGGTGCAAGGTCGTAAAGAACAAGGTAGCTCCGCCATTCAAGGAAGCGGAGTTCGACATGATGTACGGAACGGGTATATCCCGTACAGGTGAGGTCCTCGATATCGCAACAGACCTCGATATCATCAAAAAGGGCGGTTCGTGGTTCAGCTATAAGGACCAGAAACTCGGTCAGGGACGCGATAACGTCAAGGAGATCCTTGCAGGCGACCCCGAACTCATGAAGGAGATAGAGGAGCAGATACTCGCACGCAAGGACGAGATAATGGAGTCAGCTTCGTCTAAAAAGGCTGACAAGAAGAGCAAGGCTGCCGATGCTGCTGCTGAAGCTGCTTCCGGCGGAGAGAGTGCCGCACCTTCTGACAACAGCGATATCCTCGCAAATATCGACGAGGACTTTGAGGAGTTCACTCCTGCTGAAGAGTAATGGAGATAACCTCGCTTAAAAAGTACAAGGGCACGACCTATGAGGTCGAGCTTGACTATGAGCGAAAGCTGTATCTGCACATTGATATCATCGCGGACTACGGTCTGCGGAGCGGTATGCAGCTTGAACGCGATGAGCTGAAAAAGATAATCTACGCCTCAAACTTCCGGCGGGCATATCAGTATGCGCTGTATTGTCTCGATTACCGCGATTATTCGGCGGAAGATATCTATCAGAAGCTCGTAAAGACTTATAAAAACGAATCACTCTGCCTTGAAGTTGTGAAAAAGCTTGCAAGGGCAGGGATAATCGACGACAGTCGCTATGCCGAAAAATTAGCGCGCAAGCTCGTCGAGACACGAAAATACGGTTTCAGACGTGCTAAAAGAGAACTGCTCATGAAGGGTCTGAGCGACAATGTCGCGGAGGAAGCTCTTGAACAGTACAGGTCTGCATTCGGCGAAAATCTCGCAGAGCTGCTCAGGACTAAGCATTACCGCTTACTATCCGACAGCAGCGACAGAAAATCTATAGAAAAAGTCAAAAGCGCTCTTGTCCGCTATGGATATGGCTTTGATGAGATAAATCAGGCTGTGAAGGAATACTTCGAGAACGCTGATAATGCGGAGGAATGACAATGCCTATCAAGGTTGGAATGGTATCTCTCGGCTGCTCGAAAAATCTTGTGGATTCCGAGAGAATGCTGTATAAGCTGCGTAAAAGTGGATTTGAACTTGTTACCGAGCCCGGACTTGCTGACGTTGCGGTAGTTAATACCTGCGGATTTATACAGTCGGCAAAGGAAGAAGCTATCGAAACTATCCTCGAACTTGCAAAGCTCAAGGAGGACGGTACTCTCAGGAAAATAGTCATTACAGGCTGCCTCGTTGAGAGATACAAGGACGAGATTTCGGAGCAGTTTCCGGAGGCTGACGCAGTTATCGGCATCGGCGATACAAAGGATATCGTTGATGTACTCAATGAAGTGATGAAGGACGAGCGTGTCCTCAGATTCTCGCCTAAGCTCGATGCGGAGCTTTCGGGCGGAAGAATAATATCAACACTTCCGTTCTTTTCATACCTTAAAGTAGCTGAAGGCTGCTCTAACTGCTGCACCTACTGCGCTATACCGCAGATACGCGGAAAGTTCCGCAGTGTGCCGATGGAGGACGTCCTGAAGGAAGCAAACTGGCTTGCGGATAACGGCGTTACCGAGCTTATAGTCATCGCACAGGATACCTCACGCTACGGCGAGGACCTTTACGGTGAATCTAAACTGCCGGAGCTGCTGCATGAGCTGTGCAGGATAGAAAAGCTCAGGTGGATACGTACCCTTTACTGCTACCCTGAGCGCATAACCGATGAACTTCTCGATACTATCGCAAGTGAGCCAAAACTTGTGAAATACCTTGAGATACCTATTCAGCACTGCAACGGCGATATACTCAGCCGCATGAACCGTTGGGGCGACACCGGTAAGCTTGAAGCACTTTTCAGCCATATCCGCGAAAAAATACCGGGAGTTATCCTTCGTACTACGCTCATTACCGGATTCCCCGGCGAAACTGAGGAGCAGTTCAATGAACTGGCTGAATTCGTTCAGCGTGTCCGCTTCGACAGACTCGGCTGCTTTGCTTATTCGCGTGAAGACGGCACGAAGTCTTACGACTTCCCCGACCAGATAGACCCCGAAACTGCCGCTCACCGCGCTGATATAATCATGGAGCAGCAGATGCTTGTAAGTGCTGAAAACAACGAAAAACAGCTCGGTAAGGAGTTCATGGCAGTAGTTGAAGGCTTTGACCGATTCGGCGAATGCTGGTTCGGAAGAACTGAAAGCGATGCTCCCGATATCGACGGCAAGGTGTTCTTCACCTCTGAAAAGCCGCTCACAGTCGGTGAGTATGTAAAAATACGCGTGACCGATACACTCGATTACGACCTGATAGGAGAGGTGATAGCAGAATGAATCTGCCTAATAAGCTGACGCTTTTGAGAGTGTTCCTGATACCGTTCTTCCTGCTTTGTATGTACTGGAAGTTCCCTTGCCATTACCTTGCGGCACTGGCCATATTCAGCGCAGCTTCCATTACTGATGCCCTTGACGGCAAAATAGCAAGAAGCCGTAATCTTGTAACAAATTTCGGAAAATTCCTTGACCCGCTCGCTGATAAGGTACTCGTCCTTGCGGCACTTGCGGTATTCGTTGAAATACCGGATATAAAAGTTGGAGCGATACCGCTCATTATAATCAGTGCAAGAGAATTCATGGTATCGGGTCTGAGACTTCTCGCCGCAAACAGTGGAATAGTTGTTGCTGCCGGAATGTGGGGCAAGCTGAAAACTGCATTCACTATGGTCGCAATAATAACTGCACTTGTATGGCTTAGTGCCTGCAACGACTTCGGTTTCAGCTTCCCTGCTGTATTCTGCGGCATTGTAAACGACTGGCTGATACCGGTGCTTATATGGATATCTACCGTTCTCACGATAATTTCAGGCGCTATCTATCTCAAAGGCTACTGGAATCTCATTGATACCGATAAGTAAAGGAGCATTTTTATGAAACTCTGCGCCGGACAGATAAGATATCTTATAGCTATAAAAGAACTTTCGGAAAGCAGCAAGGAGATAAAAAGCGTGAGCATTGCGCGTCACCTCGGTGTATCGCGACCGAGCGTGAGCAAAATGCTGAGATGCCTTGCTGATTCAGGACTTGTCTACGAGGACTACAGCAGCGGTGTTATACTCACCCCCGAAGGCAAGGACGTTGTAGGAGAGCTTTTTTCAGGCTTTGATGAGGTCTATCTGTTCTTTTACAAATTTCTGAAGCTTCCGCGTGAGGAGGCACATGAGCAGGCGCTGCTGTTCGTGACCGATTTTCCGCAGGATACCTGTAATCGTCTCAAACGTATCGTGAGACGCACGTTAAAACAAAAACTGCCGGAACGTTAAACTCCGGCAATTTTTATGTCAATAGTGTAGCTGTGAAAGACGGATACGCTTGACAAATCAGTGTATATGAAGTAAAATGATATATATTATAGTCAACGTCAAAATGAATTTGATATTGGCTATAATATGGATTTAAAGTGCCTTGCAGATACGCAAATCGAAGATTTGCTCCCTGCAATCGGTAAATAGCAAACTCCAAAAATTTTTGCCGTTTGCTATAATATGAAAAAAAGGTGGATAATATGAAAAAGATAATTGCCGGAATCGCGGCATCTGCTATGCTTATAAGCGCATTTACATCATGCGGCAGCAAGGATAAGTCCGAGCCTGACCATGTCGAAGTTACTGAGCCTGCTTCTGTAGGTGAGGCAGCTGTAGACCTTGAAGGTGTTCAGCTTGAAGACAACATTGCTGCTGCTTCCGGAGATGCATTTATTTCAATTATTGATAAGCAGAACTGGATAAAATACTTTGGTGAACAGTGGAACGAAAAGGAAGATAAGAATCAGCTTGCCTTCAATGCCGGAGTTGCCCATATTACCGGAAACGGTGACTATACCGTAAGTGTTACAGCAGATACAAACGGTTTCAGATTTGCAACAACGAGTGACACCGATGACCAGTATACTCCTATGGGACTCAAGCTTATGGCGGTTTCGATAAAAGACGGCGAAACTCAGCTTCCGGGCGCAGTTATAACAGTCAATGCGATAAGAGTTGACGGCAGGGATATCGGACTGAAAGCAAAGGCTTACACTTCAACCGACGACGGTGTTGAAACAAGAGCAATGCTCTTTAATTCATGGAAGTCTGAACCGCCTGTGGACTCGCGTACAGCGGAGGGACCGCTTTATAATGGTACAGAGCCGAATGAGCTGTTTGCACAGTACAGCGCAAATGTGGTCGATGAAAATGAATTCAATGAGTGGACAACTATAGAAGTTGATTTCACAGTTTCCGGACTTGCCGGATAAACCGGTTTAGCCGTACTTTTCCTACAAGCAAAAAGCTCCGTTTTCCTTTAAAGAAAACGGAGCTTTTTTTAGCCGTTAAGGCGTTTGATGATGTATTTGCCGCAGAGCTTAGTGCTCTTGCCGATATTGTAAACGTGTTCTTTATATGCTTCGGATATTTTTCTGGAATATTCCTCGCGCTCGCGGAGCATCTTGTCTATCACTTCATTGGTCTTGCCGAGTTCATTTGTTTCAAGAGCTTCGCCGATAACAGTTCTGATTGTGAGGGTTATTGGCGGTATGCCTATCTTTTCGTATTCCTGATTCATTATCTTCATAGGTGTGTTGATAAAGAGTACAGGACGCTTTGTAACGAATGCAAACTCAAACGAGATATCGCTCCAGTCTGTTATGAGAACATCGGCTTCGAGTACGGGGTTGTTTGATGAGAAGTCGGTCTGTACGGTGATATTCTTCTTATCCTTGAACTTTTCTTTGAGGAGGTCGAACTTTTCAGGTTCGTGACGCACCTGCTGAGGATGGGGACGAAGGATTATCTCATAATCAGTCTTGCTGAGCTCACTGAGGAGGTCGTCGATACAGAGGTCGATGATGTTGTCAGCCTGCCATGAAGGAGCAATGAGTATCTTTGGAATCTTGTTCACAGGGTGCTCGGACTTGTTATACTCGTCGAGCATATCGTCAAGAAGCGGATAGCCGGTTTCGACGAGGCACTTCTTAGGAGTTTGGTATATTTCCTCGGCAGCGCGTATCTCATTGAACTGGTCAACGCTTGGTACGAAGATAGTATCGAACCAGTCGAGTGCTCCCTTTCTGTAGGAGGAAGCGATGCTTCCCATACCGTGGCACGCGAAAACGTACTCAACGTCTTTCTTTACGCGCGAACGCTTGATGTGGTACTTTTCAAGGTCGGGCATAGTCATTACGCACATATCGCATTCAAGCTTCATGAAAAGCGGAACGAGGTATCTGTCGGTGCCTACGTAGTAGGGGTGTATCTGAGGACGTTCGTCCTTGAAGATGTTATCGTTGGGGTCACTTGTAACGTAGTGGATATCGAGGTCAGAGTTTTCACAGATGTAGTCGATCATGCCCTTGAAGTACTTATAGAAGCCGTTTGACTCAGAGTAGAACATGAGCTTCATGTCCTTTACCTCGAAGAACTTCTTATAATCAGCCTTTTCGCGGGAGCTGTACTTCTTATGCTGCTTTTCTTTTTCTATACGCTGCTCGTTCATCTTTTTGAGGTACTCGTAGTCGATGTACTTCTTAGGCGGCATACAGATGTTGTAGAGGAACATGAAAGGTATTGCGAAGAGGTTGCCGAAAATCCAGTAAAGACCAACTCCGGCGGGAACGATGAATGAGAAGTAAACCGAGAAAGCGATGAGGAGAGCTGTTGAGAGAACCTTGCTGAGGTTTCCGGAAGCTACCTGAAGAACGTTTACGCGGTTCTGGATAACGCAGAGGAGCCATGCGCTGACACCTGAGAGTACCGGTATACTGAGCAGTATATAGTCATGCTTGAACGAAGGAGTCTTACTGAGGTCAAGACCGAGGAACATGGTATTGAGGTCGCGGATTTCTTCAGCCGACTGTCTGAGAATTTCCGGAAGCGGGTGATTGCTTGGGATAAGGTTCTGCTTTATGAGGCTTACGATTTCAAGCTGATAGTTGTTTTCTTTGAGGGCCTCCTCATTTGAGAAGAGAGCGAGCCAGTCCTTGAACTGGTCGATGATGCTTGTGTCGAACTGGTGGATAAATGTAAGCGGGTGATACATAACGTAAACAAGTCCGAGGACGAGCGGGATCTGTATCAGAAGCGGAACTGAGCTGAGCAGCGGGTGGTAGTGGTATTTCTTATAGAGTTTGAGCTGCTCTTCACCGAGCTTGTCTTTATCGTCTATATATTTGATTTTGAGGGCATTTTCCTCAGGCATGAGACGAACCATGTTGATAGAGTTCTTCTGAGTAGCCATATTCAGCGGGAAGAGGATCACCTTCGTAAGGAGGGTGAAGATTATGATACTGAGACCATAGTTTCCGACGATGTTGAATATAAAGCTCATTGCCTTTCCGAGGATATCGCCTAAAAAGCTTATTACAACCATTTATATTCTCCTGTAATTATTCCTCGTCGTCATCGTCGTCGTCGTCAAGAAGGTCGTTAGCAGTGATAACGTCCTTACCGGCTTCTGCACCTTTTATCTCAGCCTTAGGAGTTTCGTCTTCGCTGCCTGACTTTTTCTTTACAGCGCTCTTGACTTTTCTCCAGTAGATACCGAGAACAGTTCCGACAGTGATAACAACGCCGGCAACTATCTGAATGATAAGGCTTGTTGAAGCAGGGTCGATGTACATAGCTGCCTTCATGCTATCAGCAGCATTGAATAAAACAGTGATATTTTCCATTTTGAACTCCTTTTTCATTTACGATTTGTTTGTTTATTAGTTGTCAGAATATGCCGACAACACTTTATTATATCACTATATTAATGATATGTCAATTTATAAAATGCCGGATTTCAGCCTTTTGCGGCTGAGGTTTATGTTAAAACCGCCGTTAATTCGCTATTCTCCGGAAGTGCTTGTGTGACCTTGACCTTTTTATGGAAATGTGATAGAATAAGCTTGTCTGACATGACAGGAAGGATGAATATGGAAAAAAGTGATATATGGAAAATTGTCCTTGTAATTTCGATGATGGTGTTTTCGGCACTGTTTTCAAGTACCGAAACAGCTTATTCGAGTGTAAACAAGCTGCGCCTGAAGAATTACGAGGCACAGGGCAATAAAAAGGCTGCTAAGGCACTGAAACTTGCA
This sequence comes from Ruminococcus flavefaciens, assembly GCA_902792235.1. Classification (GTDB taxonomy): domain Bacteria; phylum Bacillota; class Clostridia; order Oscillospirales; family Ruminococcaceae; genus Ruminococcus; species Ruminococcus flavefaciens_AE. The sequence goes on from CADAYP010000020.1 coordinate 65,137, forward strand.
AACCGCTTTGACGAGGTGCTTACGGCGGTACTGATAGGAAACAATATCGTCAATATTGCGTCATCGTCCGTGAGTACACTGCTTTTTGTTAGCATTTTCGGCAGTAAGGGAGCGGGTATCTCGACAGCCGTGATAACGGTTCTTGTACTTGTATTCTGTGAAGTTCTGCCAAAATCATACGCGAAAAAGAATGCGGAGAAAATAGCCCTCGCATTCGCTTCTCCGCTTTCCGCTCTCGTTATCGTGCTGAAACCGCTTGTGCTTGCACTGAATCTGCTTTCATCGGTATTCTCAAAGGGCGACGAAGCCCCCACCGTAACCGAGGACGAGCTGAAATACATGATAGACGAGATAGAAGAGGAAGGAGTTATCGAGGAACAGGAGAGTGAACTTGTAAAGAGTGCGCTTGAATTTGACGAGATAACGGTCGATGAGATACTCATTCCGCGAGTTAAGATAATAGGTGCGGAGATAAACTCAACTATCGACGAGATAAAGGAACTTTTCAGCCGTGAGATGTATTCGCGTCTGCCGGTTTACGAAAAGAGTCTTGATAATATCGTGGGAATGATAACGAACAAGGCATTCTTCAAAATGCTCGTTGAGGGAAAATACGACATTCACGGAATAGTACAGGAAGTACCGCATATCGCGGATACTCAGCTTATCAGCGAGGCAATGCGTTTCATGCAGAGGTCGAAGGTGCACCTTGCCGTAGTAACAGACCAGTACGGCGGCACAAAGGGAATAATTACCCTTGAGGACATTATTGAGGAACTTGTCGGCGAAATATACGACGAGGACGACGAGATAATTACCAATATAGTTAAACTCCCCGACGGCAGATACGAAGCTGCCGGAGACCTCAATATCAGCGACCTTCTCGAAATGCTTGAATTCGACGAGGACATGATAGAGAGCGAGTATTCGACCGTAGGCGGCTGGATAACTGAGCTTCTTGAACATATCCCCGAGGCTGGAGAGACCGCTGAAAAAGGCGTTTTCCGTCTTACGGCAGCGGAGGTCAATGAGCAAAACGTCGAAAAGGTGATAATAGAAATACTTCCGGCGGAAGAAACTAAAACAGAAGATGACGAAAAATCGGACTAAGGTGTTTACTAAGTCCGGTTTTTCATTTACTTTTGATAGACAAATTATCAGGATTATTAAAATTATATACAGAAATTATTCAAAAACTCTTTACAATTCTGTTTTTGTGTGCTATAATATATGAAAAATATATGTGGCAGGTCTGATAAGCATATATCGACCGTTCACGAAAAGGAGGAATTGATCATGGAGAATCTCATGAACGACATCAACTCACCGGTACATACACAGTCGGGCACGTCAGCCGCAAATGCGGTATCCACCTACGACACAGCATGGGATGATGTGCCGGTCCCTGAACCGGTTTCATCGGCGGAACACTTCTCGTCCTATTCTACGGGAAATGATTCGGTGGTCCTTGAAGCAGTCAAGGGTCTGATAGGCGCCATGGTCGGTGCCATACCCGGTGTTCTGCTGTGGATAATAATCGGCAGGATAGGATTCGTTGCGGCTATATGCGGCGCTATCCTTGCGGCAGGAGTAGTTGCGGGGTACACATTCATGACTAAGGATAGTATAATTCCGCAAGTGTGGGGACTTGTGATATGCCTTTCCGTAGTTGTGATTGCTGTGTATTTTTCAGAGCGCGTAGTGTGGTCGTGGGAACTCGCGGACTACTTCGCAAAGTATATGAGTGAAACGCGTGAAAGTCTTTACTCGCTTGGAGAAGCAGGCGGACTTTCTGCCGGCGATGTCGATGAGATAATCGACAAGGAAATGATGAGTACTTACGGCTTTACAAAGGGAACTTTCGGCGAATTCTTCTCCAATTTCCACAGAACCCTCGGAGTTGCAGGAATGAACGGAAAATATTTCTTCAATCTGCTTACTTCCTACGCTTTTGCAGGAATGGGCGGACTCTGGCTTTTCAAAAAGGCAAGAGGCTGATATTATAATAATAAATGTCTGCTGGGACAGCATTTGATACTGTAAAAAACTGGATTTGAAGTAAATTTTTTTCGGGCGAACATTAGAGTGCTTCACTTAGCGGAATTTGTGGGCTACCGAGCCGTAATTTTACGGTACATATTCGGTATCCTGCGAAACCGCCAAAGGGGGCTCCCCTTGTGCGCCCCTGTTGCTTCCATATGAAATTGGACTTTTTTTGACACTCTAAATGTATGCAGATGCCCAATGGGCATCCCTACAATTCGTCTTATTTTACATTTTTATGCGATGATAAGTCCGAATCTTCGTCGGCGATTTTCTGAAACAGAGCACGAGAACGTGAGAGAAAATGAGAAAAACAAAGAGAATCAAAGAGAAAGTGATGTATAGATTGAAAAAAATTACGAAAACCCCTTGACAAGTCCCTGAGTTTAAGTTATAATTAGTCTTGCACTGTCGGGAACTCGGATACGTCCCCCGACCAAAATAAATATTACGGAGGAAAACATTATGTCAACTACACTGGCAAAACCGGCTGAAGTAAGCCGTACATGGTATATCCTCGACGCTGAGGGAAAGCCTCTCGGACGCGTA
>CADAYP010000021.1:0-53535 GCA_902792235.1 Ruminococcus flavefaciens
GTGGATCTTAGCGATCTCGGTTCTCATCTGAGCACGGAGCTTAGCATCGAGGTTTGAGAGAGGCTCGTCGAGAAGGAATACCTTAGGTGAACGAACGATTGCACGACCGAGTGCAACACGCTGACGCTGACCACCTGACATAGCCTTAGGCTTTCTGTCGAGGAGGTGTGAAAGGTCGAGGATCTTAGCAGCCTCGTTAACCTTTCTCTCGATCTCGTCCTTAGGAACCTTGCGAAGCTTGAGTCCGAAAGCCATGTTATCGAAAACAGTCATATGAGGATAAAGAGCGTAGTTCTGGAAAACCATCGCAATATCTCTGTCCTTAGGAGCGATATCGTTTACAAGGCGGTCGCCGATGTAAAGTTCACCCTCAGAGATCTCTTCAAGTCCGGCGATCATACGGAGAGTAGTTGACTTACCGCAGCCGGAAGGTCCAACGAGAACGATGAATTCCTTATCCCTTATCTCTAAATTAACATCCGAAACTGCAACAACGCCGCCCGGATACTTCTTATAAATGCCTTTAAGTGTTAAGCCTGCCATTTAATCCAGTCCTCCAGTTCAAAATCAAAAATTTTCCTTGCTGATATCCAAACTACACAGTATCAGCTATATTAATATAATATCATCATTTGCGGATTTTTTCAAGATGCTAAATTGCCAAAGTTACAAAAGGTTGTTTATTAGAATTGCCGAAAAAACAGCGGAAAAATCGCTGCAAAAAGCATCGAAATCCAGTGGCTCGAACAAGTTTTCAACATCTTTGTGCAATAATTCCATACACTGACCAAACCCCAGTTTTTCGGGAAGAATCAGTCCTCCGACTGAAACCCTCATAAGTACCTCGACGTGATTTTCAACAGCAGCAAACATTCTCTTCACCTGATGATATTTTCCCTCATTCAGTTCGATAAATGCCAGTTTTTCGGAGTTTTCAACATTTTTTACCCGAGCCGGCAGACATTGATAACCATCTGACAAAGTTATTCCTGCCGAAAAAATGTCAATATATTTACTTTTAAACGGATTGGCAAGTTTCACAATGTATATTTTGGACACGTGTTTCTTTGGCGATAATAAGCGGTGTGCAAGGTCTCCGTCGTCTGTGATGAGAAGTGCGCCGAGTGAATCCTTGTCAAGTCTTCCCGCCGGAAACATATTCTTTGTTCGCATTTCGGGAGGTATCAATTCCATTACTGTTTTGCCGTCGCCGTCATCGGTCGAGCTTATGTAGCCATCAGGCTTATTCAGCAGTATATAGCGGAATTTGTCTGCACGAAGCTCATTTCCGAGTACCTCTACCTTGTCGCGGTCGGGGTCTATCTGAGTATCAGGCTTTTTTACAGGTGCACCGTTCACCTTTATACCGCCCTTTGCGGCTATACTCTTTATCTCGCTGCGGGAATACTCAGTACGCTCTGAGATAAAACGGTCAAGTCTCATATTTTTCTCCTTTGGAATATTTTTTCATATTTCGAGAATAGTATTTACAGATACCGGATTCAAGGAGGAATAATATGTCTCGAAAAACACTTATTGCACTCGTCTCCGCTGCGGCTGCACTCGCGGCGGTCATCTTCATATTTCCCGATAATAAAGGCTCGGATTCTGCTCCGGAAACTGTTTCTGTAGACGCTTCTACCGCTAATCAGCGTATCGGTTATTTTGCCTCACACGGCTGGGAAGTTGAGGAAATTGCCGAAAAGGATATAATCGTCCCTTCTGAGTTTTCTCAGGCTTATGAGGACTATGCCCGCATACAGGATAAGCAGGGTCTGCCGCTCAGAAAGTACGCGGGAAAAAATGCTCAGCTCTACGTCTACGAAGTAAAAAACTACAGCCCCGAAAGCCATAAAATGCTCGCGGAGCTGCTTGTTTGCAACGGCACAGCTATTGCGTCAATGGTCTACAGCGACGACGGCGGAAGTGTGCGTCTCGCCGTAGGATAATCACTTGAATATCTTTATCTTGCTGCCTAATAATGGAATAACTAATGCGTATCCCTTGTAAGCACCTGCTGCGAGAAATGCGGTTGCGGCAAGAGTAATAACATTCAGTAATATGCTTAATAGACTAGCCATCGGACCTATTGTACTCATCACTCCGCAGACTACCTCCATTATTCCCATGATTATGAACCAGCAAAATGCCTGATTAGAGTGAAATTTGCAGTACGACGACTCCTTGTCCATAGTATAAGGCAAAAAGAAAAGTATAGGGATAATATACACAAGAACCGCGTATATCGAGTATTTTCTCATGTCAGCACCAAATCTGAGCTGCTCTGAATCATCATTGAATTTATCAAACCATTCGTCCATTACTTTTCTCCCTTATTTCTGTTGCGTTCAATTTCACCGATAACGTCCATAAATCCGGCAATATCCGAGAAGTCCTCATATACAGAAGCGAATCTTATATATGCTATAGGGTCAATTTCGCGGAGCTGGTCGAGTACAAGCTCGCCTATTTCCTTTGATTTTGCAACTGTCCTTAAAGCGTTTGCGTAGTGGTTTTCGATATTGTCGGCAATATTCTCGACCTGTTTCATTGATACAGGTCGCTTTTTTATAGCATTGAATATGCCTGTTATCAGCTTATTACGGTCGAATTCTTCATAGCTTCCGCTGCGCTTTTCAACCATAAGAAGCGGCTTTTCGACTTCTTCAAAAGTCGTGAATCTTGCTCCGCAGTTGATACATTCTCTCCTGCGCTTGATTTTTTCGTCTTTCGGACGCGAATCTATAACCTTTGAATCAGGAAAACTGCAATACGGACACTTCATTTCTCCGCCTCCTTTTCTGCCTGTTCAGTCATATTTGAAAGAATATTATAACTCGTTACAAGGTCGCTTATACCGTTAAATCCACTGCGATAGAGTTCAAGAATAACGTTTGCACTTGGATTCAGCGAGTAAAGCTTCCTGAAAAACTGCTTGAACCTGAAACTGCCCTTGCCGATAAGGAGACAGTCTCCCATTTCACCGGAATCGCTGATATGAACGTGTTCAACATGGCTTCCTGCCGCGTCAAGGAAAGAAAACGGATTCTCTCCTGCACGCAGTGCCTGCTTGGTGTCGAGCACGAATGCGAACTCGTTTCCGAGCATTCCTGCAATCTCGCGTATAAACGCGGCAGAGCCGCTCCGGCACCGTGAAACATTCTCAACCGCGACCTTAACTCCGAACTCCTGACCGAGTCTGTAAAGCTTTGAATATCTCTCGCAGTAAAACTCAGCAGGCTGATTTGCTTTTGCTCCGTGAAGCACAAAAATGTCGGCTCCGACTATATTCATCAGCCTGAAATAGAGCTTGTGATACTCAAGAGCATCATCCATGCGCCTCTCATACTCAGAAAAGAACATCAGCTGTTCTAATTCACAGGTGAAAGGGTGGACGGCACAGCAATTGACCTCAAACCTTTTCAGCATATTGGCAAGTCCGTGAGCATATCCTTTTTTCAGCTCAGACTGCGTATTCAGGAATATTTCTATATTTGATACTCCATTGACCGCAAGCTCGTATACGGCTTCTTCAAGCGGCTTAGGGTATAGACAAGCCGTAGAAACTCCGGCACGCAAATGCGGTCACCTCCTGTAAAAAATGCTACTTTTATTATACCATTTTACAGCAGAATGTCAATAAAGAAATTCTCCGGCGGGTATGAAAGTTTTCTGATATGATAAAAAAACAGTATCATTTTTGTGTATTTCAACAAATTTATCTAAAATATATGAAATGTTCATATTTTTATGTTAAAATGTTATTATAGATTATTTATCTCACAAAATTTATTATCAGTATGAAAGGAAAATGTATTATGGATATCAAAAAAAATCTCAACGGAACAGCTCTTAATGTCGCTATCTACGGAAGAGTAGACACAACTACTGCTCCTGCTTTGGAAAAAGAACTCAAAGAAAGCTTCGACAACTGTGACTCTCTCGTGCTTGACTTCGCAGAAGTTGAGTATATCTCATCAGCAGGTCTTAGAGTACTCCTTTCAGCTCAGAAAGTTATGGGCAAAAAAGGCGGTATGAAGCTTATCAACGTAAGTAATGACATCAACGAGATATTTGAAGTCACAGGATTCAGCGATATTCTTGTCATAGAATAAATCTGCTGTTATTTTGCAGTCAGGATTACAGGAGGAAACTTAATGAAAAGCGATGTTATAAAAATCAAAAGCGACCTTGCTGGCAGAGACGAAGCTATGCAAATGGCAGAAGGTGTCGCAAAATATAACGGATTCACAGGTAAGAATGCCATGCATATCCGCCTTCTTACTGAGGAACTTGTAAGTATGGTGCACGGCATTATGGACGACTTCACCGGCGACCTATGGATAGAAACAAAAAATGAAAAGGGCGGTGTACTATGCCGTATCTGCCTCTCTGCAAAGAGAAGAGCTGACCCCATACAGGAAGAGCAGTTTCTTTCTGTTTCTTCAACTGGTGAAAACGAAAATGCAAAGGGTATTCTCGGTAAAATCCGCGAAATTTTCCGTTTAAATGCTCAGTATGATAATATCTGTTTCAATACCTACACTTTGTCAAATCCGTGGTACTCAATGGGTGCATCTCCGGTAGACTACGAAATGTCACAGTGCTGGTCACTCGCAAATTACCGTAACAACCTCTCTTCCGATAAGTCGTCAAATTCTGAACAGTGGGACGAGCTTGAAAAGTCTATCATAGCTAAACTCTCCGACGATGTCAAGGTTTGGCTCAAATCAGAGGAAACAGAGGTTATCGTCGAAAAGCTGATAAAGTAATACCGGTTTTATCACCTGATAAAAACCTGTATCTATTCATGTAATTGTTTTTGACAGTCTCAACGGTCGGACTTTATAAGTTCGACCGTTTTTATGTCAATGCAAAAATTCAAAGACTGCAAATGCTATGAGGAATGCTCCGCCAAGCCACGAAAAATCGTGCTCAGACGACGATATCTTCTTACCGGTGATACTTCCGAGGACTATAGCAAGTATTCCTGCCGCAAATGTCAGGACTGCCGTCAGTATCGCTGAAACGTCGTTATATCCACAGCTAAGTCCCATTCCTGCACAGTCGAGCGAGCCGGCAAGTGCAAGCGACAGTGCTTCGGCGGCGGAAAGTGTATGCGAGCCGTCAGTATCAGCCGCTGTATCGTCGAGATACAGCCTTATAATCAGGTCGCCGCTGTCAGTTTTCAGTGACAGACTGCCTCTCTTAGTCAGTTTCCTGACTGCGTACCTGAAAACGCTCTTGAATACTGTCACAATTCCTATTGCCGAAAGTAATATAAAGCTCATCATATGGCATACTTCTACCGATATAAAACGGCTTATTATGTCCGATAATACGAGAAATACCCCGATGATAACTGCTCCCGCTCCGCTTATCAGCATTGCAGACGTTACCGGTATCCTTATGTTTTTATTGCAGTATGCAACTGATATCAGGTAAATATCTATACTTACAAGCAGTGCGAGTATTATTTCATGATACAAAAAATCACCTCCGGATACATAATATGTTTCCTGAGGTGATTTTGTTTATATTTCGTATACGAGTATCTCCGGCGGATTGAATGCCCTTAGCTTTCCGAGTCCACCCGATACAAGCAGTTTTTTTCCGCTAAAATCGTAAACTCCCTTTGCATAGTCAGGGAAAAGTTTTCTCTCCGGCGACAGCATTGCTATGCCGAAAAGTCTCACTACACCGCCGTGTACGTGTCCGCTGAATGTGTAGTCAGCGCCCCACTCAGCGTAAACTTTGCCGAAAAAGGGGTTGTGCGCGAGAAGCAGAGTTTCGCCCTCCGGACAGTCTCCGACGAGTTCTTTCATGTCGCTGAGAGTAACAATATCAAGGTCTTTGTAGCATTCGTCCTTCTTGTATATCGTGTACTTCGGCTCTATTCCGCAGATATTGAAGCTTCTGCCGTTTATCTCCGCTTTAACAGTTTCATTCCGCAAAAGTATTACTCCGGTATGGTCTATCATATCGGCGAATTTCTTCTGCATTTCATCTGTTATCAGACTTTGCTCATGGTTGCCGTAGATAAAGTAAACCGGTGCTACACTGCAAAGCTCCTTCAAAAGCCTCTTTGACACGGAAAAATCGGTCTCTTTACGCGAGACAAGGTCGCCGGTAATGAATATCAAATCCGGCTTTTCACGCTTTGCGGCATCTGATATGCGGCAGTTATCCTTTCCGAATCGGCGTCTGTGAATGTCGGATATGTGCATTATCCGCACTCCTTTGCCGAATTTCTTATGTCTCACTGTCATAATGAGGGTATTCTCTATTATCAGATACAAGGTCAGCAGCAGCATTACTGCCGCTGCTGTGAAAATCAAATATTTCATTTATTTCTGTTCATCTTCGGTATCATCAGGCTCAGCCTCGATAATTACCTCTTTTTTCTCTTCCTCGGCAGCCTCAGCTTCTGCAAGCTTTGCCTGCTCATCTGTGAGCTGCTCTACCTTTTCAGTCTCAGCAGAATCGTCATGCTCGGCACGAGTGAATGCAACTACTGACGCTCCCTCGTTTACCTTCATTACGCGGACTCCCTTTGCGATACGTCCCATAATGCGGACATCGCTCGCAAGTATTCTGATAATGATTCCGTCGCTTGAAACAAGAATGATATCGTCCTCTTCGTCAACTATCTTGATATTGCAGACGTGACCGCGTATCTCGTCAACCTTGTAGTTAGTAAGACCATAGCCGCCTCTGTTCTGTATACGATAGTTTTCAAGGTCAGTACGCTTACCGTAACCGTTTTCGGTAACTGTGAGAAGAGCCGCTCCTTCACGTACTCTCGCCATTCCGACAACATAATCGCCGTCACGGAGTTTTATAGCCTTTACACCGTGTGCAGAACGCGACATTGCACGTATCTTATTCTCTTCAAGTCGGATAGCCATTCCGTTATGGGTTGCGACAAATACCTGTGCATTGCCCTCTGTCATGCGGACTCCGGCAATTTCGTCGCCCTCGTCAAGACCGATAGCGATAAGTCCGTTCTTGCGGACGTTCTTATACATCGAGAGGTTTGTACGCTTTATCTTGCCGTTCTTTGTAACCATGACTATATACTTCTCATCACTGAAATCGGTAGTCTTTATCATTGCGGCTATCTTTTCATTTTCAGTGAGAGGAAGCAGATTTATCAGATTGAAGCCGCGTGAAGCCTTTGAGCCGTCCGGTACTTCGTAGCATTTGAGCTTGTACATGATACCCTTATTTGAAATAAACAGGATATTGTCATGAGTTCCGCAGATGAACATCGTATCAACGAAGTCCTCTTCGCGCTGTTTCATTCCTGTTATACCTCTTCCGCCGCGGCGCTGAGTCTTGTACTCTGTAACAGGCATACGCTTGATATAGCCGTTATTTGTAAGAGTTACAACACATTCCTCCTTCGGGATAAGGTCTTCGATATCTACCTCACCGGATACAGCTTCGATGTCTGTACGGCGCTCATCGCTGAACTTCTTGCGGATAGCGTTGAGGTCGTCCATGATTATCTGATATACTCTGTTAACGTCAGCGAGAATGTCCTCATAGTCTGAGATTTTTGTGAGAAGTCCGTATAATTCGTCGGTTATCTTCTGACGCTCAAGACCTGTGAGTGCACCGAGACGCATCTGAACTATCGCCTCTGCCTGTTCCTCGGAAAGACCTGTCTGCTGTTCGATGTGCAGACCTGTGAAATCGTACTGTGTACGGTCGAGGAGAGCGGACATATCTACGTCCTTGAATCGCTCTATCATGCGCTCCTTAGCTTCGGGGATATTCTTACTGCTTCTGATTATCTGTATTACCTCGTCGATATAGTCAGCGGCGAGTACAAAACCCTGTAAGATGTGTGCACGCTCGAGAGCCTTGCGGAGGTCGAAACGTGTTCTGCGCTGTATAACGTCAACCTGAAAGTCGAGGTAATTCTGTAACATCTGCTTGAGGGTAAGTATCTTAGGCTCGCCGTTAACGAGTGCAAGCATGATGATACCTACGGTATCCTGAAGCTTTGTCATTGCAAAGAGCTTGTTGAGTACGATATTCGGGATAGCGTCCTTTTTAAGCTCGATAACGATACGCATACCGTCCTTGTCGGACTCATCTCTGAGGTAGTAGATACCGTCGATACGCTTATCCTTGCAGAGCTGATTGATGTTCTTGAGGATAAGAGTCTTGTTGACCATGTATGGTATCTCATCAACGATGATGCAGTTTCTTCCGTTCACTTCCTCGAAGTGAGTGCGGCTTCTGAGGATTATCTTACCGCGTCCGGTACCGTATGCGGCACGGATACCCGCTTTACCCATAACTATACCGCCTGTCGGGAAATCGGGTCCCTGAATATGTTCTCGTCGATGAGGAGCTGTAATGCGTCGATAACCTCGCCGAGATTGTGGGGAGGTATATTAGTTGCCATTCCGACCGCGATACCTGTTGAACCGTTTACAAGCAGATTCGGGAATCGTGAGGGGAGTACCACAGGCTCTTTGAGACGGTCGTCGTAGTTAGGTGCGAAATCGACGGTATCCTTGTTGATATCAGTGAGCATATCAAGCGTTATCTTCGCCATTTTAGCCTCGGTATAACGGTAAGCGGCGGCTTTATCGCCGTCTATCGAACCGAAGTTTCCGTGACCGTCAACGAGGGGATAGCGCATTGAGAAATTCTGTGCAAGACGAACGAGCGCATCGTATACAGCCGCATCGCCGTGCGGATGATAGCGTCCGAGAACTGCTCCGACTGTATCGGCACACTTACGATATGGCTTTTCCGGAGTAAGTCCGTTCTCATGGAGCGTATAGAGTATACGTCTGTGAACAGGCTTCAAGCCGTCTCTTACGTCCGGAAGTGCTCTCGATACAATTACCGACATCGCATACTGGAGCATGGAATTTTCCATTTCGTTTACAATTTCGGAATGTATTACCTTGGAATTGTCATTGTAAAGCAAAACCTTTACCTCCTGTTTATGTTAGATGAAAAATCACTTTTTGATATTTCTTATAACTTCAAGCTCTTTCTCTTCAAAGTTTTCCTTCGGGATTATGTAGAATACAGCCTTTCCGTAGACAAGCAGGAAGAATTCATCATATTCGAGAATGTTCATCTTCTCATCTGCGGGGATACGTGTAGGCTCGGGGAGTTCGCTGTCCTCGCTGTTTACGGACTCTTCATCAGTTTCAGAGTCATCGTCGTCAGTTTCGTCCTCTATACCGTCGGGGACTGATACTGTTGCGATATCGACAAAGCCGTCGCCTACGCTGAGTCTGTACACGGGTTCACCGAGTTCTTTTACCGTATCTACGAGATTCCGCCTTATCTTTCGCGGATTATACCATTCCCTGAATGCAAGTGAAAGGCATATCACGATGAGCAGATAGGCAAAATAATTCTTAGGGTCTTTCACTGCCGCGTAGATGAAATCTGCCGCAAGTACTGTGAATATTCCTATGAATATATAGCTTTTCAGATAGATATATTTCTTCTGAAAGGCAAGGTATCCCTCGCGGAATGTATTCGCTGAGATACTGTATTCCTTTTCAAGTTTATAGTTTTCTTTCATTCGTTTTGTTTCTCCGGTCTGCTTATATATCGAGGTTCTGTGCGAATTTAGCGTTTTTCTCTATGAACAGACGTCTCGGCTCGACCTTATCGCCCATGAGGATAGAGAAGGTCTCATCAGCTCTGAGGGCGTCCTCCATTTCAATTTTCACGATAGTACGGTGCTCGGGGTCCATTGTAGTTTCCCAGAGCTGTTCGGGGTCCATCTCACCAAGACCCTTGTAACGCTGAGTTTCAACCTTGTACTTGCCGTCCTCGGAAAGCTCAGCGATGAATTTGTCGCGCTCCTCGTCTGAGAATGCGTACTCTACACGCTTGTTGCGCTCTACTCTGTAGAGCGGCGGCTGTGCAATATAGACGTTTCCGTTTGTGATGAGGGGTCTCATGTAGCGGAAGAAGAAGGTCAGGAGAAGTGTTCTGATGTGCATACCGTCAACATCGGCATCTGCCATGATGATTACTTTTCCGTAGCGAAGCTTTTCTATATCGAAATCCTCGCCTATACCTGTTCCAAGAGCCGCAACTACCGGTTCGAGTTTGTCGTTGCCGTAGATTCGGTCTATACGAGCCTTTTCAACGTTGAGCATCTTGCCCCAGAGTGAAAGGATAGCCTGATATTTTCTGTCACGTCCCTGCTTTGCAGAACCGCCCGCAGAGTCTCCCTCGACGATGTAAAGCTCGGTGTAGCGGTTATCGCGCTCGGAACAGTCAGCAAGTTTTTCAGGCATTGAAGCATTTCCGAATTCATTTTTCTTGCGCTCGGCTTCGCGTGCACGCTTTGCGGCTTCTCGCGCTCTGTAGGCTGAGAGGCACTTCTCAAAGATTATATTCGCGGTCTCAGGATTCTCTTCAAGGAAGTTCATGAGCTTCTCTGTAACAAGCTTCTCGACAAATGGCTTAACTTCGGGATTTCCGAGACGTCCCTTTGTCTGTCCCTCAAATTCGCACTCGGTCAGCTTTACTGAAACTATCGCTGTAAGACCTTCGAGCACGTCTTCTCTTTTGAGGCTCTCTATCTCTTTTTTCTGGCTTTCCTTGCCCTTTTTGGAGTTTTCCTTCTCCTTGAATTTTCCGAATTTCTTGCCGTATTCGTTTATTACCTTGACAAGCGCATTCTTGAATCCTGTTTCGTGTGAACCGCCGTCTTTGGTGTGGATATTATTTGCAAACGAGAGTATTACCTCGTTGTAGCTGTCGTTGTACTGCATAGCGATTTCCGCAAAGGAGTCGCCCTGCATTCCTGAAACGTAGATTATTTCATTTCCGAGCGACTCGTATCCGCGTGTAGCGTGGATATGTTCAACGAATTCACGGATACCGCCCTCGTAGTGGAGAGTTTCACCCTGAATATTCTCCTCGTCGCGCTTATCTGTGAACACAATCTTGATTCCGGCATTGAGGAATGCCTGTTCACGCAGACGCTTCAGCAGTATCTCGTATTCGTAAGATGTAGTCTCGAATATCTCGCCGTCAGCCTTGAACATTACGGAAGTACCGGTCTCGTTGGTATCACCGATAACTTTGAGCTGTTCGTCATAGTGACCTCTCTCGAAACGCTGGAAGTAAACGTGCTCGCCGTCTTTTACAGTGAGTTCGAGCCACTCCGAAAGTGCGTTTACGACCGACGCACCAACGCCGTGAAGTCCGCCTGATACCTTGTATCCGCCGCCGCCGAACTTACCGCCTGCGTGAAGGATAGTGTATACAACTGTCGCCGCAGAGATGCCTTCCTTCGGGTGGATACCTACAGGAATACCGCGTCCGTTATCGGAAACGCGAATAACATCGCCGGGGAGTATCTCAACATTTATCTCGGTACAGTAGCCTGCGAGTGCCTCGTCGATAGAGTTATCAACTATCTCATAAACAAGGTGATGCAGACCGCTCGGACCTGTCGAACCGATATACATACCCGGACGTTTGCGGACCGCTTCAAGTCCCTCCAGGATTTGTATGTCGTTTTCGTCGTAGTTGTTATTCTGCTGACTCATGATTTACCTCCATGAATTTTTGTTATATGTCAATTCTCTCGTAATATCAGGAAATTCTTTCGTCTATCCAACGCTGTATATCGTATATCCCTCAGATGAGGACTGTACGGAATTATTTTTTTCAGGGTCTCTGTAGCAATTTATCATTCCCTTATACTTTCCATTGCTTTTATTGAATTTTATTCTACAGGCAAGGCGCTCATCTATACGGCATTTATAGCTTGCATCTGAGCCGTCAGGCTCTTCATAGCTGTTTAATATTGCCTTGCCGTGAAAGTCGTTTTCCATAAATTTTTTGTAATCGTCTACTTCAAACGTGAAACTTGAATCTCCGTCCGGAGCTATACTTACGACCCAGTAGCGTTCAGGCTTAGCATTATCAAGGCTTATCTTGTATTTGTCCTCAACGAATGCTATACGCTCTGAGTTGAAGTGATGCCAGTCTGTCGGGAGCATTGTTTTATAGCAGCCGTAACATATAAGCATAATAAATACCAGAACCGCTGAAATAATGATAATAGCCTTTTTATGATTTTTTATGTCATCAAGGAGATTATTTTCCCTGACATCTTCATCGAATTCTTTCTCCATTTACATACCGCCTCCTTCCGCAAGCCGCTTTTTCAGCGTGCTTGCTGCAAGCTGCGAAACGTATATGAGCTCTTTGCCTTTTCTGACCGTGATTATATAGGTCTTGGGCAGGTCGTAGGTCGCGTAGAACACCTTTTTTTCCTTTTCAGCACGGTCGAGAAGTTTCTTCGTGATACCTGTTACCGTGGTATTATCCATATCGAATATTCCCACGATATCGCGCACATCTACCGAGTAATTATTCCCTATGTGAAGATATATCGTCTTTTTCATCTATGAGCCTGCCTCCGCTGATTCGCATTATCCTGCCCTTTATCTCGGGGAGAAGTGCTCCCTCGTTCGGAGTTGTCAGAAAAACCTGCATTCCCTTTATCATATCGAATATGAATCTCTGCCTGCGTTCGTCGAGTTCACCCATAACGTCGTCAAGGAAAATTACGGGTGCTTCTTTCGAGCGCTTCATGAAAATTTCAGCCTGCGCGAGCTTCATTACGAGTGCGGCACTTTTTATCTGTCCCTGCGAGCCGTAATCACGCGCACTTACACCGTTTATCTTCACAAGTATCTCATCGCGGTTTACTCCCGCATGGGTCGAGCCTGTACGGATATCGTAGTCCTCGGTATCGCGGAGTTTTCGGTAATACTGTTCTACAGCTTCCTCTCCGCACGGACGTTCAAAGTCCTCACCGCGGTAGACATTTGACTTGTATTCGAGTTCGAGGAGTTCCTCTCCGCCGGATATAGTCTTATAGAGTTTTCCGCAGATATCGTTTATCTTGCCGACATATTCATTCCGCATATAGGAAATCAAAGCGCCTTCGCGGGCAGCCTGTTTGTCCCATATATCGAGGATATCAGCCTTTGTACCGCCCTGCATTATACCTTTGAGCAATGCATTTCGCTGATTCATTACAGCATTATGCTTATTGATGTGAAGCACGAATGCCGGATTCAGCTGCGAGGCTGCCATATCAATGAAGCTTCGTCTTTTTTCGGGTGAACCCTTAATGATATCGACGTCGTCAGGTATAAAGGCAATGCATTTGAAAACGTCAAACAGTGCGCGAGTACCTTTCTGCTTCACACCGTTGAGGTGTATCTGCTTCGGATTATTCTGACTGCGGAACATCTCAAATTCTATTTTCTGCTCTCTTACGCTGTCCTGAATCTTTATCTTTGCCGACATTCTGTTTCCGCCGAGGCAGATATAGTCTTTTTCTTTCGAGCCGCGAAAACTCTTGCAGCCGGAAAGTATCCACATTGCTTCGAGCAGATTTGTTTTTCCCTGAGCGTTCGGACCTACGATTATATTATACTCGGGGTCAGGCTCGAATGAGATGCCGGAAAGGTTCTTGAAGCCGTCTATATCGGCATATGTGATGGTCAAATTACCTCAACCTCTCCGCCGCCGCTGACAGAAACTCTGTCGCCGGGACGAATTTTCTTGCCGCGCATAGTGCAGACCTCGCCGTTAACGAGCACCTGACCGTCCTGTATGAGCATTTTTGCCTCTCCGCCCGAACCGACGAGAGATGCAAATTTCAGCAGAGCATCAAGCTTGATGAACTCTGTAGTTATCTTTATCTGTTCTGCCATAGCGAACCTCCTTATGAAGTTCAGTTTTTGAGCTGAATCGGCATGATGAGGTAAATGTAGCTCTCGCCCTCAAGCGGAAGTATCTCTATTACCTTCATTGCGCCGTTGAAGCGAACTCTTACCTTGTCGCCCTCAGCGGCACGGAGTGCCTCAAGAACGAGCTTGTTATTAAATCCTATAGTCACTGTTTCACCCGAAATATCGGCAGATATAGCGTCATTAACCCTGCCTATGCCGGTCTTGCAGCTGATTTTGATAACGCCGTTTCCGACTTCACAGCGGATAGGCGACTTGTTTTTATCGTCGATAATGAGTGAGCATCTCTCAAGGCTGTTGATAAAGTCTTTCTTTGTAATGATGACTTCAGTCTTGAAGCCGGAAGGAATGCTGAGCTTGTAATTGTGGAAAGCTCCCTCAAGAAGTCTTGAGATAACGAAAACGTTGTTTATCTCGAAAATGATGTGACGTTCATTGATGCATATAACGCAGTTTTTGTCCTCGTCGTCCTTTATAAGGGTCGAAACTTCCTGAAGTGCCTTTTTAGGTACAACGAAATGGAATTTTTCACTGCTTTCTGTAAGTTCACCTCTTATAGCAAGGCGGAAGCCGTCGATAGCAACGAGGTTGAATTTACCATCTTCAATGTCGAAAAGTTCGCCGGTGAGAACCGGTTTGCTTTCGTTGAGTGAAGCGGCATAGCTTGTCATATTTATCATAGACCTGAGAGTTGTCTGCTTTACAGAGAAGCTTCTCTGAGAGTCAACTACCGGAAGGTCGGGGTATTCTTCTGCTGACATTGCTACGAACGAACATTCTGTAGCTACGCTTGAAAGCTGTACCATATTGTTATCGTCTACATCAATGGTTACCTCATCACCGGACATCTTTCTTACAAATTCGCTGAAAAGTCTTGCACTTACTACGAATTCACCGCTGTCCTGAGTATTGGCAGTAATGGTAGTTCTGATACCCATTTCAAGGTTAAAGCCTGTAAGTTCTACCTCATTAGGTGAAACTCTGACCTTTATTCCTTCAAGAGCCTGTATTGTAGATTTCTGTGGAACTGCTCGTGATACGTTTCCGATAGCATCAGCGAGTTCAAATTTGTTGCAGATGAAATTCATTTATATATTACCTCCAGAGTAACGGTAATGTCATAGAGAAGATGTTCTCGCTGTGTAAGATAAGTTTTTAACATAGATAAGATAAGATGCAGATAAGCAGGAGAACAAGTTCTGACAGACTTTATCAAAGTCTGCATGATATAACAAAGATAAGATAAGAATAATTTTATAGTAGTAATAGTAGGGGCTGTGGAAAAGTCAGGACAGGCAGTTCACGGCTATATCAAGCCAAAAGCTTGTCCACACTGCGGTGTTGTGAGATTTGTGTGAAATGTTGAGGATGTCCGCAGGGGGTGTTTTTGCTGTGGAATAAGTTTAAGCCTGTGGAGTTGAAGTTGAGAAAAAGTTGAGGATTTTGTTGAACCGGCATTTTTCATTTTCCACGTCTGTTTTCATGGTTGAAGTTGAATACTGTCGATGGTTGAAAACTGTTAAGAGAAAATTTCCATGGGAATTATTTCCTGTGAAATAGCATATTTGAGTATTCCACCGAGTTTTCAACACAATGTTTAAAACTCGGTGGAAAAAAGTTTATTCAACATTTTCACCGTTCAGTTTTCTCATCGTTTTAACATCAGGATTTGCTCTTGTCGCGGATGTTTTTGATTATATCGTTAACAAGGTTGCTGAGGTTAGCGTCTTTCTGGATAGCGTCAGTAACACTGTTCACGGAATAAACGATAGTTGAGTGGTCGCGTCCGCCGAATTCTGTACCTATTGAAGCAAGCGGCATCTGTGTTATTTCTCTTACAACGTAGATAGCAACTTTACGAGCGATAGATATCTGCTGTGAGCGCTTATTTGAGCGGAGGTCTTCCGGTGATACGCCGTAAACTGTAGATACTTCTGAAATTATCTTCTCTACGGTTATCGGAATCGGCTGTTCATCAGTAAGAACATCGCGGATAACGCTCTGAGCCATTGATATTGTTATCGGACTTCCTGCGAAGTGGTTGAGTGCTTTAAGGCGTATGACAGCTCCTTCAAGCTGACGGATATTGGATTTAAGGCGGTTTGCCATAAATTCTGATACCTCGGCAGGCATTTTGAGGTCGAGAAGTTCGCTCTTGCGGTTTATGATAGCAAGACGTGTTTCGTAGTCAGGAGCCGAAATATCGGCAATAAGTCCGCCCTCAAAACGTGTTCTGAGACGTGATTCGAGGGTTATGAGTTCCTTTGGCGGCTTATCAGATGTGATAACTATCTGTTTGCCTTCCTGATGGAGTTTATAGAAGGTATGGAAGAATTCTTCCTGCATACGTTCTTTTCCTGCAAAAAACTGGATATCGTCGATGAGGAGGATATCAGCATTGCGGTATTTCTCCTGAAAATCGGAGATGAGATTTGTCTTGATAGCGGCGATAAGGTCATTTCCGAAGGTCTCGCTGGTAACGTAGACAATATTGAAATCGGGGTGATTTTTTCTGACTTCGTTTGCGATAGCTGTGATAAGGTGGGTTTTTCCCATTCCGGACGGACCGTATATAAACAGCGGATTATAGCCTGAAACTTCGCGTTCTCCGCAGTTTTTTGCAACGGATTTACTGCAGGCAAGCGCAAAGCTGTTAGAGGGACCCTCAATGAAGGTATCGAAGGTATAGTCATAATTTGCGAATTTATATGACTTTTCAAGCTCGGCATTTTTCTTGTCGAGTTCTGCATCTGTAGGTATCTGTCCGCTTACAGGTTCATCAGATTCAACATTGATGATGATGTTGACATTGAGTCCGAGTACATTGAGAAATGCTTCACTTAAAATTGAAGCATATGTAGTCATTACGATATTTTTCTGGAAATCAGTTCCGACACTGAATACGGCATTTTCACCGTTGAAATCAACAGGAGTAAGGGGATCTATCCAGGTTTTTACACCGATAGCGGGTATCTTATTGTTTTCAAGGCAGTATTTCTTTACGTTCTCGAAAACTTCCTCAAATGAGTTCATATGTAACCTCCGTATGAATTAAGATTATGAGAGTTTAAACATAGGGAAAAATAAAAATAACGATACTCTCCTATATTAATATACATTATATTATATCATACCGCTGATCAAATTGCAAGCGCTTTTATATATACAAGGTTTAGAAAATGGACAATAAATCAACACCTAAATTGACATATTGTTGAAAACTGTGTTGAATCAACGGTGCTGTGTAGAAAATGTGTTTGTTTCAGCGTGTCAAAAGGGATAGAAAGCTGTTGAAAAATGAGTTTTAGCCACAGAACGAACAGGTTTTCCACATAGTTTTTCAACTTTTCAACAGAAATGGCACGTCGAAAAGATGTGAAAAACAGCTTGGATATATGATTTTCAACAGCTGAGTATTGTCTGCGGAAATACACAAATCTGCTGTAAAAAAATGCCGTATCATGCCGCTTTCATTGTTGAAAATCATCAAAAATATTTTTTTCAGAAAAAAATTTCTCAAACCGCTTGACATATTATAATTTTTGAAGTATAATCTTATAGTGTAATGCGTACAGATGTATGCTTATATTTGTGATCCGGAGTCGGTTTACCGGCTCTTGTATAACATTAGCGAGAGAGGAGGACACTGAATTATGAAAAGAACATATCAGCCTAAGAAGCTCCACAGAAAGAAGGAGCACGGCTTCATGAAGAGAATGTCTACTAAGAACGGCAGAAAGGTTTTAGCTCGCTAAGGGCAGAGCAAGATTAACTCACTGACGACGCTGACCACAAAAATACGTTTTTGTGGTCTTTTTTTGTTAATTATCTTATTTTTGTTACTGCTTTTATATCAAAAACTACTGGATTAGCCGGCATTGTGCCGGATCGGAATGTTATGCTTTATACTGAAACTCTTAAAGATAATAAGGATTTCCTTAACCTTTACAAAAGAGGACGCTATATCCCCTCAAAATATTCAGTTATTTACGTTAAGCCGAATGGCAGACCCTATAACCGCCTCGGTATCACCGCAGGCAAAAAAATAGGCAACGCCGTTCACAGGAACAGGGCAAAAAGAATCATCCGGCTTGCCTACCGTGAATCTGAGGTCGCTCTGCCTGTTGGCATAGATATCGTTATAGTCGCAAGATCGCCTATCTGCGAGATAAAGTCAGATGTGTTCCGCGATTATATGAAGAAGTACGGCGTTAAGGAAATAGAGAAGATCGTCAGAAAGACGCAGAAATAAAAATATGAAATATATCGTGCTTTCATTGATAAAGTTCTATAGAAAGTTCATTTCTCCGCTCAGTGCCCCGAAATGCAAGTATTACCCTACGTGCAGCTGCTATGCGCTTACTGCCGTTGAAAGATTTGGTGCGGTAAGGGGTTCGGCTCTTGCAGTATGGAGGATACTCCGCTGCAATCCGTGGTCGATGGGCGGTATTGACTTTGTACCTGAAAAGTTTACCTTTAAGGTTAAAAAGTACGACTACCTGAACGATTTTCCTCTCGATGAGCATGACTTCTCTGATGACCCGAACAACTGAGAGGTATTTGAAAAGTGAATTTTTTGTATGATGTGATCGGCGTACCCTTCGGATATCTTATGTCTTTTATATATGACATTGTGCCGAATTACGCCATAGCTATAATTATCTTTACACTCGTTACCAAGCTGCTGCTGTTCCCTGTTAACTACAAAACTCAGAAAAATGCAGCAAGAATGCAGCTGCTTGCACCCAAACTTGAAAAATTAAGAAAAAGCTACGAAAGCAATCCTCAGAGACTTCAGGAGGAACAGCAGAAACTCTATCAGCAGGAGGGTATCAACCCTATGGGTTCCTGCCTGCCGATGTTTGTACAGATGTTCCTGCTCTTCGGCGTTATCGACGTTGTATATAAGCCGATAACTCATATCCTGCACATCTCAAAGCCTGTAAGAACTGCTGCTATCGAAAAAGCTTCCGAACTTGCTGTTAAATTCGGCGACGTTAACGGAGGTAAGGAGATAAGCGTCAAGAACCTCAGAGCTGAGCTTCTTACTGCTGAGGTGCTCGATAAGCACCCCGCTGAGTTCAATATTTTCACCGAAGGCTTCCACGATAAGGTTTCAAAATTCTCTGAGACCTTTAACGTTTTAGGTGCTAACCTCGGTAAAACTCCTAAGCTTCACCCCGATTCATGGAACAGGGAATCCCTGATACTCTTCTGTATCCCTTTCCTTGCAGGTCTTGCACAGCTTTTATTTTCAGTCTATTCCCAGATTCATCAGAAAAAAACTAACCCCAACGCAAATGTCGCAGGCGGCGGATGCATGATGGCTACAACCCTTCTTATGCCGCTGATGTCTGTATGGTTCGCATTCGGACTTCCGGCAGGTATCGGTTTCTACTGGATATTCTCGTCTCTTTTCTCTTTCATTATAACATTCGCTCTGAATACCTATTTCAGCAAGGAGCGTATTGAGGCTATCAATGAGAAGGAAAAGGAAAAGGCACGTATCTACGCTGAAAAACACCCTGGTAAGAAGACTTTCATGCAGAGAATGATGGAATCGCAGGCTGCTATGGAACAGCAGCAGGGCGCTTCAAGAGTCAATGAGAACGGCGAGAAAATATCACGTTCCGAGCAGAATAAGCAGAACCGTGATAAGCTTAATGAAGCACGCAGGCGCATGGCTGAAAAGTATGGCGATTCTTATGATGATAATGAGGAATGATAGGAGGTCACGAAAATGACAGAAGTATTTACAGCTAAGTCTGTTGAAGAAGCCAAGGAAATGGCTGCTAAAAAATTCGGAAAAAATGTAAATGAAATAAGATTTGAAATAATCGAAGAAGGAAAAAGCGGATTCTTCGGAATCGGTGCTAAAGAGGCTAAGGTAAAGGCTACTTACATTGCTCCCGCTCCTAAGCCTGCTGCTACAGCTCCTAAGGCTGCTGCTCCTGTTGCCGCTGCTGAAGAAAAGAAGGAGGAAGCCGCTCCCGCTGCCGAGCCTGTAAAGGAAGAGGTAAAGGCTGCTCCCGCTCCTGCAGAAGAAACTCCTGCACCGGTTGAGACTCCTGCCGCTGAAACTGCTGTTCCCGAAGAAGAGGAAGAGGATTTCTCACTCGATAACTTCACTGTTATCGAGGACGAGGCTCTGCTCGACCCCAAGGTAAAAATCGCCAAGGACTATATCACAAGCATTCTTCGTGCTATGGACGTTGAGGCTGAATTTACCGTTTATCAGAACGAAAAAGGTGCTGTTATCAATATCGAAAGCGATAACAACGGTACTATTATCGGCAGAAGAGGCGAAACCCTCGACTCTCTCCAGTACCTCTGCTCAATCATTGCCAACAAGGGCGATAAGGATTATTTCCGCATCACTATTGACTGTCTCGGCTACAGAGCAAAGAGAAAGGAAACCCTTGAACAGCTTGCTGCTAAGGTTGCAAAGTCTGTTCTCAGAACAGGCAGAAGTCAGCCTCTTGAGCCTATGAATCCCTACGAGAGAAGAGTTATTCACTCTGCTATCTCAAAAATTGAAGGTGTTTCTTCACGCTCAGTCGGAGAAGAACCCTACAGAAAAATCATTATTTCTTCAAATAATCCGAGAAAGGATAACCGCCGCAGAAATAATAACCGCGATGACAGACGCGGCGGCGGCAGAAATAACAATAGACGCAGAGGTAACCGTGAACCATTTGAGCCAAAAGCTATCGACCTTTCTACTTCTTTCGAGAAGGACTACAAAAAGCCGAAGCCGGAGGATTCAATGGAAGGCGGTCTCTACGGTAAGATTGAACTTTAATACATCAAACAACGGCTTTATGCCGTTGTTTTTTTAGGAAGTGATAATATGTCAACTATTGCGGCGGTTTCAACTCCGAATGCTGTAGGCGGTATTGCCGTAATACGTATTTCCGGTGACGATGCTATAGGTGTCGCAGAGAGGATATTCCGTCCTTTCGGCGGTAAAAAGGTGGCTGATATGAACGGCTATACGTGTGCTTATGGTATTGCTTACGACGGAGATGAACGTATCGACGACTGTATACTGACCGTTTTTCGTGCCCCTCACAGCTACACAGGCGAGGACGTTTGCGAGCTTTCATGTCATGGAGGACTATATGTCTCAAAGCGTGTATTGCGTGCTGCACTCAAATACGGAGCTGTCAGCGCAGAAGCAGGAGAGTTCACTAAGCGTGCATTTTTAAACGGTAAAATCGACCTCACTCAGGCAGAATCAGTCATGGATATTATCTCTGCACGGAGTGAGCTTGAGCTTAAAATGGCTGAGCAGCTTCGTGAGGGAGCGGCTTTCAAAAAGGCTAAGAAGTGCTCTGATAGATTGCTTGCACTGCTCAGTGGTCTTGCTGCGTGGACTGATTATCCTGACGAGGATATACCCGAGGTCGAGCCTGATAATATCCGCAGCGAGCTTGCAATTGTACAGGCTGAGCTGGAGTCGCTTATTCGCAATTATGACAGCGGAAGAATCGTCCGTGATGGTGTGTCGACTGCTATTGTAGGTCGTCCTAACGTTGGCAAATCTACTTTATTTAACGCACTCAGCGGCTGCGAGAGGAGTATAGTGACCGATATTGCCGGTACTACACGTGACGTTGTAGAAGAGTCTGTGCGGCTTGGAGACATCGTGCTGCGCCTTGCGGATACCGCCGGAATCCATGATACTGATGATGTTATAGAAGGAATAGGCATTGATATTGCAGAAAAAACTGCTGATTCTGCTGAGTTGATTATTGCTGTTTTTGATGGAAACTGTCCTCTTACGGCGGACGATTTTTATTTAATTAATAAAATTAAAAATAAAAAATGCGTAGCCGTTATCAATAAATCTGATATGCCTCAGCTAATTGATGTAAATGAAATAACTAAAAATAATATACAAATTGTATATATTTCTGCCAAAGAAAATACAGGTTTGAGTGACCTTGAAAATGCCATTGAGGAACTTTTTGAGATAAATTCTGACAGCTTTTCTGTTGCTCCGGCAGCTAATGAGCGTCAGAAACAGTGTATCGACAATGCATTGAGGTGTATCAGTGAGGCACTCGATATTGTTGGAAATGGTGAAATGCTCGACGCACTCAATGTTGTTATTGATGAGGCTGAGCAGCATTTGCTTGAACTTACCGGTGAGAGAATTACTGAGGCGGTTGTTAATGAAGTATTCTCACGCTTTTGTGTTGGAAAATAATGTTCCACGTGGAACAATGAATGAGGAATTGTTATGTCTTATATAATGGGTGAATTCGACGTCGCAGTCGTTGGTGCCGGTCATGCCGGAGTTGAGGCTGCGCTCGCAGCCGCACGAATCGGCTGCAAGACTGTCATGTTTACTATATCGCTTGACCAAATCGCAAATATGCCCTGTAATCCGTCGATTGGCGGTACTGCAAAGGGTCATCTTGTTCGTGAAATCGACGCTTTAGGCGGTGAAATGGGTAAGGCTGCGGATAAATGTTTCATTCAAAGCCGTATGCTGAACCGCGGAAAAGGTCCGGCTGTTCACAGTCTGAGAGTTCAGGCAGACCGTGTAATGTATCATAATTACATGAAAAGTGTCTGTGAAAAACAAGAAAATCTTTATGTGAAACAAGGTGAGGTTGCTGAAATCCTGACTGAAAACGGTAAAATTACAGGTATCAGAACCACTCTTGGCGCTGAATACTCAGTTAAGGCTGTCGTTATTGCTACCGGTACTTACCTCAAAGGAAAGATTCACATTGGCGAATCGTCTTACGAAAGTGGTCCAGATGCTGCACTGCCAAGTAGGAGTTTGTCACAAAGTCTTATTGAAAATGGTGTTGAAATCAGACGCTTTAAGACAGGAACACCATGCCGCGTTCACAAAAGAAGTATCGATTTTGAAGCAATGGAACGTCAGGACGGTGACGATGAAATTGTTCCGTTTTCATTTGAAACATCACCTGCCGGACTTGAGAATCAAGTAAGCTGTTACATTACTTATACAAATAGTAATACTCATGAAGTGATACTGTCGAACCTCGACAGGTCCCCGTTATACAGCGGTAGAATAGAAGGTGTAGGACCCAGATACTGTCCGTCAATCGAGGACAAAATTGTAAGATTTTCAGATAAGCCCCGTCATCAATTATTCGTAGAACCAATGGGGTTATCAACAGATGAGTATTATTTGCAGGGAATGTCATCATCACTTCCGGAAGATGTACAGCTTGCATTTCTGAGAACTATAAAAGGACTTGAAAATGTAGAGATAATGAGACCGGCTTATGCAATAGAATACGACTGCTGCGATCCTATTCAACTTTCGCCGACCCTTGAATTTAAGAAAATCAGCGGACTATATGGTGCAGGTCAGTTTAATGGAAGCTCAGGCTACGAGGAAGCAGCTGCACAGGGACTTGTAGCTGGTGTAAATGCAGCGCTAAAGATAAAAGGTAAAGAACCGTTGATTCTTAGCCGATCAAGCTCATACATAGGAACACTCGTTGATGACCTTGTTACTAAGGGTTGTTCTGACCCTTATCGTATGATGACGTCGCGCAGTGAATATCGTCTGATTTTGCGTCAGGACAACGCTGATCAGCGCCTTATGCCGATTGGTTTTCGTATCGGACTTGTTTCACAGGAGAGAATTGATTCACTTCATAAAAAAATCGAGTTGACAGACGCTGAAATCAAACGTGTTTCACGTGAAACAGTTTCGCCAACTTCAGAAATCAATGATTTTCTTGAAAGTAAAGGTACGGCAGCATTGAAAAGTGGTTGTAAAATTGCTGATCTTATACGTCGTCCACAGCTGAATTATAACGATATTGCTCCATTTGATATTAATCGGCCAGACCTTCCTGCTGATGTTTGTGAACAGGTCGAGCTGCAAATTAAGTACAAAGGATATATTGAGAAACAGCTTGCTCAGATTGAACAAATGCAAAAGCTTGAAGAAAAGAAATTGCCACAGAATACGGATTATAGCCAAGTTTATGGTTTAAGACTTGAAGCTGCCGAGAAACTAAACAAAGTTCAGCCACTTTCAATTGGTCAGGCTTCACGTATATCAGGTGTATCACCAGCTGATATTTCTATGCTTGTTGTATGGCTGCAAAAGGAGAAGAGGTGAATGTATGCTGCCCGATTTTGAACTATGTTGCTCTGAGTTTGAAAAGTATGGTATTAAACTTGACGAGGTGAAGTATTCAAAACTTGACAAGTACGCGGAGTTTCTTGTTGAGTATAATAATAATGTAAATCTGACGGCACTTACAGAACCTGATGATATTCTATTCAAGCACTTCATAGACAGTGTAATGATGCTTAAATATGTCGATATACCGCCAAATTCAACTCTAATCGACGTTGGAACAGGTGCGGGATTTCCATCTGTACCAATCAAAATTTTTCGCGATGACATTAAGCTTACACTTCTTGACAGCCTTGCGAAACGTGTTACATTTCTCGAAAAGCTTTGTGACTTGGTAGAAGTCGATGCTAATACTATTCACGGAAGAGCTGAGAATATCGCAAAAATGCCGGAATATCGCGAAAAATTCGACTTTTCGTGTGCACGTGCAGTTGCTGAATTGTCTGTTTTGTCCGAGTATTGCATACCATTTTTAAGGGAAGGTGGCTATTTTATTTCAATGAAAGGACCTAACGAGGACCTTTCTATTGCTGAAAATGCTGTTCAGATTCTGGGCGGAAGCATAGTTTCGGACGTTAATTATTCCATTAATTCTGACAAGAGACGTATTGTTACTATTAAAAAAATATCGCAGACACCGACAAAATATCCTCGCAATAGCGCTCAGATAAAGAAAAAACACCTTTAATTATGTCGAAAATATACCGAAAATCCGTTAAATCTTCGTGTTTTGACGGATTTTTTTTATAGAATTTATTTCCCGATAATGATATTATTTTCTTACAGGGCATTGCCTGAGTACGAATGTGAGGAAAAAAATATGTCTGGATTTTTAAATTTTACTCGTGAAAAGCAAATTAAAAAGGTTTATGAGATAGATGTTGAACTGATTTCTCCGAATCCTAATCAGCCTCGAACTGATTTTTCTGATGATGATATATCGTCTCTGTCCGAATCAATCATGCAAAATGGTATTTTACAGCCACTTTCCGTCCGTCGAAATAGTGACGGATACGAACTTATAGCAGGGGAGAGACGTCTTAGAGCGGCTATTCAGTGCGGAATGAAGAGTGTGCCGTGTATAATTCATGATATGTCTGAGCGTGAATCTGCTATACTTGCACTTGTGGAGAATATTCAACGGCAGGACCTTTCATTTTTCGATGAGGCTGCTGCAATCGAAAAACTGATAAGTTTTTACGGCATGACACAGGAAGAAGCCGCTGAAAAGCTCGGAAAAGCACAGAGTACCATTGCTAATAAGCTCAGACTGCTACGTCTTACACCTGATGAACGTATGCTCATTACCAAATTCGAGCTTACTGAGCGGCATTCTCGTGCACTTCTTAAACTTGCAAGTCCTGAGGACCGTATAATTATACTTGAAAAGGTGATTAATAATAAGCTGAATGTTGACAAAACTGAAAAGCTTGTTGATGACTACATCGGCTCAACTCGTGAAAAACACAGTTATAAGAAGCGTTCAAAGGTATTTCAAAATGTGAAAATATTTATAAATACTATCAATCGTGCTGTTGAGACTATGCAGGCAGCCGGAATACCGGCTGATTCCCGAAAAATACAGGGTGACGACTATGTTGAGTACCGTGTAAGAATTCCAATTCAGAAGCGTTAAATTGTTCCACATGGAACAATTTTTATGAATGTTCCACGTGAAACACCTGAAAAATGTTCCATGTGGAACATTTTTGCTTTGAAATTGGTCTAAAATCGTCATATTATGTATTTACAAAGGCAGCCAAAAGTGATATAATATATGTATGTTGTTACGAAAGGACGGATCCTATGGGTAAAATAATCGCAGTTGCCAATCAAAAGGGCGGCGTCGGAAAGTCAACTACTGTTGTAAACCTCGCTGCTTACCTTGGAATGAGAGATAAAAAAGTGCTCTGCGTAGACTCCGACCCTCAGGGTAATGCAACTACAGGTTTCGGAATAAAGAAAAAAAGCGTTTCTGTCTCAACTTATGATGTTCTTATCGGTAAGGCGAGAGTTCAGGACGCTATTATTGAGACTGAATTCAAGAACCTGAGCGTTATTCCTGCTACTGAAAACCTCGCAGGTGCCGAAATTGAGCTCCTCGATATCGAGAACAGGGTCAACAGACTTAAAATGCAGCTTCTTCCAATCAAAGACAGCTATGATTACATATTTATCGACTGTCCGCCTGCACTTGGCTCGCTTACTATCAATGCTCTTGTTGCAAGTGACAGCATAATTGTGCCCATGCTTGCGGAGTTCTTCGCACTTGAGGGACTTTCACAGCTCGTGAATACTATAAAAATCGTTAAAACGAATTACAATCCCTCACTCGAAATCGAGGGTATACTCTTTACAATGTTCGACGGCAGACTTAATGTCGCAAATGACGTTGTAAGTGAAGTCGAGAAATACTTCCCTGAGAAGGTGTTCGAGACAAAGATACCGCGAAATGTCCGTATTTCCGAGGCTCCAAGCCACGGCAAACCTATAATGTACTATGATAAAGCGTCGAAGGGTGCAGAATCGTATACACTCCTCGGACTTGAACTTCTCGGTGAACCACTCGTTCTTCCGCAGAAGAAAAGACGCGGCATTTTTAATTTTAAAAAATAAGTCTGAAAGGTAGATAGAATATGGCAAAAAGAGGCTTAGGCTCGGGTTTTGACTCGCTTTTTAATGATAATTCAAGCGATGTTCAGATAAAAAAGACCCTGCGTATCGCTGAGATTGAACCTAACCGCGACCAGCCAAGAAAGACGTTCAGCGACGAAGCAATAACTGCTCTTGCAGAGTCAATACGTGAGCACGGTATGCTGCAGCCTATACTTGTTCGTCCGCTTGATACAGGCGGTTATCAGATAGTTGCCGGTGAAAGACGCTGGCGTGCGGCTCGTATGCTCGGACTAGACGAGGTCCCTGTAAATATAAGGGAACTCTCCGATACTGAGACCATGCAGATTGCGATTATTGAGAACCTCCAGCGTGAGAACCTCAATCCTGTCGAAGAGGCAAGTGGTTATAATGAGCTTATCGAGAAGTACGGTATGACTCAGGAACAGGTCGCAAAAATGGTAGGCAAATCGCGTTCAGCGGTTGCAAACGCTGTGAGACTCCTTACACTTCCGCCGCGAGTACTTAAAATGCTTGAAAACGGCGATATATCAGCGGGTCATGCTAAGGCACTGCTTGGTTTTGAAGATGAGGAAATGCTCATTGCTATAGCAAATCGCGCTGTTGACGGCGGTATGACGGTTCGTCAGGTCGAGCGTCTCGCTCAGAAGTCGGCTGAACCCGATGAAGCTGTTCAAAAGTCAGACAAGCGCATCGACAATTACTTTGTTGAGATGGAGATTTCGCTGAAGGAACGTCTCGGACGCAAGGTAAAGGTTGATTACGGAAAGAACAAGGGTGCACTAATCCTTGAATTTTATGATAAAGAAGACCTCGCTGCACTGGCTGAAAAGCTTACAGTTGAGGAATAAAGGAGTATAATTAAAATGATTGACATTAAACTTATCAGAACTAACCCAGAACTTGTTAAAGAAAATATCAAAAAGAAGTTTCAGGATTCTAAGCTTGAACTCGTTGACAAGGTTATCGAACTCGATAAGCAGTTCCGTGAAACTAAGGTAGAGTGCGACAGCCTCCGCAATCAGCGTAAGGTAAAGAGTAAGGAAATCGGCGGACTTATGGCTAAGGGTCAGAAGGACGAGGCTGAAAAGGTAAAGGCTGAGGTTTCCGAGCTTGGAAAGAAGCTTGAAGAAATGGAAGCTCTTGAGGTTAAGCTTGAGGGCGATATCCGCGAAATTATGCTTGTTATCCCGAACATAATCGACGAGTCTGTA
Source organism: Ruminococcus flavefaciens (assembly GCA_902792235.1). Taxonomy (GTDB): domain Bacteria; phylum Bacillota; class Clostridia; order Oscillospirales; family Ruminococcaceae; genus Ruminococcus; species Ruminococcus flavefaciens_AE. Next base: position 27,768 of record CADAYP010000021.1, read on the forward strand.
CCGATTGGTAAGGACGACAGCGAAAATGTTGAGGTTGAGAAGTTTGGTGAGCCTGCTGTACCTGATTTTGAGGTTCCATACCACGTTGACATCATGGAAAATGTAAACGGTATCGACCTCGACAGTGCCCGTAAGACAAGTGGTAACGGTTTCTACTACCTCTGCGGCGATATTGCACAGCTTCAGTCATGTATCCTCTCTTACGCAAGAGACTTCATGATAGACAAGGGTTTCACTTACTACATTCCTCCTTTCATGATTCGTGGTGACGTTGTTACTGGTGTTATGAGCTTTGCTGAAATGGAAGGTATGATGTACAAGATTGAAGGTGAAGACCTCTACCTCATCGGTACAAGTGAGCACTCTATGATAGGTAAGTTCATTGATACTATCATTCCCGAGGGCGAGCTTCCTAAGACTCTCACAAGCTATTCTCCTTGCTTCCGTAAGGAGGTAGGCGCTCACGGTATAGAGGAGCGCGGTGTATACCGTATCCACCAGTTTGAAAAGCAGGAAATGATAGTTGTCTGCAAGCCTGAGGAAAGCATGGACTGGTTCCACAAGCTCTACAGCTACACTGTTGAATTCTTCCGTACACTCGATATTCCTGTTCGTACACTTGAGTGCTGCTCAGGCGACCTCGCTGACCTCAAGGTAAAGTCTATCGACGTTGAAGCATGGTCACCGAGACAGAAGAAGTACTTTGAGGTAGGAAGCTGTTCAAATCTTGGTGATGCTCAGGCACGTCGTCTTGGTATCAGAGTAAAGGCTGATGACGGCAGCAAGTATTTTGCACATACTCTCAACAATACAGTTGTTGCACCTCCGAGAATGCTCATTGCATTCCTTGAAAACAACCTCAACGAGGACGGCAGTATTCGTATTCCTAAGGCACTTCAGCCTTATATGCGTAAGGATATTATAAAGGTTCCCGAGAAGAAGTAAGATAAAAATAAGCGGCTGCAAAATCAATTGCAGCCGCTTATTTAGTTAGGAGAGGTATAGGCTAAGACTATTTACGGAGCATTTCACTGTCTGCCTGTTTTGCAGTAGTGCAAAGGCAAAGCGAGAATAACGAGATAACTCCGCCGATGATAGCTCCTATTACTAATTGAAGCATTGTGTTCACCTCGTCTTTCATCTGGAATTTTTTCACGTTTTATCTTTTTTATTAATTATGGAGCACAATACTTAAAATAGTCTTAAAAAGTCTACGAAAAATATAATTACTGCTATATATTACTGAATGTTGTGGAATATATATAATATATGGAGCTACTGCTTTGTGAACTCGTCTCCCCACTTTGCCGCAGTGCAAAGACACATCGTAAATACACCGATGCTACCGCCGAAGAGGGTACCTAAAATGAAACCGAGCATAACATCACCTCGAAAATATAATGCCCTGAAAAATCAGTTTTAATCACTGACAAAACGAAAGGAGAGGCGATGTTATCTACCGTATGAAAAAGCCAATAAAGCAAACAGTGGTGCACAATTGTGCACCACTGAAATTTTACATTTGATGTGTGGGGACGAAGAGTGTTCGTCCGAAAAATTTTACTTCATAAGCTCGTCAGCCATAGCGTTTATCTGTTCGATATTGTCAGCGCTGACTGATGACTTTATTGATACTGTAGTATCAAGCCATGTGATGTTCTTGGACTTTTCAAACTTTGCCTTGATACACTTTGCAGCTGTTGCTGCCCATGTACCGTTCTCGATGATACCAATTGTACGGTTCTGGTAATTTCTTTCGATGAGCCAGTCGATATACTGGTTCATGAAGGGGAAAATCTCGCCGTTGTAGGTAGTAGTAGCGAGTACAAGCTTTCCGTAGCGGAAACCGTCCTCGACTGATTCTGCCATATCCTCACGAGCGAGGTCTGCGATAGCAACCTTCGGGCAGCCTTTTTCAAGAAGCTTTTCTTTAAGAAGTTCAGCAGCTTTTTTAGTATTGCCGTAAACAGAAGTGTAAGCGATGAATACTCCTTCAGACTCTACACCGTAGCTTGACCATGTATTATAGAGTCCGATGTGATAAGCGAGGTTATCCTTGAGAATAGGACCGTGAAGGGGACAGATAACAGCGATGTCAAGAGCAGATGCTTTTTTGAGAAGTCCCTGAACCTGAACACCGTACTTGCCAACGATACCAAAATAGTATCTGCGAGCTTCACAAGCCCAGTCCTCATCAACATCGAGTGCACCGAATTTGCCAAAAGCGTCAGCGGAGAAGAAAACCTTGTCCTTGCTGTCATAGGTCATCATTACCTCAGGCCAGTGAACCATCGGAGCCATTACGAAACTGAGTTCATGTGAACCGAGTGAAAGCTTGTCGCCCTCTTTGACGGTGAGTGAATTTTTAATTTCAGCATCGGGATAGAAAGCGTTTATGAATGTGAAAGTTTTTGCATTGCCGACAACAGTTGTATCGGGGAATTCTTTGAGGAAGCTTGCGATATTTGCTGAATGGTCAGGCTCAACGTGCTGTACGATGAGATAGTCGGGAGTTTTACCGCCGAGTGCTTCTTTAAGATTAGCGAGCCACGGCTCAGTGAAATTCTTGTCAACTGTATCGAGGACAGCAATTTTCTCGTCTTTTATAACGTATGAGTTATATGCCATACCGTTTGGCACGTCGTACTGTCCCTCAAATAAATCGACTTCATGGTCGTTTACACCTATGTATAAGATATCGTTTGTAATATTGTTCATAGCAGTATCCTTTTCAGTATTATATTATTGTGCAGAAGAAGCAGGCTGAGATGTGGAAGCAGCAGGCTCTTCAGTTGTGAAGTTTTCCTTAGGGAGATAACCAACAACATTTCTTGTCTTAACGAGTACCCACTTATCATCTTCCTTGTATACTTCAGCAGGCTGGTCGGGATAAGCGTAACCGTTAACGGCAGAGGAGTCGGGGTCATTGAGAAGAATCATGTACTCTGTAGTACCGGGAAGAGTTATCCAACCTGTCTTGATAGGAGACATATTGTCAACGCTTACAGGCACGTAATCAGTGTCAGCCTTACTGCTGTTATCGTCCTGAGTTTTGAGCTGCTCCTGAGGAGTAACAGATGTGTTATTCTTGTTAGTGGTTGAAGAGTCATTATTTCCGTTGCAACCTACAGCACTTGCACAAAGCAGTGCACACATAGCTGCGATAGCGATAGTAATCTTTTTCATATTATCCTCCTGATAGATTAAATAAGATAATAACATTATATCACATATCATCTCAAAAAGCAACAGGCGGAGACTAATTCCTGAGAGGTGATTTTGCGTCCGGAATGGCACTTCCGGCACTGATTTTGCTCCCTTTTTCAGCCCCTCCCCCGGCACTTCTACACAGCCGGTTTTTGGCTATATACCGAGCAGGGGAGTGGGGTGGACCCCTGTTTTGGAGTGGACGGAAGGACAATTGTTTCACGTGAAACAGTTCTTCTGAAGGGAGTCCCCTTTGACATTTTTCACCGTCTGTATTATAATAGAAAGGTACCATTAAGGAGGCGGTCGAATGAGCACGAAACGATACAAGGGTAAGAGTCTGCTTGCATTTCCGGAGGACTATTGCGTAGTCGATATCGAGACAACAGGTCTCTCACCTGAGACAAATGAGATAATAGAAATCTCAGCTGTAAGATACCGCGGCAGAAAAAAACAGGAAGTTTTCTCAACACTTGTGAGACCCTCAGAAAAGATTCCGCGTATAATAACTCAGCTTACCGGAATTGATAACAACATGGTAAAAGACGCACCTGAAATATCAGAAGCGATAACTGAATTCAGAAACTTCATCGGCGAGGATATCGTCATGGGATACAATGTAAATTTTGATATCAACTTTCTCTACGATGCCATTCTGAAAAACAGCGGAGAGATATTCGACAACAACTTTGTAGACGTTCTCAGATTTTCACGAATCGCGCTCACTCATCTTCCAAGTCGCTCACAGACGAACGTCGCCGCATATTATGGAATCTCTGCCGAGGGTGCACACCGTGCAGAAGTCGATTGTGACATATGCAATGCCTGCTATCTGAAACTAATGCAGGAAGAGAGTGTCATAACAGCAGTAACGGAAAAGAATAAGATATAATAAAAACGGCTAAAGGAGGCAACTCCTTTCAGCCGTTTTTTATGCATTGCTATAATTTCAGAAAAAACTTTTTCAATAATCAATGGTTTTATATTGAGAAACTGCCTTTTCCCGACCCCTTATGCGGATACACTCACAGAAAGGAGTTTTTATGAACTGGATAAAAAGTGAACGATTTCTCAGATATTCCGAGGGCAGGGCTGTAGTTCTCGCGTATATCGAGATGGACTCTTCTGCCGACCTTCCGGCAGTAAATACGTTTACCGGACGTATCATATCAATAGGTTCATACGCACATGATATAGAATCCGGCGAAACGTATTGTCTCAACAGCTTAAACGAGTGGATAAAGCAGAAAAGCGGAGAAGTATTCTTTGGCGACTCTGTGATGCTTGGGAATACAGCAGGAGAAACGATAATCGGAAATTTTGAAGAGGAGGAGTAATATGGCAATAAAAACATTTAATCAGCCGGCAGACATTTTTACTGTTGACGATTTCTGTACCTTTCTTGAAGAAAACAAGTCGGGAACAGTTTTGGAAAACGCTGTCATAGGAAAAGACAGCAATGAAGAAGCTTATCATTATTTCACAATAACGCTTGGAGATGCAACGATAAAAATGTATAGCGAAGACGGATATACATCACAGAAATTCCTTGAATATACAATGGCATCGGGTATCAATGCTGATGTTTCAAGGAGTATTGCTTCCGGAACAAAGCGAATGATAAAAATAGGCACAGCTTTGTTATGCAATAACGGATTACTCATAAACTATTCATTTATAGCCGGTTCAGGAGTAGTTGTTTACTCTGCTATAGTGATAACTGTTGATTCAGAGGGTGAACTTTCGCTTATACGAGTTGCAGGAACAGAAGATTATCATCTTTGGAATACAAAGACAACAATGTTAGTATATTCGTATGCTTCATCAAAACCATGTTCACTTACCCTGACACCGCAGTACGGTTGTAACCTTACATCTATTGCAGCAGTGCCGGTGATATGTACTGACAGCAGCAGATATCTGCCTGATGTTTTTTCAGCGATAGCAACGCAGATAGCATCTGAAAGCATAAATATAGTCTCGCTTGACGGAGTTCTCTATGTCACTAACGGCATTATCTATTTAAGAGAGTCATGATAAAAAAATGCACCGGTTTTATACCGGTGCATTTTTATTAGCTTTTTACAGGAACGGTTTCTGATTCCGGATATTTGCTGAACAGGAATTTCAGCAAAAGCGGAGTAACGATACTTGAAACGATGATAAGAAGAATAACAGCAGTGAAATATGACGAATCAATAATACCAAGTCCGAGGCCCTTATTGGTGATAATGAGTGCAACTTCTCCGCGCGTCATCATACCGACACCGATTTTTATACTATCAGTCCATTTGTAGCCGAAGCACTTGGAAACGAGTCCGCATCCGATAATTTTGCTAAGAAGAGCGACTAAAACGAATCCGACTGAAAATACGATCATACTTGTATCAACATTGCTGAAATCGGTTTTCAGACCTATGCCGACGAAAAACATCGGGGCGAAGAACATATAACCGTTTACGTTGACCTTGCGGTCGATGTACTCAGCGTCGCGGACGTTGCAGAGGATAATGCCGGCGATGTAAGCACCGGTAATATCAGCGATACCGAAATACTTTTCAGCCACATAAGCCATAATAAAGCAGAGGCTGATAGCTATGATAGGGATTCTTCTTGTGTGTGGGTGTTTTTCGTCGTAGATTTTGAACAGCTTATAGAATATGTATCCGAGGATAACTGAAAGCACGAGGAAGAGTACTATTTTTCCCAACACGAGAAGTGCATTGCTGTTGGGGTCTTTGAATCCGAGGACGAATGTAAGGACGATGATACCGATGATGTCGTCAATAATTGCGGCACTTAGTATAGTCTGTCCGACACGGCTTTTCAGGTAACCCATTTCCTTTAGCACCTCAACTGTTATGCCGACTGATGTAGCAGTCATGATACAGCCGATGAATATACCCTTGAAGAATTCGTCAGTACCGAATGGGGCGAAGCCGTATATACCCATATACAGCAGACTTCCGCCGATAAGCGGTACCAAAACACCGATACAGGCGATTATGAGTGCGGCGAAGCCTGATTTTTTCAGTTCCTGCAAGTTTGTTTCAAGTCCGGCTGAGAACATGATAAGTACAACACCTATCTCAGCCATTTTGTTGATGAAGTCGGTCGGCTGAACGATTCCGAGAAGACATGGACCGATAAGGAGTCCGGCAATAATTTCACCCACGACCATAGGTGCTTTTAATCGTCGGGCGAGAAGTCCTACACCCTTGGCACATATGAAAATGATAGCCAAGTCTTTGAGAATTTCATAGGTCTCCATTTTTGATTTTCATATCCTTTCCCTTGACCGCATAGCGGTCATAAATAAAGAGAGCCTTTCAGCTCTCTTTATAATTATATTGCATAACAGATGATTTGTCAACACAGGAGGGTATCTATATATTATATTGTCTGTCCGGGTTATTTCTTGATATATCTTGCCATAAGCGACATGAGGTCGTATTTGCACATATCCGGACTTGTCTCCATCAGTTTCTCCTGAGTAACGATGCATGGATTTCTGCGGAACTTGTCACTGCGCTTACCTGCGCGCCAGCCGATAGAAGCCATATAACAGCACCAGCGGCGATGTTCAAGAGCGGCGAGTGAGTATGCGAACCTGTCATTTTTGAGACGTTCGAGCAGTTCTGCTTCCGAACCGTTCATGCGCCAAGCTGAACCAGTGAACTTCATAAGTGAACCGTCAGTACCTATCAGTTCTTCGAGTTTAGCGTTAAGTTCAAGACCGTTTTCAGCGGCAAGCTTAGGAATTATATCGTTTTTGACTTCGTCATGATATGCGGCGGCTTTGCTTGAAGAGCGGCGGAAAAGCCGGAGCTGATTCCATTCTTTTTCGGGGTCTTTGCCGGAGTTATCAGCATTATCGGGGGCGTCACCGCTTATGAGTGAGATGTTGTTGTAGAAGTGGTTATACTCTTTAGCAAGGCGGTCGATAGCGCGGTTTATTATCATGTCGAGAGTGATAACACAGCTTCTGTCGTCGATGAGACTGACATCTGCAAGAGCGCTGTTTTCGGCAGAGATGTAACCGGCAAGGCGGCGGTCGGTATCCATTCTCATGAGAATGGGGATTTTGATTTCGCGTTCTGCGAAAAGCTCTTCAAGCTGCATAGCGCAGTTTACCGCGAGGTCGATATTTTCGAGAGCGATAACCGCATAGGTATACGGCAGTTTATCGAGTTTTCTGCGGATTTTGCTGTAGAAGTCGATATGTGAAACGTTCAGCGGATAGAAATTTATTTCGAGTGAACCGTCAGCGGCTTCACTGTTCATGACGATTTTATCGTCGCTGATATTGAAAGTTTCGTCACTGAACTGATTGAGGAAAGCGGCTTTTTTAGCCTTGATATCACTGTCGTAGACATCAATGACAATGCGGTTTTTTTCATGAACAACACCGAGGTTCATAGCCTGTAAAATAGCCTGCTGACCGAGCTGACCAAGACCTGCGACGAGGAGATGGACAGTCCAGTTTTCAAGAGGTGTATCAGTGCCCTTGTAAACGGTATGGAGTGGGTGGTCGGAATACATTTTATGAATCTGCATTTCCGGCAGACCGGCAAGTTCAAGGTCGTAGCAGGCATCAGTACCCGCAACCTGATTATAGTATTCAGCAATAAGTCTGCCGATACCCTCCTCCTCACAGCGTATGGAAATTTTAGTACCCGGTGCTGTTTTTATCTTGTACTCATCGTCTTCATCGTTGAGACGGAAAAGCTGAAGCAGAGAGAAGTTGCGGATAGAGGAATTCTCAAAGAGAATGATATTTGTTGCAGATTCGATATGAGTTTTTGCAAAAAGCAAAGGCAGTTCAGATTCGGGAGCTTTAAGAATATCGGCAGTATGGATAACGTATCCTGACTTGTTAAGTCTGTATACTTCCTCCTGGTCGATAGATTCGGAGGTGATAACGTGAACGCAGGTCTTTTTGGGGTCGGAGCTGTTATTTTTCAGCATAGCCTGAACATCGTTGTTGTAGCCGAAAATGACGATATGCCGGCAGTCCTTATTGCGTCTGAAACCGATTATCAGGCGCAGTATCCGTTCGAGGAACTTGTAAATGAAGGAAATCGTGCAGTATGGGGCAGTAAAAACAGCTATACAGTATGCGTAACCGACTCCCTTGTTAATGGGTGCAGGGTTATCCTTCATGAAGGCGATAACGTCTTTTATTGAGACTGAAGCCTTGAAACCGAAAGCGTTGATACTGTTTTGCAGAACGAGCAGTAGCTTGAAAAACGGTTCATACTTGTCATAGTAAATCATTCCCTGCAAAGTAGCGATGAGGAAAGAGATAAGTGCAAGAAGGAATATAAGGCGGGTCGTATTGTTTTTCCTGTTATTCTTCATCAGCTTATTCCTTTCCAGTTATACCAAGTCCGGAGAGGTACTTTTTAGCAGTATCGAGGAGCTGTTGAGTTGAGTATATCGGGAAATAGCCGATAGTATTGGTTGTTCTTGAGTTGATGAAAACTATATCGCGTCCGGAGGGAGCGTTTGAGAAATTATCGATTCTGTAGCGCGGAGAAAGGCCGTATGCAGATACAAGCCAAGCCTGATTATCGTCCCAAACAGCGTAAACGTATGAAGGGTCGGAGGAGGGGACGATTCTGAATTTATAGGCACTGTCGCTGTCGGACTCGCGTATATCGTTTTCTAACTCGTCAGCGAATTCAAGACGTACTCCCTTTCCACTGCAAGAACCGTCAGCCGAAACTGAATAAATGCATGAATCACGGCAAAGTACCGCAAAAGATTCGTTATTGATGCGTTCAGCCGAGATAGGTTCAGGAGTGAGACCGTCGAGGTCAATTTCCTTATCAAGCTTTCCTGATTCGGAATCGTAGAGGCTGACTTTGCGGTTGCTGAACAGCACTCCGACTCTTTCGTCGTTCAGCCAGAAGATATGTTTTACGCTGAGACCGCTGTTAGGACTGAGTTCACATTCAAGCTTAACATCATTGCCATCAGCGTCAAATATTTCGATACCGCTGCTGTTGTCCTCGCTGTACTTTGTATACAAAGCGGCTTTAGTGCCGTTTACAGCGAAGATATCGTCGATAAGTATTTTTTCGGGATTGTTATTACCGTTATCAGCTTCCCAGTTTTTAACACTTCCGTCAACAGAAACGAAAGACAAGTCTCTGAACGAATTAGAAGCGAAGAAAATGCCGTCCGTACCTTTGAAGAGTCTGGTGTTTGTTTTATTGAAATACGGTACATTGTCAACTTCGCTGACGCTTCCTTTTTTAACATCTATGCGGACGAGATAAGGCTGAGTAGAAGAGACGTTTGTATCGATAACGACTGCAAACAAGACATCGTTTCCTATAAATTCAGCGTCAATTATTCCGATATTTTCGAGGTCGGAAATTTCAGTGAGTTTATCGTTGTCGGTATTATAGATGAAGAAATGTTCTTCCGGCTGAGTTGATTGGTCGTTACCGTCATCGGCATAGAAAGAAGATGATATCGCGGCAAGAGTTCCGTCATCGGAAACAGCGGCTATCTCTTTGGAGTACATATGCTCGCCGGTGTCGATGTTTGTGAACATCTCATTATTTGTGGGATACTGGATATACGCGGTATTTGAGTAGTTTTCGGCGGTTGCATATCTTCCGAGACTGTATGAGCAGAGAGTGAGGCTTCCGTTCATTTTCTGAACTCTGAATACGGCATTCTTTGATGTGTCACCGATGTAATTTGCGATACTTGCAACGTATTCATTGCCGTCTTCGAGAGTGAATATCAGAAGACCAGTTTTAGTGAATGAGTGGTCTATCATCTGGTCATTGAGGGTGATGTTCTTAAGAATGTCGCCGGTTTTATAGTCGATGAAAGAAATCGAATAATTGGTAACGACTGTGAGAACGTCTTTATTTGCATTAGAATCTTCAGACTTGAAAAGGAAAGTGTCTCCGCTGTTCTGATAATTGACAGGAATTTCGGCAGTCCACTCAGCTTTACCGAGTTCGTTATCATAGCGGGATATCTGAGTTTTTCTTTCAAGTGCAAGGATATTGCTTTTAATGACAACAGGATTATTCTCTATCTGTTTAACTGCTAAAGTGCAGATATTTCCGAAAGAATCCTCACTTGCATCAATCTCATTTTTCAGTGACAGGCTGTGGTCTTTTATCTGAAATGCGCGAATCATGTTATTGAAGGAGTCGTAAAGGTAAATCATATCGCCTTTGACGGACTTTATTGAGACATTTGAAAGCAGACCGAATCCGCTGTCAGAGACACCTGAAAGGGTTATCTCGTCTTTTATTTTACCGGATTCGCGGTCAATGATTTCGAGCATAAACTTATCACCGGGGAAAGAGATACCGGAGGCGGAGTCATTGCGTGTCTGATAGATACGGAGTATGCAGTCATCGACAAGGCTTATATCGTAGTACTTATAAGCTTTATCCGAAAACTCAGTTTTCCACAGTATATCGCCTGTAACACTGTCAAGGCGCCATACAGAGAAATCGGAATTATAAACGAAAATATCACCGTTTGCGGCGGGTTCATCCTCATCAACGCTATGCGCGAAACAGGTGTATATTTTGCCGAATTCTGCACTTTCCTCATACGATATCCTGCTTGGTGAACTTGTATTATCGAAATAAGTACCGGTCTTGTCTCTGTTTACATCGAAGAAAGCGTTCAGTTCATTTGAACTGCCGTTAATTTCGGAAGAAAAATCGTTGTCAGAGCCGGTAATTTTCCTGATAAGTTCACCGGACTGAGCGTCCCAGAAGTAGATACCGGTAGCGTCCTCAGAGACAATAGTTTTTCCCTCGCCCATGAATGAAAGCTGTTCAACGGCACAGTCGTGTTTGAGGGCGATTTGCGGAACTATCTGCTGATGCGAGAACATACCAAGCTCACGCGATAGAGCGTATTCAGCCTCCGCGATTACAGGCTTTTTTTCGCCGTCTGACGGCAGAGCGGCAACAGCTTTCTGTATTGCCGGAATGAGGTCATTTCCCTTGTAGAGATTTTCAGATTCAACAGCGAGGTGACCCGCATTTTCGATGAGGAGGTCAGTATTTTTCATCTCTATCTGTTTATTCTGTTCTTTTATCTGAACATTTTTCTTGTTGATAGTCAGAGCAGAAGCGACGCTTATCACGGTTATAAGTGAGAGAACACCTGAAACCGTGCCGAATACTCTTCTTCTGCGTGCGGCTTCACGTCTTTTTTCGCGCTGAAACAGGTCATTGAAGTCACAGCCGAGCAGGGGAGCGGCAATACGCAGATACTCGGTATTCAGCTTTTTCATCGACTCTTTCAGCGAGTCAGCCTTGATATTAGCGGCAAGCGGCTCGACTTCGACCTTTACCTTTACTTCCTCGCCGTTTTCGTTTGTGGTAGTCATTTCCCTATAGGTAAGCTCTTCGGGGAAAGACTCCTTCGGGTCACCGCTGACGAGGAGGGTAATGATGTTATCGTTTGAGTTATTGTGAAGCTCGCGGAAGCGTGAAAGCTCCTGCAAGCACCATTTTGATTCGGTATACTTAGGTGAGCAGATTACAATAAGATACTCGGAAGTTTCGATAGCATTTTTGATATCTTCACTGAGGTCACTGCTCGACTGAAGCTCCGATACATCGCGGAATATACGCCAGTTTCCTTTTTCCTTGCCGATATTTTTTGGAGGCTTGTATGATTCAAGCAGTTTCTGAAGTTTTTCAGCCGCCTGCATATCGGGTTCAATGTGACGGTAGCTGATAAAAGCTTTGTATTTAAATTCGGACATAGTTTTTCTCCTTATTCGTTTTTTGTCAAATAAATGCCTGATATATAAATATTACCATATTTATATAGTTTTTGCAAGGGCAATATCACTCTTCCGATGCCATAAACTGCATTGACATTAATTATCAGGAAGTGATATAATATCAGCGAGGTGAAAAATATGAAAGTTGGATTCATAGGTGCAGGAAAGGTCGGATTTTCGCTTGGAAGGTACTTTGCCGATAACGGCATTGAGCTGACGGGATATTACAGCCGGACTGCCGATTCTGCGCGGAAAGCCGCAGAGTTTACGGGTTCGGAGTTTTATTCTCAGCCGGACGGGCTTATTTCTGCGAGTGACGCAGTATTTCTGACAGTCCCTGACGGTGCGATAAAGGAGACCTATCTTTCGCTCACAAAATACAAACTTACAGGCAAGCAGCTTTGCCACTGCAGCGGAGCAATGTCAGCGACAGAAGCATTCCCCGATATTTCGGCATATGGAGCACTCGCTTCATCTATACATCCGCTCTTTCCGGTAAGCAGCAAGGAAGAGTCGTATAAGGAACTCGGCAATGCATTTTTCTGTATTGAAGGAGACTGTGCCGACGAATGGAGCGGTATACTTTCTCGTATGGGAAACTCTGTACGCATTATCACAAGCGGCATAAAAAGCCGGTATCACGCGGCTTGTTCAGTTGCGAGCAATCTTGTATGCGGACTTATGGAAGAGAGTGTGCAGATGCTTGAACAGTGCGGATTCACGGCTGATGAGGCTCTTGCGGCACTTGAACCCCTTGCAATGAGCAATATCAGGCGAATATTCGCAGTCGGACCGACTGCCGCACTGACAGGTCCTATCGAGCGAAACGACGTATCAACGGTAAAGAAGCATATCGCGTGCATAGACGATAAAACAGGTTCGGAGCTATATAAAGCGGTATCGCGCAAGCTTGCAGATATGGCACAGGAGCGTCACAAGGAGTCAGATTACACAGAAATGAAGTCAATTCTTAGGTAATTGTTACCAATAAAAAACCTTGTGTTCATGATTTGTTCATAATTGTATGCTATACTACTTTTGTATCTTATCCATGAAATTGGAAAGGTAACATCTTTTAAGGAGAAAATCGAATATGAAAAACACTGTTTCAACCCTTCTCAAGCAGAAGCAATCAGGTGACAAAATCACGATGCTTACCGCTTACGACTACACAACAGCGAAGATAATGGACGAGTGCGGCGTAAATGCTATACTCATCGGCGATTCGCTCGGAATGGTAATGCTCGGCTACGAGAACACTCTCCCCGTAACTATGGAGGATATGATTCATCATACCGCCGCAGTATCGAGAGGTGCTGTAAATACATTCGTAGTTGCTGATATGCCCTTCATGTCATATCAGGTCAGCGTTGAGGAAGCCGTTATCAATGCCGGACGCCTTATAAAAGAGGGAGGCGCAAATGCCGTAAAACTTGAAGGCGGCGCAGAGGTATGTGAGCAGATAAAGGCTATCGTAAATGCGTCTATTCCTGTTGTTGCACATCTCGGACTCACTCCGCAGTCGGTAAATGCTTTCGGCGGATTCAAGGTTCAGGGAAAGAGTCTCGACAAGGCTAAGAAGCTTATCGACGACGCTCTGAAAATTCAGGAAGCCGGCGCTTGTGCAGTTGTACTTGAGGGTATCCCCGCTAAGCTTGCGGACATCATCACAAAGAAGCTCTTTATCCCGACTATCGGTATAGGAGCGGGTAACGGCTGTGACGGACAGGTGCTTGTATATCAGGATATGCTCGGACTTACTACCGGTCATACACCTAAATTCGTGAAGCGCTTTGCAGATGTCGGAACTCTTATGCGTCAGGGAATCGCTGACTATATCAGCGAAACTAAGGCAGGTTCTTTCCCTGCTGAGGAACACACCTACGCAATAGATGATGAAGTAATAAACGAGCTTATGATGGAGGAAAAGTGAAATGAGAGTTGTTAAAACTATAGATGAAGTACGCAAGCAGGTAAAGGAATGGAGAGCACAGGGTCTCACGGTAGGACTTGTTCCTACAATGGGATATCTTCACGAAGGTCACGCAAGTCTTATCGACGCATCACACAGGGACAACGACAGAACCGTTGTATCTGATTTTGTAAATCCTATGCAGTTCGGACCTACTGAGGACCTCGAAAGCTACCCCCGCGATATCGACCGCGATGCTAAGCTTGTTGAAGAACACGGCGGCGATATTATCTTCAATCCTGAGCCGTCTGAAATGTATCATGAGGGATTTTCCTCTTTCGTGGACATGACAGTCCTCACACAGGAACTCTGCGGACTCAGCAGACCTGTTCATTTCAGAGGTGTATGCACAGTCGTATCGAAGCTTTTCAACATAGTCAAGCCCGACCGTGCATACTTCGGCAAGAAAGATGCTCAGCAGCTTGCGGTTATCCGTCACATGGTCGATGACCTCAACATGGATATAGAAATAGTCGGCTGCCCGATAGTACGCGAGGCTGACGGACTTGCAAAGAGTTCGCGCAACACATATCTCAGCGCCGATGAGAGAAAGGCTGCACTCGTGCTTTCAAAGGCTGTATTCCGCGGAATGGAGCTTGTTAAAAGTGGTGAAAAGGACTGCTCGGCTATAATCGGCGAGATGAAAAAAATCATTGAAGCTGAACCCCTCGCAAAGATTGATTATGTCAAGATAGTAGACTGCGCAACTATGCAGCAGATACCGTCTCTCGACCGTCAGGCACTCTGCGCAATGGCTGTATACATCGGAAAAACACGTCTTATCGACAATTTCTTCACCGAAGACGTTTAAGGAGGACGCGCGATGCATATTTCAATGTTAAAAAGCAAGATACACCGCGCTGTTGTCACACAGGCAGAGCTTAACTATGTAGGCAGTGTAACTATTGATGAAGACCTCATGGAAGCTGCCGGACTTTATGAGTACGAGCGTGTACATATAGTAAATGTAAACAGCGGAAGCCGTATCGAGACATACGTCATCGCAGGCGAGCGCGGAAGCGGAGTTATATGCCTTAACGGCGCAGCTGCACGCTCCGGACAGAAAGGTGACCTCGTCATCATAATGGCATATGCGGATATGACTCCCGACGAGATAAAAACTCACCGTCCTAAGGTGGTTTTTGTCGGAGACAAGAATGAGATAGTAAGAGTTGCTGATTACGAAAAACACGGTGAACTCGGATAATAAACAAACTGGATCTGAAGCAAAAATTTTTCGGGCGCACATTAGAGTGCTTCCCTTAGCGGAATTTGTGGGCTACCGAGCCGTAAATTTACGGTACATATTCGGTATCCTGCGAAACCGCCAAAGGGGGCTTATGAAACTGGACTTTTTTGACAAGCTGAAGCGGACATAATATATGTCCGCTTCTTATTTATATATACAATACTTGAAAAACGTGAAGAAACGTGATATAATTAAATGAAAAAATTTTGAAAATTCTTGTAACGTTTTGTGTTTTCATCCGTCTAATAGACAGAAACCCCGAAAAGGGGTGATTGAAAGGAGGTGCGATGATTGGATAAAAAGACTGCCGAAAAGCTTTACGATGCTTGTTACATGAAGGTTTATTCTTATGTGATGACTCTTGCAAAAGACCAGCACGCAGCTCAGGAGATAACTCAGGAGGCTTTCTACAAGGCAATAACTACTGAACAGACCTTCCGCGGAGAATCTGAGTCATACTCATGGCTGTGCGCGATAGCAAAGAATATCTTTATTGACGACAAGCGAAAGTCTAAGCGGTATCAGGACGAACCGGACGAGACCCTCGCCGATATCGACACCGATATAGAGCAGGACATAACCGACTCGGAAACATCGTTTCGTATACATATGCTCCTGCATGACATGGAAGACCCATATAAGGAAGTCTTTGAGCTCAGAGTTTTCGGAGAACTCTCTTTTTCACAGATTGGAGCTATTTTCCGTAAAACAGAATCATGGGCAAGAGTAACATATCATCGTGCCAGACTAAAACTAAGGGAAAGGATGGAAAAAAATGAAATATAATTGTGATATGATAAGTGACCTTCTTCCTTTGTATCTTGATAAAGCGTGCAGCCAAAGCAGTATAGAAGCTGTTGAGGAGCATCTGAGCGAATGCAGGTCATGTAATGAGCTGCTTGAGAGTATGCGAAGTTCGGAAGAAGTAATTGACAACGCTATAGCAAAAGAAAGGGACGAAGTACTCAGCAAGCAGTCTAAATTCTTCAAACGCAGGAGTGCTGTGGCAGGAAGTATAATCGGCGGAATATTTGCTGTTCCGATACTGGTATGCCTCATCGTAAACCTTGCAACAGGTGCCGGACTTTCGTGGTTTTTCATCGTACTTGCAGCAATGTTCATACCGGCTTCACTGACGGTGGTACCGCTGATGATGCCGAAAAACAAGCGCCTTTGGACGATTACCCTTTTCACTGTAAGTCTGCTCGTACTGCTCGCAGTATGCTGCATCTACAGCGGAGGAAACTGGTTCTTTATCGCGGCATCTGGAGTTTTGTTCGGACTTTCGATACCATTCATGCCGGTAGTAGTAAATACAAAGCCGGTTGCAAAGGTACTTGGCAATAACAAGGCACTCACGGTAGTAGGAACGTACACACTGCTCTATTTCATCATGATGGCATGCGTCGGCATAAAGTCTGGTTCACCTGAATTTTTCCGCATATCGGCTGCATTTTCACTTCCGCCGCTGATATATATGTGGACGATGTTCGCACTTATTCGTCTGCCTAAGTGGAACGGATTTTTCAAGACAGCGACCTGCATATTAGCATCTGTTCTGGTATACTTCTTCAACGATGCGATAGTTCTCGGAATTCTCGGCAACAAGCCGCGTATACCGTCTTTTGACTTCTCACTCACAACTACGGAAAGTCTCAACAACCTTATGTGCTGGGGCGGACTTGGAATCGGAGTCGTTTTAGCAGTAATATTTACAGCGATAGGTTTTGCAAAAAGCAATAAAAAGAAATAATCGGAGGAAACTACTATGAAAGCAAATAAGATTATTATATCATCACTCACAACAGCATTAATGCTCGGAAGCCTTTGCAGCTGTGTAAATTTAGGCGACATTTATCAGGACGCAGATGAATATACCGCAGGAAATATTGATATTTCAGGTACAGTCGAAAAGCTTGATATCGACTGGAAAGCAGGAAGTGTAACAGTGTCGCACCATGATAAGGACACAGTAAGTGTTACTGAGACCTGCGAAACCGAATTAAGCGAGGAGAGACAGGTTCACACTTGGCTTGACGGAAACGTGCTTCATATTCGCTACTGCAAGTCCGGCGAGAGCTTTACTCTTACAAATTCAGAGAAAAAGCTTGAAGTAAAGGTACCCATGAACATAAAGCTCACCGATATCGACATGGACGGCGCTTCATGCGATGCTGTATTTGACGATATATCCGCAGATACTTTCAACGTTGATATGGCATCAGGTACAGCAGAGATGAAAAACTGCACAGCTAACATCTTCGACCTCGACTCTGCATCAGGCGGAATAATCCTCACACAGAAGGGTGATTCGGATAAGATAAGTGCAGATACCGCTTCCGGAAAGGTCGATATCACAGCCGAAAACGTTAAGGAATTAAATACTGACAGTGCATCGGGAACAGTTAAAATAGATGTTCAGACCTCAGATAAGGTTGACATTGATACTGCAAGCGGAGATACTGAAGTTCACTTCGCAAATATGCCGAAGGAAATCAATTTCGATGCGGCATCGGGTGATATAACGATGTACACTCCTAAGAATCCTGATATCACTATCGACTTTGATACAGCGTCAGGCGACTTTAATTCCGATATCTCATTCAAAATGGAGGGTAAGAAGTATATAAGCGGCACAGGTGAAAACAAAATGAAGGCAGATACAGCTTCCGGCGACTTATATATCAAGGAAGCGGAATAATAACAGATATGTACAATGTCCGGACAGATTTGTCCGGACATTTTTATGTATATCAGAAAAAAATTTCAGATTGTTTTCAAATAATCTATTTCTTTTTTGTCAGAATATGATATAATGAATGCATAAGCATTCATTATAGTTTATCTTAATGCCCTTGCAGATACGCAAATCGGAGATTTGCTCCCTGCACATCGGGCAATTATATCATAACGCTTCGCTTTTAAAATCGGAGATTTGCTCCCTGCACATCGGGCAATTATATCATAACGCTTCGCTTTTATGATATAATAGAAAGAGCCAGTATAGTGCCACAAAAAAATAAATGAAAGAGCGGCAAGAGGTGAGACATGGGAAAAAGAGTTATAAGATTTAAACCGAATATGCGAAGTTTGATGATAGCTCTTGTATTAATGCTGATTATCCACATCATAATGGGAGTTATGCTTATTACGATGTCGAAGAACGCGATTCGTGAACAGATAGACGCACGTATGCTTGATGCAGTAAACACTGCCGCATTTCAGCTGAGCGGTGACGAGCTTAAGCGAATTACCGGCGACGATAAGGAATCAGAAGAATACGTTAATGCCCTTTCGTTACTGCGGTCGTTTCAGCAGAATATAAAGCTTGATTACATCTACGCTGTCAAAATCAATGACGACGGAACTTTTGCATTCCTGATAGACCCCGATATTGAAGACCCTGCTGACTACGGTGAAAAGATAGAAACGACAGAAGCACTCATAAAGGCTTCAAAAGGTACACCTGCTGTTGATAAGGTAGCTGTTACAGATGAGTGGGGAAGATTCTATTCAGCGTATGCGCCGGTATTGGATTCTGACGGAAATGTCGCCGCACTGGTCGGAGTTGACTTTGATGCTGACTGGTACGACGGTGAGCTGAATTCGCATAAGGCGGTAGTAGTGATACTGAGTATGATAGCACTCACGATAATTATAGGCATCACGTTTATATCGCATACTTCTGTCCTTGAAGGCGAGAAGAATGAGTACAGGAAAAAGCTCGAAGAAACGCTTCTGCGTGAACTTGAACAGAAACAGGAACTCGGTTCTGCAAGACGGCTTGCATATACCGACCCTCTTACAGGTGTAAAGAGTAAGAGAGCGTATCTTGAAGCGATAGAGCGGATAGACAAAGGTGTTTCTGACGGCTCAATAGATGAGTTCGGAGTAATAGTATTTGACCTGAACGGACTGAAAACGGTAAATGACACTCTCGGTCACGAAGAGGGCGACCGCTATATAAAAGAGGGCAGTGCCATTATCTGCGGAACATTCTGTCATAGTCCGGTATTCCGTATAGGCGGAGACGAGTTTGTGGTAATTCTTGAAGGTACGGACTATTTGAAGAGAGACATACTTATCGCTGAATTTGAAGAGCTGATAGAGGAAAATCAGCGTTCCGGAAAGGTCGTTGTTTCAAGCGGAATGGACGAATTCGACCTTAGCTGTGACACAAGTTTCTCGTCCGTATTTGAACGTGCAGACAAGAAAATGTATGAGCGCAAATGCTATCTGAAAACACTATAGGCAACACCGCACAAAGCCCGCCTGAAGGCTTTGTACTGGATATGCTTGCATATTTTCCGTCATCTTGCACAGAAATTCCTTGACATACGTCAGTATATCTCCAGCACAAGCTTTGTGCGGTATTGCCTATAAAAAAACCGTACATCAAGCAAAAAAATGCGGGCGCACATTAGAGTGCTTCCCTTAGTGGAATTTGTGGGCTACCGAGCCGTAAATTTACGGTACATATTCGGTATCCTACGAAACTGCCCGAGGGGGCTCCCCTCGTGCGCCCGTGTTGCATTCATAGAGCTTAGAGCAACTTATGTTGCTCTTTCTTTTTCTATTCGTTCAGCAAGTTCATTGAGGTATACCCAACGTTCCATTTTTTCTTCAAGCTTAGATTCAAGTGATTCTTTAAGTTCAGAGAGTTCCTGCAATTTCACGTAATCAGATGCATTTTTCACTATCTCTTTTTCGGTTTCGGCGATTTGTTCTTCAAGAGAAGCTATATCGCTGTCGATAGTATCGTATTCACGCTGTTCCCTGAAAGAGAAGCGAGCCTTGCGTTCACCAGTGGAATTGCGCTCTCTTTTTTCGTGTTTTTTCTTAGGCTTTGAATCGGACACTGTCTGCTCAGCGGACACTTTTTCCGCATAATCGCTATAGTTTCCGTTGAACCTTGTACACTGACCGTCCTTGAACTCAAAAATCTCGGAAGCGGTTTTGTCGAGGAAGTATCTGTCGTGCGATACAGCAATAACTGCACCGCTGAAGCTTCTGAGGTAGTCTTCGAGAATAGTGAGAGTAGTTATATCAAGGTCATTTGTAGGCTCATCGAGGAGCAGAATATTAGGAGCCTGCATAAGAATTTTCAGCAGATATAGTCTCTTTCGCTCACCGCCTGAGAGCTTTTCGATACGGTTCCATTGCAGTTCTGAATTGAAAAGAAACCGTTCAAGCATTTGTGACGCTGTGACAGTACCGTCGGGAGTACGGACGATATCGGCAGTTTCTCTTATGTATTCGATGACACGGAGAGAGGGGTCCATTTCTTCGCACTCCTGTGAGAAGTAACCGATGTTGACGGTATCTCCGAGGACTATTTTTCCGGAATCGGGTTGTATCAGTCCGCATAGCATTTTCAGAAAAGTACTTTTTCCTGCGCCGTTTGAACCGACGATACCTATACGTGCATCGCGTGAGACGATGTATGAGAAGTCGGTGATAAGCGGTTTGCCGTCAATCGACTTGCTGATATTCTCGATTTCGACAGTTTTTTTACCGAGACGCGACGATACTGACTGCATCGTGATATTGTCCGACTGAACCGGCACATCGCGGTTTTTAAGTTCTTCAAAGCGCTCTATCCTGTCCTTTGACTTTGTACCGCGTGCACGTGCTCCGCGGCTTATCCATTCAAGCTCGCGCCTGTATAGTGACTTTGCCTTTCTTTCAGCGGCTTCAGCGTCAGCTTCACGCTGAGCTTTCTGCATGAGGTGGTCACTATAGTTTCCGTCGCAGGTATAGAGTTTTCCGCGGTCTATTTCAACTATTTTGTTGCATATCCTGTTAAGGAAGTAGCGGTCATGGGTTACCATTACGATAGCACCGCGGTACTTTAGCAGAAGTTCTTCAAGGAGCTGAGAAGTTTCGTTATCAATGTGGTTTGTAGGCTCATCGAGGAGCAGTACATCGCTTGGCTGAATGAGTGCTGAGGCGATGCCGGCACGTCTTCTCTCACCGCCCGAAAGCGAGCCGATGTCCCTGTCGCAGTCCTGTAAACCGAGCTTGCCGAGTATTGACCTTGCCTCGTATTCCTTTGAACTTTTCAGGTCATTTGGCAGATGAGCGAGTACCTGTTCAATCAGTCTGCCATTTTCGTCAAATTCCGGTATCTGCGGAAGGTACGAAATGCGAATGCCGTTAGTCCGCGTAATAGAGCCTTTATCGGACTCGTCAGCTCCGGCGAGTATTTTAAGGAGCGTAGACTTTCCTGTTCCGTTTATGCCGACAATTCCGACTTTATCGCCCTCATTGAGGAAGAATGAAACGTCGTCGAGCACCTTACGCTCCATATAAGTTTTAGAAATATTCTGAGCAGATAATAGTATCACATGAATTCTCCTTATAAAAATCCTGATTCTATTATACATTAAAAAGAGAATAATTGCAATATCAATCTGAACAGCCGTTTTATGGGAAAAAAGCAATGGATTTTGTAAAGGATTGCAATTTTTTCAGAAATGTGTTAAAATAATAATACACAAATGCTTATTTAAAATGTTTCACGTGAAACAA
This sequence comes from Ruminococcus flavefaciens, assembly GCA_902792235.1. GTDB lineage: Bacteria > Bacillota > Clostridia > Oscillospirales > Ruminococcaceae > Ruminococcus > Ruminococcus flavefaciens_AE. The sequence continues at coordinate 49,512 of CADAYP010000021.1, forward strand.
CAACACAGACAGAAGAAAACATCAGGAGCAGATAAAATGTCAAAACTATTAAAATATCTTATTTTTACGTTTGCAACATCATATGCCCTGCAAATATTAGGTTCTCATGACCTGAATGTTGATAATCCTTCAGGGTTGATAACATTTAATTATGCGGTGTCAATGTGTATGTTTATGCCGACTATCGGAGTTCTCATCGCAAGGGGAAACATACGTGAAATGGGCTGGAATCCGAGGTTCGGGGAAAATATAAAGCCTTTACTGTTTGTGTGGCTTTCGCCTACAGTTTTTCAGATAGTTGGTTCATTATGTTATTTTATAGTATACCCCGGAGACTTCGACTTGTCGGGGATATATCTGAAAGAAACTGACCCTGCCGCGTTTGAAGAACTAAAAAACAGTGGAGATTCCTACATTGGTTACGTTGCAAGGGAGGTCTTTTCATCGTTCACATCGTTCTTTGTATTACCGTCAGTAATTATGGGAATGGGCGAAGAGATAGGCTGGAGAGGGTTCATGTACCCTGAACTGAAAGAACGTTTCGGCAGAACAAAGGGACGTCTGCTTGGCGGTGTTATACATGGAACGTGGCATTTTCCGCTGATGCTTCTCATCGGTTACGAATACGGAGATGACTACATCGGCGCACCGGTCTTCGGACTGTTTGTGTTCTGTATTTTCACCGTAACGACCGGTATCATTACGGATTATATTTATGAAAAATCCGGGTCGATATGGTTTGCAGGAATGCTGCACGGAACGATAAATTCTTCGTTCAATCCGTATATGACAATGAAAGGCTATTATCCCGACCGTACAGTATTGGGTCCGAGCAATGTAGGACTTATAGCTGTGATACCTATGGCACTCTTTGCGGCAGGTATCATATATTTTGAAAAAAGACGTGAAAGCATGGAATATGCTGATTTTTAAGGAGAAAAAATATGAAAGTACTTATACTCAATGGAAGCCCGAAAAGCACCGGTAATACAGCAGTTGCCATAAACGAGATAGTGAAAACCTTTGAAGCTGACGGTGTTGAGGCGAAAGTGATTCACGTTGGAAACAAGAACATAAGAGGCTGTATCGCCTGCGGAAAATGCGGTGAACTCGGGCACTGTGTGTTCAATGATGAAGTAAACGAGGCAGCGGCTGAATTTGAAAAGGCTGACGGACTTATCGTTGCTTCGCCTGTATATTATGCGTCAGCAAATGCGACACTCATCGCCTGTCTTGACAGACTGTTTTACAGTTCGCATTTTGACAAGAAGATGAAGGTAGGAGCGAGTGTAGTAGTAGCAAGACGAGGCGGATGTACTGCAACTTTTGACGAGCTGAACAAGTATTTCACTATCTGCGGTATGCCGGTCGCTTCAAGCACTTACTGGAATATGGTACACGGCAGACTTCCCGGTGAAGCGTCGGCTGACGCTGAGGGACTTCGTACAATGCGAAATCTTGCAAGGAATATGACGTTCCTGATGAAGTCGATAGCACTCGGCAGGGAGAAGTACGGACTTCCTGAGACAGAATCAGGTGAACTTACAAATTTCGTAAGGGAAGATATTATAGACTAAATCCGGTGGTTGAAAGATTCTTTCGCAAAGCTATTGACAACCGCACTGGAATGTGATATATTAAAAATACCATAAAGAGTACGTGAGGGACAAGCCCTTTGACCGTACAGCAACCTGCATTAGTAAGGTGCTAAAGCTTGAACGATGGGAGAATAAAAAAGCTTTCAGAGCAGTCCTGTCGTTGCGATGGGACTGCTTTTTTGTACTCTTTTGGAATAAAATATAAGGAGTGCACAAATATGCGCAGTATCAGAGATTTATTGAAGAATGACGAGAAGGTATGGGTATACCTCGACAGCAGTGAAACATGGGAGAAATTCGTCAGAATGGCAGTTGATGAAGGATTTTCATTTGGTAAACTTCCGGCGGACGAGTGGAAATCCGGCTATGTTGCGGCGGTTCACAGTAACGGCAGTATGGGACACCTTCCGCTGTTTATATGGTGTATGTCATTTGCGAAAGATATGCCGTCTGTGCGGAAGGCAGATTTCAAGCGATATATTGAAGGTGAGGAAGAATACTCATGTGAGAGTTCACATTTTAAGATGCGGCTGTATTCAGGTCAGAACTGAATATGCCACTCTACGAAGCGTGGATTGACGTTATACACTTTGCCGGCTATAATATAAGTAATGTGACAACCGCGGACATCGTTAGGGACGAAAAATCTCAATATATCCGGAAGTTTGCGAGTCACATCAAATAGCAGCAGGACTGCAATTAATTACGAGGTGATAATATGGACCAGGTCAGAACAGGTGAAATTATCAGGCGGCTGCGTACAGAAAAAGGACTAACGCAGAAACAGCTTGCAGAGCGTATCAGCGTAAGCGACAAGGCAGTATCAAAATGGGAATGTGGAAATGGCTGTCCGGACATTTCGCTGCTGAGTACGCTTTCAGAGGTATTCGGTACAGACGTGCAGGTCCTGCTTACTGGAAATATCGACAAAAACGAAAGTGAGAAGGGTAATATGAAAAAACTGAGATTTTACGTTTGCAGTGATTGCGGAAACATAATTACCGCGACATCTGATGCCGCAGTGACCTGCTGCGGAAACAGGCTTACGGTACTTGAACCGAGGAAAGCCGAGGAAAATGAGCGGCTGAAAGTTGAAGATACAGGCGGCGAGTGGTACGTTACCTCCGACCACGAAATGACAAAGGACCACTATATTTCATTTGCGGCATACGTATCCGACAGCAGTGTGATGATGTTCAAGCAGTATCCCGAATGGAGTTTGCAGTTCAATCTGCCAATGTACCGTTCAGGCAGACTTGTATGGTACTGCAATAGGTGCGGACTTCTCTATCAGGACATACGTCCGAAGCGTGCAAAATCTTTATAATATGGGGAATTTGCGCATCTTCATGGGTTAAAGTGATTAACCTTCGGATAGTTAATTATGAGCAATATGTACAGTTGGAAAGTATGTGAATTGTGCAATCATACAAAATGGATTTGTCTCTATTGACTCTGACGTTGCGTAATAGTTTATAATATGATCACACGAGGAGGTATGACACATGAGAACAGTTAACGAGGTAAGCAAGCTGACAGGAGTGAGTATACGCACTCTGCAATACTATGACAAGATAGGACTGCTGTCGCCTTCGCAGCGCACGGAGGCAGGCTACAGGCTGTATGACGATACGGCGATTGAACGTTTGCAGCAGATACTTCTTTTTCGTGAGCTTGAATTCTCACTGGACGAAATCCGTGATATACTTGATTCACCAAATTTTGACAGGGAAAAGGCACTTGATCAGCAGATAGAGTTACTGACACTAAAAAAACAGCGCCTTGAATCAATAATCGGACTTGCTCGTGAAATCAGAGATAAAGGAGAAAAAAATATGAATTTTAAAGTATTTGATAATGAGCAAATCGAAGAGTATACTGCCCGAGCAAAGGCAGAATGGGGAGGTACCAAGGAATATGCTGAGTATGAGAAAAAGAGTATGGCTCGCTCAGCGCAGGAGGAAACGGCTATTGGAAACGAGTTAATGAGTGTTTTCGCTGAGTTTGGAACTCTGCGTGGTAAGGCGGTCAATAGTGAAGATGTAATGAATCAGGTAAAGAAGCTGCAAAGTGTTATCACTAAGAATTACTACAACTGCACCGATGAAATGCTTATGTCTCTTGGTCAGATTTATACCACAGACGAGTTCAGGCAGAACATCGACAGTGCCGGAGGAGAAGGTACTGCCGATTTTGTAAGTTGTGCAATTGCCGAATACTGCAAATAAAAACAACCGGGAACAGCTGATTTCAGCCGTTCCCGGTTTTATTGCTGCCGTACAAAGGCAAGACAGCATTAACGTCGCAGATAAAAAAGAATCCACCCGGGAAAATCATTTCCCGGGTGGAACAGTTAATGTCTTATTCTATTAAACCGGCGTCCATTTTTTGTATTTCCAATGCGTCGAGTGGAGTAATACTGCCGT
>CADAYP010000022.1:0-35998 GCA_902792235.1 Ruminococcus flavefaciens
TTTTCTTCGAGGAAACCGATCTGTTCGCCGATGAACTTGAATCCTGTGAGGACGTCTCTCATCTCAACGTTATATTCCTTGCATATAGCAGCAGCGATGTCAGTAGTAACGATAGTCTTTACAGCGACAGGGTTTGCAGGCATAGTGCCCTTGTTTATACGCTGCTGGCAGATGTACTCGAGGAGGAGTGCTCCAACCTCGTTTCCGCTGAACAGAGCGTAGTCGTCGCCGTCGGGAACAGCGATACCAACGCGGTCGCAGTCGGGGTCAGTAGCGAGGAGAAGGTCAGGCTTTACCTCGCGGCAGTATTTAAGACCAACTTCGAGTGCCTCACGGATCTCGGGGTTCGGATAGGGGCAGGTAGTGAAGTTGCCGTCAGGATTTTCCTGTTCTTTTACGATAGTAACGTCAGTGATACCGATACGCTTGAGTATCTCGCGTACAGGCTTGTTACCTGTGCCGTTAAGGGGAGTGTAAACTACCTTGAGACCGCTTGAAGCGCAGAGGTCAGTGTTGATTCCCTCAGCGAGAACGTTCTGATAGAAAGCTTCAACAACGTCCTGACCGATATAACTGATAGTACCCTTCTTGATTTCCTCATCGAAGTTTGAAGACTTGACATCGTTGAAGATATCGAGAGAATTGATTTTTTCGAGGATTATCTCAGCACCGCGGAGAGTTATCTGGCAGCCGTCCTCACCATAGACCTTGTAGCCGTTGTACTTTGCAGGGTTGTGGCTTGCAGTTACCATGATACCGCCCTGACACTTCAGCTGACGAACAGCAAATGAAAGGCAGGGAGTAGGCATAAGCTCAGTATAGATATGTACCTTGATGCCGTTTGCTGCGAGTACTTCAGCAGCAGCCTTTGAGAAAACGTCGCTCTTTATACGGCTGTCGTAGGAAATAGCGACGCTTGGGTTTTTGTACTCCTGATTGAGATAGTCTGCAAAACCCTGAGTAGCGCGTTTTACAGTATATATATTCATGCGGTTGGTGCCTGCGCCGATAACTCCTCGGAGACCGCCTGTGCCGAATTCGAGGTCTCTGTAGAATCTGTCATTGATAGCATCGTCGTTATCTTTGATTTCGGCGAGCTCAGTCTGAAGGTCGGGGTCATCCTTTGCGTTTTCGCACCAGATGCGGTAAAGTTCTTTTTCGTTCATTGGAAATTACCTCCGGTAAAAGTAGTAGTAACTGCGCCGGCGCTGATACAGCGATTTTTGACTGAAAAAACATATATCAGACGGCAACAGGACGAACCTGTTTGCAGATACAAAGATATTATAACATATTTTTCCTTACTTGAAAAGGGAAAATGGATATATTTTATTGTTTTAATATATATTATAGATATATAGTTAAAAAAGTGGAGCTACAAGCTTGAGAAGTTGTCCGGTTATTTTGTAGAATAGCTTTTCGTTTTTGATAGTTTCCGGAGTCACCTGACGGCACTTTTTGAGTGTTTGGGTGAAATCGGATTCTATATCAGGTATACAGCTTGTACGGTACATATATGTTGCGCACTCAAAATGGTGGTAAAGACTGCGGTAATCGAGGTTTATCGAGCCGACTACTGCTTTTTCGTCGTCGCAGACAAACACCTTTGAATGTACGAATCCGGGTGTATACTCGTATATTTTGACTCCTGCCTTGGTTAATTCATGGTAGTGGGTTTTAGCGAGGGCATATGCGGCTTTTTTATCGGGTATGCCGGGAAGGATTATTTTAACGTCTATACCGCGTTCAGCGGCAAATTTGAGGGAATTTTCAAGTTCGCCGTCGAGAATGAGGTATGGAGTCATGATGTGGACGTAGCTTGTTGCACGGTTGAGAATGTCCATATAAACGTTTTCGCCGACTTTGTCATCGTCGAGTGGACAGTCTGCATACGGCATGACGTAGCCGCAGGCTATTCTGTCGGAATTTTCGGGCGGTTCAAGCCACTTGTCCCATTCGGGTTCTTTTTCGGAAATATTCCACATCTGCAAAAACATGAGAGTAAAACTGCGGACTGCCTCGCCCTGAAGCATTACAGCCGAGTCTTTCCAGTGTCCGAAACGTTCTCTTTTATTAATGTATTCGTCGGCGAAATTGATACCGCCGTTGAAAGCGACTTTGCCGTCGATAACGAGGATTTTTCGGTGGTCGCGGTAGTTGTAATAGGTCGAGAGGAATGGGAGGATAGGGGCAAAAGCTTTGCACTTGATACCGAGTTTTGCCATACGTTCGGGGTAATCGTGGGTGAGAGTCGACATCTCACACATTCCGTCATACATGACACGCACCTCAACTCCCTCTGCGGCTTTGCGTCGGAGAATACCGAGTATTTTTCCCCACATATAGCCTTCGTCGAGAATGAAGTACTCCATGAAGATAAACTTTTCAGCCTTTTCAAGTTCGGAGATGAGAGTTCTGAACTTGTCCTCGCCAAGCGGGAAATAAAGGGTTTCTGTGTTATCGTAAATGGGGAAACAGCCTGTCCGGTTGACGTACCGGCAGAGGTCGTCCATACCTGAAAGGCAGAGTTCGGGAAGTTCCATGACCGACTTCTTGTGTCTGAGTTTGTGTTTTGAAGCTTTTATCATCTCTCCGACACGCTTTTTGACCTGAATATGACCTATATCACGTTTTGTGAGGAGTAGGAAGATAGTTGCCGGAACAGGTGCCACGAGTATAATAGCGAGCCATGTGAGTTTAGCGGTCGAGTCCATGTCGCAGTTGAAGAGGTAGAATACCATTACGACGGAGAAAACTTCGAGAAACAGCCGGATATAGTGGTATTCGACAAACGAGAGATACGCTGAGACGAGCAGGATTATTTGCAGTATCAGCAGAAGAACAATGAGAAATGCGCGGCTGAAAATAAGTCTCCAGAAGCTTTTTTTTCTTTTTGGTATCAGCCGTATGATCTCTTCGTCCATTTTTCTTCTCCTTTCAAAAATGATTGATAGTTCAGCCTAATGTAATTTCGGTTCCGCCTTCCGGACGGATACTAAGCACATGACAGCTTCCTTCGCCGAAGACACGGTCGAGTTCGGACGCGTAGTGTCCGGCAAGATATGTCGGTACGAAAGCTTGTATAGTTCCTGCGAAACCGCCGCCGTGTACTCTTACGGCACCGCTTCCCTGCAACACACGTCTGCTGAGCATGATAGCGAGCGGAATCTGCTGTTTTTCGGGGCTTTTGATTGAGTAAAGGTTTTGCAGAAGCTGAGCGGACGAATTGCCGGACTCGTTTACAAGCCGGAAGAATTCTTCGAGGTCGCCGTTTGAGATAGCCTCAGTTTCGAGAGTTACGCGTTCGTTTTCGTCGAAGAAGTGAGCGGCACGAAGTAAAGCTCTGTCGGAGCAGACTTCCCTGAGTTCGGGGATTTTTCTGTAGAAATCATCGGAGTCGACGTCGCGGAGAAATTCAGCACCGAGAGCTTTTGCGACAGACTTCATCTCCGCGGGGACTGCTATGTAATCGTCGGTGAGGTCGGAGTGACTGCCTTTAGTATCGGTTATGCATAGACTGTAGCCTGCGCCTGAGAAGTCAAAATCTACCGGTGAAATTTCGGGGTCAGCAGGGTTGCGGAAGTCGATAGCCACAAATCCGCCGACTGAGCTGACCATCTGGTCCATGAGTCCGCTTGCCTTGCCGAAGTACACGTTTTCCGCGAACTGACCTATCTTGGCTATTTCAATGGCTCCGGCGGCACCATTGTTGTAGTGGCGGTCGATGATAGTACCGATGAGATTTTCAAATGCCGCAGATGAGGAAAGACCGCTTCCGCTGAGTACATCAGATGTCGTGTAGGCATTGAAACCGCCTATTTCAACTCCCATTTCCGGAAATTTTGCGGCAACTCCCCTGATTATAGCGTTGGAAGTGCCCTTTTCTTCGGGGACAGGCGAGAGGTCTGAGAGGTCAACCTCGTTTGGCTTGTGACCTTCGGATTTTATGCGGATGACCCCTTCATTGTGAAAATGAACGAGTGCGATAACATCGAGGTCTACTGCGGCAGCGAGTACGCAGCCGTGCTGGTGGTCGGTGTGATTACCGCCGACTTCTGTCCGTCCCGGAGCGGAGAAAATACTGATGTTATCGCATTCGGGATAGAGACGCGAAAAATGCTCGGCGGCACTGAGATAGCGTGCACGCTGACGGAGCAGGGCACGGTCGGTTTTGCCGTAAAGCTGGCGGAAACGTTCGTCGAGTCTGCCGGCGGATATAGCGTGTGCAAGTTCCTGTATAGTCATGATGAAAACTCCGTTCTGAAAAATATACTATTAATATTATAAACCATCAGCGCAAAAAAATCTATAGTTTTGCAAAATTTTTTATTTTGTTGTATACTTCTATCCGTTAACCGGATTATTTAAGTACAGAAATCTGTATGATATTATAAAACTGTTGCCTTAAATTCGGCGATATACACAAAGTTTTGAAAAAAACTGACAGTCACTTGACTTTTTATCGAAAAGCGATTATACTTAAAGTATCATATTAATTAATTGAATTTAAGCAATTTAAGGAGGGGCCTCTATGCCTGATATAAAGCTTATCTGCCCATCTGTACCCAATATGCCGTGGCAGGACAAACCGTCCGGCTGTACTGCTCCGATGTGGAGACATAACGAAAACCCGATAATTGGCAGAAATCCACTGCCGAACGTCTCGCGTATCTTCAACAGTGCGGTCATGCCGTTTGAGGACGGTTTTGTCGGAGTTTTCCGCGGTGAACAGCGCGACGGTATCCCTCATGTCTACTTCGGAAGAAGCAAAGACGCTCTGCACTGGGACTTTGAAAAGGAGAAAATCGCTTTCACCGACGAAAATGGAGTTCCGTTTCAGCCGCTTTATGCATACGACCCGCGACTTGTAAAAGTTGATGATACATACTATATAATATGGTGTCAGGATATGTACGGTGCGGCAATCGGCATGGCTTCGACCAAGGACTTTGCAACTTTCACACGGCTTGAGAATCCGTTTCTGCCGTATAACAGGAATGCTGTGCTTTTCCCGAGAAAAATCAACGGAAACTTTGTAATGCTATCGCGTCCGTGCGATAACGGTCATACTGCGTTTGGCGATATATTCGTAAGTGAGAGTCCTGACATGGTCTACTGGGGAAAGCACCGTCACGTTATGGGCAGAAGTGACCGCTGGTGGGAAAACTTAAAGATTGGCGGCGGAGCGGCTCCGATCGAGACTGATAAAGGCTGGCTGATGTTTTACCACGGAGTTGTCAACACCTGCAACGGCTACGTTTACAGCGTAGGAGCGGCGATCCTTGATATTGATGAGCCGTCGCGGGTACTTCACAGGTGCGGCAACTATATCCTTGCACCGGAGGAGTGGTACGAGGAGAGAGGATTTGTACCGAATGTTTGCTTTCCGTGCGCGACTATTCATGACTCTGCGACCGGTAGGATAGCGCTGTATTATGGCTGTGCCGACAGTTATGTCGGAGTTGCGTACACGACAGCACAGGAAATATATGACTATATCCTTGAACATGATGCGGCTTCGGACGACGACAAAGGTGTCGGAAGAAGATAAAAATACTTTTATTATGGCAGAGAAATAGAAATGATATGAATTATAACCAAACGGCAGTCAAATTAAGGCTGTCGTTTTTACTATCCGTCATATTTACCAAGGATTTTGCAAACATACGTTCGCACGCGCTTTGTTACTCTTGTCATTTTGCACAAATTAGTGTGTTTGAACTTGTCTGCTATGCGCTTCTCTTGCTGATTTTTCTTCATTTTTGCGAAAAACACTTGCAGTTTTTTGTGAAATGTGATAAAATATAGTGATACTTAAAATTGACGATAAAAGGCATTTATAAAGGAGAAAGATATGGCAAAGATCAAAGCTGCCGTTATATTCGGCGGTACAGCTCAGGAACACGAGCTGTCGCTTGCCTCTGCTGCAGAGGTAATACGCAATATACCTACAGATAAGTATGAGGTGATCTGTATAGGTGTTACAAAAAAAGGACGCTGGCTCTACTATCCCGGGGGCATTGATGAGATAGCAGACGGCAGCTGGTACCTCGATCCGGACTGTGCGTCCGCGATACTCTCACCCGACCCGATTCATCACGGCATTGTGACTATCGAAAACGGTGAAGCAACTATCAGGCGCATCGATGTAGCATTTCCGATAATGATGGGTAAAAAAGGTGCTGACGGCACTATTCAGGGACTCCTCGACCTGTCGGGAATACCCTATGTAGGCTGCGGTCTTCTGTCTGCTGCTTCATGCATGGATAAGTCGCATATCCATATGCTTCTTGACGATTACGGCATCAAGACTGCTGAGTGGGAACTCATCAATCAGCGTGATATCAACAATATCGACAAGCGCTGTGAGGAGATCGCAGAGAGTCTCGGATTCCCTGTTGTGGTAAAACCGGCGAAAAGCGGATGCAGTATAGGAACTACTATTGCTGATGACATGAAAACTCTCATAGCGGCTGTAAAAATAGCATTCTCAAACGATAACAAGGTCGTTGTTGAGAAGTATGTCAATAGCCGTAAACTTGAGGTTGCAGTGTTCGGATATGACGTTCCGTTCGCTTCATATATCGGCGAGATACTCTCAGTTGGCAAGAAGTACGACCCTACTGAGGTAAAAAAGAGTTCCGGCGACGACCTTAAGGTCCCGGCAGACCTTCCTAACGAGGTCCATAACGAGATACGCGCCGTAGCTATAAAGGCTTTCAAGGCGCTCGGCTGTAAGGGAATGGCAAGGATAGACTTCTTCCTCACTGACGACGGCGACCTTCTTCTTAATAAGGTAGGCACTGCGCCCGGACTCAGAAATAACAGCGTATATCCCAAACTCATGCACCATCTCGGCATGGAAATGCCTTACCTTATGGATAAGCTCCTTGAACAGGCTATTGAAAATGCAGAAAAATCCTACTGATAACATAAAAAGGAGACTGAAATGAAAAAAAACGTTTTGATCTCACTTACAAGCATACAGTGGCAGGATGACGAAAAAAACGAGACTGAGCTTCTTACAAAGGCGAGTGTCTCAAGGTCCGATGGAAGGGACGTAATTTCTTATGAGGATACGTCGGCTACCGGTTTTGAAGGTTCGACTACAACTATCACTGTAGACGGCGGTAAGACTGCTTCAATTATCAGAAGAGGAGCAGCTAATTCGGTGCTTTCACTCGAAATCGGAAGAAAGCATTACTGCCAGTATGGTACGCCTTACGGTGATATGCGCATAGGCGTTTACACCCATGCCATTGATAATACTATTTCAGAAAATGGCAGGCTTTACCTTAAATATACGCTTGATCTGAACTCGTCTTATCTTTCAGATAACGAGATAATCATGACTATAAAGAATTAATTAGCAAGGAAAGGATAATACAAATGTCAGATCTTATCAAATCTGCGTCATTACAGCTCAGAGAGCTCATAAATGATGCACTCGGAGTTCTCGTTGCAGAGGGCGTTGCTCCTGCCGAGCCGCTCCCTTCATTCGCTGTCGAGATACCGGCAGATAAGTCACACGGCGATTTCGCGGCAAATACAGCTATGGTTTGCGCAAGAGCTTTCAAAATGGCACCGCGCAAGATCGCTGAACTCATTATTGAAAAGATAGACCTTGCAGGCTCTGTGTTTGAAAGAGCTGAGATAGCAGGTCCCGGATTCATGAATTTCTTCCTCAGCAAGAAGTGGTTCGCTGAGGCTGTCGAGGGCGTTCTCGAAGAGAAGGAAAACTACGGCAGAACTGATTATGGTCAGGGCAAGAGAGTCCTCGTTGAGTTCGTTTCCGCAAACCCGACCGGTCCTATGCACATTGGAAATGCAAGAGGCGGAGCTATAGGCGACTGTCTCGCAAGTGTACTCGACTGGGCAGGCTATCACGCAGAGCGCGAGTTTTACGTAAATGATGCCGGTAATCAGATAGAAAAGTTCGGCAAATCGCTTTCACTCAGATATATGCACATCTGCTCTGAAAAGGGTCAGCAGGTATTGGCTGAAGCGGCAGATACTGAAGAAGTTTGCCGCCTTATCTACGGCGAGGATGGCAGCTCCGAAGACTTCCCGATGCCTGAGGACGTTTACCTCGGTCAGGATATTATCGAGCACGCTAAGAATTATTACGACATTCACGGCAATTCTCTCGAAAATGTGTCTGAGGAGGAACGCCGCAAGGCTCTCGTTGACTATGCACTCCCGATAAATATAGCAGGACTTGAGCGCGACCTCAAAAAGTACCGTATCGTTTACGATAACTGGTTCCGCGAGAGCACAGTCCACGAAAAGAACGAGACAAAGCTCGTTGTGGACAAGCTTATGGAAGCCGGCAAGGCTTACGAGCAGGACGGCGCTATATGGTTCAAGGCTACTGAGTATGGCATGGATAAGGATTTCGTCCTCAAGAGAAGCAACGGACTCTATACATACATCGTTCCCGACATTGCTTATCACTACAACAAGCTTGTTACACGTAACTTCGACAAGGCTATAAACGTTCTCGGCGCTGACCACCACGGCTATGTACCGCGTCTGAAAGCGGCACTCAATGCCCTCGGAGTTGATGAGACAAAGCTCGACGTAGTACTTATGCAGATGGTCCGCCTTGTAAGAAAGGGCGAGACAGTCAAGCTCTCAAAGAGAAGCGGAAAGGCTATAACACTTGTTACTCTTCTCGATGAGATACCGATAGATGCGGCTCGTTTCTACTTCAATCTCCGCGAGGCAAATTCACAGTTTGAGTTCGACCTCGACCTTGCAGTTGAGAAGTCGTCACAGAACCCTGTTTTCTACGTTCAGTACGCTCATGCGAGAATTTGCAGTATGCTCCGCAATCTTGAGTCAGAGGGAATCACTGTTCCCGAGAAGGCAGACTTCACTCTGCTCACTGACCCGCGTGAGATAGAGCTTATCCGTCATATAGCTTCGCTTCCGCAAGAGATAGAGCTTGCGGCAAAGGCTTACGACCCCGCTAAGCTCACTAAGTACGCTATAGACCTCGCAACTCTCTTCCACCGCTTCTACGACGGATGCAGTGTAAAGAATGCAGGTGATGCAGAGCTCATGAATGCACGTATTCTCCTCAGCCTTGCAGTAAGACAGACACTCAGAAATGTTCTTACTATATTAAAGATAGAACAGCCGGAGAAAATGTAAAAATTACATTTCGGTTACAACAGATCTGCTCCATTTAGCAGATTATCACAAGATGAACACAAAAAACTTGGTTAAAATTCAAGTTTTCAAAGAAAAGTTAACAGTTTGTTCATAGAATATTCATATTAATATGTTACAATCTGTAATATATTGAGGCTGACATGAAATTCTCTGAAAGCTGTCATTCATCAGATGCGCGATACTATCGACGCTACTATCGGTGTTGTCGATGAGACCGCTACTATTATCGCCTGCAGCGACCTTACCCGCGTAGGCACTACAAACGAGTTTGTATCGCTCGACCTCAGCGATTCACATGATATCTTCATCCGCGACGGTTTTACCTACAAGCCTTTCGGCTCAAGAGTTAAGCCTGACTATGCGGTTTTCGTAGAGGGCGTTGATGACGCTGCTGCAAAGTATGCAAGCATCCTCGCTATCACACTCTCAAATATCAAGCAGTACTACGATGAAAAGTATGACCGCAACAACTTCATCAAGAATGTTATCCTCGATAACGTTCTCCCCGGCGATATCGTTATCAAGGCAAGAGAGCTTCACTTTAATGCCGAGATAAGCCGAGCAGTATTCCTCATCAGAATAGTTTCCGCAAACGATATTTCCGCTTACGACGTTATCCAGAACCTTTTCCCTGACAAGAACAAGGACTTCGTCTTCAACATCACTGAGACTGATATCGTTCTCGTCAAGGAGCTCAAGAGCACTGTTGATTCTAAGGACCTCGAAAAGCTTGCACGTTCAATCGCTGATACTCTCAGCAGTGAGTTCTATACCCGCGTAAATGTTGGTATCGGTACTGCTGTTGTGGGCGTAAAGGACCTCGCTCGCTCATTCAAGGAAGCACAGATGGCTCTCGAAGTCGGCAAGGTGTTTGACACTGACAAGGTTATCGTAAGCTATGATAACCTCGGTATCGCAAGACTTATCTACCACCTTCCTACAACTCTTTGCGAGACATTCCTCCACGAGGTATTCAAGGTTGGCAGTATCGACTCTCTCGACCATGAAACTCTCTTCACTATCCAGAAATTCTTCGAGAATAACCTCAACGTTTCCGAAACTTCAAGAAAGCTCTTCGTACACAGAAATACTCTCGTATACAGACTTGAAAAAATCAAGAAGCTGACAGGTCTTGACCTCCGTGAATTCGACCACGCAATCATCTTCAAGATAGCTCTTATGGTCAAGAAGTATCTCTCAGCAAACCCCGTTAAATTCTAAAAAAACTGTAGGGTCGATGCCTACATCGACCCTGATATTTTGCACTGCTGTCAGAACTGGCAGTCCAGATTCAGTAACTTTACATTTGGGGCGCAGAATAGCGTCCCTGCACATCTTAACTGTACGGTTAATTTTCCGCACAACAGCCAGCGGGATATCCCGCTTGATTGAAAGCAGGTGTAATTTTTGGTAGAGCTTCAGAACGTATCCGTGACCTACTCCAGCGGCGTTGATGCACTTAACAACGTCAGTCTGAAGATAAACGACGGCGATTTCGCCTTCGTCGTAGGTTCGTCAGGCGCGGGAAAAAGCACAATGATCAAACTGCTTCTTAAGGAGATAGACGCTACCAGCGGTGTCGTTACCGTAAACGGCTATAACCTTAATAAGCTCAAAAAGCGCAAGATACCGGAATTCCGCCGTACTCTCGGCTTTGTATTCCAGGACTTCCGCCTTATACCGTCTATGACAGTTTATGAGAACATCGCATTCGTTCTCAGAGTTATAGACGCTCCTCTGAAATATATCAGAAAACGAGTACCCTACGTAATAAGTCTCGTAGGACTCCACGCAAAAACAAATTCTTATCCGGACGAGCTTTCCGGCGGTGAAAAACAGCGTGTCGCAATAGCAAGAGCTCTTGTAAACGACCCACAGCTCATAATCGCCGACGAGCCTACCGGTAATATCGACCCTGAGCTTTCGTACGAAATAGTCGAACTGCTCAAGGGTATAAACGATCAGGGTACTACGATACTCATGGTCACACACGAACATGACCTCGTTCGTCACTTCGGCGGACGTATCATCAATATCACCGGCGGAGAGATAGTCTTCGATGAAGTCATCTCCGGTACGAGTGAGGAGGCACTTCCCGAGGAAGAGCTTGCACAGGCTATGGCTCAGGCATCAGGCATCTCAACTGATACCGCCAGAATCGCGATACCTGCTTCGCCTGTTACATCTACCGAGGACGCTCTCATTGATGAGGTCATTGCCGCTATCACCGGCGCCGACCAGGACGGAGGTGTCTGATGAAAATAAGCGGATTCAAATACCTTGCTAATCAGGGTATAGAAAACATATGGAAGAATAAAATGATGGCGTTCGCAACATTCTGCGTACTCCTCATATCTCTTCTCCTCGTAGGCGGTTCTGCACTGTTTTACGTGAATATGAACTCAATGATACTCGGTCTCGGCAATCAGAACGAGGTCGCAGTATATCTCGATCCGTCAACAACTCAGAGCAGAGTTGATGAGATAAATCAGGAACTGCAAAATATGGATAACGTTGATACCGTGGAGTACATCTCCAAGGAAGAAGCGTATAAACGTATGCAGAATCAGATCTCACAGGGCAAGGCTATCTTTGATTATATTGATGGCTACGAATTCATGCCTGACGGATTCAGTGTGACAGTAATAGATAATGATACGATCGAGGATACAACTGCGAAGATCGCGATGATAACCGAAGTACAGAGCGCAAGTTCGTCTCCGCAGGTCGCAGAGTTTCTCCGCGAACTGAGAAGAGTCGTATCACTTATCGCCGTTGCAGTTATCATAGCACTCGCGGCAGTTTCAATGATCATGATATCAAATACCACAAAGGCGAGCGTTTTCGCAAGACGTGAGGAGATACAGATCATGAAATATGTCGGAGCTACCAACGCATTCATAAGGACTCCGTTCTTTGTTGAGGGAATGGTCACCGGATTCTTTGCCGGTGCCGGAGCATTCTTTATTACGTGGGCAGTTTACCGTTCGGTATTCCGCATCCTTATGGAACAGGGCACTCTCATGAGAGCATTTGGTGTTGGAAGTATAATCCCGTTCAACCATATTCAGCTCTATGTTGCTCTGGCTTACCTTTTGGTAGGATCGATGGTAGGAGCAATTGGAAGCGTTGTCAGCACAAGACGCCATATCGACGTATGACACGCAGCTATCCTGAAAGGAGAATCAGGCGTAAATCGCCGCTTTGAAATGAGTAAACTAAATCTTACAAAAAAGGTCCTTGCATTTATATGCTGCAGTGTACTTTCAGTTGGGATCATTGCCGCAAATCCGGCTTCAACTGATAATTATCAGGACGTTTCAGCACTCACAATGCAGGAGATCGAAGAGCAGAAGAAAGCTAACTCTGATAAGATCGCAGCACTTGAGGGACAGATCAGTGACCTCGAAGGCGACAAGGGATTTGAAGAGGAACAGCAGTCTTACCTCAATGAGCAGATCGGCTACATTCAGGAGAATATCAATCTCCTCAATGCTGAGCTTGAAAGCATCGGAGCTGACATCACAGCTACTCAGAACAATATCAATTCCCTTGATACTGATATCAAGAATCAGCAGGAAGAGATTGACAAGAATATCGAGCTTTTCAAGCAGCGTCTCTGCGCAATGTACGTTAACAGCAATGAGACATCTGCATCAGTGGTACTCGGTTCATCAAGCTTTTACGATGTAATGTCACGTGTTCAGATGATCAACAGGGTTGCTGAGTACGACGATGAGCTTATCAACAATATACTCGGCGAGATCGACGAACTTGAAACTTCCAAAAAAGACCTTGAAACTGAAAAACTCAGCCTTCAGATGAAGCTTGAGAATCAGGAAAAGCGTAAGGAAGAAAAAGCTGCAGAGGTAGCTTCACTCAACGAAAAGTTACAGCAGACACAGTCTGAGATCGATCGAATTGCCCGTGCTCAGCAGGACCTCGAAAGAGAAAAGGCTGACATCGAGGCTGACAATGCAAAGCTCGAAGCTGAAAGAAAAGAGATCGAGGCTGAGATACAGCGTCAGGCTGCCGAAGCACAGCGCCGCTATGAGGAGTCGCTCCGTCAGCAGCAGGCAGCAGCTCAGCAGCAGGCTCAGTCACAGAATCAGAATCAGGGCGAAAGCTATTCAGGTCCTATGAATTTCAGCGTAGACCCGTCATCAGCAGGATTTTCATGGCCTGTTCCGGGTCACAGCGGAATCTCAAGTACATACGGCTATCGCTGGGGTACACTTCATGCAGGTATTGATATCAGCGACGGCGGCATTATGGGTGCTCCCGTATGTGCGGCAAGAGCAGGTACAGTTATCAGAATGAACAATAGCTGTACTCATAATTATCCTAAAAGTTACGGCTGCGGATGCGGCGGTAACTATGGAAACTACGTTATGATAGCACATGACGGTACTTATTCCACACTTTACGGTCACCTCACTTCTGCGGCAGTATCTGTAGGAGACTACGTTGAGGCAGGACAGGTTATTGGCTACGCAGGAACTACCGGCTGGTCAACAGGTCCGCACGTTCACTTTGAGGTATACGTAAACGGCGGAAGAGTTGACCCTCTCGGCTACGTATCACCTTGACGAAAGAAATAACAGCAAAAACAGGGCAGAAGTCATCTCTGCCCGTGTTTTGTTGTATACAGCATTTTCACAAAAGAAAGCGATGATAATATGAATAAAAAAATAAGTCTTGGTCTATCGCTGAGTCTGATTGCAGTTTCGATTGCGGTCACATTTATTCTGACCTCCTTTTTTTCACTTCAAAGCTTCAATAAAAAGGTGGTTGACGTAAATGAAAAATCGAAAAAATACAGTTCACTTCAGGTTCTTGACAGCTATGTCCGTGACAATTATTTCGGTGATATCGACGAAAAAGCACTAAGTGACGGCATCATGAAAGGCTATATTTCGGGTATTGGCGACAAGTATTCACGCTACCTGACTGAAACTGAGTACCTCACCGAAAAAAATGAGGACTCCGGTGAACTGGTAGGTCTCGGACTAACTCTTGCAGAGGACGAGAGCGGATACATGAGAATCTCAGAAGTTCTCGAAGACTCGCCAGCATCGGACTCCGGCCTTGCTGAGGATGATATAATTACGAATATCGACGGCATCGACATCAAGGAAGCCGGTTTTGACGTAGGAATGGACGCAATGCGAGGAACTGAGGGTTCATCGATAACTCTCACAGTACGCAGAGAAGGTAAGACAACGGACTATGTTCTTGTACGTCGGACCATAAAGGTCAAAACCGTAGACGCTGAGATGCTTGGAAATAACATCGGCTACATCAAGGTGACAGGATTCAAGAAGAACACACCTGACCAGTTCATCAGTGCGCTTGAACGACTGACGGCAAATGGTGCAAAGTCGCTCATATTTGACGTCAGAGACAATAATGGCGGACTTGTTCCGGCACTTGAAGAGTGTCTCGACCCATTACTTCCTGAGGGTGTAGTAGCAACAGCCGAGTACAATGATGGACGTTCAGAAACTATCGTATACTCTGACGATTCCGAGATAGATATGCCTATGGCTGTTATAGTCAACGAGAATACAGCAAGTGCTGCTGAACTATTTGCGGCTGCCCTCAAAGATTCCGGCAAGGCGGTCATAGTAGGTTCGCAGACCTACGGTAAGGGTGTTATGCAGGTAACTAATGAAATGGACGACGGCGGTGCAGTTGTCCTTACGGTTGCCGAGTACAAAACAACGAAATCCGAGTGTTACAACGGAATAGGAATAACACCTGATGTACAGGTCGAAAACGAGGTCGAGGGCATCGACTCGCAGTACAGCAAAGCAATTGAAGCTTTGGTGGATAACGAATAAAAAAGAGTGAGGCAAAGGAAAATTCCCTTGTCTCACTCTTTTTTTAGCTGCTTTTGCGGAAATTAGTATCTGTAAAGATGCGGGCGAAGATGAGTCCGAGTGGAAGTGAAGCGACTATCAATGCCGCTTTGCAAAGCCATAGTCCGCCGGTTGAGATATCATTCTGAGCGATGAAGAAGATTCCCTTGTACATGAACATTCCGGGCACCATGATAACGATTGACGGAACTGTGAGGGATATACGAGGGTAGCCGATTTTGCTCTTTATCGCAGACGCCATAAGTCCGGCAGAAAGAGCACCGATAAATGCGGCGAAGCTGACCGGAATATTAGTAAAGTCGATGAGTTCAAGCCTGAGAGTGTTGGCAATCATGCCGATGATTCCGGCTGTGAGCGCCATTTTACGCGGACTGTTGAACATAAGCGAGAAACCGTAAACTCCGCAGAAACTTGTCACGAGTCGGAAAACGACCATGAGAACAGGGGAGATGTTCATTTCCGGGAAATCTGACGGAGCGAAGCTGAAAAGCATAGCAGTTATCCAGCCGGTAAGAGTTGCCATAGTAATAATGAGAAGTGCATATGTCACACGTTCAAGACCGGAGCGCAAATCGAGCTTTGAGAGGTCGATACCGCCGGTAATAAGCGGAAAACCGGGGATAACAAAGAGCATTGAGCATATGTAACCGGCTTGGTGGACTGCAGAAACGTCGAGGAGCATTTCAGCGAGCTTTATCAGCAATACATATGTACAGCAGGCAGAAGCAACTCCGGCAGTAACATTACCGAAGAGTGTAATATGCTGTTCGAGGAGCTTTTTTCTCACGAAGTTGCCGATACCTGCACCGAAAAATGCACATATCATCTCGACGATACCGCCGCCGAGCAGAAAAGTGAACGCACAGCAGGCGAGAGCCGAAGCAAGACCGAGGTTCCACGCTTTGTAGTTAGGAGGGAGCTTTTCGAGTTTATCGAGAATACGGTGAAACTGTTCAACGGAGTATTTACCTGAACGTTCAGCGAAGCCGTCAGTGAATGATTCAAGTGAGTTCAGCTTATCGGTGTTGACACCGGTTGTACTAAGAGAAAGGGCATTTGTGAAGGTCTCGCCCTTGTCAGCGCAGGTGAACTCTATAGACAGGAGTCCGATGTCTGCATTGCAGGTGATACCGAGCCCACGCGCTATTTTGTTCATCGAAGCGCGTACACGCCATGCACCGGTGCCGACTGAAAGCATCAGCAGTCCGACTCTACCGACGAGAGAGGCTTTTTCACGCAGGGAAGCTTCTGAAGCAGGAGAAGTGTTGTCAGCGGCAATCATGTCCTGCCAGCCTATGGTCATATGCTGTTTTCTGAATTTGCTCATAAAAATCTCCTTTAAAATTTGTCATTATCCATTATAGCACTAATTTGTGAATAAATCAACAATCTTCCGGACATATAACGATATTAAATCAATAGACCTATATTTATTATCAATAACACAATTGTAGGTTTTATATCAATCATGAGTTGAAAAATATAAAGGATAAATAGCTTGAAATCAACTGGCAGATGTGTTATAATGAAGATACAGTAAAGATATTGACCGGAATTTGCAAACAAGTGCATTAATCACCGACGACTCACAAAAGGGGAGGACGCTCTCAAAATGAAGTTGAGCTTTAGTGAAAATCTCGTCAGATACCGCAAAAGAGCAGGTCTGACACAACAACAGCTTGCTCAGAAGCTATCAATCACGCCTCAGGCTGTTTCAAAATGGGAAAAGGGCAGTTACCCTGACTGTGAACTGCTCCCGAAACTCTCGCAGATACTCGATGTTTCCCTCGATGTTCTCTTCGGACTCAAGGACGAGGAGGGCAAGGTAAGCCTCAATACGGCTGTACTCGGAGAACTCGACAAGCTTGGTGAAAGTGAAAAAGGCAAGCGTGCTATGGAACTTTTCTATACCATGCTGTGTGCGTTTGGTAAGGGTACCTCGCCCGAACACGCAAGTCTGCCCGAAAGCTTTACGCGCGAGACATATGCTCAGCTGAGAACAGACTATGAGCTTGCGATAGCACGTCTCAATCAGGATATGCAGTACCTATGCTTTATGCGTATTCCTGAAAACGGAATCAACAGCTACTTTTCGATTGAGCCGCGTCTGCTTGAACTCTTTTCTCTGCTTTCGGATAAAAATGCAATGCTTGTGATATCCTACGCTGAGACACTCAGCCGTAACAATATCCTAACCAAAGAATGTATCTCTAAGGAGCTGTCGCTCCCTTTCGATACCGTATCAGCCATTGTTGACAGATGTGAAAAGCTCGGTATAATGTGGCAGCTGACAGCCAATACCGGCGGCGAGACCTTCCCGATTTACGGATACGTACACAATGTCCCTCTCGTTGGTATCCTGACCCTCGCAAAATCGCTTGTCAACTATATTTCATTCCCTGACCCCGATATTGATACGTGGAAGACAGCTCCTTTCAGAATACAACCACAGGACACCGAATAATAAATAATTATTTTCAGGAGGTAAATACCATGATAAGAAAAAGCTTTGCCGGAATGGTAGCAGCACTCTGCGTACTCTCTAACGCATCTGCACTGCCCACAGCTACAGTATCTGCTGAAGGCGCAGCAACAACAAAGGTAACAGTTGACCTTTCTGCTGCCAAGACAGCTATCAGCCCCTACATCTATGGTGTAAACGCATTCGATTCATCAAGCCTCAAGAACCTTACAACTCACAATATCAGACAGGGCGGTAACCGTTTCACAGGTTACAACTGGGAGACTAACTGGTCAAATGCCGGTGAGGACTGGCATAACAGCTCTGACACAAATCAGGGTGATTCAGCAGACGGACCTGCTGGT
This sequence comes from Ruminococcus flavefaciens, assembly GCA_902792235.1. Taxonomy (GTDB): domain Bacteria; phylum Bacillota; class Clostridia; order Oscillospirales; family Ruminococcaceae; genus Ruminococcus; species Ruminococcus flavefaciens_AE. Next base: position 17,886 of record CADAYP010000022.1, read on the forward strand.
GCAGTAAGAAAGTTCTCCGATATCGCAAAGAAGAACAATGTTGAGTATAAGCTCGCTACACTTCAGATGGCTGGATATGTTGCTGCTGATAAGGACGGCGAAGTAAAGGCAGGCGAAACAGCACCCTCCAAGCGCTGGAATGAAGTTGTATTCAAGAAGGACGGCGCTCTTGCTGATACTCCTGACCTCACCGATGACAAGGTTTACATGGACGAATATGTAAATTACCTTGTAAAGAACCTCGGCGACGCAGAATCCGAGACTGGTATTCAGGGCTACAGCCTTGATAACGAGCCTGTTCTCTGGAACGATACTCACCCCTACCTCCACCCAGAGGAAGTATCAAGCACAGAGCTTATTTCCAAGTCGATAGAGCTTGCAAAGGTTGTCAAGGATATCGACCCCAAGGCTGAAGTATTTGGTCCTGCATTCTGGGGAATGCTTCCCTGCATGAACTGCGGCGATGGTTCTGATATAAAGGACAAGACAACAGGTGCAAAGATAGGCACATATGATGATAAGGACTGGCAGGCAGTAAAGGCAAACTACAGCTGGTTCCTTGATTACTACCTTGAGTCAATGGCAAAGGCTGAGAAGGATAACGGCAAGCGTCTCCTCGACGTTATTGACGTTCACTACTACTCACAGGGACTCAATACAGACGATGATATCCTTCAGGCAGCAAGAAGTCTCTACGACCCCGAATACGAGGAAAACAGCTGGCTTATGCCGTGGGGCAAGAGCTACTTCCCGTTTGTAACACGTATCAAGGAGTCTGTAGATAAGTACTATCCGGGTACAAAGATAGCTATTTCCGAGTACAACCTCGGCAACATCTCAAACGAGAAGACAACAGGTAAGGACATCAGAACAGGTCTTGCAGAAGCAGAAGCACTTGGTGCATTCGCTATGAACAATGTCTACTTCGCAACATACTGGGGAACTATGACAGAGTGTCCGTATGTTCAGTCTGCTATCAACCTCTACACTAACTACGACGGCAAGGGCAGCGCATTCGGCAACAACCTCGTAAAGACATCAGTTGAGGACCTTTCCAAGGAGTATGCTTACGCTGCTATCAATGATTCTGATGACACAAATGTAACAATGGTTATCGGAAACAAGGAGAATACAGCAAAGACAAACGTTATCGACATCTCCGGTACAGATACAAAGTACAAGAGTGCTGTAGTATACGCAGTAACACAGGAAGACAGCGGTATCAGAGTTATAAACGTAAATAACGATATCAAGGACAATAAGATAGAAGTTGAGCTTCCTGCAATGTCAATTGCAACAGTAGTTCTCTCAGATAAGGCAAGCGATGCGAAGGTTTACGAAGCTCCCGACATTGAGGAGAAGAAGGTAGAATACAAGTTTGACGAGCTTGAACTTTCTGTAAACAAGGCTCCCATGATACCGATAGAGGATAAGGAACACCTCAAGAGAATCATCATCAACTGCACAGCAAGCAGTTCAACAGGCTCAGCATGGTACTGCGGCGGCGGCGGACTCTGCTTCAATCAGGTAGTAAAGTCTGACGGAACACTCGCAGGCTGGGGAAGCAAGTCATTCTCATACAGCGGCTCAGGCGACTGCATCGTTGAAATGGACGGCACATTCACAATTCCTGACCCTGCTAAGGACGGCGCAAGCATCGAGCTTGAAAATGCTGACTATAAGGATACATATATCGAGTTCCAGGACTGGTGGAAGTCATCAGCTAACAGTGAAAGCGGTGCAGACGTTTCCGTAACATATAACACTATCACAATGGTTTATGAGTACGACCACACAGGTGAAGTTAAGGAGACAACAACAACAGCTTCCACAACAGCTACATCTACAGCAACAACTACTACAACAGCTTCATCAACAGGCGAAGTAAAGGCAACGCTTATCGGCGACGCTAACCTTGATAACAGTGTAACAGTAGCAGATGCAGTAACAATTCTCCAGTTCATCGGCAACAAGGACAAGTACAACTTCAATGACGAAGCAAAGGCAAATGCTGACTGCTTCAACCCCGGCGACGGCATCACAGGTAAAGATGCACTCGCTATACAGAAGCTTGACGCAAAAATCATCAAATCACTTCCTGAAATAGAAAAATAAAAAAATAGAAAACATTATAAAAATAGCGGACGTTCCAATTGGAGCGTCCGCATTTTTGTATTTATAGTTTATAGGTACGGGTTATGATTTTTTCACCGAGCATATACGAGACAACAAGTTCATCGTCATCGAGTGCGGCTGAGATAATATCGGCATTGCGCATTCGCATGATACCGTTGAATATGCGTTTTTCGGTCTCGCCGTAGACAGATACATCATCTGATGTAAAGAGTACGCTGCCGGCTGACGCATTTACCTCACCGAGAGCCATTTTCTGAGAAGTAGTCATAGAGTTATTATCTTCGCGAAGCACGAAAACATCGGGGTCACTGAGGAACGCCCTTCCGTTCAGCTGACGGCGGAAAACTGAGTCCATGATAGTAGTGCGTGTGCTTATACGCTCACGGTGAGTGAGGCGCATATAGGGTTTGTCGTCCCAGTCAAGACTGACATCGCAGCCGATACGGCAGTAGTCGACTTTGCCGAATGCTGATGCAAGCGGTACGCCGCAGCCGAGAATAAACGCATCACCGGCACATTCACGCAGGAAGTCCATAGCGTCTGACATTATCTGACCGCGAGACTTGTCAGGGCGGGGCTGTATACAGACAGCGTAAAGGAAATCGAGTTTCAGAAGGCGGAATCCCCACTGGTTAACAATAGTGTTGAAAACTTCGCGGAGGTAATTGCGCACCTCGTCGTTATAGAAGTCGAGAGCATAGAAACCGCTCCAGTTAGAGCCGCCGCGGACATATGTACCGTCGTCATTTTTTGCGAGCCAGTCCTTGTGTTCGATAAAAACCATTGAACTCTCCTCGCACACGAATGGGGCAAGCCATATACCGGGGAGCATACCTGCGGCAGAAATGAGTTCAGCTTCCGGCTGCATACCGTCGGGGAATTTGTTGTAATCGATGCAAAGCCAGTCACCGACGTGCTCCTGCCAGCCGTCATCTATCTGAAAAACGTCAGCCTTGTGCTTCTGAGACTTCAGACCCTCAAGGTCCTGACGGAGTACGGCGGAGCTGATATTCTGATAATGCCTGTACCAGCTTGTGTATCCGTAAATCGGCTTTGCTTCGGGACGCAGTTTTATGCCGAGTTCATTGAAGTAACCGTCGAATACTTCCTTTTCGAGACCTGTGTCAAAGTAGAGCTTCAAGCCGTCGTATTCGCCGTTTACGGTCAGACCGCGGCAGTCCTTTTTGAATACTATCTCATTCGAGAATGTATGAGTTTCGATAAGGGTGAAGCCGGAGTTTTCGGAGAGAGAACCCATGAGTACGAAATCGCCGATATCGCGGATATAGCCGTAGCTCCAGCCGTGGAGACTGCCTGCATCAGTCGGATAGCTTACGAAGTTGTAGTCACCGTACTGTGAGAAAGCGTACTTGTCACAGATACCGAACGGGATATGGTCGATACCCTTCATTTTGCCGTAGATATCGTGTTCATATGAATCGGTCCACGATTGATAGCCGTTGAGGAAAATACGGTCCTCCTCCTTGAATTCAAACTCAAAAACAGCGCTGAGGTCGGTAATGGTTATCTCGTCCGCAGTTTTTACTGATGCTGAGAAAACGTTTCCGTCGGTTGAAATATTGAGTGATACGAGGTCATTGGTGATACTCCGTGAAGTTCTGACGGAGAAAAGTTCACTTCCGTATTCATATGAGAATGATACTGACCTGAGTTTAAGCATTTTTCTGTCCCTCCTCTATAGTGCTGAGAATTTTCTTTTCGTTATAGCGCATGAATACAAGTCCGCCGAGCAGACAGAGAACAGCCGCAACAATAGCTGTAAGGCGGTAGCCGAGTCCGTATCCGGCATTGCCTTCGGGAATTTCCTTGCCTATGAGGGCAATACTGGTAAATAGAAGCATGGCAATAGACTGACCGAGCTTGAAAGCGAAAGTACGTGCCGCATAGAACATTCCCTGACGGCTTTCACCTGTTTTGAACTTGTCGGCTTCTGAGATGTCAGCGACGATTGCCTGCGGGAGAATACCGAGTATAGCCATAGGAACTGCCGCGAGTACCGCTATTATGACTCCGTATACGATACTCGGAATAGGGAGAAAGCCTGCGCCTGAAGTAACGAGGAATGTGACCGAGAAGAAGAGGAAGGCAAAAGCGGTGAGCTTTTTCTTGCCGACTTTCTTTGAGAAGATGTTTACAAGCGGGTAGCAAATGAGACTGACCACGGTCATAGTAGCGAACAGGGGGAAGGTCATATTTGAAGAGAGTCCGAGCAGAACGGTTACGTAGAACATCAGACCTGTCTGAAAAAGAGTAAGACCGACCCAGTAGAGTATATCGGAAAATACGAATGTGCGGAACTCTTTATTGCGGAAAGTCGCGGCGAGTGAACTGAGCGTGTCCGACTTTGAAGGGGTAGTGTCAGCGTACTCATTTTCGTTGATGAGAAAAGCGGGAACAAGCATAGCAATAACGGCAACTGCGGCGAGTATCGCAATAGTAACGCGGTAGCTGTTTGCGTAGCCGAGTTTGCTCATGAAAGCATTGGCGATATTCGGAACGAGGTAAGCTACAGCAGTTCCGAAGAAATAGGTAACGGAGATGTAGGTAGAGAGATTGATGCGAGCGTTCTGAGTTCTGCCGAGTTCGGGAATAAGAGCGTTATACGGTGTGCAATAGCAGGTCATACAGAGGTAGAAAAGCATTGCAAAGATGAACAGGACAACAACGTTTCCCATGCTTCCGGCTTTAAAAGGAGAAATAAAGAGCAGAACAGTAACTGCACCGAAGGGGATAGCCGCAAACCTCATAAATGGGATACGTCTGCCCAACTTATGTTTGAGTGAATCTGTCTTTCCGGCGATAAAAGGGTCAGTCACAGCGTCGAAAACTCGTCCGACAGCGGTGATAAGACCTATTGCGGTAAGACCGAGAATAGTTCCCTGAGGGATGAATTCTACCTGACCCAGTTTCAGTTCAGCCTGACTCGGCTGAAAAAAGAAAACGAGGCAGTTGGTGATTATTCCTGACAGTGTTGACCAGCCGAACTGACCAATAGCGAAAATCCATAAAACTTTGTTTGAGGCTATCTTTTTCTCCATAGTTGTCACTCCTTTTTGAGGTAGTATACAGCGGTGTTGATAACGGTTTCAAGCTCCATTGAAGCAACAGAAAAGTCGTCGGAGGGGAGGAGTTCACCTTGAATAAGTTTTTTACTGAGCTCCATGAGTGAGTGGGCAGTTGAGAGATAGAACATCTTGAACTGCTCGATTTCGCGGACAGTGCCGTCAGCAAGACCTGCAAGGTAAGCTGATTCAAAAATGGGGTAGAAGTCGATGACAGAGCGTTCATACTCTTTGAGGAGTTCTTTTGGAACGTCCTCGCTCATGAGCATAAGGTCGAACTCACCGAGCAGACGCATGAAAGCGGGGTGAGCCTCATATAGTACGATGAACATTCTCATAAGGTCGCCAACTTGTTTGATACCCGGCTGACTTTTGAATACATCCGAGTCAAAAACTCCGCTGAACATTCTTTTCAGCTCTTCCCAAAGATGGGTCATAGCGGCAATGGCGATACCTGTTTTAGTACCGAAATACCGGTACAGAGTAGCAACACCGATACCGCTCTCATCGGCGATATCTGTCATTTTGACAGCTTCGATACCGTCTCTGAGAAATAACTGAGCGCTGACTTCAACAGCTCGATGGATACGTCTTGTTTTCAAATTTTGTGCAGAAAATTCACTTTTCACTTGACAAACCTCCCTTTTTGTGGTAAAATTATTGTATAAAATCTGATAGCTACACTATCATATGATAGCCTTAGTCTATCACATTTTTCAGCATTTGTCAAGAGATTTTTTGTAAATTTTTTTTAAAATTTCGGAGGTAATGATATGGACAGGTCAAAATTCATCTTCGAGAACGAGATTTCTAAGAAGGCATACAGGAAAGCTATCAAGAATAAGGCAAAATATATGAGAAAATACGGCGACGACGGTGATAAGACCTTCCACCTGAGCTGTTGCCCTGCGCCGGTAATTGGCGATATGCTTGGTGTTAAGAATATTTCACTTTCCAATGAACCGCAAATCAAGTTTGACAACAGGAGTGTAATAATCGGAAATATCCGCATGGGTTTTGGTCATTACCGCATATCAATGGCAATGGCATCGGCGGCGAAAGCAATGGGATACGAGCCGTATTGGTTCGACCTTCATTCATTCAGTGATGCATCGTGCGGCAAGATAATTGCGCATCAGAATCAGCTTTATTCACTGGGTTCAAAGCTTTCACAGATGTCTGAGCTGTTCAACAAAATAGTGTGGGAGCCGCTTAACAGTGAAGGATTCCGCAAGCTGTCGTACAATTCTGCTGACCAGAAAGCGGCTGAGCTGATGACATCAGTCTACCGTGACCTGCCGAAGGATATCCCATTCATAGCAACTCATGTATGGCCTGCACAGGCGGCAGTTCATGCCGGACTGACCAACGTTGTCAATGCTATTCCCGACAACTGGCCAATGGCTCTGCATTTGTCGGAGGGAGCGATTCACACAGTGCAGACCCCGTCGGCTTATATTGGCTACAGGGCACTCCGCGGTATGGAAAAGGGCAGAGCATTGAAACCAATGCCGAAGTCAGCTATCGCATACACAGGTCACTACGTTGACCATGAACTTGTCAGCAATATAGAAGCCGACTGTCAGAAGCGAATCGACCGCATGAAAAAGGGTACAGCAAAACGCTGGCTTATGTCAGTTGGAGGAGCAGGCGCGCAGAAAACGATATTTGTATCAGTGATACGGAAGCTTCTGCCGTTTATTGAGAGCGGCGAAGCTGTACTGTTCATAAACGTAGGCGACCATATCAAGGTGTGGAACGAACTGAAACGTGAGATACCACAGCTTTCAGCAGTTGCAGTTGAGCATTTTGACGATTTCAGTGCGACAGCCGAGTTTGCAGAAAGGGCGTATTCAGGGGAAGTGAGCGGTATTCATGCATTCTTCCACTCAGATATTTTTGCGGCAGTATATTCGACAAATCTGCTCATGCGTTGTTCAGACGTTCTTATAACGAAGCCGAGTGAACTCTCATTCTATCCGATTCCGAAGCTGATGATAAAGCGGGTAGGCGGACACGAGGCATGGGGCGCGATACGCTCCGCAGAGGTCGGAGACGGCACCTACGAGTGTACAAGTCCGCTTGAAACGAACGCAATGCTGAATCTGCTTCAGGAAAACGGCGATATAATCGAGCAGATGTGCGGACATATCCTGACAGCGCACAAAGCAGGTATATATAATGGTGCATACCGTGCTGTCGAGCTTGCGGTAAGAGGCAGAAAAAACAGATAAGAAAATAAAAAAGCTCCGTTTTTCACAGTGTACGAAGAGGGTGTCCCTTCAGCCGGTTTCGTGGGTTACCGAATCCGTAACGAAAGTTTACGGCTCGGCAGCCCACAATTTCCGCTAAGGGAAGTACACAGAACGGAGCTGTTTTTTATTTACCAGTAATCTTTTTTCTCATGATAACCATATCGTAAACGTCGATAATGTCATCTTTGCAGAGGTCAGCTGACCGCCAGTCAGCGATATAATCTGATTTACCGCTGAGTAGCCATGTTTGCAGGCATACACCGTCTGCAACGCCGATTATGCCGTCACCGTTAATGTCACCTGCTATATAGGTTGGCTTGTCATTGATAAGCTCGAACTTGCGGTTATACTTTTCCGCATACTTCTGAGCAGTCGAGCCTTCATATCCGTGGATAGTGACATCGCCGGTAATGTATCTTTCAACAGGAGTTTCCGTTTTATCATCGGTGATAGAAACGGAAGGATAATCCAAAGTCCATTCAAGTTCAGGATTATAGGCTTCATTAGTGTATTTATACTCAGCAGGGATAGTTTTCTCACCGTCGAAAATATCACATTCGGGGTCGTAGAAATAAAAGTCGGTCACATTTTTCGCCGCGGCAAGTGATTTTTCTTCGAGTTTAGCGGCTCTGTAGTTAACTATTGAGGCTTTTCCGAAGCTTAATCCGGAATATGTAATATAACCCTGATATTTTACAGAAGCAGGAATATCGACAAGTGTACATTTATGTCTTGACATGAATGTCATTTCAGCGATTCCGACAGTGCCCTCACGGACAACAGCCTTTTCTATGCCCTCGTCACTGCCTACTGCCCAGTTTCCGAGATAGTGAACACCGTCAACATTTTCGATGCAGGGCGAATCTTCAAATGCTCCACTGCCGATTATAGTAACAGTTTCGGGAATGGTAAAATCAGTGAGTGAATCGCAGTGATTGAACGAACCGTAGCCGATTTTTTCTATTTTGCCGTTGAACTTTACATCTGTGAGCGCTGTGCAGTAGAAGAACATATCACCGGAAATTGAAGTGATAGTTTCCGGAAGTTCGGCAGATTTTAGTTTCATGCACCCAGCAAAAGCATTGTTGTGGATATGCTTTACAGTAGCAGGGATAACAGCCTTTTCGAGGGACTGGCTGACAAAGAAAGCATAATCGCTGATAGTTTCGGTTTTATCGGAGATTTTCAGCTCCTTCATATCAAGTGCAGGCGGACAGCCGATAAGAGTTTTCATGTCTTTCGTGTAGAGCAGACCATCGACTGAGGTATAATATGGGTTAGTGTCTGAAACGACGATTTCTTTCAGCTTAGGGGCAGGGTCAGCATCACTGTCGATATGTACAAGAGTAGTAGAAGAAAGGTCGTACCAAGAAAAATGTTCGAGGGTATCGGGGATAGTAATTTTTTCAAGATTCCAGCATAAACCGAACGGAATATCACTTATGCCTACTACAGGCACCTTTTTATTAGTATCAGTATTGATGACCTCAGCAGGAATAGAAATCTCAGTTACATTTCTGTCGCTGTAATCAGTAATGATAGCAAAATCGCGGTAAACATTGAAAGTGAAATTATCCTCTTTATACTCAAAGCTTCTTTCTGCAGGGTCAGGAAAAACGGTAATTTCTTTATAATAGGCGTTATGCTCTTCAACTGTTGCAGCTTCATATGCACTTGCCGGAATAGCAGCGGCAGTAACGCTAAGAATCATAGCAGCAGTAACTATCAAATTAATAAATCTCTTCATAATATCGCTCCCTTATATAAAAATAATATAAGGAAATTATACCACTTTATTCTTAAATTGTCAATAATTGTATTTACTTATTCAGCACCCAGTTAGCGATTGCGAGATAAGAAGCGAATAAGCTCCAAAGCAGATACGGGATATTCAGGACTGCCGCTTTTGTACGGATTTTCCGGAATGAAAGAATCATTGCCGCAACGAGGATACTGAGCAGTACAGCGGTTACCGCAGCAGCACCGAGCTGTTGAAAGCGGAAGAAAATAATGCTCCATGAGAAGTTGACAGCAAGCTGTACAGCGTAAAGAATCAAAGCCTTAGCTCTGTCGGGAGCGTCGTCCTCGCTGTAAATGAGATATGCGGACCACCCCATGAGTGCATATAGGATAGTCCAAACGATAGGAAAGAGAATTGCAGGCGGAGAGAGCGGAGGCTGTACAAGACTCCTGTAAAACTCCGTGAAGCCATTTGAAAGCAAAGCTGAAACCGCTCCGACGAGTTCAGCGGAAACGATAAATATGAACAAGTCGGTCCATTTGAATTTTTTCATAGTAGCACCTCATTTCTGATATGTTACAGAATATGAGGTATACCGGGTAATTATGACATAAATCTCAGGTGTATCTATTTGTTTTCGACGATTGACCTTGCATATTTGCCGAGAGCTTCATAGTCGTTTTTATCAATAGGGTAGTTGGTCACAGTGTCAGTTATACAGTTATAGTAACTGAGTACCGAGCTGTACGTGAAGAACACTTTATCGTATTTTTCTTCCGAGTCAGATTGCAGAACTCTTACAACGTCAGCCCAGTTTTCGGCGGTTGCGGAAAGCGGCAGACCGTCCATGACCATGATTAGACCAAGTTTATCGATACCGCGCTTTTTATATCCGGTAAGTTTTATCAGTTTTTTGCGGAAGATAGTTTCGAGAGCGGCAAGTTCATCATTTGAATCGACTGACGGCAGTATATAGAAGCTTTCGCCTGCGCGTGCACCGCGGTATTCCGCCTTATTCTTGTATTTGACATCACCTGTTTCCCAGTAGTGGAGGCAGTCGCCTATAATAGCTTTGTTGAGACTGATAGCGAGCTCAGTTACCTCAATTCCGGAAGAGCCGTCGGGACTTTGAAGGTCAGGGGCATCGCAAACTATCCAGTCGTCATAGATATCAAAGCAAGAGCGCAGAATAGCGAGAGCGAAGTTTTCGGTATAGTATTTCATTTCCTCAGCTTTTAGCTGATGTTTGAAATGCATATTTCTGATATCATCAGTCAGTACGATACTCATACTATCACCTCCGCAGTAAGTATTATTATTAATTCAGGTAAACATCATAGCACCGCTGTTTTCCATGAGACCAAGCAGGAAATAGCGTGCTTCCTCGCGGAGTTCGGGTTTAGCCATGTAGTAAAGATAGGTTTCGATTTTATTGAGAGTACTTGCAGTTCTTCCCTCGATTTTGAACTGCTCAAATCCCATAGGCACGTACTTTTCCCATATATCCTCCGGTGATATATGAGTTTTCAGCTCACGGATATCGAAAATGCTTCTCTTTGAGAAAGGGCAGCTGCTGAAATGATTGGGGTCGTATTTTTCGAGGTTGAAAGGAACATTCGGATACTTTTTAATATGGTTGCAGAAAGCTATCTGCTGATTACTTATGTCAATGTAGTGCTGAAGTCTTGATGGACATTCCGGCTGACAGCAGGCATTTACAAGCAGTTCGATATTGTTTTTGCGAGGCAGTTTATCGAGTATGTCGAACTTGTTATTCAGGTCGTAATCAGCGACAACAACGTGGTAATCCTTTTCAAGCTCAGCAAGGAGAGCATTCACGGAATTCAGGCGTTTGCAGGTCGAACTTGTGAGCTTGTAACGGGGGTATTCGCGGCGGATGTAGTCTTCAAGCACCGGAGAGGCGACTATTACCTCGTTCATACCATTATTTGCGAGGTGAAGCATAAGATTACAGCGTTCATCGCTGAGATGTTTTTTTTCGAGAGCGAGGTTTGTAAAAGTGAAACGCAGAGGGATACCGCGGTCGTTGAATTCTCTTATGACGGCTTTCATGTAGTTTTTGTCTGTATTACCGCCCTGAGACCTTCCGCCGTTCCACAGACAAGGCGGAAAAACGCCGTAAAACGAAGCTATCTCGGCACCCTCACGGAAGAAGTCGGGACGATTTTTCAGCATATCAGCAAACAGCAGATTCAGTTTGAAACTGCCGGAAAAGTCGGGAAGATGAAAACGAACTCTCATATTTAACTCCTGTAATAGACTTGTTGAAAACAGAGTCTGATTAATGTCTGCTCAACGACTAAGAATCGGCTTGATATAAAGAATTTGTGCTATCGAACGAAGTTCGGGGGAATAACCGCCTGACTGCGGTTATTAAGGATACATTAATTATATCACCAAAAGCACGTATAGTCAAATGATATAAACGTAGGAATGTGGAAAATTCAAAAAAATTTTCAAAAACCTCTTGACAAATTCCTATAGACATGGTAGAATAAGTCATCAAACGAAAGGAATGTACGATATGCTTAACAGAACTGCATTTGTCTTTACATACGCATTTTTTGGCTTTAGCTTTTGGGCTGAGGTCTATTCGCCGTGTGTAGAGCTGTGCAGAGGATAACGTATCATATCTGTATATCTTACAGCCCTGACCGCACGGTCGGGGCTGTTTTTATTTTCAGGAGGTATTATTATGATAATCGTAATCAAAGACAAGGCGACCGATAATCAGGTAAACGAACTGATGAACTGGCTTGAAGGATTCCGTGTAAAGACCAATCTTGTTACTGGTGTACACTCGCGAATAATCGGTCTTATAGGTGATACTACGTCAATAGATGTAGACGCAGTAAATGCGAGGGAGATAGTTGAAACTGTAAAACGAGTGCAGGAGCCGTATAAGAAGGCAAACCGCCGTTTCCATCCTGATGACACTGTAATAGAGGTGAGGGGACGGAAGATAGGCGGAGGAAGTCTGTCAGTCATTGCCGGACCCTGTTCAGTTGAAACCGAGGACCAGCTCATGCGAACAGCAATTGCAGTAAAAGAGGCAGGAGCCGACTTCCTCCGCGGGGGCGCGTTCAAACCGAGAACCTCGCCGTATGCTTTTCAGGGACTCGGCAAGTAGGGCATTGACCTGCTTATAAAGGCGAGAAATGAGACAGGACTGCCGATAGTTACAGAGATTATGGACGTTTCCGACATTGACCTTTTCGCAGATATAGACGTAATACAGGTCGGGGCAAGAAATATGCAGAATTTCACACTCCTGAAAGCACTCGGACGAAGTGACAAGCCGATACTTCTGAAAAGGGGACTTTCAGCAACTATGCAGGAACTTCTCATGAGTGCGGAGTATATCATGTCTGAGGGCAACAGCAAAGTCATTCTATGTGAGCGCGGAATCCGTACATATGAACCCGAAACGCGTAATACGCTTGACCTTTCCGCCGTACCGCTTCTGCGTCAGAAAACACACCTTCCGCTCGTTATCGACCCGAGTCATGCAACAGGAGTAAACTCGCTTGTAGAGCCGATGTCACTGGCGGCAGTAGCGGCAGGAGCCGACGCGCTTGAAATAGAGGTACACATCGACCCGAAAAATGCATGGAGCGACGGTGCACAGTCACTTACACCTGAGCAGTTCAAGGCATCAATGGAGAAAATAAGAAAGCTTGAAAAGTTTGTAAAAACTGAACTCTGATATATTAAGGCACCGAGCAGGAATATCTTCTTCGGTGCCTTTTGTGCGTTTTGAATATACACAGCATATGCAGTTTGTGCACCTATACAAAGATGCAGAAGATTTCGTCTTTTTAGCCTGCCGGAATCACTTATAAGCAAAACTGCTTATTTATGCGGTAAAAGGAGGCTGACCATGAAAAGGATAACTGCTTTATTTTCGGTGGCATTGCTTGCACTCGCAATGACTGGCTGTGATAATAAAAACAACGATAACGAACTACCAACCGAGGCTACAGAGGGGGTAACTGAGGAAGTGAGCGAGTCTGAGTACCTTGAACTCTCAGACGATGATTTTGTTGACATAGACATGAATCTAAGGATTATTGACGACGAGCCGCCTGTTACGATGAATGTTGCCGACCTTAGCAAAATCGACTTCGGCGAGCGCATGACACCGTGCAAGGCGGAGGAATACCGCGAAAAATATGGTATGCGTCAGGATTTCGGCGACAATACAGAATTGCAGGAGCAATATGACCGTGAACGCGAGAAATTCTTCAATACTCCGTCAGGCGGAAGCATTCAGGACGTTGAATTCATCGACGGCATTTTCTATTTCTCTGTGAATTACGATGACCTTTGCGGTCGTCATGATTCGGCACTTTACAGATTTGACCCGAGGACAGAAGAGTACAAAGAGCTTGACAGACGCTGTGGTATGGAATACAATGGATGTTACATGGGGCTTACGTCAGCCGGAGGCAGACTTTTCTTTTTTGAGCACGATGACAGAATGACTAATACTGACCCCGAGCATTCCGTAGTATATTCTGTTGACCCGAAAACCGGCGAAGTATCGGAGTTTCTGAATCTTGACTACACAGTTTACTGGCTTGAAGACACAGCAAACGGACTGTATATTTCCGGCTCTATAGATGTGCAATACCTCAACGATGAAGGGGTGGATACTTCCGGTTTAAACGGAGAAGTTGAAACGGAGGGACGTTATGCCTATTATGACCCCGAGACCGGTTTGAAGCTTGACTACAGTGAGCAGATAAAGTACAGCCGCTTCTGGGGAACTTGTGACGGTGTGCCTGTCGAGGTCACAGGTGGTATAGACGATGAAAGCGGTGAGCCTATAACTATAAAGACTCAGTATTACACGCTGAAAACCAAGTACATGAACGCTGATAATATTTTTGCATGGAAAGACCGTGTATCCATTCTTATTGACGAAGGCGGGATAGCTTCGAGTGAAAACCGGCTTTACACCTATGAAATAGCGTCAAGAGAACGAACAAAGCTGAAATTCGACGGCTTTGGCGGAAATCATATCAAGACCGGTGAAGGCTTTTTCTCATTGGTGTACAGTTCAGATTACAGCATCAAAAGCAGGCATCAGCCTCAGAACAGGATATTCTATACATTGCCGAAATATGGAACAGCATTCCGTCTCGACACTGTCAACGTAGACAGCAACGGAGCACTCAGAAGCGGTGATATAATGTATATCATAACAGTAGAAAATGAACAGGAGGACAACGACTCGATGTTCTATATAGGTATGTACTCACACAGCGGCAAGCCTGACAAGCTTTACTGGTTTGACATGAGGGAATGAAGGGGAGAAGTATGAAGAAAACAGCACTTTTTACCGCGGCAGTGATGATGCTTTCGTTCACTGCCTGCGACAAGAAAAAAACAGATACAGACACTGAACTTCCGACGGAGGAAGTAATCGGGGAAGTAACCGCGGAAACTGCAAAAACAGACGATGAACCGGTATTCCGCGAGTTTAAGCAGGAGGACTTCAAAAGCATCGACGTTAACGTCAACACCACTGAAGACGCGCCGCCGACTGATTTACATTCAGCCGACCTTTCGGGAATAAGCTTTGGTGAACGGTATTCTCCGTGCAAGGAGGAAGGAGTCCGCGAGAATTACGGCAAATACCTTGAATACAAGTCTGCACTTGAAAACAACATGAATGAGCGGTATCGCCCATCGTTTGATGAAATCAAGGAAGAGGCGGAGAAGATGTGTGCAGGACCGTATGAGGGAGACATTTCATACTGTGTAATGGTCGGGGACAAATTCTATATCACGGTAAACTATGATAATTACTGCCGCTGTCACGATTCATCGCTTTTCGAGTTAGACCCCGTAACTCTTGAATACGAGGAGGTCGACACACGTACCGGACTCGAATATCACGGCTGTTATGACGGATTATGTACCGAAAACGACAAGCTTTATTATTATGAATGCTACAACACCACTCATGACGGGTATTCTGAAAATGGTGACGAATACAAAAGCACTGTTTACAGCTTCGACCCCGCAAGCCGTGAAACTACTGAATTACTCAGTCTTGACGAGCAAATCGTAAGCATTTTCCCAATGAAGAGTGCACTTGAGGTACATATTCTTGAGGACGTCAATGAAGGCAACAGGCACTATTCAGGACTCGCGACCCGAAAATACGACTACGAGACCGGAGAGTTATTAGAGAAAGATGATTCTGTTGAGGAGTACAGCTACGAAAGCGGACGTAAATTTTACTGCGACGGAGAACCTGTCGAAATATCCGGAGGATATAACGGCAATGTTGCGGCACCTTTAGTAATAAAAACGCAGTATTACTCAATTGCGACCGATTTGAAGCAGAGTTCGCAGGTATTCGCGTGGAAAGACCGTGTGTCAATTCTCAATACGGAAATGGTAGACTACGGAAAACGCGACATGAGTCTTTACACCTACGACCTTAATACAATGGAATGTACAAGAATGGTCGTTAACGGCTACTTCAACAATGCACAAAAGGGAAAAGACGGAATCTTTGTAACATATCAGTCATCGGAGGGGTGGATGCATTTTTACTATAACATCTACTATCTCATGCCGCAGTACGGTACGCTTTTCAAAATTGACAAGACAGACGATATCTTTTATGTTTCGTCGGAGGAACAGCAGTATTATGTTACGATAGAACGTGACGAATCAAACGGTAATTCCACCGAACAGCAGATTGGTAAACCGAAAACGCTTTACTGGTTTGATACGAAGGAATGAGCGGCGAACAGGGAAATTAAAGAAAAAGAGGTGATGTCATATACTTACCATTACAGTATCAGATTCAGGGAACGATGATATCAGTGAAATAAACCGCCTTATTCTTGAATGTGGAAAATCGAAGGAAGCTATGACAGCACTGTATCTACGTTTCAAGGGAAGTGTATTTGCAGTTGCGTTCAGTATAACAGCCGACTATCAGCTTGCTGAGGACTGTGTTACCGAGACATTTGTCCGGCTTGCGCAGATAAGCAAGTTTGATTACCGGAAGGGCGACGGAAAAGGTTTCATACATACAGTTGCCCGAAATATCGCACTTGAACTCCGCAGACGGCATAAACGTGAAGTATGCGACTGCTTTATACAAAGCTACGGCGAGGCAGATAAAGCAGTAGAGGACAGCATTTTTGTGAATCAGCTTTTGAAGGAACTGAACGATAAACAGAGGCAGATAGTGGTGATGCACTGTTGCTGTGAACTTACATTCAGGGAGATAGCACGAATAATGAAAAGTCCCGAATCTACGGTAAAATCGCGATACAAAAAAGCGATAGCGATACTACAGGAAAAGGCAGGTGAATAATATGGATAACACATATACAGAAACAGAGAAACTACTGCGTGATAAGATGAACGAGCTATCGGAAAATGCCGAATGCCTCGACAAAATAACGGCGCGGGTTTTTCCGACAATCCCTGTCGGAGCAGAAGACGACGAATATATTATAACTGACCTTGAAGTCGTCACCGGCAGGAGCAGGGGAAAAGGTTTCTTCAAATGGATAGCGATAGC
This sequence comes from Ruminococcus flavefaciens, assembly GCA_902792235.1. GTDB lineage: Bacteria > Bacillota > Clostridia > Oscillospirales > Ruminococcaceae > Ruminococcus > Ruminococcus flavefaciens_AE. The sequence continues at coordinate 34,677 of CADAYP010000022.1, forward strand.
GGCGGCAGTAGTGCTGTGTCTTGTTTTTATTCCGAAAAGCGTCACTGTTAATCGGTTTTTCTGCAATGTAGGAACTCCGGGCGAGCACAGTTTCCGCGACATAACGAGCGCGGTCGAGCGTCTGACTGCTGACGGCGACTACAGATATATAGATGTTCCGCTGAGTGTGTACTCTACAGATGACATTCTTGTTACACCGTTGTTTACGTGTCCGTTTGAGAACACAGGAACAGAAGACCTGAATGTCAGAATATATATTAGGCAGTGTCCGTTTGACGAGATAGATACGGCAGAGGTATATGCAGTCGAATATGCTGGAAAATACACACCCGACAGCATTATCGCTGCGGCTGAACCCGTATACACTTTCACGGACGAGGAACTGACAGCAGCCGATGTGCAGCTGCGTGATGATGAAGCTCTGAAAGCTGCGGGCGGAATCGGAAACGCAGAAGGACTTGCATCATACAGCGGTATCTGCTATGTAAAAGATGGCGACAAAGCTGTACTTGCAAATGAGGAGGTACTGTACGGAAGCGATGAAAACGGCAGCTTTTACGATATATCCATCAGCTCCGGCGATAAAAAGCTGGAGCTGCCCGAAAGGGGGGAGATGTGGAAGAGGTCGGTATACTCAAACGGCAGCTCCGCGTATCCGAAGCCGGACACTTCACGCTATGAGCGCAGGGAATTGTTTGACGGAAACAACGAAGTATCCGAAAAATATACCGGAATATACGTGTTCAGTAACATTAGCGATATATCCGGATATCTTGGCAAGGAGACTGAGGCGAGGTACACAGGCAGCAGCATTTCATGCAAGGTTAATGCCCCTGCGGACAGTGTTCTTGCGCGGAGACTCAGGATGTTCATGCAGCCTGATAAAAATGCAAACGCTATAATTCTTTCGAGTGACGGTAAAGTTATACAAAGGATATCATCTGAGCAGTTATCAGAGTTTTCGTCATATAAAGGAATTACTGACCGCGAACAGTCAGAAATAGCGGAAAACATACGTCGAGAGACAGAGAAACAGAATAAAGAAAGCCGTAAATCCGGCTAAAATGAACAGAAGCATTGAAATATAGCAAGCCGTCTATGAGTAAAACTTTAGACGGCTTGTTTGTCAATATAAACAAATATGAGGCAGGACTTTTGTCGGAAAAATGGAAATGCTGTTTCAATTACTTGATACATTCCGAGGACTGTGATATAATAATACAACCTGATTCCGCAAAACTCAAAACGATTCAGCGACTCTGAGGAAAGTACAAATCCAGCCGTTACAGTGGCCGAGCGCGAGTCGTAATTTGCGTGCGTGA
>CADAYP010000023.1:0-24454 GCA_902792235.1 Ruminococcus flavefaciens
CGTAGCAATAAACAAGGGTAACAGCGACGTGACACAGGAGTTCAACCTGAACGGCAGAACAATCAAGAATGTCAACCGCTACAGAACTTCCGGAAGCGAGAACCTCGCAGCTACAAAGGGAATGGAAGCTAACGGCTCATCGTTCTTCTCACAGCTTCCCGCAAACAGCGTATCAACTTACGTTATCACACTTGAAAGCGACGGCAAGGAACTTCCGCCTGACTCAGGTTCGACAACAAGAGAACCCATAACTCCCGACGCAAACGGCTACTACTACCACGACACATTCGAGGGCGATACCTGCGACTGGGAAGGCAGAGGCGGTGCAACACCAACTCTCAGCGGACGTATCCCATACGCTGACAAGGAAGCACTCCTTTGTCAGGACAGAGAGAGTGCATGGCGCGGTCTCCAGAAGACACTTGACCCGCTTACATTCAAGAGCGGCGAGGAGTACAGCTTCAGTGTTATCGCGGCTACAGCAGGTTCGTCAGCAAACATGATGCTCTCACTCGAGTACACTGATGCATCAGGCACTACTCAGTATGCACACATTGCTGAGGCACAGTCTGTAACAGATACATACGTACAGCTTGCAAACCCTAATTATAAGCTTCCCGAAGGCTCAAACTTCAAGCTTTATGTCGAGACAGAGGAAGGTACTGACAACTTCTACATCGACGAGGCTATAGTTGCTAAAGCAGGAACAACTATCAGCGGTCCCAAGGCAGTTACGATAATCCCCGGCGATATCGACTTCGACGGTGCAATAACCGCATTTGACCTTGTTCTTGCGAGACAGGGTATATCAGGCGGATTCGCAGACAAGAACGCTTCTAAGGCGGCTGACGTTGACCAGAGCGGTGAATACAATGAGGAAGACCTCACTCTTATCAGCGACTTCCTTCTCGGTAAGATAAAGGAGTTCCCGATAGCTGAAAAGCCTGTTCCGCAGGTAGATTTCACTCAGATGGCACAGAAATTCGGCAGTGTCAATATTGCAAAGTCATACAAGGGTTCAAATGAGCATAACCCTCTTATCTCGCAGTATTTCGGTGCAGACCCCGGTGTAATGGAGTACAATGGCAGAGTCTACATCTACATGACTGATGACCACCTTCTCTACAGCAACGGACAGGTTACAAAGGAAACTTACAGCACAATCAACTGCCTGCGCTGTATTTCTTCCGACGACCTCGTAAACTGGACTGACCACGGTCTTATCAACGCTGCTGGTCAGAACGGTATCGCTAAATGGGCAGGCAACTCATGGGCACCTACTGCCGCTCATAAGAAGATAAACGGCAAGGAGAAGTTCTTCCTCTATTTTGCGAATAACGCAAACGGCATCGGTGTTCTTACTTCTGACAGTCCGACAGGTCCGTGGTCTGACCCGAACGGTCATGCAATGATAGACCGCAAGACTGCAAACTGTACAGATGTTCCGTGGGTATTTGACCCTGCGGTTCTCGTTGACGATGACGGCAAGGGATACTTCTATTTCGGAGGCGGTACAGAAGGTAAGCCGTCTGACCATCCTAAGTCTTCACGCTGCGTTCAGCTCAGCGATAATATGACATCTATCGTCGGCACACCTGTTACTATCGACGCTCCTTATATGTTCGAGGACAACGGTATTCACAAGTACAACGGCAAATACTACTACAGCTACTGCACCAACTGGAACACAAACGGCAACAAGTATGGTCTTTCTACCGCGGCTATCGACTACATGGTAAGCGACAGTCCTCTCGGACCCTTCACTCATAAGGGTGAGGTGTTCAAGAACATCGGCAACTTCTTCGGCACGACCGGTAACAACCATCACACAATTATGAAGTTCAAGGACCAGTGGTACCTGTTCTATCATGCACAGTATCTCCAGGACAACATGGGCTTGAAGGGCTGCGGCTACAGAAGCACCCACATTGACAAGATAACTATGAATTCCGACGGAACAATGCAGCAGGTCAAGGGTACAAAGACCGGTATTGACCAGATAAAGGCACTTGACCCGTACACAACTGTACGTGCGGCAACGTTCTCGCATCAGGGCGGAATCGAGATAAACGGAAGCGGTAATTCTACCGTCAAGGCAGAAAAAGGTGACTGGTTCCGCGTTTCAGGTGTAGACTGCAAGTCAGCGTCCTCTATCACCGTTAAGGCATCAGCACAGAGCGGCGGTATAATCAAGGTCTGCACAGGCAGTGCGTCCGGAACACCTGTAGCTTACATCGAGGTACCGTCAGGCGGTTCAATGCAGGAGATAACAGCTCCGGTACTGAATCTCAGCGGTAAGAACGACCTCTATTTCGTATTCAATAACAATATCTCAATGGACAGCTGGAATCTCGGCTGATGATAAAAATAAAGCGCCTGCGGTGTAAAACCGTGGGCGCTTTTATGTGTCATGAGCATTTGCGGCAAACGAGGGTGACACGCATCATATCATTATCGATTTGAGCGAATATATCGCCTCCCATTTCGTGCATAAGCCGCTGACAGATGTAAAGTCCGAGACCGCTTCCCTGATTGCTTCCGGCATTTGAACCGCGCCAGAAACTGTCGAAAACGTGGTCAAGTTCGTATTCAGGGAGAGTGCAGCCGGTATTTGAGACCGTGACGAGACGGCAGTCCTCTTCTTCTGAGAAGCTGAGCGAGACAAGTCTGCCGTCGCCGTATTTAATGGCATTCTCAAAGACATTCTGCAAGGCTTCCTCAAGCCTGTCGGGGTCACCGGAAATCATGCAGTCGGAGTAGTCAGCGACGCTTAAAGAAGTACCGGTAACAGAGAGCTTATCCTTGTAATACACAGTTATACGATCAATAACGTCGGAGAGGTAGAAGTCGGTGACATTTACCTCGAAGCTCATAAAGTCGGTGTTGAGACTTTCGATGATTTTTCCGAGGTAGGACTCGATCTCGTCCGCTTTTGTACCTATGTTTACGGCTGCCTCAGACTGCTTTTCCGGAGTAGTGAACAGACCTTTTGATAGTCCTTTTGAATAGAGTTTTATTGCGGCGAGAGGGGTTTTGATATCGTGCGAGAGTGAGAGAAGCAAGGTCTTCTCTTTGCGGACACGTTCAAGCTCGGTTGATTTTGAACGTTCAAGTTCACCTCGGAGCATATCGAGCCCCCATACAAATTTGCCGAAATACCGGCTTTTATTCTCTTTAAGCGGCTCTGAAAGATTACCCTTTGCAAGCTGATATGGAACGTCTCTGAGATGTGTGAACTGTCTGAGTACATTCTGTCTTATGTAGATTAGTACGGTCATAATGACGGCGAGAAGTGCAAGGAGAGTGCAATTGATGATTACGATAGCTTTATTATTTTTCTCGTCGTGAGTATCTTCGTAGTCGATACGGTAGATAGTGCCGTTTATTTCGCGAATGAGGTACTCACTGCCGGAGCTGTAAAAAGCGGAACTGCCGTCATATGCGGTTATCGCAGTAACAGAGGGAAAGTCGTCGGGTGAGGGAGTTTCACCGCGCATGATAGACTGCTCAATGCGGTTAGCATCGACAAGGTACTGTCTGGCAGTGTCTTTTTTTCGAGTGAGTGCCGCGTCAGCGGCGGCGATAGTGAGAAGTATCAGGACAGGTATAATGACGAGCAGGCGGTTGAATCGCTTCATGTCAGCCCTCCCACCGGTATCCCTTGCCCCATACCGTGATAATACGCGACGGATTTTTGGGGTCGGGTTCGATTTTTTCTCTCAGCCACTTGATGTGTACTGTCAGGGTCTGCGGCTCGGATTCGCTGTCACTTCCCCATATCCGGTCGAAGAGCATCTGCTTTGTCAGGGTCTGCCCCTTGTTAGCTATAAGAAGATGCAGAAGCTCGAACTCTTTAGCAGTCAGATTCAGCGGAGTGCCGTTTCTTGCGGCAGTACCGTGAGCGATATCGAGAGTGATATCGCCGTCGGTGAGGGTGTCGATAGCGAGTCTGCGACGAAATATGCCTTTTATCTTGGCGACGAGAATATCGATGTCGTACGGTTTTTCGATGTAGTCGTCGGCACCGAGGACGATTCCGGCAAGTTTGTCTTCCTTATCGCACCTTGCAGTCAGAATGATTATGGGAGTATTATCCCTTGCACGTATCTTCTTGCAGACTGCAAAACCGTCTATTCCGGGCAGATTAATATCAAGCAGAACGAGCTTTGCACCGTATTTCTCGTACAGTGACAAGGCTTTTTCGCCGTTATCAGCCGAACTTACGACGTATCCTTCCGCGCGGAGAAATTCGCACAGCAGACCGCAGAGTTCATTATTGTCCTCAACTATAAGAATATCGACCATAAAAGCCTCCATGAAAAATGTTGCAGGGGGTGTTGAATGCAAAATCCGCGTTACCAACCCATTTCGAGCAGCCAGTTATTGAGTGCACGTTCGCGGTCGCGGAGAGGGTTATCCTTGTTTATATTATACTCGCCTCTGATGTTTCCGTCAACTATGTAGAGCACTCTTGTACACTTTGCGGCAACTTTAGAATCGTGAGTTACGAGCATTACTGTAGTGCCTTCGTTATTGATTTTTTCAAGCTCTGACATTACCTCGTCTGACGCTGTACGGTTCAGTGCACCGGTCGGTTCGTCGGCAAACAGCATCTGCGGACGGTTTATCATGCTTCTGCAAATGCAGGCACGCTGAAGCTGACCGCCGGACACTTCGTTGATATCGTTGTCAGCGATGTCGCTGATGCCGAGTTTTTTCATGAGTGAACGTGCGCGGGAGACAGTTTCGCTTCGTGATTCTTTTATCTTGTCGGACTTTACAGCAGGCAGTATTATATTGTCGATGACCGAGAGGTTCTTCATCATGTACATCTGCTGAAAGATGAAACCCATATCGTCAAGGCGGGTTTTAGCGAGTGCATTATCGGAGAGCGAACTGATGTCGGTACCGCAGAAGAAAACCTTTCCGGCGGTCATTCTGTCCATACCGGAGACTGTGTAAAGCAGGGTAGACTTTCCCGAGCCGGAGGGTCCCATGACAGCGACCATTTCGCCCTCGGAGATATGAAAGTTTACGTTGCGGAGAACGTTGTTCTGACGCTTATTTATGATGTAGGTCTTGCAGAGGTCGGTTACCTCAAGAATGTATTTTTCAGACATTATATTTACCTCCATTATTCGATGTTAGAAGTGTCGGAAGCCTTGATGCGGTTAGTGCTTAGTGCCATGAAGAAAGTAGCGGCAGTTACCGTGGCTAAAACGACAGCAGGGTAGAAGATGTAGGATTCTATGGGGTCGTGAGTGTATTCCAGACCCTTGACTGCACCTAATGCTGACATAAGGGGGTCCATAATCAGCTTAGTTGAAGGTACACTCAACAGACCTGCTATAATAACTGATAAAACAGCGATTATAAGGAATCTGAGCAGGTGTGTGGCTATGACTGAACTGTTTCTGAAGCCGAGAGCCTTTACGAGTGCTATCTCCGACTTTTCATTCGAGATGAACGACTTTTCAAACAGCATACTCATCAGAGCTATAATTATTATCGTAACGAGCATTGTCAGGTTCTTTACACCGGAAATTGCGTCGGAAGCCTTAGTACAGTCGTTGACGTATCCGGCTTTATCGTAAACTTTTTCAGTCGAGAAAATGTCCTTGAGTTTTTCGATACGTTCGTTTATAGTTTTATCGTCGGGGTTATCGTCGAAGTTGACCTGATAAGCCATAGTGCCGAGCATACAGTTGTCGGGAAGTTCAAACGATTCGTGGAAACGTCCGCATTTGCCGACATTGTTCATTGAATCCATAAGAGCGGTCACTACGAACTTGCTTTTCCTGCCGTTAACGGTAATATCCACAGTGTCGCCGATATCAGCACCGATTTCCTGAGCGGTAAGCGTGCCGAGTGCGACTTCATTTGCGTACTGAGGGGGCGTACCCTCTGTGTAGACATAGTCGGAGCACTTTGTGTCACGGCAAAGCAGGAATCTTCCGTTAGAAATTTTGCCGTCTAACTCTGTAGATACCGTGTAAAAAGTTTCGACAAAAACCTTTCCGGGCATATCGTTTTCTGCGAGAGTTTTTTCCATTTCAGCCTCGGCTTCACGGAGCGTTTTGAGACCGCTCTTGACTTCGTTTGTAGCCAGAGATGTGTCGATGAAAACATCGCTTGCAGAAGTGCCGACGATGTAGAGGAGTTTATCACTTGAAAGAGTCTGAGAGGTACTTGAAAGAATCATGACGAGGAGAGTGCTGAGAGTGAAAACGGCTGTGAGAATTGCAGACTGTTTCGGGTTGCTGAGAACATCGTTAAGCGATATGAAGCTGTTTGCACCGAGTCTGCTTTTTCTGAGACTGAGCAAGCGGTGCTTATGAAAGCGCTCACCGGTCTGACCGCATCTTACAGCGTCGATAGGGGAAAGCTTCTTTATTTTGGAAGTACAGCTCCAGCAGAAGAGCATGATGAGTGCGACTACTGCGGCAGAGCTGATAATACCGATGAGAATGGGACTGTCGTTGCCGAGTACCATGTCGATGCTTATGGAGCTGAGCATCATTTTCCCGAATGGGATAGCGGCAAAGAAACCGATAACAGAGCCGATAATGGCGATACCAAGGTACTTTACGAGATATAAACCTCTTACTGAACGATTCCTGATACCGATAGCCTTCATAACACCAATTTCACGGAATTCCTCCTGAATAGTGAACCGGATTGTAAAACGGAGTGCCGCAAACGAGATAACTATGAGGAAAATGCTGACTACCATGAGGATAGCCGAGATCGAAATAGTTATAATGTATATCAATTTGATGAGACTCCTTGAACCGTTGAACATACATCCGTCGTAGCTTTGCAGTATATCTGACATTACATCATTGGAATCGGTATCGATGATATAAGTTGCGCAACGCAGAACAGAGCGGATAGTATCGTTGCTGTAAAGGGTATTGAAGTCTTCGGGAGAGAGGATAAAGCGTGGGGAATCAGTGGTATTGCTCCCGAGGATTGCGTCCTTGCAGATACCTGCCATTTCGAGGTCGAGGGAAGTGCCGTACATATTAATAGTAATGGTGTCACCTTCCGACAAACCTGCCTTTAAAGCGAAGCTTGAGGTTATCATGACCTTGCCTTTTTCCACTGATGTGATTGGTTTATTATTCTTATCGAAGCACCTTACAGCGACATCATCAGTCGAGACTATCATTCCGTTTGAACTTGCCCCTTTCATAGGTGCACCATTATGTCTGAGCGTTTCGGAATTGCACATCAGGAAAGTTTCTCTTGTATAGCCGTTGATACCATCGGACTTGTCGAGAATATCGCCGAACGGAGTGCCGTCGTTGGGTTCAGAAACAAGAACAAAATAGTCTTTCATGCCTGCCATATCGAGGAAAGGGTCAACACCGCCGAGTACCGACAAGATGTTGTTCATACTTGATGAAAAGAACATTGACGAGAGAACGACGAAAACAAGGATAATAAGATTTATCGTCTTCTTACGCCGGAGGTCGTTTTTTAAAATATTCAGGAACATATAGTTCATCTCCTTCCGTGACTATATCGTAGCACAGAAATTATTAAAGAATCCTTAAATAACTGACTTGACAAAATTTTGAAGGCAATGTATAATTAAAGTATAAAATATGTGCATAAGCACGACGTGATGAGGTGTTATAATGGGACTTAAAATAAGAAAGAGTATCAAGCTTACCGACAATATCAAAATAAATGCTAACAAGTCCGGACCGAGTATCAGTTTCGGCGGACTCAGTCTCGGCGGAAAGAAAGCAAAGGTTACGGTCAGCAAGAAAAAGGTGACTGCGAGCCTTCCGGGTACCGGAATCTCATACGATGCAAAGCTTCCGACGGGCAAGAAAAAGTCGGGAAACAAGAAGGGCTGAAAAAATCAAAAAGGTAATTATTATACTACAATAAAAATAAGCAGGTGTCAAGTGATATCTGCTTATTTATTTTTACAAATTAATTATTTAGAAACATATGTATACTCTTTGAACAACTTTGACTTCTTTTCATTGTGCAATATGACTAAAAGGTCTGAGCATAATTCTCACTGCATTTTCCGCGTAATATAGCCGGAATCCCTTGACTTATACATCACAGTGTGCTATAATCAAATTACAGGATTATCCTGTACGGCAGTTTACTGCACTGGACTGCCGTGAGGAAAATATATACACATTACAAATGGAGGGTTTTTACCAATGAACAAGTCTATCACAAGACTCGTGAGCGTTGCTGCTGCGGCAGTTATGTCGTTCACATTCTCCGTTTCAGCTCCTGTTTACAATGTAACAGATGCTGACGCTGCAGACGTTATGACTGCATTTGAGATCACAGAAAACATGAAGGTCGGCTGGAATCTCGGTAACACCTTGGACGCCAAGGCTGGCGATGATAACGGTGATTACGATCACGCTGGTCTCGAGACAGAGACATCATGGGGCTGCCCAAAGGCAAACGAAACACTGTTCAAGGCTCTCAAGGCAAAGGGCTTCAACACAGTTCGTATCCCTACAACCTGGTTCCAGCACCTCGATGCAAACGATAATATTGATCCCCAGTGGCTCGCACGTGTTCACGAGGTAGTTGACTACGCTTACAAGAACGATATGTACGTTATCATCAACGTTCACCACGAGAACTGGATCAACAGACCTGACCTTCTCACAGCTTATAACGATATCCAGCCCAGACTCATGAAGATCTGGTCACAGGTAGCTACAGAGTTCAAGGACTACGATCAGCACCTCATCTTCGAGTGCATGAACGAGCCCCGTGCTGTTGGTAAATCTTATGAGTGGTGGTCTGCAACTCCTGTTGCTGAGGCTGACGTTATCAACAAGCTCGAAGCTGACTTCGTAAAGCTCATCAGAGGTATGGACGGTCCTTACGCTAAGACTCGTCTCCTTATGCTTCCCGGTTATGTAGCAAGCTCGGATAAGACATTCCTCAACCAGATCGTTCTTCCCGATGACGATTACCTTGCAGTTTCTATCCACGCTTACACTCCTTACAACTTCACAATGAATACAAACGAAGAGGAAGGCGCTTACCACGATACATTCACTACCGAGTTCAGCAATGACCTCGCTTATAACCTCCAGAACTTCCGCGATATGTTCGTAAACAAGGGCGTTCCGGTAGTTATCGGTGAAATGGGTACTTCCAACTTCGGAAATACTCAGGCTCGTGTAGACTGGACAACTCAGTACTTCACAACAACTAAGAAGTACGGTATTCCTTGCTGTCTCTGGGATAACAACATCGAGTCAAACCCTGATGCTCCCGGCGAGTGCCACGGTTACATCAACCGTGAGACAGGTGAGTGGTATCAGGCAAGCCTCCCCATTATCAACAAGATGATGGAGATCATGAACGACAGCTCGATCGTTTGGGGCAGCGAAGGCAAGATGCCTACATATGACCACAAGGATCTCTCAACAGGTAAGGTATTCCTCACTGACACTTCTATCGACGTAGCACTTACTGATACATATGGCAACTCTACTCCCGGCAAGGAGATCTCATGGGATGACCTCAAGGGCAAGGAAGTTGCTATCAAGTACACAGGCGATACACCTGTTCTCGCAGTTTCCGATAAGGATTACAAGGGCTGGTCAGAAATGTCCGCTTATACAGTTGACGAAGAGAAGGGCATTGCTTACTATCTCGTAGATCAGCAGGTTCCTAAGGCTTACTCAGGCGACCTTTCAACTATCAACCATATGCAGGCAAGAACACCCGGCAAGACAAACATCGAAAAGATCGTTATCATCGATGCTCCTGATGTAGCTATCGATATCCCCGAGGATAAGACAAAGAAGACATCTATCGACTTCTCTAACGCTCAGCCGGGCGATAACCTCCTCATCAAGATCAAGGGCGAACCCCTTACAGATACTAACGGCTGCGTTGGCTTCAACGGTAACGGCTGGGAGCAGATCGAGTGGGAAGGCAAGACAGATGCAAACGGTAACCTCACAGTTTCTATCCCTGTAAGCAAGTTCCCTGCTGGTATCACATCAGCTGAGGCTCAGATCTGGTATCAGCCTGAGCTTGTAGACTTCGACGGCTACAACTTCGGTCAGGGTGCTGTAGAGACAACTACTACAACAACTGCTACAACTACAACAGAGACAACCACAACTACTACAACTACTACAACAAAAGAGACAACCACAACCACTACATCTACTACATCTACTACAACAACAGAGACAACAACTGTTTCTTCAAGCGGAACTTCCGGTGCTAAGCACCCCGGTGACGTTAATGAGGACGGTTCAGTAACAGTTGCAGACGCTGTAGCAATTCTCCAGTCTATCGGTAACAAGGACAAGTATCCGCTTACAGAAGACGGCAGAAAGAATGCAGACGTTGACGGTATTCCTGGTGTAACAGCTAACGACGCACTCACAATCATGAAGGTTGACGCTGGTATTTACAGCGAGAGCGACCTTCCCCTTAAAACTGCATAATTAACGCTTATATGCGAAGAAAGGCACCACGTCAGCGACGTGGTGCCTTTTGTTTTATACTACAGCTACGAGCGGTATTGCAAAAGAAAAATAATATATTTCTGCGCATTGTACTAACAAGTGAAATAAGGGCAAATATTACATATTAACCGAACATCTTTGCAAATACACCGGGAAAGCCGTAGCAAAGTACGCACATTATCGTTGATGCAAGGCAGAGTCCGAGGAATATCGCGGGCACGCTCTTCTTTAGAGGAATACGTCTCAGGACGGCGATGAGGGAGCCTGTCCACGCACCGGTACCCGGGAGAGGAATGCCTACAAAGAAAAGCAGGAAAAAGAATTCGCCCTTCTCCATTTTTTCACTCTTGTTGAGTGCTTTGTTTTCGAGGAATGTCACGAATTTGCAGAGAAGAGGTATATTGTGCTTCTTTATGAATGCGAAAATCTTGTCGATAAAAAGAAGAATAAACGGGATAGGAATAATATTGCCTATCATGCATACCCATATTGCCTTCCAAAGCTCCATATCAAGCAGTCGCGCGGCGATAATACCGCCTCTGAGCTCGACAATTGGGAACATTGAAACGATGAATGGAATCAGCCATTCGGGAATACCGTGGTCAGCGAGCCACGTAGTCATAGTTTCAGTGAGTTCTCTCATAGTAAAAATCCTTTCATAAAAACGTCATCTTTTCTATTATCTCATATCTTTGGGAAATAGTCAAGCATTTTGGCAAAAAAAGTCCCCATTCTCAATGGGGACTGAATAATATTGCGGAGTTTTACAGTGTCAGCTTAAATAGCAGGAGCCGGTTCTTTGTTGAGGATATCCATGAATTCCTCACCTGTGATAGTCTCGCGTTCAAGCAGGAAATGAGCGAGTTCATGGAGCTTGTCGATGTTCTCGGAGAGTATGCGTACCGCCTTCTCGTGTGACTGCTTGACGATAGAATTGACCTCGTCGTCGATTCTTGAAGCGGTCTCAGGTGAGCAGGCGAGAGATGTGTCGCCTCCGAGGTACTGATTGGACACGGTTTCGAGAGCGATCATGTCAAAGCTGCTGCTCATGCCGTAGCGCGTTACCATAGCGCGTGCGAGCTTGGTAGCCTGTTCAATGTCGTTGGACGCTCCGGACGTACAGCTGTTAAATATGAGCTCCTCAGCGGAACGTCCGCCTGTGAGGGTAGCGATGCGTGCGAGAGCCTCCTCCTTAGTGAGCAGGAACTTTTCTCCCTCGTCGACTTGCATGGTGTAGCCAAGAGCACCGCTTGTACGTGGGATAATAGTTATCTTATGTACAGGGGCGGAGTCTTTTTGTTTAGCGGCAACGAGTGCGTGACCTATCTCGTGGTAGGCGATGATTTCCTTCTCCTTCTGAGATATGACTGCGTTCTTGCGCTGATAGCCTGCTATAACGACTTCTACGCTCTCCTCAAGGTCAGACTGGTTCACAAGGCCTCTGCCGTTTCTGACGGCTCTGAGGGCAGCCTCGTTGATTATATTGGCAAGCTCTGCGCCAGAAGCGCCGGCGGTAGCTCTCGCGATAGCATTGTAGTCGATATTTTCTTCTGTCTTTATCTTTTTTGCGTGTACTTTCAGAATAGCCTCTCTGCCGCCGAGGTCGGGGAGTTCAGCGGGTATACGTCTGTCGAATCTGCCGGGACGCAGAAGGGCAGGGTCGAGCGACTCAGGACGGTTAGTTGCGGCAAGTATAACAACACCTTTTTTGCCGTCGAAGCCGTCCATTTCGGTCAATAGCTGATTGAGGGTCTGTTCACGTTCGTCATTGCCGCTGAAGTTGCCGTCACGCTTCTTGCCTATGGTATCTATCTCGTCGATGAAAACGATGCACGGAGCCTTCTCGTTAGCCTGCTTGAAGAGGTCACGGACCTTTGCCGCGCCCATTCCGACGAACATCTCAACAAACTCTGAACCTGATATCGAGAAGAAGGGGACATCTGCCTCACCGGCTACAGCCTGCGCGAGGAGGGTTTTTCCGGTGCCGGGAGGTCCTACAAGGAGTGCACCTTTTGGGAGGTCAGCACCGATATCGGCGTACTTATTGGGGTTGTGAAGGAAGTCAACGATTTCTTCGAGAGCTTCTTTTGCCTCGTCCTGACCTGCTACGTCGCTGAAGGTTTTGCCAGTCTGTGCCTTAACGTAAATCTTGGCATTGCTCTTGCCGAACGACATTGCGTTACCGCCCATTCGTTTAGCCATGCCCTTGAAGAGAATATTCCACAGAAGCATGAAAATGATTATAGGCAGTACCCAGCTGACGAGAAAATTGAAAAATACATTGGTTTCCTGAAAGCTTTCGGTGAAGATAATGTTGCCTTTTTTGTGGAGACGCTCGACGAGGTCGGGGTCGTCCATTTTGCCTGTCGAGTATATTTGCTTGCTTCCGTCCTCGTTGACGACCTCGAAGCGTATCTCGTCCTTTTCAATCTTGACCTGAGAGACGTTGCCGTCGTCCACCTGCTTAAGGAAGAAGCTGTAGTTAGTTTCCTTGACCCTTGCACTGGTGAGTTTCGGCATAACAAAGGCGTTCAGCAGAAGCAGACCGATCATTGATATAATGATAAATCCGAGTATTTGTTTAATATAATTCTTATCATCTTTCATTGAAACAACTCCTTTTCGATGACATGACAAAATTATAACATATATTCGCGAAAAATACAACCGGAAAAATGTGATAATTCTGAAATCTATGTGAAAACACTGTCAGCGCAAAATGAAAAAGGACTCCCACGGCAGTATCACCAACTGCAACATGGAGTCCAACTTTTCTATATAATTGTTTTCTATTCTTCTATCTTTTTATGAGAAATGGTTTCTCTGTCCGTCACCGTAGAATCTCATGTAACCCTGTTCAAAGAGTTCAGGATTGCTGAAATAGAGTTTAACGGCTTCTTCAACAGCGTCAGTAACGCGGTTGGTGAATGAACGGTAATTAATGTATCCGTTTGCACCTGAGAACTGGTTACGCTGGAGGAGTACACTTCTGATATCATCGGGGTACTCGGAACTGTAAACGCGGTTCATGATGACTTCAACGACATAAGCTTTTTCAGTAACGCTTATCCACTGACTGCCTGCCTCATTACCGACTGCGTTGCAAAGCATAACGTAATCAATATCTGAGATAGGGAGAGCGTCGGGGGTATCGACAGGGATATCTGTAGGGATAACAGGCTCTGTGATTTCCTCAACGTGAATATTGCTGTTCTCCTCAGCGGGAGCTTCAGCGATTTCCTCGACTACAGGCTCTGTAGGAGCTTCTGTCTCGGGTTCTACATATACCGGAGCTTCGTAAACTTCGGTAGGTTCCTCAATAAATGCAGCTTCTGCCTGAACTGCCTCTGCTGAACCACCTATAGTAGCAGCTTCGGTAGTAACGACGATAGCCTCAGTAGTTGTTTCTGCCATAGTAGTTGTAGCAGAAGTAGTAGTGGTTGTTGTTGATCTGCTTGTTGTGGTGACGGCTGTTGTACTGATAGAAGTTACTGCAGCGATGTTTGCCAATTCTTCGTTATCAAGGTCATAAACTTTATTGGCATCGTTTTCCGGAGCGACTGAACTTACAACAGGTGAGGTAGCGTACACACCAAGAAGTCCGCCGAATAAACAAGTGGAAACACCTCCGGCTATAAGGGCTGCAACTTTAGCTTTTCTCATCAACTCATCCTTTCCTCGAAAAGCATTTCGTTATTTGTCCGTCTTTTGGACTGTGATAATGTTACCATATCTTGCGGAAAAAGGCAACAGTTTGAAAAACTTTTCCATTTAACAAACAAAACTGTTCAAGAGAATAAGATGATTTCAGTCAAAATGCCACACATTATATGTCCTGTTTATGTCTATGAAATGAATAAACAGTGAACAAACTAAACAAGTTAACAACTAAATGTTACACTTCTGTAACCGTTTGATAGAATTTGCTGTTCTACAGAATGTAGAATTTGATGATTTGATGTGCAATATGCATAATTTGGTAATCGAAAACTTGTGCAGAACTACGCAAAATCGGGTGGAATCGTGTACCTGACGTAATATATTGGGTTTGATAGTCAGGGTGTCAAATTGTTACAATTTCAGTCGATTTTTGTCAGAAAATCAAAGACGGCATTGGCAGAATGAATAAAGATAAAAAGTGGCTTAAAATAGCCTTTTTTACTTATTTACAAATTTAACTGTCTTATACTTGTGCACAAATGATAATTATTTGTAGGTGATTGTCTCAAATTTGTTGTAAATAACGTGAATGTTGAAATACGGTCAAAATATACCGGTATATGAAGTCTATATGCTGTTTTTGAGACTTAAAAAGAGCAGCCTTTAAAGGCTGCCCCTTCAAATATGTAATAATAGTGTCACTTTTGCTACCTCTGGTGCATATTTTGCTCTTTTATCTGCAATCTGACATCATTGCCTTTGAATTCAAGGCAGGTGTACATCGAGGTCAGACGCGATACAACACGCTCATCGTAGCGTTCAGCTATCTGTCGGAAGTCCATATTTGTACTTATAATAGTTGGCATACCGCGGTTGAGGCGTGTGTTTATTATATTATAAATAGTAGAGTTGTAGAATTTCGACTCGTATTCAGTACCGAGGTCATCGAGAATGAGGAGTTCGGTGTCCATAACGAGGTCGAGGGTCTCAGTTGAGTGGCTGTAGCTGAATTTTTCATTCTCTATCCTGCCGAGAATATTGATGATAGAGTCGTAGATGACTCCGTACCCCTTAGCGAGAACTTCGTTTGCAATGGCGAGAGAAAGGTGAGTTTTGCCGAGACCTGTTCTGCCGAACATCAGAATACTCTCAGAGTCTGACTTGAAATTTGCGGCATATTGTCTTGTAAAGGCTAAAATACGCTCCATTACGAAGTAATCGTCGCCTGAATAGTAACTGAGTTTAAACGAATCAAACGATGACAGAGTGAGCTGAGCGTTTGAGTTGAGCTCTTCAGCCATGAGTTTACCGCACAGCTGTTTCATACATGAGCACATTCTGCATCCGTCACTGCCGGTGTCGGAGCACTTGGGGCAGGTGAATTTTACTTCAAGGTAGTCGGCAGGGTAGCCGTTTGAGACGAGCATATTCCTGCACATATCCTGTGCACTGAGGTTAAGGGTGCGTATCTTTTCGATTTCCTGAGTAATATCCTTGCCCTTAGACTTGATTATCGTATTGATAAGCTCTTTTCCGGAGTTGAAGAGAGCGTCGTTTATCTCCTTGATTTCGGGGATTTTCGAGTTGATTTCCTGTATGCGCCTGTCGTTTTCGTCGATAGCGCTCATGCGCCGCTGAGTGAGGATAGCCTGCGCTTTTTCAAGTATTTCGTTATCCAAAGTAGTACCTCTTTAGAAGTTATTGATTACGAAGCTGTATTTGTCAGCGTCGAAATCGTCTGAGCTGTTCTGAGACGGCTTCTTATTCTTTTTGAAGTCGTTTTCAGCCTGTTTTACGTCGTTTACGGTTCTATATCCACTGCCGCTCCATGAAATGAGTATCTTGTTTATGTACTCGAATGAGAGCTTGTCTATCTGTTCGATAGTTTTTTCATAGGCGTAGTGTATCAATTCTGAGCTATATCCGGCAGTACGCCACTGGTCGATTATTTCGAGCTGTTTAGCAGTCGGACGTCGTTTCATCTCGAACATTTTCATGATATTTGCTATGTAGTCGTGAGAACGCGAGAGACGTTCTATTTCTTCCTGAGCTGAATCGAGAGTATTGATGTCCTTTTCTGCCCAGCTTATAGCGATTTTCTCAATGTAGCCGGCATTGGTCTTCTCTATTTTTTCGCAGTACACGAGCAGAGTCATGATGACTTCGGCTTTGAGACCGAGGTAGTTGGTCATCCATATGAGCGAATTCTGCATAGTATGATTGATATTTCCGAGAGTAGCTTCCGCCGCCTTGAAGAGTTCAGCGATATTGGGTGAATCGTTCATTATCTCGGAAATTTCCGATGGCTTCAGTACTTCTCTTCGTCTCGGTGCCGGAACTTCTTTTTGTACCGGTTCAGTCTGCGGAGCTATCTGCTCAGGCGGAGTCATGATACTGCGCGGAACAGCGGCGCTTTGTTCGGGAGTAAGAACGTTTACCTGCTGCCAGAACATAACAGCGTCCTCAGCCTGTTGAGGTGTAACGCCGGTATTCAGGGCGATTTCGTCGGTAGTAAGTTCTCTGCCGGAATTTCTGAGAATGTACATGAGCACCTTTATCTGCTCGCCGGTAGCGAGTTTCAGGAAATTATCGGCAACGATGCAGGGCACGCCGAACATACTGCCCCATACGCCGCAGTTAGCCTTTAGTTCCAAATAAATTCCTCCTCGGGAAATAATGTCTGAATGATGCTTTAATATTATAGCATAAAAGTTTCACTTTGTCACTATGGCATTTTTCACGATATAGAGCCGAAAAAACTATGAATTTTTATTCTGTGGGATTATGCGCATCTCCTATACTATTATAATAGTATAAGGAAATTGCCTGCTGAAGAATCAGCAGGCAAATTTCAGGTCATGCGATTACGATATCAAGTCCCTGAGCGGACTCGACTGTAAACGGTTTATCTGTTCCGCAGACGGATACATTTACGGTGCCGCCGGAGCGTACAGCTTTGATCTGAGCGGCAAGCTTGCAGTCAGGAGAGTAGACCGTCGTTTCGGCGGCTGCACCGTCGCGCAGACCGTATATAACAATGTGCATATTGTCAGTGTAGTCGTAGTCAGCGGAGTTTTTGAAATTTCCGTAGACGATAACGGAGTCCGGCTTTGCGTAGAGCGGCATACCGAAATAGTCGTAGGTTTTTGAGTACCATTTACCGCCTTCAAGCTCCTCACCGGACTGAATATCGGTCCATGTGCCGCAGTCGGGGAGATAGAATCCGCAGTCGCCGTCGGGACTGAACACCGGAGCGACAAGTAAACTGTCGCCAAGCATATACTGAGTATCAACAGTGAGAGCAGAGCGGTCGAAGCCGTAATCGACTACCATTGCCCTCATCATGGGAACACCGGTCTCATGAGTGAGTATCGCATTTCGCCAGAGATAGGGCATAAGTCTGCCTTTGAGGTTTATGAAGTGACGTGCGACATCACAGCTTTCCTCGTCAAAATTCCACGGTACACGGTATGAACTGCTTCCGTGGTAGCGTGAGTGGGTGGACATGAGACCAAAAGCAGTCCAACGCTTGTACAGGTCGGGTGAACCGGTAGCCTCGAAGCCGGAAATATCATGGGAGAAGAAGCCGAATCCCGACAGGCACAGTGACAGTCCGCCGCGGAGAGTCTCGTACATTGACTCATAGTTTGAGAAGCAGTCGCCGCCCCAGTGTACCGGAAACTGCTGACAGCCTGCCGTCGCTGAACGCGCAAATACGCAGGCGTTTCCGTCACCATTTGCCTCTTTTACAGCGTCGAAAACGGTCTTGTTGTAGAGGTATGAGTAGTAGTTGTGCATTTTGAAGGGGTCAGAGCCGTCGGAATACACGACATCGGTGGGGATACGCTCACCAAAGTCTGTTTTGAAGGTGTCGATACCGTCTGCGGCGAGCTGTTTGATTTTTGAAGCGTACCACTCACGTGCGGACGGATTGGTAAAGTCGATGATAGCAAGTCCGGGCTGCCACATATCACACTGGAAAATGCTTCCGTCTTTTTTGCGGATAAAGTAACCATTATTACGGCACTCCTCAAAGCATGATGCCTGCTGACTGATATACGGGTTTATCCACAGGCATATTTTCAGTCCGCGGGCTTTGAGACGCTGAATCATCGCTTTCGGGTCGGGGAACATATCCCTGTCCCACTCAAATCCGCACCATTGAAATTCCTTCATCCAGAAGCAGTCGAAGTGGAACACGTCAAGCGGCAGTTCGCGTTTTTCCATTTCGTCGATAAAGCTTGTTACTGTAGCCTCGTCGTAGTTGGTGGTAAACGAGGTGGAGAGCCAAAGTCCGAAGGTGTAGGCAGGTGGGAGGGCAGGTCTGCCGGTGAGGGCAGTATAGCCTGAGATAACGTCGGCAACAGTTTCACCGCCGAAAATGTAGTATTCGAGCTTTTCACCCTGAACGCTGAACGCAAGCTTTGAGACATTTTCGGTAGCAACTTCAAATTCGGTAAGTTCGGGGTGAGCCGCAAATACTCCGTAACCCCTTGAGGATACGCAGAAAGGTACAGATTTATAGCTCTGTTCAGTGCACGTACCGCCGTCGTTGTTCCATATTTTAACGGTCTGACCGTTCTTGACAAAAGGAGTGAATTTTTCGCCGAAGCCGTAGATGTACTCGCCGGTACTGAGTCCGAGCATTTCGCGCATATATGTGTCGGTGCCGTTGTCAGCTTTAGCAAAGAACTGCCTGTTCTGCTCAAAATTTCGCCTGACAGCCGCATGGCAGGAGTTCTCGGTTATCATTGAGGTCGAGCGCCAGCCACACTTTGTCAGCAGTTTTTCTCCGTAAGTGAACACCACGTTCCACTCCGCACCAACTGCGCCGGAGGTAACTTTTGTTCTGCCTGAAATCAGCTCATATCCGCCGTTTTCGGTTCTGCGAAGAGTCGGAGTGAATGAACTGTCGGACTTTATCTCAAAGCGAGGGAGCGTTTCGGGCACACCGCGAAAGTGTTCGATACTGACCTTTATGCAGTTTTCACGCGGCGAGCTGTATGTCACAGCGATGAGCGGACCTTCAAGTGTCATGCCGCGGTTATGTATCCAGCGTCCGGAAGCGATGAGCGTGAAGCTGTCACCGGTATCGGATGCGGAGCATATCTGCGTAGCATAGGTGATATTATAGCCTGATTCGGTCATCCAGAAGCCGTCGTTGATTTTCATAAATGTCTCCTTTGAGTGTAAAATAATGCTTTTTGTATATAATATAATCTGTTGCGATATATCATATTATAGCACATTAAGTATAAAATTACAAGGCAAATATTGCTTTATTTTGGCGATTTCTTATTTGGTCGGGAAAATGCTCCGGTCTGTTTGACATCGGTGAGCGAATGTGTTATAATAAATTCAATAGTGTGATTTTTAAAATGAAAGAAAGGTGCAGTAATGAAAAATAAGCTCATAGCCGTACTTACGGCTTCGCTGATGCTGATTCCATTTATACAGATACCGAGTGCAGGAGCTATCAATTTTACGCTGAAAACTCCGCTTCAGAGCGAGTCTGCGATACTCGTCAATCTCGACTGCGATACCGTGATACATGAGAAAAATGCCGACGCTAAACAAATGCCCGGTCCTCTCGTTAATATCATGACCGCTGTTGTCTGTCTTGAGGAGTGTCAGGACCTCAATGCTGAGGTAACAGTCGATGAGGACGTCTTCTCCGACCTCTATGTTACCGATTACCCTGATGACCTACGTTTTGCTGAAATCCTTGACGAAGATGTGCTGACCTATACCGACCTGCTTTACGCAATGATGCTTACGTCATCGGTTGAGGCTTCGTCAACTATAGCATACAATATCGGCGGCGAAAGTATTCAGAAGTTCGTTGAGAAGATGAATTCAAAAGCGGCAGAGATTGGTCTGAAAGATACTAATTTCACCAACCCCACAGGTATGTACGACCCCGAGCAGTATACTACTGCACGTGATATGGCTGTGCTTACGCAGTATGCGCTCAAAGTTCCTCATTTCGAGGAAATCGCTTCTACCTATTCGTATACTCCGGTAGTACCCAACCTCGAAAGACATAAAGACCGTGAATCGTGGGTGTGGTTCCATTCAAACATCATGATGGACGCCGAAAACGAAAACAGTTACCCGGGGTGCCGCGGTGTCAAGACTGCTAACCTCGAACTCGGCGGCAGAAATATCGTCGCTACTGCAAGCAAGGACGGCAATAACTACCTCGCTGTATGTCTGAAAGCTCCGCTCAGCAACGGTGAGGGTGACCCCACTTTTTCCCATATCAACGACGCGACTACGCTCTTTAACTGGGCGTTCAAAAACTTCTCCTATCAGACCGTTCTGCCGGAGTCTACTGAGCTTGGAGAAATACCGGTCTCGCTCGCTGACGGCAATAATTACGTCCTCGCAAGACCTAAGGAGGAAGTGACCCTTCTTTGGTACGACGATGTTGACATTTCGCTTATCAGCCGCGATAATATCACATGGAAGACTGATTCGCTGAAAGCTCCTGTAAGAAAAGGTGAGTCGCTCGGAACGGTTACACTTGAGTATTCAGGCGAACAGCTCGCAACTGTTGAGCTTGTTGCAGTCTCAGACGTTAAGCGTTCTGCTTCAAAGTATAATCTCTATGCGATAAAGCAGTTCCCGAAGACCGACTGGTTTGCAAAATCACTCGTCGTGGCAATCGTTCTATGCTCGATCTATATCCTCATCTGCATTTATTCTTATGTTCTGTTCAAGAACGACCAGAAGCCAGTCAAGCCGATTTACGCTGTTCCGAAGCTCGACAAGCCAAAGAAAAAGAAAAGACCCGATAATAAAAAGTGAAAATATTTTGAATTGACTTAGACGTTTAAATATAATATCAATAACGTGTAGCAAACATCTGTGTGACAGGTTGTTTGCTACATTTTTTATTTAATATAAAAAATATTGTGAAATGTCAGCACACAATTAGTTAAAAGAAAAGAATATATCGACTTTTTATTGCGAGATATAATTTGGATATATGCCGAAAAATAGGTGTTTTACGAGTTAAATTATCAAATATTTCGTGTGAGTAATGTAAAACTTTGTGAAAAACGACCTAAATGAAGAATGTAATTTTGTGAGAAATGTGAGTGCACATCTAAAGTGACAAAAATGTTGAAACAAATTGTTGAAAATATCCATATAAAAATCGCTTTACCCATATAAGAAATATACCATTTGTAATTTGCGAAAGTAATATAATGTAATGGAGAACTAAAATGATGTGATGCGATTTCTTGACAAATTGTTATAAAGATGATACAATACACATAAATTGACGGAGCCGTGACGAAAATATGGTTGTTTTGTTATGATTTCGGAGATTTTACAGGCTTAAGACGAATTAATACCAATCATACTGATTGTATATTTCGTCGAAAGTATTACGAGTAGGCTATTTAGTAGCTTAACTAAGGAGGAAATTTATATGGATGAAACAAAAAGAAAAGTCAAAAAAGCGGTGGCAGCGGCTGTTTCTCTTGTAAGCTTAACTGCTACAGTGCCGTTTGAGCCTATTGCTCCGGTAATTAAGGATGCAATGCTTTCTGCAGCAGCAGAAGAAGCAGCTTCTATGTCTATTGAAGACCTTGTAAGTGAAAGTGTTATTTATCCCGGTACAACTATTACTGGCGTAGATAAAGTTACTTTCGAGAATGTAGGCTACTATGCAAATGAGCGCATAGAATTAAGTGATACAACAGCTGACGTTAATGGTGATCTCAAGATAACTGAGAGTGGCACAATCGCTCTTAAGGCTAAGATTGATCCCGCTGGTGCAGAGGAAGATGTAATTTTCGCACCTTATCATATCGAAGATCCTTCAACTATTTACTGGGAAGTAGAAAGTGTTGATACTGAGAGCAAAACTATTACTCTTAAGGGTCACAAAGTAGAGTCATATTTCAAGGGTACTTTTATTAAAAATGAAAATCTTGGTGATAACGAAGTTGTAGTTTCCGTTAACGGAACCAAAGAGGCTCTCGTTAATACTGCTGATATAGACGCATCTGACGTTAAGGATGTTAAGATCTATTCAAAAGTTCCGCTTGATTTTTATAGTGTTAGCAAAGTAAATGATCAAGATACAAGAAAGAAGCTTTTCCTTGACGAAGAAGCTGGTAAATTCATCAAGCAGCTTGATTCTGAGAGCTAGTATAAGTTTGTTTATCAAATAGTTAGCAATACTGCGCTGACTGAACTTGATATTCAGAAGCAGCCTGAGCTTGTGTATGACGGAAAGATATTTAACGATTCATCGGTTACAAGCGTGAAAATTAATGGTACTGAACTTGGTACAAAAAGTTTTCTTGCTCCAGCACAGTATTATGATGTTTATGCTCCTGAAGCTTCCAGTCTTGTAAATGGTAATATAATAGTAAGGGATACTGAAAAGAAACAGCTTGTTATCGAATCTGAGTATCCGCTTGATATCTTTGCAGATACAGGTGACGGTACATTAAACCCCGATGTAATTCTGTATGACAGCGAGAAACCTGACGCTGAGACTAACAGATTTGTAAAGACTGTTTCAGGCGAAGGTGACAACGCTACATATACATATACACTGAAATCTAAGATAGGTTCAGACGTTAATGAGTATCTGTACCTGAGAAGAGCAGCTACACCTATCGTAAACGGTAAACTTACAAATAACACAGGTGATGCTGGTGTACGTTATGTTGTTGACAACGTAGTAGTTCCTGTCAGCGCACAGAAAAACAAAAATGTTTCTGATGATATCGTAGTTAGTCATAAGAGCGATTTTGCTATTGCAGCAGCTTGGCCGGTTAAGATTTATGATGAAAATAATAATGATATCACAAGTTACTTTGCGCCAGTTCTTAAATTTAATTCAAATAATGCTACAGCAAAGAACGGCCTTTCAAAGAATTTCCCTTATTCGTATGTTCTGAAAGATGAATCTAAGAATATGGAAGCTCTTGAGATAAAGGGTATCACCGTTGTGAAGGACGATACTGATTTATGGGCTAAGGAAGCAAAGATAAAGAATGATTCAAAGACTGAACTTGATCTTGACGGTGAAACTATCTCATTCAACTACAAGGAGAATGCTACTGATGTTGAAGCACAAAAAGTAGACATCAAAGATAGTGAGGAAAAGACTGATATCGAAGTAGTGGCTGGTTCAAATGAGAAGCCGTTACCTTATATCCTTTCAAATGTTCAGCTTAAACTTGAAGATGAGTCCATTGCTCTCGATGATAAGAGCATTATTGACTCTGTTTTCAAGATGGAAGCTCTCCATGATGACCCGGATGATACGGACAAGGTAACAGGCTATAAGTATGTACTTATTCCTCAGCGCGATCCTGCAACTGGTGTTATCAAGCCTTATAGCGGAACAGTTACAGTTAGCAAGGCAGAGAATGTTTCTGCACTGAAAGCTAACGTATATCAGGAAGAAAAGACATATAATGGCAACCCAAGTTCTAAGGTTTGGCACGAGGTTATTCCTAACGGCGAAACTTACGATGCTGATGAGCTTAAGCCTGTTCTGAAAGAAGGTTTGAGTGGAGAAGGAACTGTTAATACAACAGTAGGAGAAGACCAGAATTATGTTATCTATTCTGCTAAAGACAAGCTCTATATCTATGAGAAGAGCAAAGTAAATAGTGACGGTCAAAATGGTAACTCCCAGCAGGCTGATGCTGACGAATACGAATACAAGAATATAACAAACGATAAGTTTATCGAGGATAATATCGGTAAAACTTATATTGCTGACAGCGCGGATACGTTAAAAGGAGGTCAATATCTTTTTAACGGAGACAAAATCCAGAAGGCTACTAAAGACGTATATTTTAAATTTAGTGGAAGCAATAGTTTTAATGCTCTTTTTACGGCATCACGAGATTACGCAAATGTTCGAGATAAATATTTAGTTGAATCTTATAGCTTTAACGCAACAGAAGACAGGTATGAATTAGTAATTGTTGGCAATCAGGGTGGAGAAACAAGAGCTAACGGTAACTATTACACTCTTAAGCCTACAAAGGAAGGCGATATCAGCTGCATTACAAACGATCTTTACGTTGTAACTGAGAAGCCTGAGATATTCGAGGGTTCGTTTGAACGCGACAACAGAGTCGATAGTAAGGTTGCTGAGTTCACTGTAACTTACAAGCAGAATGGTACTTACGGCGATCAGACTAAGGAAATCAAGTCTGTAGATGATAAACTCTCATTCACTAATGATAATGATAAGGAGTCTGTTAAGACAAACGGTGCTACAGAGCTTAAAATCACATCGAATGACAGACTTGACTTCATCG